>NZ_JBFUAE010000017.1:0-132711 GCF_056406435.1 Pseudomonas sp. P1_C12 | reverse complement strand
CCCGCTGCCGGGGGCTCACGCGCTCAAGCCAGGCTCTGCGGCGCGTCCGTTCTTCGGCGTGGTGCCGGCACTGGTGGACAACCTGGGCAACATCGTCGAAGGCGAGGCCGAGGGCAACCTGGTGATTCTCGATTCGTGGCCAGGCCAGGCGCGTACGCTGTTTGGCGATCATGACCGCTTCGTCGACACTTACTTCAAGACCTTCCGTGGCATGTACTTCACCGGTGACGGCGCCCGTCGCGATGCCGATGGTTACTACTGGATCACCGGTCGCGTGGACGACGTGCTCAACGTGTCCGGCCACCGCATGGGCACCGCCGAGATCGAAAGCGCGATGGTCGCGCACCCGAAAGTCGCCGAAGCGGCGGTGGTCGGTGTGCCGCACGACATCAAGGGGCAGGGCATTTATGTGTATGTCACCCTTAAAAACGGTGAAGAGCCGAACGAGCAGCTGCGCCTGGAGCTGAAAAACTGGGTGCGCAAGGAGATCGGCCCGATTGCTTCGCCGGATGTCATCCAGTGGGCGCCGGGGCTGCCGAAGACTCGCTCGGGCAAGATCATGCGGCGGATTCTGCGCAAGATTGCGACGGCTGAATATGATGGGTTGGGTGATATCTCCACCCTGGCTGATCCGAGTGTGGTGCAGCATTTGATTGATACGCACAAGACCATGAATGTCGCGTAAGCGGCGGATCTGAGTCATCAAAAGCCCCGTCAGGTGTTGAGCCTGGCGGGGTTTTTGTTTTTGATCTTCAACCAATAATTATCGGCTTCCTCTGTCGGCATTTTCCTACTGTTACCTGCATTCTTTCAGGTTACTCAATGTGTAACCGCATCGCTTCAATACGGGGCATTGGGAAACGCCGGGGCTCAAATCCGGGCCTGAAATGCCCCTCAAAAAATAAGCCATTACACTGCGCTTGCCGGATTAGAAGGGTTTGCCAATAATAGGCCCGCAATTTGCAATACAGATCGGTTCAATGTCTTTTGCTTCTGCATGATTTTGCAGGGCTGTCAACGCGCTAAAACGGCTTTCTCGGTGCTTCTGTAATTAGTTGTCGCATTGAAGAAATATCGGCCTCGGGCCTGTCGTTAGAATGCCGATCACTCGCTCGTCGTTGCCCGTGTTGAATTTAAACACTGGCTTCCCAGGACGCAGCACTGCTTTCTGGTTCCACTCACTCGCATATTGGGCTGTTGCTCACTCTGCCGTTTTAGCCCTTTACCGATGGAGTCCCAAGATGAAGAAACTCGTGCTGCTTGGCGCCCTGGCACTGTCCGTGCTGTCTCTGCCAACCTTCGCCGATGAAAAACCTCTGAAAATCGGTATCGAGGCGGCTTACCCTCCGTTCGCGTCGAAAGCGCCGGACGGCAGCATCGTTGGTTTCGACTACGACATCGGCAACGCTTTGTGCGAAGAGATGAAGACCAAGTGCGTTTGGGTCGAGCAAGAGTTCGACGGTCTGATCCCTGCGCTCAAGGTGCGCAAGATCGACGCCATCCTGTCGTCCATGTCGATCACTGAAGATCGCAAGAAGTCTGTGGACTTCACCAACAAGTACTACAACACCCCGGCTCGCCTGGTCATGAAGGCCGGCACTCAGGTCAGCGAAGGCCTGACCGAGCTCAAGGGCAAGAACATCGGCGTGCAGCGTGGTTCGATCCACGAGCGTTTCGCCCGCGAAGTCCTGGCCCCGCTGGGTGCCGAGATCAAGCCTTACGGTTCGCAGAACGAAATTTACCTCGACGTGGCCGCCGGCCGCCTCGACGGCACCGTGGCAGACGCTACGCTGCTGGATGACGGTTTCCTGAAAACCGACGCCGGTAAAGGTTTCGCCTTCGTTGGCCCTGCGTTCACCGACGTCAAATACTTCGGCGACGGTGTAGGTATCGCTGTGCGCAAGGGCGACAAGGCTGAGCTGGACAAGCTCAACGCAGCCATCGCGGCCATTCGCGAGAACGGCAAGTACAAGCAAATCCAGGACAAATACTTCGCCTTCGATATCTACGGCAAGTAACACGTCTCTGCGACAAGTCCGAAATGGCGCAAGCAACAGGATCTCTGAGGTTTGCGCCATTTTTTCATCCCAACTTTCGAGGACCTGAATCATGTTGAAAGGCTACGGGGCTGTCATCCTCGATGGCGCTTGGCTGACGCTTCAGCTCGCCTTGTCGTCCATGGCCATGGCCATCGTTCTGGGCCTGATCGGCGTGGCACTGCGTCTGTCGCCGGTGCGCTGGCTGGCCTGGCTGGGCGACCTGTATTCCACGGTGATCCGCGGTATTCCCGACCTGGTGCTGATCCTGCTGATTTTCTATGGCGGTCAGGACCTGCTCAACCGCGTCGCACCGCTACTCGGCTTTGACGAGTACATCGACCTGAACCCGTTGGCCGCCGGTATCGGCACCCTGGGCTTCATCTTCGGTGCGTACCTGTCGGAAACCTTCCGTGGGGCCTTCATGGCGATCCCCAAAGGTCAGGCCGAAGCCGGCATGGCCTACGGCATGAGCAGTTTCCAGGTGTTCTTCCGGGTGTTGGTGCCGCAGATGATTCGCCTGGCGATTCCCGGTTTCACCAACAACTGGCTGGTATTGACCAAGGCCACCGCGCTGATTTCGGTGGTGGGTCTGCAAGACATGATGTTCAAGGCCAAACAGGCGGCCGATGCCACCCGCGAGCCTTTCACCTTCTTCCTCGCAGTGGCGGCGATGTACCTGGTGATCACCAGTGTGTCGTTGCTGGCATTGCGTCACCTTGAGAAGCGCTACTCGGTAGGCGTAAGGGCGGCTGATCTATGATCTTCGACTACAACGTCATTTGGGAGGCCTTGCCGCTGTACCTCGGCGGCCTGGTGACCACCCTCAAATTGCTCGCGCTGTCGCTGTTCTTCGGCCTGCTGTGCGCCTTGCCGCTGGGCCTGATGCGCGTCTCGAAAAACGCGGTCGTCAACATGTCGGCCTGGCTCTTCACCTACGTGATCCGCGGCACGCCGATGCTGGTGCAGCTGTTCTTGATCTACTACGGTCTGGCGCAGTTCGAAGCCGTACGTGAAAGCTTCCTCTGGCCGTGGCTGTCCAGCGCAACGTTCTGTGCGTGCCTGGCCTTCGCGATCAACACCAGCGCCTACACCGCCGAAATCATCGCCGGCAGCCTGCGCGCCACGCCGAACGGCGAGATCGAAGCGGCCAAGGCCATGGGCATGTCGCGGGTCAAGATGTACAAGCGCATCCTGCTGCCGTCGGCCCTGCGCCGCGCGCTGCCGCAGTACAGCAACGAAGTGATCATGATGCTGCAGACCACCAGTCTGGCGTCCATCGTGACCCTGATCGACATCACCGGTGCCGCGCGCACGGTCAACGCCCAGTTCTACCTGCCGTTCGAGGCGTACATCACCGCCGGCGTGTTCTACCTGTGCCTGACCTTCATCCTGGTGAAGCTGTTCAAGATGGCCGAGCGCCGCTGGCTGGGCTACCTGGCCCCGCGCAAGCACTGAATACCACTGACTGACTGTTTTTGTGAGAACCGACAGCATGTACAAACTTGAAGTCCAAGACCTGCATAAACGCTATGGCAGTCACGAAGTGCTCAAGGGCGTGTCCCTGAAGGCGGCAGCCGGCGATGTGATCAGCATCATCGGCTCCAGTGGCTCCGGCAAAAGTACTTTCCTGCGCTGCATCAACCTGCTGGAGCAGCCGCACGCGGGCAAGATCCTGCTCAACAACGAAGAGCTGAAGCTGGTGGCGAACAAGGACGGCGCGCTGAAGGCTGCCGACCCGAAACAGCTGCAACGCATGCGTTCGCGCCTGTCGATGGTGTTCCAGCATTTCAACCTGTGGTCGCACATGACCGCGCTGGAAAACATCATGGAAGCGCCGGTGCATGTACTGGGCATGTCCAAGGCTGAAGCACGCGAGAAAGCCGAGCACTACCTGAACAAGGTAGGCGTTGCTCATCGCAAGGATGCTTATCCTGGCCACATGTCCGGCGGCGAGCAGCAGCGCGTGGCGATTGCCCGTGCGCTGGCGATGGAGCCGGAAGTGATGCTGTTCGACGAACCGACCTCGGCCCTCGACCCGGAGCTGGTTGGCGACGTGTTGAAAGTCATGCAGGCCCTGGCCCAGGAAGGCCGGACCATGGTCGTGGTGACCCACGAAATGGGCTTCGCCCGTGAAGTGTCGAACCAGTTGGTGTTCCTGCACAAAGGTGTGGTCGAAGAAAGCGGCAACCCGCGCGAAGTGCTGGTGAACCCGCAGTCCGAGCGTTTGCAGCAATTCCTGTCCGGCAGCTTGAAATAATCAGGACTGCCGTTGTGCACAGGGATAGTGCATGCTTCGCAATTTGGTGGCTGGCCCCGCTCCCTTGTGGGGGCTGGCTTGTCGCCCCCCTGTAGGAGCTGTCGAGTGACGCGAGGCTGCGATCTTTTGATTTGAAAAATCAAGATCAAAAGATCGTCCGATCGCGGCCCGAGCCTTCGGCAGCTCCTACAGGGGGGCTCCGACAAGCCAGATCCCACATTTAGATCTGTGCTGGTTCTGAGATTTGCGTTCGTTTACGGGCTAGCATTGGCCCATGCCTTCATCACTGTTCTTCGCTTCGGATCGCTCGCCCATGACTGCCCATCGAATTGGTTTCCTGATTTGGCCCAGCACTAAAGCACTGACGCTTGCGCTGGCTGAGGAGGCCTTGCGTGTTGCCCAGCGTGTGCATCCGGACGTGGTTTACGAACTGTCATTCCTGCAGGCCGAACCGCGGACCGAAGGCGAATGGCAGTTGCCGGGTGAAGCGTGGACCGGCAAGCTCGAAAATTTCCAGAAGCTGTTCCTGCTCGCCGACGAGCCACCGACCGCACTGGCGCCGGCGCTCAGCAGTGCGCTTAAACAACTGGTGCGTGCCGGTTGCGTGATCGGCGGTCTGTCGGCCGGTGTTTATCCGCTGGCGCAATTAGGCTTGCTCGACGGTTATCGCGCGGCCGTGCATTGGCGCTGGCAGGACGATTTCGCCGAGCGTTTTCCGAAGGTCATCGCCACCAGTCACCTGTTCGACTGGGATCGGGATCGCCTGACGGCGTGCGGCGGCCTGTCGGTACTCGACTTGTTGCTGGCCGTGTTGGCTCGCGACCATGGTGCGGAACTGGCCGGTGCGGTCTCCGAGGAACTGGTAGTCGAGCGTATTCGCGAAGGTGGTGAACGCCAGCGCATTCCGCTGCAAAACCGCCTCGGTTCCAGCCATCCGAAGCTCACACAAGCCGTGTTGCTCATGGAAGCCAACATCGAAGAGCCGCTGACCACCGACGAAATCGCCCAGCACGTGTGCGTGTCCCGCAGGCAACTGGAGCGCATCTTCAAGCAATACCTCAACCGTGTGCCGAGCCAGTACTACCTGGAACTGCGCCTGAACAAGGCCCGGCAGATGTTGATGCAAACCAGCAAGTCGATCATCCAGATCGGCCTGTCCTGTGGCTTCTCCTCGGGGCCGCATTTCTCCAGCGCCTATCGCAACTTCTTCGGCGCCACGCCGCGGGAAGATCGCAACCAGCGGCGCAGCAGCAGCCCGTTCGAATTGTCGTCAGTGCCGGCCGAACGTAGCTAGTTGGCTCCAGCAGGAGCAGCCTTTTCAAACCAGTGCCAACTGATCAGGCGCAATCCCCTGTGGGAGCAGCCGGTTTCCCGCAGAACTGCCTATAAGCGCTCGCGACAGTTTAAACTGCGCCTTTGCGACCCTATATGTCGCATTGCCGTAAACCCGGGAAAATCCGGGGTTTGCGCTATAAGAAGTTGTCGCTTGGCGGCAAGGCCGGGCTGAAAACTGTCCTTACAATCCCCCCATCGCTCGCCAGTTTCAGGCGAGTGTTTTCTCTTCAGGAGACTCCGATGTCCGTTGAGCACGCTGCGGTACAACGCGCCGATTTCGATCAGGTTATGGTTCCCAACTACGCGCCTGCCGCATTCATTCCTGTGCGTGGCGCCGGTTCCCGCGTTTGGGACCAGTCCGGTCGCGAGCTGATCGACTTCGCCGGCGGGATTGCCGTTAACGTATTGGGCCACGCGCATCCGGCGCTGGTCGGTGCCTTGACCGAGCAGGCGAACAAGCTGTGGCACGTGTCCAACGTGTTCACCAATGAGCCGGCCCTGCGCCTGGCCCATAAGCTGGTCGATGCCACCTTTGCCGACCGCGCCTTCTTCTGCAACTCCGGCGCCGAAGCCAACGAGGCCGCTTTCAAGCTGGCCCGTCGCGTCGGCTTCGACCGCTTTGGCAGCGAGAAGTACGAAATCATCGCCGCGCTCAACAGTTTCCACGGCCGCACCCTGTTCACCGTGAACGTCGGTGGCCAGTCGAAGTACTCCGACGGTTTTGGTCCGAAAATCACCGGTATCACCCACGTGCCGTACAACGATCTGGCTGCGTTGAAAGCTGCCATTTCCGACAAGACTTGCGCCGTGGTGCTGGAGCCGATTCAGGGCGAAAGCGGTGTGATCCCGGCTGAACTGGAATACCTGCAAGGTGCCCGCGAACTCTGCACCGCGCACAACGCGCTGCTGATTTTCGACGAAGTGCAAACCGGCATGGGCCGTACCGGCCATCTGTTCGCCTACCAGCATTACGGCGTGATCCCGGACATCCTGACCAGCGCCAAGAGCCTGGGCGGTGGTTTCCCGATCGCGGCGATGCTGACCACCGACGACCTGGCCAAGCACCTGGTCGTCGGCACCCACGGCACCACTTACGGCGGCAACCCGCTGGCGTGTGCGGTCGCTGAAGCCGTGATCGACGTGATCAACACCCCTGAAGTACTGGCCGGCGTCAACGCCAAACACGACAAGTTCAAGGCGCGCCTTGAGCAGATCGGCGAGAAATACGGGCTGTTCACCAAGGTCCGCGGCATGGGCCTGTTGATCGGTTGCGTGCTGAGCGATGCCTGGAAAGGCAAGGCCAAGGACATCTTCAACGCCGCTGAGCAAGAAGGCCTGATGGTTCTGCAAGCCGGCCCGGACGTGGTGCGTTTCGCCCCAAGCCTGGTGGTGGAAGACGCCGATATCGATGCCGGTCTGGACCGTTTCGAACGCGCTGCGGCAAAACTGACACAAGCCTGATAGACCCTTCGACGCCTGAGTTTTCGGGCGTCGAACCCAATTTTATATGCCGGGCCCGCTTTACTGTAGGAGCGAGCTTGCTCGCGATGGTGGATCAGCAACATTGATGTCGACTGACACACCATCGCGAGCAAGCTCGCTCCTACAAGGTCCTCAAAGGCCGGGCCTGCTTATTTTCCTCAAAGAGTTTTAGAAAAAGGAGTGACACCATGCTGGTGATGCGCCCCGCGCAAATGGCTGATCTGGGCGAGGTACAGCGTCTGGCTGCGGACAGCCCGATTGGTGTCACTTCCTTGCCGGATGACGTTGAACGCCTGAGCGACAAGATCGCGGCAAGCGAAGCCTCGTTCGCCGCCGAAGTGAGCTTCAATGGTGAGGAAAGCTATTTCTTCGTCCTTGAGGACTCCACTACCGGCAAGCTGGTCGGCTGTTCGGCAATCGTTGCTTCCGCCGGTTATTCCGAGCCGTTCTACAGCTTCCGCAACGAAACCTTCGTGCACGCTTCGCGCGAGCTGAAGATTCACAACAAGATCCACGTGCTCTCGCAGTGCCACGACCTGACCGGCAACAGTTTGCTGACCAGCTTCTACGTGCAGCGCGATCTGGTGGGTTCGCCGTGGTCGGAGCTCAACTCCCGTGGCCGTTTGCTGTTCGTGGCCAGCCATCCGGAGCGTTTTGCCGATTCCGTGGTGACCGAGATCGTCGGTTACAGCGATGAAAACGGCGACTCGCCATTCTGGGATGCCATCGGGCGCAACTTTTTCGACCTCAACTACGCTGAAGCCGAGCGTCTGTGCGGCCTGAAGAGCCGGACGTTCCTCGCCGAACTGATGCCGCATTACCCGATCTACGTGCCCCTGCTGCCGGACTCCGCTCAAGAAGCCATGGGCCAGGTACACCCGCGGGCGCAGATCACCTTCGACATCCTGATGCGCGAAGGCTTCGAAACCGATCACTACATCGATATCTTCGACGGCGGCCCGACGCTGCATGCCCGTGTCTCGGGGATACGTTCGATCGCCCAGAGCCGTGTGGTGCCAGTGAAGATCGGCGAGCCGGTCAAAGGCGTCGGTCGCCAGTATCTGGTTGCCAATGCCCAGTTGCAGGACTACCGCGCGGTCATGCTCGAGCTTGACTACGCACCGGGTAAACCGGTGACCCTGGACCTGGAAGCAGCCGAAGCCCTGGGCGTCGGCGAGGGTGCCAGCGTGCGCCTGGTGGCGGTTTAACGTCGCAATTGATGCCTAGAAAGCAGCGAAGTTTCACGGGTGGCGCAAGCGGCCCGTTTGAGGAGATAGCATGATCGTTCGTCCCGTACGCAGCAGCGATTTACCCGCTCTGATCGACCTGGCCCGCAGCACCGGCACCGGCCTGACCACCTTGCCGGCCAACGAAGAGCGGCTGGCCCATCGGGTCGGCTGGGCCGAGAAGACCTTTCGCGGCGAAGCCGGGCGGGGCGACGCGGACTACCTGTTCGTGCTCGAAGACGACGACGCTCGCGTGGTGGGCATTTCCGCCATTGCCGGCGCCGTTGGCTTGCGTGAGCCTTGGTACAACTTCCGGGTCGGTCTGACGGTCAGCGCTTCGCAAGAGCTGAACATCTATCGTGAAATCCCGACGCTGTTCCTGGCCAACGACCTGACCGGCAACTCCGAGCTGTGCTCGCTGTTCCTGCACGCCGATTACCGCAGTGGCCTCAACGGTCGCATGCTGTCCAAGGCGCGGATGCTGTTCATCGCCGAGTTCCCGCAACTGTTCGGCAACAAGATCATCGCCGAAATGCGCGGTGTTTCCGACGAAGCCGGGCGTTCGCCGTTCTGGGAAAGCCTGGGCCGGCACTTCTTCAAGATGGAGTTCAGCCAGGCTGACTACCTGACCGGCGTGGGCAACAAGGCGTTCATCGCCGAACTGATGCCGAAATTCCCGCTGTACACCTGCTTCCTGTCGCCGGATGCGCGCAACGTCATCGGTCAGGTGCACCCGGACACCGAGCCGGCGCTGGCCATGCTCAAGAGCGAAGGTTTCAGCTACCAGGGCTACGTCGACATTTTCGACGCCGGCCCGGCCATCGAGTGCGAAACCGCCAAGATCCGCGCCGTGCGTGACAGCCAGGCGCTGGTGCTGGCCGTTGGCACGCCGGGTGACGACGCCACGCCATTCATCATTCACAACCGCAAGCGCGAGGACTGCCGGATCACTGCTGCGCCAGCACGTCTGGCCGCCGGCACCCTGGTGGTCGATCCGCAGACCGCCAAACGTCTTCAACTCAACGCTGGCGATCAAGTGCGCGCCGTGGCGTTGTCCGCAGCTCGGGAGTCGAAATAATGAATTCGCTTTACATCGCAGGTGAATGGCTGGCAGGTGGGGGCGAAGCCTTCGAGTCGCTGAACCCGGTGACCCAGCAGGTGCTGTGGTCCGGCACCGGTGCCACCGCCGCTCAGGTCGAGTCGGCTGTGCAAGCGGCGCGTCAGGCGTTCCCGGGCTGGGCGCGGCGTACCCTGGAAGAACGTATTTCGGTACTGGAAGCCTTTGCTGCTGCCCTGAAGACTCACGCGGACGAACTGGCTCATACCATCGGTGAAGAAACCGGCAAACCCCTGTGGGAAGCGGCGACTGAAGTCACCAGCATGGTCAACAAGATCGCCATCTCGGTGCAGAGCTACCGCGAACGTACCGGCGAGAAGAGCGGCCCGCTGGGCGACGCCACCGCTGTGCTGCGTCACAAACCACACGGTGTGGTGGCAGTGTTCGGTCCTTACAACTTCCCGGGTCACCTGCCGAACGGCCACATCGTGCCGGCACTGCTGGCCGGTAACAGCGTGCTGTTCAAGCCAAGCGAACTGACACCGAAAGTCGCCGAGTTGACGGTCAAGTGCTGGATCGAGGCCGGTCTGCCGGCCGGCGTATTGAATTTGCTGCAAGGCGCTCGCGAAACCGGTATCGCCCTGGCGGCGAACCCGGGCATCGACGGCCTGTTCTTCACCGGCTCCAGCCGCACCGGCAATCACCTGCACCAGCAATTCGCCGGTCGTCCGGACAAGATCCTGGCGCTGGAAATGGGCGGTAACAACCCGCTGGTGGTCGATCAGGTCGCGGACCTTGATGCCGCGGTGTACACCATTATTCAGTCGGCGTTCATCTCCGCCGGCCAGCGCTGCACCTGCGCCCGGCGCTTGCTGGTGCCACAAGGTGCCTGGGGCGACTCGCTGCTGGCGCGCCTGGTGGCGGTCAGCGCGACCCTCGCAGTCGGTGCCTTCGATCAGCAACCGGCGCCGTTCATGGGCTCGGTGGTTTCCCTCGGCGCTGCGAAAGCGTTGATGGATGCGCAAGAACATCTGCTGGCCAACGGCGCCGTGGCGCTGCTGGAAATGACGCAGCCTCAGGCCCGGTCGGCCTTGCTGACCCCGGGCATTCTGGATGTGACCGCTGTCGCCGATCGACCTGACGAAGAGCTGTTCGGCCCGTTGCTGCAAGTGATCCGCTACGCTGATTTTGAAGCGGCGATCGTTGAAGCCAACGACACCGCCTACGGTCTGGCCGCTGGTCTGCTGTCGGACTCCGAAGCGCGTTACCAGCAATTCTGGCTGGAAAGCCGTGCCGGTATCGTCAACTGGAACAAACAACTGACCGGTGCCGCGAGCAGTGCACCGTTCGGCGGCGTCGGCGCCTCGGGCAACCATCGCGCCAGTGCCTATTACGCGGCGGATTACTGCGCGTACCCGGTGGCCTCGCTGGAAACGCCGAGCCTGGTGATGCCTGCCGCTCTCACGCCTGGCGTGAAAATGGCGTGATGCCCATTCGCAGGCAAGCCCGCTCCTACAGGTTCGGTGGTGGATACACATTTGGTGTACGACACAAACCCTGTAGGAGCGGGCTTGCCCGCGAAGGCTGCGACTCGGTCTTACTCAATTGTTACTAGAAGCCTATAACAACAGATTCTCGTGGAGCCTCGCTGATGAAATCCTATGAAGTCAATTTTGACGGTCTAGTGGGGCCGACCCATAACTACGGCGGCCTGTCCTACGGCAACGTCGCGTCCCAGAGCAACAGCCAGCAGTCTTCCAACCCCAAGGAAGCGGCGCTGCAAGGCCTGGCAAAAATGAAAGCGCTGATGGAAATGGGTTTCCAGCAGGGCGTACTGGCACCGCAAGAGCGCCCGGATGTGGCCGCACTGCGTCGCCTGGGTTTTGGCGGCACCGATGCTGAAGTGATCGAGCGCGCTGCCAAAGACGCGATGCCGCTGCTGGTGGCCAGTTGCTCGGCCTCGAGCATGTGGGTGGCCAACGCCGCCACGGTCAGTCCGAGCGCCGACACTGCTGATGGCCGCGTGCATTTCACCGCCGCCAACCTCAACTGCAAATATCACCGCAGCATCGAACACCCGACCACCAGCCGCGTGCTGGGGGCGATGTTCGCTGACCAGAAACACTTTGCCCACCACGCTGCCTTGCCGGCCGTGGCGCAGTTCGGTGACGAAGGCGCGGCCAACCACACGCGTTTCTGCCGTGAATACGGCGAAGCCGGTGTCGAGTTCTTCGTGTTCGGCCGCAGCGCGTTCGACACCCGCTACCCGGCACCGCAGAAGTACCCGGCGCGCCAGACCCTCGAAGCATCCCAGGCCGTTGCCCGTTTGCACGGCTTGAGCGATGACGGCGTGGTCTATGCCCAGCAGAACCCGTCGGTGATCGATCAGGGTGTGTTCCACAACGACGTGATTGCGGTCGGTAACGGCGAAGTGCTGTTCTACCATGAGGACGCGTTCCTCGAGACCGAGCAGATGCTTGCGGAGTTGCAGAGCAAACTCGCCAAAGTCGGTGGGAAATTTCAGTCTGTCTGTGTTCCGCGTTCCGCGGTCAGCGTGGAAGACGCGGTTCGTTCCTACCTGTTCAATAGCCAACTGCTGTCGCGTCCTGACGGCTCCATGCTATTGATCGTGCCGGAAGAATGCCGTGGCAACGAGCGTGTCTGGCAATACTTGCAGGGTTTGACCAGCTCCGGCGGCCTGATCCGCGAAGTGAAAGTCTTCGATCTCAAGCAGAGCATGCAGAACGGCGGTGGCCCGGCTTGCCTGCGGTTGCGCGTCGCACTCAACGAAACCGAGCTGGCGGCCGTCAATCAAGGGGTTATCATGACGGCGCCGCTGTACGGCACACTGACCGAATGGGTCGAGAAGCACTACCGCGACCGCATGACCGAAAACGATCTGGCGGACCCGCAATTGTTGCTTGAGTGCCGGACGGCACTGGATGAACTGACGCAAATCCTTAAACTGGGCGCGGTTTATCCATTCCAGATCAATTGATCGACGGCGCGCCGCCTTCTACGGCAGCGCGCTGCTTCATCTCAA
This sequence comes from Pseudomonas sp. P1_C12, assembly GCF_056406435.1. Lineage (NCBI taxonomy): Bacteria > Pseudomonadati > Pseudomonadota > Gammaproteobacteria > Pseudomonadales > Pseudomonadaceae > Pseudomonas > Pseudomonas sp. P1_C12. The sequence continues at coordinate 120,272 of NZ_JBFUAE010000017.1, read as the reverse complement.
ACGAGAGCGTAAAGATATGAGCGATACCCTGCAGCTGATCCTTGAAGACACCGACGGCACGCAACTGGAGACTTCCTGCACCCGCGTCGCGGTCATGTGGCAAGGCAAAGAGCTGTGGATCCAGCAGGACGGCCGCGGCCAGTTGCTGATCGGTGTGGACGTCGAAGAAGGCGATGCCGAGTACGCCAACCTGCTGCTGCGCCCTTTGGCGACTAATCTGGTAAGTCTGCAACTGGAGATGGAACCTGCCGACCTCACCGACGAGGAACATGTACACGGCCCGGATTGCAACCACGATCACTAAGGAAACCGCTCTATGCTCGCCCTCGGCAAACTGCTTGAACTGACCCTCGCCGGCCGTGAACCGGCGGAGAAGACTCAACTGACTGTCGAAGGCGTGCGCATGCGCTGGTTGAGCGAAGGTGCGCTGGAAGTCCGGCCACCTGAAGCGCGTGACAATGGCCTGGACCTGCTGCTGTCGGCGGGGATCCACGGCAATGAAACAGCGCCGATCGAGTTGCTCGATCGCCTGTTGCACGACATTGCCCGCGGCGACTTGAAACCGCGCGCACGTATTCTGTTCCTGTTCGGCAACCCAGAGGCGATTCGCAAGGGCGAGCGTTTCGTCGAGCAGGACGTCAATCGGCTGTTCAATGGCCGTCATGAACAAAGCAGTGGCTCCGAAGCCTTGCGTGCTTGTGAGCTGGAGCGGTTGGCGGCGAGTTTCTTCAGTCTGCCTGATCGTCAGCGCCTGCATTACGACCTGCACACGGCCATTCGTGGCTCGAAAATCGAGCAGTTCGCCTTGTACCCATGGAAAGAAGACCGTCAGCATTCGCGTCAGGAACTGGCACGCCTGCGCGCCGCCGGCATGGAAGCGGTGTTGCTGCAGAACAAGCCGTCCATCGTGTTCAGCGCCTACACCTACGACAAGCTCGGTGCCGAGGCTTTCACCCTGGAGCTCGGCAAGGCGCGGCCATTCGGGCAGAACGCCGGGGTCAATGTCTCGCTGCTGGAGGCGCGCCTCAAGCAGATCATCGAAGGCACCGAGCCGGAATTGACTGACGAAGCACTGGACGGTTTGCAGCTGTACAGCGTGGCACGGGAAATCATCAAGCACAGCGACAGCTTCCGCCTGAACCTGCCGGCGGACATCGAGAACTTTTCGGAGCTGGAAGTGGGTTATCTGCTGGCGGAAGACATCGCCAACACCCGCTGGATCATCGAGGAGGAGGGCGCCCGGATCATCTTCCCGAACCCCAAGGTGAAGAACGGTTTGCGTGCCGGCATCCTGGTCGTGCCGACCACCGACGAAAACCTGGCTTGACCCGGTCCCGGGCGCGACATAAACCCCTGTAGGAGCGGGCTTGCCCGCGAAAGCGGTGTCATAGTCACATCAATGTTGGATGTGCCGCCGTCTTCGCTGGCAAGCCAGCTCCTACAGGTCTTGCGTTAAACAGCTACCGCGCGCGGCTCGGTGCGACGCAGCGAACGGATCTTCATCAGCGTATCCGCACAGGTCTTCGCCGCTTCCTGGCCTTTATGCAGGAAATGCTCGAAGAAGAACTTCTGGTGCTCTTCGCCGGCATGGAAGTGGTGCGGGGTCAGGGACACCGAGAACACCGGCACTTCGGTTTCCAGTTGCACCTGCATCAGGCCGCTGACCACCGACTGGGCGACGAACTCGTGACGGTAGATCCCGCCGTCCACCACCAGGGCTGCCGCGACGATGCCGGCATAACGACCGGTCTTGGCCAGCAACTTGGCGTGCAGGGGCATTTCAAAGGCGCCGCCGACTTCGAAGAAGTCGATGTCGGATTCCTGATAACCCTGGGCAATCATTTCGGCGACGAAGCCTTTACGGCTCTGATCGACAATATCCTTGTGCCAGCAGGCCTGGATGAACGCAACGCGCTCGCCGTGATGGTTTTTGGCTTTGCTGTCAATTGCGGTGGGTTGCATGTTCTGACTCCTGTTTGTGTGAAAAACAGGGCGTTATGAATCGAAGGGGATTTGAGGGTACGCACGCTCGCACGAATGCCGGCGGACGGCCCTTTGTTGTCAATCCCGTTCTCTCTTCATCCGGACTATGACCGTCGGCCCCGGGATCACACCGGGTCTGCTGACCTTGCTGCCAGGCACCGCCGAAGCCGTGCTGTCACCAAGCGCTCGCGGGCTATGCGCATTGTGCGCAATTACCGCCGGTGGGGAGTTGCACCCCGCCCTGAGAACGTTTTTGCCGCCCAAATGTTTGGCGGCGCAGCGTTTTTATCACATATTTGCGGTATGCGCATGGCCCCTTTTGGATGATTGTCATCGACTTTTCCGTTGGATTAATCGGCCTTTTCCTGCGCAAGGGTTGATTAATCGGCGCCATGCCCGCAGTAATTCTTTCCTGAAAGGGATTTCCCCTGCTTACCGAGGCCGGATTCATGAGCGTTATCGATCTTCGCAGCGACACCGTCACCCAACCTTGCGCTGGCATGCTCGACGCGATGGCCACTGCGGCCACCGGTGACGACGTGTATGGCGAAGATCCGACGGTCAATCGTCTGGAAGCTGAATTGGCAAAACGGCTGGGTTTTGCTGCGGCGCTGTTTGTGCCCACCGGGACCATGAGCAATCTGCTGGGTTTGATGGCCCACTGCGAACGCGGTGACGAGTACATCGTCGGCCAGCAGGCTCACACCTATAAGTACGAAGGCGGCGGCGCGGCGGTGCTCGGTTCGATCCAGCCGCAACCGCTGGAAGTGCAGGCCGACGGTTCGCTGGACCTGACCCACGTCGCCGCAGCGATCAAGCCGGACGACTTCCACTTCGCGCGTACCCGCTTGCTGGCGCTGGAAAACACCATGCAAGGCAAGGTCCTGCCGCTGGAGTACCTGGCCCGGGCGCGCAGTTTTACCCGCGAAAACGGTTTGCAGCTGCATCTGGATGGGGCTCGCCTGTACAACGCAGCGGTCAAGCTGGGTGTCGATGCCCGGGAAATCACCCGGTATTTCGATTCCGTCTCGGTCTGCCTGTCCAAAGGGCTGGGCGCCCCGGTCGGTTCGGTGCTGTGCGGCTCGGCCGAGCTGATCGGCAAGGCCCGGCGCCTGCGCAAGATGGTTGGCGGCGGCATGCGTCAGGCCGGGATTCTGGCGGCGGCAGGCCTGTACGCGCTGGATCACAACGTTCAGCGCCTGGCCGATGACCACGCCAACGCGCAATACCTGGCCGAAGGCTTGCGGGCGGCGGGTTTCGAAGTCGAACCGGTGCAGACCAACATGGTTTACGTGCAGATGGGCGACCAGGCCGAGGCCATCAAGGCCTTTGCCGCCGAGCGCGGGATCAAGCTCAGTGCCGCCGCGCGTCTGCGCATGGTCACGCACATGGACGTCAGCCGTGCGCAAATCGAGCAAGTCGTCGCGACATTCGTCGGCTTTTCGCGCAAGTGATAGCGTTAGCGCTCCAATTGAGCGTTTCTATCGTATAAACACGCTGTACCCCGCGCGCTGGGCCGATATAATGCGGCCCTTTGCCGTCGCTTCGTCTGTTGACGTTTCGAACAGGCCTTTGGCCGCAGCCTCCGTGGAAGAACCTAATGAAAAGCGCAGAAATCCGTGAAGCCTTCCTTCGCTTCTTCGAAGAGCAAGGCCACACCCGTGTAGCCTCCAGCTCTTTGATTCCGGGCAACGACCCAACCCTGCTGTTCACTAACGCGGGGATGAACCAGTTCAAGGACTGCTTCCTGGGCCAGGAAAAACGCGCGTACACCCGCGCGGTCAGCAGCCAGAAATGCGTGCGCGCCGGCGGCAAGCACAACGACCTGGAAAACGTCGGTTATACCGCCCGTCACCACACCTTCTTCGAAATGCTGGGTAACTTCAGCTTCGGCGATTACTTCAAGCGTGATGCCATAACCTACGCCTGGAACTTCCTGACGTCCGACAAGTGGCTGAACCTGCCGAAGGAAAAGCTCTGGGTCACCGTCTACGCCAGCGATGACGAGGCGTACGACATCTGGACCAAGGAAATCGGCGTTCCGGCCGAGCGCATGGTGCGCATCGGCGACAACAAGGGCGCGCCGTACGCCTCCGACAACTTCTGGACCATGGGCGATACCGGCCCGTGCGGTCCTTGCACCGAGATTTTCTACGATCACGGCGCCGACATCTGGGGCGGCCCACCGGGCTCGCCGGAAGAAGACGGCGACCGCTACATCGAAATCTGGAACAACGTGTTCATGCAGTTCAACCGCACCGCCGATGGCGTGTTGCACCCGCTGCCAGCGCCGTCGGTCGACACCGGCATGGGCCTGGAGCGGATCAGTGCCGTGCTGCAGCACGTTCACTCGAACTATGAAATCGACCTGTTCCAGAGCTTGCTGACCGCTTCGGCCAAGGCCATTGGTTGCACCAATGACGCCCAGGCTTCGCTGAAAGTGGTGGCTGACCACATCCGTTCCTGCGGTTTCCTGATCGCCGACGGCGTGCTGCCGTCCAACGAAGGCCGCGGTTACGTGCTGCGCCGGATCATCCGTCGCGCCTGCCGTCACGGTAACAAACTGGGCGCCAAGGGCAGCTTCTTCTACCAGATCGTCGCAGCCCTGGTTGCCGAGATGGGCGAAGCTTTCCCGGAACTGAAATCCCAGCAGGCGCACATCGAACGCGTGCTGAAGGCTGAAGAAGAGCAATTCGCCAAGACCCTGGAGCAGGGCCTGAAGATCCTCGAGCAGGATCTGGCTGACCTCAAAGGCGACGTGGTGCCGGGCGACGTGGTGTTCAAACTCTACGACACCTACGGTTTCCCGATGGACCTGACCGGCGACATCGCTCGCGAGCGCAGCCTGACCATCGACGAAGAAGGTTTCGAGCGTGAAATGGAAGCCCAGCGCGCTCGTGCCCGTTCCGCCAGCTCCTTCGGCATGGACTACAACAGCCTGGTCAAGGTTGACGTGGCCACCGAGTTCACCGGTTACATCGCTCACAGCGGTTCCGCCAAAATCGTTGCGCTGTATAAAGATGGCCAGTCGGTCGACGTATTGAGCGAAGGCGATGAGGGCGTGATCGTTCTCGACAAGACGCCGTTCTACGCCGAGTCCGGTGGCCAGGTCGGTGATTGCGGTTACCTGCAGGCGGGCAGCGCGCGTTTTGACGTGCGTGACACCACCAAGACCGGCGGTGCATTCCTGCACCACGGTATCCTGGATTCGGGTAGCCTGATCGTCGGTACGCCGGTCGAGACCCACGTTGATGCCGAGGTGCGTCACGCCACGTCGTTGAACCACTCCGCGACTCACTTGCTGCACGCTGCATTGCGCCAGGTGCTGGGCGATCACGTTCAACAGAAAGGCTCGTTGGTCGACAGTCAGCGCCTGCGTTTTGACTTCAGTCACTTCGAAGCCATCAAGCCTGAACAACTGAAAGCGCTGGAAGACATCGTCAACGCCGAGATTCGCAAGAACTCCGAAGTTGAAACCGAAGAAACCGATATCGAAACCGCCAAGCAGAAAGGCGCCATGGCGCTGTTCGGCGAGAAATACGGCGACAACGTGCGTGTACTGAGCATGGGCGATTTCTCCGTCGAGCTGTGCGGCGGTATCCACGCCAACCGTACCGGCGACATCGGCCTGCTGAAAATCATCAGCGAAGGCGGTGTGGCATCGGGTGTGCGTCGTATCGAAGCCGTTACCGGTGCGCAAGCGCTGGCTTACTTGAACGCGGCGGAAGAACAACTCAAGGAAGCGGCCAGCCTGGTCAAGGGCAGCCGCGACAACCTGATCGACAAGCTGTCGGCTGTGCTGGAGCGCAACCGTCTGCTGGAGAAGCAACTCGAGCAGTTGCAGGCCAAGGCTGCCAGTGCCGCGGGCGACGATCTATCGGCCCAGGCGCTGGACGTCAAGGACGTGAAAGTGCTGGCCGTGCGTCTGGACGGTCAGGATGGCAAGGCGCTGCTGGCGCTGGTCGATCAACTGAAAAACAAACTCGGCCGCGCAGTGATCCTGCTCGGCAGTGTCCATGAGGAAAAGGTCGTTCTGGTTGCAGGCGTAACCAAAGACCTGACTGGCCAACTCAAAGCCGGTGATTTGATGAAGCAAGCCGCTGCGGCAGTGGGCGGGAAGGGTGGTGGTCGTCCAGACATGGCGCAAGGCGGCGGTACCGACGCTGGCGCACTGGATGCGGCACTGGCCCTGACCGTTCCGTTTGTAGAGCAGGGTCTATAAGGCAGTACTTGCGGCCCGCAGTCTAGTGGTGGGCCGCAATACTGTTCGAGTGATTATTTGGGCGCCCTTCATGGGCAGAGGCGGCTTTGAAATGGCTTTGATCGTACAGAAATTTGGAGGCACCTCGGTCGGCACCGTCGAGAGAATCGAGCAGGTCGCCGACAAGGTTAAGAAATTCCGCGATGCCGGCGATGACCTGGTGGTTGTGCTGTCTGCAATGAGCGGCGAAACCAACCGTCTGATCGATCTGGCCAAGCAAATCAGTGGCGACGGCCAACCGGTTCCGCGCGAACTGGACGTGATCGTTTCCACCGGCGAGCAGGTGACGATTGCCCTGTTGGCCATGGCGCTGATCAAGCGTGGCGTGCCGGCGGTGTCCTACACCGGCAACCAGGTGCGGATTCTGACGGATAGCGCACACAATAAAGCGCGTATCCTGCAGATCGATGACCAGAAGATTCGCGGTGACCTGAAGGCGGGTCGTGTGGTGGTTGTCGCCGGTTTCCAGGGCGTCGACGAGCACGGCAACATCACCACCCTCGGTCGTGGCGGTTCCGACACCACCGGCGTGGCGCTGGCGGCAGCCCTGAAGGCTGACGAATGCCAGATCTACACCGACGTCGACGGTGTCTACACCACCGACCCGCGTGTGGTGTCCGTGGCTCAGCGCCTGGACAAGATCACCTTCGAAGAGATGCTGGAAATGGCCAGCCTCGGTTCCAAGGTGTTGCAGATCCGCGCGGTCGAATTCGCCGGCAAGTACAACGTTCCGCTGCGCGTACTGCACAGCTTCAAGGAGGGTCCGGGCACCCTCATTACTATTGATGAAGAGGAAACCATGGAACAGCCGATCATTTCCGGTATCGCTTTCAACCGCGATGAAGCCAAGCTGACCATCCGTGGCGTGCCAGACATCCCGGGCGTTGCCTTCAAGATTCTCGGCCCGATCAGTGCCGCGAACATTGAAGTCGACATGATCGTGCAGAACGTCGCGCACGATAACACCACCGACTTCACCTTCACCGTGCACCGCAACGACTACCAGGCGGCGCAGGCCGTGCTGGAAAAAACCGCTGGCGAGCTGGGTGCCCGTGAAGTCGTGGGCGACACCAAGATCGCCAAGGTGTCGATCGTCGGCGTTGGCATGCGTTCTCACGCAGGCGTGGCCAGCCGCATGTTCGAATCCCTGGCCAAGGAAAGCATCAACATCCAGATGATCTCGACCTCGGAAATCAAAGTCTCCGTAGTGATCGAAGAGAAGTACCTGGAACTGGCTGTGCGCGCTCTGCACACGGCTTTCGAACTGGACGCACCGGCCCGCCAGGGCGAGTGATGCGTTTGCCAAAAGGCGCGGTCTGACCGCGCCTTTTGTTTTTTTGAATGGAGTGACCCCCGAGCCTGTTCTTTTGCTCGCGCTAGTCAATACTCAGGCATGTAGGGCTGCGACCGCTCCGGTTGTGGGTCGAGTGCCTTTTTTTTGCAGACTGTTGTCCCTGAAATGTAATGCGTGAGGAGAAAGGTATGCTGATTCTGACTCGTCGGTGCGCAGAAAGCCTGATTATCGGTGATGGCGAAATCACCGTGACCGTGCTCGGCGTCAAAGGAAATCAAGTGCGCATCGGTGTTAATGCCCCCAAAGAGGTGGCTGTTCACCGGGAGGAAATTTACCTGCGTATCAAGAAAGAGAAGGACGAAGAACCAAGCCATTAATTTTTATCGTTTTTTATGTTTGCAAACGGGGAAGAAGCTGGTTAATATACGCCCCGTGTTGCGGAGAGCTGGCCGAGTGGCCGAAGGCGCTCCCCTGCTAAGGGAGTACACCTCAAAAGGGTGTCGGGGGTTCGAATCCCCCGTTCTCCGCCATTATTTGCGTAGTACGTTGTAATCTGGCTTTTTCGGTAAGTTGTTGAAATTACTAAAAAAAGTGTTTGACATAGAGATTAGACGGCCTATAATGCGCGGCAACAAATGCACTCGTAGCTCAGCTGGATAGAGTACTCGGCTACGAACCGAGCGGTCACAGGTTCGAATCCTGTCGAGTGCACCATTTAAGAGTTAGTTGCAGTAATGCAAGTAACTTGGTTTCAACCAGTTGTGGTCTGGTCTAAAAACACAAAATGCACTCGTAGCTCAGCTGGATAGAGTACTCGGCTACGAACCGAGCGGTCACAGGTTCGAATCCTGTCGAGTGCACCATACAACAGAAAGCCCGCATTTAATGCGGGCTTTTTGCCGTCCGGGATTTGGCTTTTCCTTTCGTGCATCCCCTCTCGTCGAACTCCACCTGTGCACTGCGACCTCGCAGGGTGTCGTAACGGTAGCTCGTGGCTGAATTGCGAATACTGATCTTGTCCGGCTTGCCGAGGGCGCTTTCGACGTCTTGCTGGCTCATGCCAGCGACCACTCGCTGATTGATGATTGCTTCACGGCGCTCCCTGGCACTGATCAGGTTTCCGCACTTGTCCTGCGCCTGACCGACCACGGTCGGGTCTTTCCTTTGGATTTTCATTCCTGATGTTTCACGGGGTTCGGCTGGTGGCATAAGCGCCATCGTGCTGCCGGGTGTAAAGGCACGTACGTCCTGAAGTGAAACGCTTTCTCCCGTGGCACAACTCAGTGTGGTGAAGGTAATGCGCCCATTGGCCGCCTCGCAGCGCTGAACGGTGGTGGCGAGCGCCAGGGGTAGGGGGCTGAGCAGGCCGAGCAGTAATAAGAATTGTGCAACTGATGGCATCAGGCATCCTCCATGACGTTCCTTTTCAAGGGTAGCGGCTACAATTTTCGAGGGGGGTGTGTTTTCTTTTCGGAATGCGTCGTCGCATTTTTGTGGATCAGGACGATGCTCAGGTTTGTTGTGCAAGCGCTTGTTTCAGCCAAGATTTTTTAACGTTTAAAACCGTCAGGCGGTGTATCATTGCGCCCGTCAGCCCCGCCGGGGCTTGTGGAATATCTCCATGGACTTACCCAGTAGTTACTCAGTACCCCGTTTTACCAATCATGAATTGACTGATTGATCCTTCCGGCGTGCCCCGCTGCTGGGAGTGGAGTTCGCCTATGTCCGATGTTGAAGTAAAGAAAACGCAGGAAAGCTTGCAGGATCGCCTGGCTCAGGTGGTTGAGTTGCTGCAGCGCCAGCGCGTGGTAGAAGACCTGACTCACCGCCAGGAAGGCCCGCATCATGACCGGGTCGAGAACCTGGTCCACCGGCAGAATCTTGTCGAGTTGCAACGCAAGCTCGATGACCTGCACTCCGCCGACGTCGCCTACATCCTTGAAGCCTTGCCGCTGGACGATCGTCTGACGCTCTGGCAACTGGTCAAGGCCGATCGCGACGGCGACATCCTTCTTGAAGTATCCGATTCGGTCCGTGAATCGCTGATCGCCGACATGGACGATCACGAGCTCCTGGCAGCGGCCAAGGACATGGATGCCGACGAACTCGCTGACCTGGCCTCCGAGCTGCCGCGAGACGTCGTCCATGAGCTCATGGAGACCCTCGACCAGCAACAACGCGAGCGTGTGCGTTCGGCTCTGTCCTACGACGAGGAGCAGGTCGGTGCGCTGATGGACTTCGAGATGGTGACCATCCGCGAGGATGTCAGCCTCGAAGTGGTCTTGCGTTATCTGCGCCGTCTCAAGGAGTTGCCGGGCCATACCGACAAGCTGTTCGTGGTCGACTACGGCGGCGTCCTCAAGGGCGTGTTGCCGATCAAGCGTTTGCTGGTCAACGATCCGGACAAACAGGTTTCCGAGGTGATGGCCAGCGATCCGGTGAGCTTCCACCCGGATGAAGACGCCTACGATGCGGCCCAGGCCTTCGAGCGTTACGACTTGATCTCCGCGCCTGTGGTCGACAAGAACGGCAAGCTGATCGGCCGTCTGACCATCGATGAAATGGTCGACCTGATCCGTGAAGAGAGCGAAAGCGAAGTTCTCAACATGGCGGGTCTGCGTGAAGAAGAAGACATTTTTGCGTCGGTCTGGAAGTCCCTGCGTAACCGTTGGGCCTGGCTGGCGATCAACCTGATTACCGCGTTCGTGGCTTCTCGGGTCATCGGTTTGTTTGAAGGTTCGATCGAGAAGCTCGTGGCGCTTGCGGCTTTGATGCCGATCGTGGCGGGGATCGGTGGTAACTCGGGTAACCAGACCATCACCATGATTGTTCGGGCCATGGCGCTGGACCAGGTGAGCACCGGCAATACCTCGCGCCTGATGCGCAAGGAATTGGCCGTCGCGTTGATCAACGGCGTGATCTGGGGCGGGGTGATTGGTGTGGTTGCCTACCTGCTCTATGGCAGTTGGTCATTGGGCGTGGTGATGACCGCCGCGATGACGCTCAACCTGTTGCTGGCGGCGTTGATGGGGGTCTTGATTCCGATGACCCTGGCGAAGATGGGGCGTGATCCTGCAATGGGCGCCAGTGTGATGATTACTGCCGTGACCGACAGCGGCGGCTTTTTCATCTTCCTGGGGCTTGCGACAATCTTCCTGCTCTAAAGTCCGTTTCACTAAAACCCGCCGTCAGGCGGGTTTTTTGTGCCCGGATTTCAGGCAAAAAAAAGCCAGCGATCAGGCTGGCTTGAGCTTTCTGGCTGAATCAGGACGCGTCGGCGGCCATTTCAGCGTCATGAGCGATCAGCGAAACCAGGGCGTTCTGCTGTCGGTGGGAAAGTTGGCGGAAGCGCTGCAGCAGCTCGCGTTCGTGCAAGGAAAGCTCCGGGCTGTCCAGGCGCATGCTCAGCTCTTCTCCCAGTGCACCTTCCTGAATAAGACTCTGCTCGAGGCGCGCAATGATTTCGGAGTTCATGCTGCGATGATGATTGCGAGCCACCTCGGCAATGCGTTCACGCATTCCGTCTGGCAGACGTACGACGAACTTGTCAGCCGTACGGCTGGAATAAATTGCCTGTTTCAATGGGCGCATATATTTAACCGGTTAGTTCAGGGGAGCGGTTTCGGGATTGGCCGCAGGATGTCTGGTAGGACAAGCGCTCTGACCAAATGTTCAACCTGAATTGATAGAGGCGCGCATCATGCCCCAAACAAGCCAGATCCTTGGCGTCAATTCTGTGACAAATATTGAACTGTATAAAGGCTTTATGCCAGCACCAATTATCAGAAATGCTGACTGGTTTGAAAAGTTCGACCGGTTCGTATCGCTTAACACATTCTCCACCCGACGAAAGGTTTCTGACGGGCAGCAAAAGCGGACTCGATCCCTGTTCCTTGCCTTTTACAGAATAGTGGCAAATGGCCGATTTACTAGGGAGAGTCGTATGGAGGGGGGGAATTCAGGATGGATGGCAGGCCTTTGCGCCGGATCTGCCATACCTGGATTAACGCAGGACCGGATCAAACTTGATCTTGCGTCCGGCAATCAGTGCGAGCACGAACAGAGCGCTGAATACACCACAGACAATCAGGGGGAGGGTGACGACCATGTCCTGGGTCAATGACAGATGAAAAATGCCGCTCAACAAGGCGAGGATGAAGAAACTCGCGGCTGGTTTGGACATGCTGTGCTCCTGGTGAGGGTCATTCAAAATACCAAGCGTTCGGCAGGCGGAGCCGGTACCAGGATGGTTTCCTGGCTGACCTCCTGACTGACAAAGCCGTGCTGGCTGCTCATCACGGCCAACTGCGGCGCTTTCTGCAGTTGAAGGTAATGTGGCATTCGCTGGGCAACCTGCGTAGCACCGCCCTCGTGGGTAAAATGAAAACCCGGCAAACCGTCAGAGCGATTGAACTCGAGAGTAAAAGGGCGCTGTTCATGAGGCGGCCTCCGTTGTTCTGTGAGAACAGCTGAAGTAGCTCGCATGCCAGAGTCTATCGACAATTAAATTCTTTAAAAACAACGAATTAAGATATTTTTGCGAAAGCCGGGTCTTGCATTTTGCAATGATGGCTTTTTGCAGTAATGCAATTTGTACGGTAAACAAGTCCGCGCCTGGCCGAGGCGTCTGCCTACACTTAAAAAGCCCAACGGACGACATGACAAAAGCCGGCCCGGCCGTTAACATGCACGCCGTCCATCGCGCTGCGTTTTCGTCGCGGCCGACTTGTGTCCCAGTAGCTCAATTGGATAGAGCATCCCCCTCCTAAGGGGAAGGCTGGCAGTTCGAACCTGCCCTGGGACACCATATTTCGCAGCTCCCCCCGCCTGTTTCAACGCTTCATTTTCACGACCTGTAGATAAAGTTCGACAAATTCAGGTGCTTGGGATTTATCGAATCCATCAACTCTACCTTCGCGACTTTCCGTCTCCTCTCCCACGTAGTCTGAATCTCCCATTCCGTCTGGGAGTATCAGCCGATGTGCAGCCTGCGGCGCATGTTCATAGTTGTGACCAATAGATCAGAAAATGGTCCACGGTCGACCCCCGATGACTGGACCCGCTCAGGAGAAAGTCATGACTATGCGCAAGAAAACCTCATCGCCAACGAATGACCTGACCAATAACGCCGGTGACCATCCTTCACCCGTCAACCACGACTGGACTTTTACCTACATTCCGACCGTCACCACCAACCTTAAAGACTACGCCCCCGGCAGCACTGCCATCATCACGGCGAGCGGTTTCGCCGCCGGCAGCACAGTGACGCTCGAAGTGGACCATGCCATCGGTGCCGGCGCGGATAACGTGTGGGGCACATCCGACGATGTGCTCGATACCAACACCGGCGCGGGGCACGAGCCCTGGTCCGTGACCGACGGCGGCGCCGGCGATCTCGATGGCCAAGTCAACGGCAGCGTCACCACTTCCTGGTACGTGAATCCCGACGACTCGGCAGGCGCGACGTTTCTGCTCACCGCGAGCTCTGCGGGCGCCGACGGTGTGGTCGGCACCGGTGACGACGCCGTGGCGACAGCGTCCTTTACGGATAGTGTTTTGAGCGTCGTGGCGACCGGCGAGGACGTTACGCTGGACGAAACGGCCGGGTTGCAGAACGGCACGGCCACTCCAGGCCCTGTGGGAGACGCTGACGACAACGACATTCTGGTGGCGTCCCTGCCCTCGATCTTCTCCACCCGTTTGGCCGGACTTGGGGCAGGTACCGCCACGGGTGCGGCCTTGAGCGGCTATACCGGTGCCGTGGGCAACACCGGCAGCAATGCATTCACCATCACCGCTGACCCCGGAGCAAGCATTACTGATATCAGCTTCGTCGGCATCTCCGGCGCACCGCTCAATGGCGTGGACAGCGGGCTGTTTACCCTCGACGGCACCAGCATCCTTCTCTATACGGATACGAACAACAACATCGTCGTGGGCCGAGCCGGTAGCTCAAGCGGCGCGATCGTGTTCGCTGCCTATATTGAAGAAACCGGATCGCCGGTCACGGGTGGCAAGATCTGGACCGTGGAGTACCAACCGCTCAGGCATCCAGATAGTACGAACGCCGATGATTCGCTCAATCTGCTGAACAAGGTTTTCATCGGAGCCAGTCAGGACATGGAATTCAGTCTGGCCAATGCGCCCTCCGGTCAGAACCTCTTCCTGATGTTCACGAAGGCGACCCCGAACGTTGTCAATGACGCTGGTGTGTTGCGGATCACGGATCCCACGATCATCGCCACCGGCAAGGACCCCGCTGACCAGTCAAGCGGCGTCAATATAACGACTGGCGACACGATCAATACCAGCCAGGCGGGGGGGCCGACCACCTTCGGCACCAACAATCAGATGATTGTGGAGCAAGAGGGCATCCGCTTTTCGTTCGTCACGGGTGCCAGGCAGAATGTGACCATTCCCAACCTGGACCAGAACGAAGCCGATGTTGAATCCAACGTCGATTTTACCGGCGTCTTCAATGCGAAATCGGCCAGTTTCGACGTTGTGCAGCTGCAAAGCGGCAAGAGTGCCGTGGTAAGGGTCAGCGCATTCAGCACCGCTGCTGAGCCAGGCGTGAATTTCATCAATGGGTATGCGAATGATGCGTCGGTGTCCATCACCAATGTTCGCGTCTTCAACAGTACCGGGCAGGTGATCGAGAACTCAAACGGCTCGGTGAATGATCCGACCATCACCATCAGCTTTGCAGCAGGGGTTGCGACAATCACCGGCGTTAAAGCCGGCTACCAGATTGAATACACCACTACGTCGGACCACAACCGCGTGCTCGTCGAGAACGGGGCGGCCGTCACTGCCAAGGGCAATGAGCACGCCGATTTTGATATCGGTGGTTTCACGCTGGTCCAGGCCTCTATTTCGAAAGCCGAAATCGGCTCCAAGATCATCTTCGACGACGACGGGCCGAGCATCACCACCACCGGCACGGAGCCGACGCTGACGGTGGACGAGACGGTACTGGCGACCGACGCCACCCAGAGCTTTGCCGTCAACTTCAACTCGGCGTTTGGCGCCGATGGGGCTGGCACCCTGACCTATGCGCTGGGCGTGGTGGCCGGGGTTTCCGGGCTGACGGACACGGCCTCGGGCGAGGCGGTGAACCTGTCGCTCAACGGTGCAGTGGTGGAAGGGCGTACGGCCCTGACCAACCTGCTGGTGTTCACGGTCAGCGTGGCCGCCAATGGCAGCGTCACGCTTGACCAGATTCGGGCCGTGGTGCATCCCGACGCAACCAATCCCGATGATTCGACGGGTTTGACCTCGGACAACCTGATAACACTGACCGCGATCAAGACCGACGGGGACGGCGACAGTGCTCAGGCGACCCTGAACATCGGGCAGAACCTGGTGTTCAAGGACGACGGACCGAGCATCACCCCCACCGGCACGGAGCCGTCGCTGACGGTGGACGAGACGGTACTGGCAACCAACGACACCCAGAGCTTCGCCGCCAACTTCAACTCGG
The DNA here is from genome assembly GCF_056406435.1 of Pseudomonas sp. P1_C12. Classification (NCBI taxonomy): domain Bacteria; kingdom Pseudomonadati; phylum Pseudomonadota; class Gammaproteobacteria; order Pseudomonadales; family Pseudomonadaceae; genus Pseudomonas; species Pseudomonas sp. P1_C12. The sequence goes on along the minus strand of NZ_JBFUAE010000017.1, from coordinate 105,251 downwards.
CGTTTGGCGCCGATGGTGCCGGCACGCTGACCTATGCGCTGGGCGTGGTGGCGGGAGCTTCCGGGCTGACGGACACCGCCTCGGGCGAGGCGGTGAACCTGTCGCTCAATGGCACCGTGGTCGAAGGGCGTACAGCCCTCACCAACCTGCTGGTGTTCACGGTCAGTGTCGCCGCCAATGGTGGCGTCACGCTCGACCAGATCCGCGCCGTGGTGCATCCCGACGCAACCAACCCTGATGATTCGAAGTCGTTGACCTCGGACAACCTGGTGACACTGACGGCGAGCATTACCGACAAGGAGGGCGACAGCGCCCAGGCGACGCTGAACATCGGGCAGAACCTGGTGTTCAAGGACGACGGACCGAGCATCACCACCACCGGCACGGAACCGACGCTGACGGTGGACGAAACGGTGCTGGCGACCAACGATACCCAGAGCTTTGCCGCCAACTTCAATTCGGCGTTTGGCGCCGATGGGGCTGGCACCCTGACCTATGCGTTGGGCGTGGTGGCGGGAGCTTCGGGGCTGACGGACACGGCCTCGGCCCAGGCGGTGAACCTGTCGCTCAATGGCTCCGTGGTCGAAGGCCGCACGGCCACGGGCAACCTGCTGGTGTTCACGGTCGGCGTCGCCGCCAATGGCAGCGTCACGCTCGACCAACTCCGGGCCGTGGTGCATTCCGACCCAACCAATCCGGATGATTCGAGGACGTTGACCTCGGACAACCTGGTGACGCTGACGGCGATCAAGACCGACGGTGACGGCGACAGTGCCCAGGCGACGCTGAACATCGGGCAGAACCTCGTGTTCAAGGACGACGGCCCTGCACTCAGTTTCGGCAACCTGATCGGGACCGGTAGCGTCCTTGCGCAATCCGGGTTCTGGAATATGGCGACGGGAGCCGACGGGCTGGGTGCGGCCGGTCTGGATATTTCGTTGGTCAATGACCAGTTCACCCTCGTCAGGCCAGATAACACGACCATGACCGGGACCGGCACGTTCCACGAGCTGGCGCCATCACCGGATGTCAATGGTGCGTACCAGTTCGCAGGAACGTTGACCGGTGATTTCGACAACAATGCCGCAACGGCGAATACCACCGTCGACTACACGTTGACCGCCTATGCCGATGGTCGTTATGCACTGGATCTGGTGCAGGGCTTCAGTTCGACGATCGTGCTCAGCAGTGCCGACGGCTCGCTCGCTGCCGGCGGCCCGGATTCGGTGCGCACATTGTTGATTCCGCAGACGAGTAACCCGTCTATTCCTTCGACATCCGAGGAGATTGTGTTCTTTTCCGCGAAGGCGCTTGCGTCGACTGCGGACATCCTGAGCGGCATCGGGCTCGGAGCGCCCGACCCCACCGAGGCCACGCTACAGACCAACCCCTTGCCGTCGTACATCGACCCGGCATCCATGAACGTCAGCACGTCCGGCATCGGCGTCGGCAATAACGTTTTCCAGGGAGATAACCTGGCGGCAATCAGCGCCGCCGATGAAAGTTTCGTCATTAATCCAGAGAGCTTGCTGAAGGGCATGAAGGTCTTCATCGACAACTCCGTGGCCGGTTACAACACGGCGACCGAGGATCTGTACTACAGGATCTACTACGCGGATGGCACGCATTCGAACCAAGTCGAGGTGAACACCCTGACGCCGGAGGCTGGCGGGCAGGTGTCCTTCCTCATCGAGAAGGAGGGTGCGTCACTGATCGACGCTGTTCAGCTGACGATGGGCCGGGGTGATATCAAGATCCCGGTGATCCAGTTCATTCAGCAGAGCGAGAATCTGGCCAGCGATGTCCAGTTGGCATTCAGCGCGACGCTGACGGACAAGGATGGGGACTCGGCGACGAGTACGTTTGCCGCCAACCTGTTCGCCAACGACCCGGCCAACGCACCCTTCGACTTCTCGCTGGTTGGCACGATCGGTAAGCAGGATGCGTTCAACATCGATCTGTCAGTCAATGAAAACCGGTACCAGGTCACCGGCTTCGATGCGGGCTCAGGTGTGCAAGACAAGCTGGTGCTCAACGGCGACCCGAACGCCGTTGTCCAATCGATCAACAACACCGGTGCAGACGGCGTCGTGACGGTTGCCGAGTCTGGCGGACAAGCAACGACCATCACCGTGGTCGGGGCCCATGTTCAGAGTACCGACATCTTTTTTGGCAGCGCCTGAGGCTTTGCGCGCGTGAACGGATGCGAGGGTGGCCTAGGAAACCACCCTCGCATTCTTTTTGCAGTTCTAATACTGATCCGCATGATCGCATCTGCCGTTAACTATCGAGCAGCACAAGGCTTAAAGAGCGCGACGGGTAGATACAGGTTAACGCGGCGGGGGATACCAGGAACGACATCAGCATTCCAGGCACCCTGTTCTGGGTCTTCGACAAAGATGGCGACACGGTGACGGCCTACCTCCTGAGGGTGAGGGGCAGACCGTCTTGTATTGACTTGAAGTTCAATCCAGTTCCACCCAGGTGGACTTGGGCGGTGCTTCGTTGTTGGTGAGCCCGTGTTTCAGCGCATACATCAGCAAGTCGATGCGGTTGATGAGATTAAGCTTTTGATAGATGTTGCTGAGGTGGTTGTGCACGGTGTGCTCGCTGATCCCCAGGCGCCCGGCGATGCTCACATATTTGGCGGACGGTTCGCCCACGATGGCGCGAATCAGTTCTCTCTCGCGCAGCGTCAACCGCGCCTGTTTCGCCCGCTCCAGATTGCATTTCAAGGGTATGTGCCCGGTCGCGGCATAGCTGGAAAGGCCGCCTGCCCAGGCTCTATCCATTGCGAAGTCGCTATGGTGGACCTTGAGGATGGCCTGGATAATCGATTCCGTCGGGTCTTCTGCCAGCACGATGCCGCGAGCGCCAGCCTCTATCGCCTGGGCAACGGGGACGACTTCGTACAGGCCCTTGAGCAGCAGCACTTTCATTTCGGCGTTACGGGTGAGTCCCGCGACGACTTCCAGAGGATTCAGCGCATCCGGAAAGAAACTGAAAAAAATGACATTGGGCCGCAACTGATCGGCAAGATCCAGCGCACCGGTATAGGTGGTGGCCTGTGCTGTCACTTCCATCTGGGGCATTCTGGCATTGATCAAGTCGTGAAGGCCCTTAAGCACGAGGGGGCGACAATCGATCAACATCACGCGAATGGGTTCTTTTTGGTCAGTCATGATCTTCCTGACCCCCTTGAAAAACCAGCGATGGCCTCCACCCGCTGGCCTTCCCGGGTCAGCAACTTGCTCACTGGGTCGGCGCGATTGAAGGACAGATTTGAACGCCGAGATGCCGTGATAGTGCCCGCCCAAGCATTGGCAACCAGCAGCCCTGGGGCCATTTCCATCAACAGCACTGACAGGGAGGGCGAACGTTTCCAAAAGGCAGGCAAAGCCCGAGAGAGAAGATAAATACGAATAATTATCAGTGTTTTGCGCATGATGATGTGCTCCCTCCCGCCTCTGAACTGATTCTAGGTCAGCCCGGAGCGCTGCCAGCCTGCCCGTCCGTCAGTCCTCGATACAAGCCCAGTGCGAATAGGCCTGACCGGTGTTCTCAAGGGAGGGGGTAACCCTCGAAAATCAAGGTATTAGGCTCGTCACAGGTGACTAGCGACCAAAGTCTGATTCTGATCAAAATCGTCAATTAATCGACGAGTGGCGTGCAGTTAGGAGTGCCAATTTCGACTTAGTCAATTTATCGGCGAAGTCCGCCTGGCCAGCCACCGGCATTTGCTGGTGTTCATGTATTGCTGGTGTTCATTGATCAGCACTTTTTTGTGCGTGATGTCTCGTTTTCAGTAACGCCTTCACATTTTCAGAGTGAGTGTTGGGGCAGGTTCTCAAGGGAATGCCATGGCTGGCCGATAACCCGGGCAGTCAGGGACTTGTTCGTCTCTTCCGGTCGGCATGGGGGCTCATTGTCTATGCGAAGGTGTTTGATAGCCTAGTGCCACCCGTTATCATCTGCGCGCCAAAACAAGGGCTGCGAAGTTGAGTCCGTCCGTGTATTTGCCTTTGGGTTCTTCTTCTTACATTGCCTGGAAATCTTCGATGCTGTCGTATCACCAAAAGCGTTTTTTGATCGTCGATGATTTCTCGGACTTTCGCAGTTCGGTCAGGTCGATGCTGCGCGAACTGGGCGTCAAGGAAGTGGACACTGCCGATACCGGCGAGCAGGCGCTGAAAATGTGCTCGCAGAAGCAATACGACTTCATCCTGCAGGACTTTCACCTGGGTGACGGCAAGAAAAACGGCCAACAGGTGCTCGAAGACCTGATGGAAGAAAAGCTGATCAGCCATGAAGCGGTGTTCGTCATGGTCACCGCCGAAACCAGCCAGGCCATGGTGCTCAGTGCGCTGGAGCACGAGCCCGATGCCTACCTGACCAAGCCGTTCAACCGATCCAGCCTGGCCCAGCGCCTGGAGCGCCTGGAGCAGCGCAAGACCCTGCTCAAGCCGATCCTGCAGGCCCTTGATCGCGGCAAGCCGATGGAAGTGCTCAACGCCTGCATCGCCCTGTGCAAGCAAGACATCCGCTATTCGCCACTGTGCCTGCGCTATCGCGCCGATGCCCTGCGCGACCTCAATCAGAACGAAGCGCTGGAGCGCCTGTACGACGGCATCATCGCCGACCGCCCATTGCCATGGGCGTTTGCCGGGTTGGGCAAGTTGCTGTTCAAGCGCGGTCAGGTCGCGCAGGCCAAAGGCATTTACGAAAAAGCCCTGAAAGTCTTCCCGATGATGCCGTCGCTGTATGACGGCATGGCGGACGTGCTGGTCGCCGAAGGCGATACCAAGGGTGCACAGCGTGTTCTGGAGGAAGCGATTCGCCTGTCGCCGCTGGCGGTTCGCCGCCAGGCGTTGCTGGGCAAGCTGGCGATGACCAACGAGGATTTCGACACGGCGGCCAAGGCCTATCGCCAGGCTGTGAGCCAGGGTGCGCAGTCACGGTTCAAGGATGCCGAAAGCAACCTTGGCCTGGCCCACGCCTTGATCAGCAAGGGCAGCGAAAGGGGCCTGGACACGCGGACCCGTCTGGAAATCAACACCACGTTGAGCGCCGTGGCCAAGGAAAACCCTTCCGATCCGGGCCTGCAAATCCGCGCGCGCCTGATGAAGGCCACCAGCCTGTTGCTCAACGATGCCGAGACGGCTGACAAGCTCACCGAGCAAGCCTTGTTGCGTCTGGATGGCATGGAGCAATTCATGAGCGCCGAAGCGGCGTTGCTGGTGGCCAAGCAGCTGAAGATGCTCGGGCAGACCGAGGCCGGTACCGCGATGCTGAAAAACTGCGTGGAAATCTACGGCGATGATCCTGTGGTCATGAAGGACATCGCCAAGCAGACCGACGACCCGAGCATCCTCAACTCCGGCAACGCCGCGGCGGAACTCAACCGTCAGGGCGTGCGCGTGTACAAGACCGGCAATCTGGTGGAGGCGCGAGCGGTGTTCCGCAAAGCCCTGGCGATGCAGCCGAAGAACATCAGTATCGCCCTGAACCTGGCGCAGTCGTTGTTGCACGGCACCGATACCGGCGTTCCTTCAGCGGAGCTGGAAGAATGCCGGACCTGCCTGAAAATGGTCGGCCTGATGCCCGACTCCGACGCGCGTTATCCGCGTTACCAGAAGCTGAAAAGCAAGGCGTTTGGCCAATGAACGACAACCAACAGGCACTGGATTTTTCCACGGTGATCGCCTCTACCGTGCACGATATGAAGAACTCGCTGGCCATGCTGATGCAGGCCCACAGCCACTGGCTGGCGCGATTGCCGGAGTCGGCGCGGCAGACGCCTGAGCAGGGCGTGATCGACTTCGAGTTCGCCCACCTCAACGGCATGCTGGTGCAGTTGCTGGGGCTGTACAAGCTCGGCGTCAACCAGATGCCGTTGCAGCCGGCCTACCATGAACTGGACGACTTCATCGAAGCGCAACTGGCTTGCCATCAGGAAGTGTTCGCCAGCCGCGGCATCATGGCCACCTATGAAGTGGACCCGCTGAGCCCGTTGGGTTTCTTCGACCGTGAGTTGATCGCGTCGGTATTGGCCAACTGCATCAACAATGCCATCCGCTTTGCACGGCATGCCGTTTTGATCAGCGTCAGCGACGAAGCCGGGCAACTGGTGTTGACCATCAATGACGATGGCCAGGGGTATCCGGCGCAGATGATCGAGCACCAGGCCGATTACGTGCAGGGCATCAATCAAAGCACCGGAAGCACCGGGTTGGGCCTGTACTTTGCCGGACGAATTGCCGCGTTGCATCAGCGCAACGGTGTCGGCGGACGCACCGAAATCGGCAATGGTGGTCCGTTGGGCGGTGGGGTGTTCCGCCTTTACCTGCCCTGACTGGCAGCATATTTATCGACGCTGCTTGAAATTCCGAACACGCGGAGCCTATTTTGTACGGTCGCCGTTCGCGGCTCGCACAATAACAAGGATTGCGTCATGACCACCGTTGGCCTGAGTTCACTCGCGCAGCGATTGACGGGCATTGATGAAGTTGAGTGTGTCACGCCGGATTTGAATGGCGTTCCACGGGGCAAAGTGATGACCTGCGAGGGGTTTCTCGACGGTCGACGATTGCAGATGGCGCGGGGCGTGCTGTTGCAATGCATCATGGGCGGATACCCGCCGGCGCGTTTTTACGGCAGCGATGATGGCGACCTGGCGCTGATCCCGGACCCAGCACAAATCCACCGCTTGCCCTGGAGCCATCCACCGCGGGGCTTCGCCATTTGCGACGCGAATGAACTGGGCACCACCACCAGCTCCAGCCTGTCGACCCGTGGTCAGCTCAAGGCCGTGATTGCCCGTTACGCGGCCCGCGGCCTGGCGCCCGTGGTGGCGACCGAGCTTGAGTTCTTCGTTTTTGCGCCTAACACCGACCCGACTCAGTCGTTCCAGCCACCGCTGGGGCTGGATGGTCGTCGCGAGGATGGTCAGTCGGCGTTCAGCGTCAGCTCCAACAATGGGCTGCGCCCCTTCTTCAATGAAGTCTACGAATGTATGGCTGCGTTGGGGCTGCCCCGCGATACGTTCATGCACGAAATGGGCGTCAGCCAGTTCGAGATCAATCTGCTGCATGGCGATCCATTGCTGCTGGCCGACCAGACGTTCCTGTTCAAGCACTTGCTCAAGGAAGTTGCCCTCAAGCACGGCCTGAGCGTGGTGTGCATGGCCAAGCCGCTGGCGCATACGCCGGGCAGTTCGATGCATATTCACCAGAGTGTCGTCGAGATCGATTCGGGGCGAAACGTGTTCAGTGACAAGGCGGGGCGGGAGACGGCAACCTTCCGTCACTTCATTGCCGGACAGCAAGTGTGCATGGCCGACTTCACTGCGTTGTTTGCGCCGAACGTGAACTCCTATCAGCGCTTGTGCCACCCTTACGCCTCACCGAATAATGCCTGCTGGTCCTATGACAACCGGGCAGCCGGCTTGCGCATACCGGCCAGTTTGCCGGTGGCCCGCCGGGTCGAGAACCGCTTGCCGGGCGCTGATGCCAATCCGTATCTGGCGATTGCCGCAAGCCTGGCGGCGGGGTTGCATGGCATCGAGGACGCGTTAGAGCCGAGCGCGCCGATCCAGGGTGAGTTCGAAGTGCCAGACAATCTTTCGTTGCCCTGTACCTTGCATGCGGCACTGGAGCGTCTGAAACGTAGCCAGTTGGCCAAGGAACTGTTCGGCGTGGAATTCATCGAAGGCTACATCGCTTCGAAGACCCTGGAGCTGAGCAGTTTCCATAATGAAATTACTCCCTGGGAACGGCGTGTTTTAGCAGCCCAGGCCTGACGATCCGTCGACATCCGGCTATCGTTTAGCGATAGCCGATTATCACTGCAAGGAGCCGCTCGGAACGCCGATGCGCCAAATCTGGAAATCCTTTCGAGCACTGTATTTCGCCTCGCTGATGATGTTGATCGGTTCAGGCCTGTTGAGTACTTACCTGGGCCTGCGCCTGGCGGCCGACCATGTCGACAGCCTGTGGGTCGGTGCGTTGATGGCCGCCAACTACTTCGGCCTGGTGCTGGGGGGCAAGATCGGTCACCGGTTGATTGCCCGGGTCGGGCATATCCGGGCCTACTCGGCCTGTGCCGGAATCGTCGGCGCGGCGGTGTTGGGTCATGGCCTGATCGACTGGCTGCCGGCCTGGCTGTTCCTGCGGGTGATCGTCGGCCTCGGCATGATGTGCCAGTACATGGTGATCGAGAGCTGGCTGAACGAACAGGCCGAAGCCAAGCAGCGCGGGTTGGTGTTCAGCGGTTACATGATCGCCTCTTACCTGGGCCTGGTGATGGGGCAACTGATTCTGGTCATGCACCCGGCGCTGGGGCTGGAACTGCTGATGCTGGTCGCCCTGTGTTTCGCCCTGTGCCTGGTGCCCGTGGCGCTGACCCGGCGGATCCACCCTGCACCCTTGCATCCGGCGCCCATGGAGCCACGGTTCTTTATCAAGCGTGTGCCGCAATCATTGAGTACGGTGCTGGGGGCAGGGCTGATCGTCGGTTCGTTCTACGGTCTGGCGCCGCTGTATGCCTCGCAGCAAGGATTGTCCACGGAGCAGGTCGGCCTGTTCATGGGTAGCTGTATTTTTGCCGGGTTGCTGGTGCAGTGGCCGTTGGGCTGGTTGTCCGACCGCTACGATCGGGCCGTGTTGATCCGCAGTTTCGCATTCAGCCTGGCCCTGGCTGCACTGCCGCTGGCGATCATGCCGCAGGTGCCGTTGGAGGTTCTGTTTATCGCCGGTTTTGTCTGTTCGCTGGTGCAGTTCTGCCTGTATCCGTTGGCGGTGGCGTTCTCCAATGACCATGTCGAAGGCGATCGCCGGGTATCCCTGACGGCAATGTTGCTGGTGACCTACGGCGTTGGCGCGAGTATCGGGCCGCTGGTGGCAGGCGTGCTGATGAAGCTGTTCGGCAGCCAGATGCTCTATGCCTTCTTCAGTTTCTTTGCGTTGGTGCTGGTATGGCGGATTCGCCCGAAAGCTGTGACCAACCTGCATCAGGTGGAAGATGCGCCGCTGCATCACGTGGCCATGCCGGACAACATGACGAGTTCACCGCTGGTGGCCTGCCTCGACCCGCGTGTTGATGAGCAGGTGGTGCAGGATCAGATGCAAAATCCGGTGAGTACCGGGTCAGAGCCTGAATCAGAACCTGAGGCTGATGTAACCGAGGATGAAACCGATCAGCCACCGCAAGACCCTGATACAGGGCGAGACCCGAACTTCAGCGAGGCCAGGCCTTAAATCAGGGCATAAAAAAACGGGCAGTCACCGCAAGGGACTGCCCGTTTTTGTAGGAGCTGGCTTGCCAGCGAAGACGTCCGTTGTATCGATGCAAGGTTAAAGGACGCCTTCGCCGGCAAGCCGGCTCCTACAGGGGCCGTGCTACATCAGAGATCGTCTTTGTCGAAGCGACGCGCTTCGCGTTGCAACTGGTAGACGAAGCGTTCGACCTGACGCTGCACCAGCCCGCTCATGTTATGGAAGCGAACGCCGGCGAAGGTGGTGGAGATTTTTTCTTCGAAGTGCAGATAACGCAACTCGACCGGCGCGGTCATCTTGCCAAAGGGCAGTTCGGCGCTGAAGCGGTCGTAAACCTGACCCAGTTGCAGGCTGCCAGTGATGTCACCATCGAAACGCAGTTTGCAGCCGGTAGCGGAAATATCCAGCAGCTTGCCGCTGATGGAGGCCTTGAGCTTTTCGCCGTCGAGGTTGACGTTGACCAGTTGTGCCAGCTTCAGTGCCGCACGGAACGCATTACGGCGCTGGTGGTACACCACTTCATCGGGCAGGGTGCCACGATAGCAGCGGCTGCCACCGGATTCGTCGATGTTCAATTGGCCGTTGCTTTCCCAGGCTATGCGTACGCCTTCGTGAAAGCCTTCGACCCTGAACGGCTCGCCCGCCAGCAGGTAGCGCTCGCCGTCACGGGGAATCATTTCGTCCAGGGCAATCATATTGCTGTCACGGTCCAGGTCCACCAGGTAGCTCTGGAAGCGCTGGCTGCGCTCGTGGAACGTAATGATCAGCGGGTCATGGCTTTCGAGCAGCTGGCGCAGGTTGCTGGAGATTTCCAAGGGCGTGGAGAGCACCTTGGGTGGCTGCGGAGCATCATCCACGGATAAGGCATTGGACACGGTTAATCAATCTCCAGACAAAATTTGACTACGGCAGGCTAGCAGTTTGCCAGTATGTTGCGCGTCTTGATAGAGCGGGGGCATTGACCGGTTCATGCCTGACTGAGCGGGCGCGGCTTGGCAAGCTTGGAGAATGTTCCGCTGGCATCGTAAAGCGCCGGGGTTTCACCGCCGGTGAGGATTTTCAGCTGGGTGGCCGTAGCGGCCTGCTGAGTGAGGATCGACTGGCCGTTGTTGGCGTTGATGGCCTGACACTGGGCCAGGAGATCGGTCAGCACGTCACTTTGCGCCAGCAACTGCTCGCCAATGCTCGACTGGCTGGCCAGTTGCTCCAGACCGCCACGGTTGGTCGGCAGGTTGAGGCTGGCGAGGACTTCACTGCGCTTGCGGCCATGCTGTTCGAGCAAAACGACCAATGCCTGTTTCTGCGCCAGGATGTCCTCGAGCAATGGCATGTCGCGGCCATGCAATGCGAGGGATTCGGTCTGCAGCAGTTCCAGCAGGTGTTGCGCTGGAGCAAAGTCGTCGGTGATCAGTTGCAGTAAATGAGTGTCGTGCATGGCTGGCCTTGGGTTTTAAGCGTCCAAAAGCCTGGCGCTGGCGGTGGCCTAGCGCTGGGCTTCGAAGTTGAGCAGTTTGTTGGCTACACGGTTGCTGTCGACTTTATAGCTGCCATCGGCAATCGCTGCTTTCAACTCGGCCACGCGGGCGTTGTCGACGGCGGGTTGATCGCGCAGCTTGTCAGTGACCTTCTGCAACTGTTGAGCCTCATCGCTGAGATGTACCGATTCCCCGCTTTTGACGGTACCGGCCTGTTCGGCCGCGGACTCCAGCGGCAAGGATTTGCCGGCTTCGGCGCTTTCCTTGCTGGCGCTGGTACGTGTACTGCCCGTAAGGGACGAGGAGCTGTTCAAACGGCTGAAATCGATGACCATGATAAAAAACCTCTGGGAATTTGGACGCTTGCCATGGTTTCGGCCATTCCCTGGAAAACTTTAGGCCCATTTATCAATGAACCTTGCGCGCGCCAGCGCTTACCGTGCCTGGAACACAGTCTAGGGAACAGCCGCGGCAAGTGCCACATTCCGATGAACTGAGCGCCTTACATGGACACTTCCACCTGCCCCGGCGCCATGACCTGCGCCTTGATGACCCTTTGGGAATTGAGGTTCTTCACCCGAATCTGTTCGCTCAGGCTGCCGTTTGACAGGGCTTCGCCCGGCATGCGCACGCTGAGTGTGCCGCTGCGGGCGGTAATCACCACCTGATCACCCTTGCGGATGACCTCGGCCTGTTCGATATGCACCAGGGTAATCACCTGGTCGGCGACCATTGGTCGGGTCAGTCGCTGCCCGATCGCCTGATCGAGAGAGGTCAGGTAGCCCTGGCTGATGAGGCTGATATCGCGCTCGCGCAGGACCACATCCCCAGGTTCGACAATGGCTGCGCGGCGCAGTGGCCGGGCGCTGGTCACGACATCGCGAAACAGGCGGACTTGAGCGGGTACGAAGACTGTCCAGGGGGAAGCGCCCTCGCAGCGGACCTTGACCGTAACCCGTCCCAACGGCTTGGGACTCTCAAGGGTTGCTGTCAATTCCTTGTCGCACATGGGCATGTGCATACGCGGATCGAGCGGGTTGACCTGGATCTCGTAGCGACCTTCCGTTTGTCTGGTAGCCAGATAGTCTTCTACGGTGAATTCAAGAAAGCCCTGAGTGACGCCGATAAGCATGTCAGGCAAGGTAACCGCGTCAGCAAGGGCAGGGCTGCCAGCGTTGAACAGGCAAACAGCCGCCAGCACGCCGAGCAATTTTCGGCAGGGTGTGGTCAGGCGTCGGAAAAATGTCGGTTCTGTGTTCATAACGATTAAAAAAGCAAGCGCCGTGCCGTTTAGTGATGAAGGCGCGTCGCAACAACACTTGGCGTTGGTGTAGGAGTCTGGGCATGGCTGGTGTAATGGATTCGGTAAACCAGCGCACGCAACTGGTGGGGCAGAATCGCCTTGAGCTGTTGTTGTTCCGTCTCGACGGCCAGCAGCTGTACGGGATCAACGTGTTCAAGGTTCGGGAGGTGCTGCAATGCCCCAAACTGACGCTGATGCCCAAGTCCAGTCCTGTCGTGTGCGGCGTGGCGAACATCCGGGGGGCGACCATTCCGATCCTTGATCTGGCAATGGCGACTGGCTCCGGTGCGTTGAAGGACAAGAACAATCCGTTCGTGATCATCACAGAGTACAACACCAAGACCCAGGGTTTCCTGGTTCGCTCGGTGGAACGCATCGTCAACATGAACTGGGAGGAGATCCATCCGCCGCCCAAGGGCACCGGGCGCGATCACTACCTGACGGCGGTGACGCGAGTCGACAATCAGTTGGTCGAAATCATCGACGTCGAGAAGGTGCTGGCGGAAGTGGCACCGACGCCGGAAGCGATTTCCGTGGGTGTGGTGGATGTCGAAACCCGGCACAAGGCGCTTTCGTTGCGAGTGCTGACGGTCGATGACTCGTCGGTGGCGCGCAAGCAGGTCACGCGTTGCCTGCAAACGGTCGGCGTCGAAGTGGTGGCGTTGAACGATGGTCGGCAAGCGCTGGATTACCTGCGCAAACTGGTCGGCGAGGGCAAAAAACCGGAAGAAGAGTTCCTGATGATGATCTCCGACATCGAGATGCCGGAGATGGACGGGTACACCCTGACGGCGGAAATCCGCAACGACCCGCGCATGCAAAAGCTTCATATCATCCTGCATACTTCGTTGTCGGGGGTATTCAATCAGGCGATGGTCAAGAAGGTCGGTGCCGATGACTTCCTGGCCAAGTTCCGTCCTGATGACCTGGCATCCCGGGTAGTCGACCGGATCAAAGCAGCAGATATCAGCTAGGGGTTCGCACCCCAGGCAGTCAACACGATTTAAGAGGCGGCATCATTGTCTACGGGTAATTTGGATTTCGAACAGTTCCGGGTATTCCTGGAAAAAGCCTGTGGCATTTTGCTCGGTGAAAACAAGCAGTACCTGGTCTCCAGCCGTCTCAACAAACTGATGGAACAGCAAGGCATCAAGTCTTTGGGTGAGCTGGTTCAGCGCATGCAGACGCAACCGCGCAGCGGTTTGCGCGAGCAGGTGGTGGATGCCATGACCACCAATGAAACCCTGTGGTTTCGAGACACCTACCCGTTTGAAGTCTTGAAGAACAAGGTACTGCCCGAAGCGATCAAGGCCAGTCCCGGCCAGCGCCTGCGCATCTGGTCGGCGGCATGCTCGTCGGGCCAGGAACCCTATTCGCTGTCGATGTCCATCGACGAGTTCGAGCGGGTCAACATGGGTCAGTTGAGGATGGGTGTGCAGATCGTTGCCACCGACCTGTCCGGCACCATGCTGAACAACTGCAAGACCGGTGAGTACGACAGCCTGGCCATCGGCCGCGGTCTGTCGCCCGAGCGTCTGCAGCGTTATTTCGACCCGAAAGGACCGGGACGCTGGGTGATCAAGGCGCCGATCAAGAGCCGCGTGGAATTCCGTTCCTTCAACCTGCTGGACAGCTACGCGAGTCTGGGCAAGTTCGACATCGTGTTCTGCCGCAACGTGTTGATCTACTTCTCCGCCGAGGTGAAGAAGGACATCCTGTTGCGCATCCACAGCACGTTGAAGCGGGGCGGTTACCTGTTCCTCGGTGCTTCCGAAGCGCTGAACGGCTTGCCGGATCATTACCAGATGGTCCAGTGCAGCCCGGGGATCATTTACCAGGCGAAGTGATGCAAAAGCGCCAGGCATAAAAACGGGAGCCCTTCGGGGCTCCTTTTTTATGCCTGGCGCTTTTGCATCACGTAGGAGCTGCCGAACGCGGCCCGAGCCTTCGGCAGCTCCTACAGGGGGGACGTGTTGCGTAGGACAAGCGGCAGAAAAGCGGCATGCGGCGGAAAACCGTTGCCGCTTTTCTGGCATTGCCGCGTTGCCATGGCCGGCAAAGCCCCGGTTTCCGGGCTTTTTTGAATTGGCATGGGGCTTGCTAAGTTGATCCTACGAAAAATCAGGTCACCCGAAGGTTTCCCGACATGAGCATCAGCTTCGATAAAGCGCTCGGTATCCACGAACAAGCCCTGGGCTTCCGCGCCCAGCGTGCCGAAGTCCTGGCCAACAACATCGCCAACGCCGATACCCCGAACTACAAGGCTCGGGACCTGGACTTCTCGAAAGTGCTCGCCGAGCAGAACGAAAAAACCAAAAGCGGCACCTTCGCCCTGAACATGACCAACAGCCGTCACATCGAGGCTGAAGGCCTGGGCAATGGCGACGAGTCGTTGCTGTATCGCACTCCGATGCAACCGTCGATCGACCAGAACACCGTGGACGCCCAGCTGGAACAGTCGAACTACGCGCAAAACGCGATCGGCTTCCAGGCCAGCTTCACCCTGCTCAACAGCAAATTCAAAGGGCTGGTATCAGCCCTGCGCGGAGAGTAAGCCATGTCTCTATCCAGTGTTTTCAACATTGCCGGTAGCGGCATGAGTGCGCAGACCACGCGTTTGAACACCGTCGCTTCGAACATCGCCAACGCCGAGACGGTTTCGTCGAGCATCGACCAGACCTACCGCGCGCGTCATCCAGTGTTCGCCACCATGTTCCAGGGCGGCCAGAGCGGCGGCAGCGACTCGCTGTTCCAGAACCAGGATGCCGCCGGTCAGGGCGTGCAGGTGCTGGGTGTGGTCGAAGACCAGAGCAACCTCGAGGCGCGCTACGAGCCGAACCATCCGGCGGCCGATGCCAAGGGCTACGTCTACTACCCGAACGTCAACGTGGTTGAAGAAATGGCCGACATGATTTCTGCGAGCCGTTCGTTCCAGACCAACGCCGAAATGATGAACACCGCCAAAACCATGATGCAGAAGGTCCTGACCCTCGGTCAGTGATAAGGGACGACTCAGATGAGTGTTACCGATTCCACCAGCGGTTTGAGCCTCAACGATATCCTGGCCAATTCCTCGATCAAGACCAGCGCCACGACTGACGGCCTCGCGTCGGCAACCGGCAGCGCCACGGGCAACAAGGCCCTGGGCAAGGATGCGTTCCTGCAGTTGCTGGTGACCCAGCTGAAAAACCAGAACCCGCTGGAGCCCCAGGACAACGGCGCGTTCGTGGCCCAGTTGGCGCAGTTCAGCAGCCTGGAAGGCATCACCACGCTCAACAACACCGTGAGCGGCCTGGCCAGCAACTACAACTCGTCCCAGGCCTTGCAGGCGTCGTCGCTGGTGGGCCGTTCGGTCATCGCGCCGGGCGACAAGGCTGTGGTCGATACCACCAAGAGCCTCAGTGGCACGGTGGTGGTTCCGTCTTCGGTGGTGTCCGCCACCCTGAAGATCACCGACGCCGACGGTAAGACCGTGCGCACCATCGACCTCGGTTCGCAGAAGGCCGGCAACGCCAGCTTCATCTGGGACGGCAAGAACGATGCGGGTGAGACGGTACCTGCGGGCACCTACACCTTCGGCGCCACGAGCACGATCGATGGCCAGTCCGTCGCGTTGATCACCAACCTGCCGGCGACCGTCAACAGCGTGACCATCAGCCAGACCGGCGGTGAGTTGATGCTCAATCTGGCCGGGCTGGGCAGCGTTGCCCTGTCCAAAGTACAAACCATTGGTATGTAGAGCCGACTAACACGGCACAAAGGAGTGGATGATGTCTTTCAATATCGGCCTTAGCGGTCTCTATGCAGCCAACAAACAACTGGACGTGACCGGCAACAACATCGCCAACGTCGCGACCACCGGTTTCAAATCGTCCCGTGCAGAATTCGAAGACGTGTACTCGGCGACCCGCCTGGGCACCGGCAGCAAGACCGTCGGCAACGGCGTGCGCCTGGCCAACGTTTCCCAGCAGTTCGGCCAGGGTGACGTAAGCAACACGGGTAACGTGCTCGACATGGGTATCCAGGGCAACGGTTTCTTTGTCCTGAGCAACAACGGTTCGCTGACCTACACCCGTGCCGGTACATTCAAGACCGACAAGGAAGGCTACGTCACCAACAGCGACGGTACGGCCCGCCTGCAAGGTTACGGTGTGGATGCCAACGGCAAGATCGTCAATGGCGTGCTGACCGACCTGCGCATCGACACCTCCAACCTGGCACCGAAATCCACCAGCACCGTGTCGTCGACGATCAACCTGAACTCCACCTCGGCGGTGATCGACCAGACGGTTGCGGCGAACAAGTTCGACCCGTCCAAGACCGAGACCTTTACCAAGTCGTTCAGTACCCCGATCTTCGATACTCAGGGTAACCAGCACACCATGGATCAATACATGGTCAAGACTGGAGCGAACACGTGGGACACCTACACGCTGATCGATGGCCGTAATCCGGATGGCAGTGATCCTACCGTTACCGCGCCGGTTGCTTCGACCATGTCGTTCGATTCCACCGGCAAACTGACCTCGGTCAGCACACCGGTGACGCCGCCAACCACGCCGCCGACTTCGGTGATCAGCAGTGACCTGAAAATCACCAACTGGACTCCGGGCAGTGTCACCAATGGCGTCTGGACAGCCAACGGCGCCGCAGCCGATCCGGCTGGATTGACCATCGCCATGGCCAACACCACCCAGTTCAACGCCGACACCGCGCGTTCGATTCCGGCGCAGAACGGTTACGCCACTGGCCAGATCACCAACCTGACCATCGACGGCAGCGGTGTGTTGCTGGCCAACTTCAGCAACAACCAGACCAAGCCGATCGGCCAGATCTCCCTGGCCAGCTTCACCAACGAACAAGGCCTGCAGCCGGTCGGCGGCACCAGCTGGAAGGAAACCTACGCGTCGGGCATCCCGGGCTACGATGCGCCGGAGACTGGCACCCTGGGTTCGATCGTTTCCAACTCCCTGGAAGAGTCCAACGTCAACCTGACCAACGAACTGGTCGACCTGATCAAGGCGCAGAGCAACTACCAGGCGAACGCCAAGACCATCTCCACCCAGAGCACCATCATGCAGACCATCATTCAGATGGCTTGATGCTGGATTGTGCTGTATGAAAAGCCCCTCGGAAGAGGGGCTTTTTTGTGGGTGGCAGATAAAGATCTTAAGGCAGACAAAAGAAAACCCCCGACAAGCCAGAGGCTCATCGGGGGTTTCAGATAAGCGCCTTTCAGCGCTTACCGGCTCAGCTTATTGGCAAGCTTCGCAATCCGGCTCGTCGATGGCGCAAGCCTTCGGCACTGGAGCAGGACCGGCAGGCGCTGCCAGGACCGAGTCGTCACCGTGGTTGCCGCCGCTGGAAACAGCGTTCAGCTTGCCGGTGTTGATGGTCGACTTCTCGGTGCTGGTCGCGGCCAGGGCACGGAGGTAGTAAGTGGTTTTCAGGCCACGGTACCAGGCCATGCGGTAGGTCACGTCCAGCTTCTTGCCCGAAGCGCCAGCGATGTACAGGTTCAGCGACTGAGCCTGGTCGATCCACTTCTGACGACGGCTTGCCGCGTCGACGATCCACTTGGTGTCAACTTCGAAGGCGGTCGCATAGAGCTCTTTGAGTTCTTGCGGGATGCGCTCGATCTGCTGCACCGAACCGTCGTAGTACTTCAGGTCGTTGATCATGACCGAGTCCCACAGACCGCGAGCCTTCAGGTCGCGAACCAGGTACGGGTTGATCACGGTGAATTCGCCCGACAGGTTCGATTTCACATACAGGTTCTGGTAGGTCGGTTCGATCGACTGCGAAACGCCAGTGATGTTGGCGATGGTCGCGGTCGGTGCGATGGCCATGATGTTGGAGTTACGAATGCCTTTCTGTACACGGGCGCGAACCGGTGCCCAGTCCAGGGATTCGTTCAGGTCGACATCGATGTACTTCTGGCCACGGGCCTCGATCAGGATCTGTTGCGAATCCAGCGGCAGGATGCCTTTGGACCACAGCGAACCCTGGAAGGTGTCGTAGGCGCCACGCTCATCGGCCAGGTCGCAGGACGCCTGGATCGCGTAGTAGCTGACCGCTTCCATCGACTTGTCGGCGAACTCGACGGCAGCATCGGAACCGTAAGGGATGTGCTGCAGGTACAGCGCGTCCTGGAAGCCCATGATGCCCAGGCCGACCGGACGGTGCTTGAAGTTGGAGTTCTGCGCTTGCGGCACCGAGTAGTAGTTGATGTCGATCACGTTATCGAGCATGCGCACGGCGGTGTTCACGGTGCGTTGCAGCTTGGCGGTGTCCAGCTTGCCGCCCACGATGTGGTTCGGCAGGTTGATCGAGCCCAGGTTGCAAACGGCGATCTCGTCCTTGTTGGTGTTCAAGGTGATCTCGGTGCACAGGTTCGAGCTGTGGACCACGCCGACGTGCTGCTGCGGGCTGCGCAGGTTGCACGGGTCCTTGAAGGTCAGCCACGGGTGGCCGGTTTCGAACAGCATGGACAGCATCTTGCGCCACAGGTCTTTGGCCTGGATGGTCTTGAACAGCTTGACCTTGCCCGGGTACTCGGTCAGGGCTTCGTAGTACTCGTAGCGCTCTTCGAAGGCCTTGCCGGTCAGGTCGTGCAGGTCCGGTACTTCGGACGGCGAGAACAGGGTCCACTTGCCGTCATCGAAGACGCGCTTCATGAACAGGTCCGGGATCCAGTTGGCGGTGTTCATGTCGTGGGTACGACGACGGTCATCACCGGTGTTCTTGCGCAGCTCGATGAACTCTTCGATGTCCATGTGCCAGGTTTCCAGGTAGGCACATACAGCGCCTTTGCGCTTGCCGCCCTGGTTAACCGCTACGGCGGTGTCGTTCACTACTTTCAGGAACGGCACGACGCCCTGGGACTTGCCGTTGGTGCCCTTGATGTACGAACCCAGCGCACGCACCGGTGTCCAGTCGTTGCCCAGGCCGCCAGCGAATTTCGACAGCATGGCGTTGTCGTGGATCGCGTGGTAGATGCCCGACAGGTCATCCGGCACGGTGGTCAGGTAGCAGCTCGACAGCTGTGGACGCAGGGTACCGGCGTTGAACAGGGTCGGAGTCGAAGCCATGTAGTCGAAGGACGACAGCAGGTTGTAGAACTCGATCGCGCGGTCTTCTTTGTGCTTCTCTTCGATTGCCAGGCCCATGGCCACACGCATGAAGAAGATCTGCGGCAGTTCGAAACGCACGCCATCCTTGTGGATGAAGTAACGGTCGTACAGGGTCTGCAGGCCCAGGTAGGTGAATTGCTGGTCGCGCTCGTGATTGATCGCCTTGCCCAGTTTTTCCAGGTCGAAGGTGGCCAGCACAGGGTTCAGCAGTTCGAACTCGATACCTTTGGCGATGTAGGCCGGCAGCGCCTTGGCGTACAGGTCGACCATTTCGTGGTGGGTGGCGCTTTCGGCGACGCCGAGGAAACCCAGGCCTTCGCCGCGCAGGGTGTCCATCAGCAGGCGCGCGGTCACGAACGAGTAGTTCGGCTCGCGTTCAACCAGGGTACGGGCGGTCATCACCAGGGCGGTGTTGACGTCGTTCAGGGCCACGCCGTCGTACAGGTTCTTCAGGGTTTCGCGCTGGATCAGGTCGCCGTCGACTTCTTCCAGGCCTTCGCACGCTTCGGTGACGATGGTGTTCAGGCGGCCCATGTCCAGTGGCGCCAGGCTGCCGTCGGCACGGGTGATGCGGATCGACGGGTGAGCGTTGACCGCTTCCTCGGCCGGTGCGTGGGCAGCGCGTTCTTTCGAACGACCGTCACGGTAGATCACGTAGTCGCGAGCGACTTTCTGCTCGCCGGCACGCATCAGGGCCAGTTCGACCTGGTCCTGGATTTCTTCGATGTGGATGGTGCCGCCCGATGGCATGCGACGCTTGAAGGTCGCGGTGACCTGTTCGGTCAGGCGGGCAACAGTGTCGTGGATTCGCGACGAGGCAGCAGCGGTGCCGCCTTCAACTGCGAGGAACGCTTTGGTGATGGCGACGGTGATTTTGTCATCGGTGTAGGGAACGACAGTGCCGTTACGCTTGATCACGCGCAGTTGGCCAGGCGCGGTGGCGGACAGATCCGAATTCGAATCAGCGGCCTGCGGCAAGGTGCCCTGCGGGTTCTCGCGAGTTGTGTCGGTTTGCATGGGGGAGTGTCTCCACATTCTCTATGTTTGTTTGGGCACCATCACGGTGCCCACCGTTCCGTCCTGAAGCACTACAACCGGCGAGCGCCGGGCATAACGACTTCGGGACAGTAGGAAGGGGGCTTTATCGAGCGCCGCTTCCATGCCGAAGTCTTTGGTCTCACGCCTTGGGCCTGAAACCTTGGTCCATTGCAGGTGACAGTTGGGACTGCAACACCCGTACCGTTTTCACCACTCGGGGCCGAAATACAGTAGCCATCCGCATGCGCGGTTTGGTCTTTCGAAAATACGTTTGGTTCAACCGGACAGAGGCAGTAAAAGCGCTTGAAACTGGTGTCTGGTTTGTGTTTGGTTTTTCGCGCAAAACCCTATATCTAGGGTTTTTTTAGCGCCGGGCTACAAGATAATGCGTTTTAGGGGGGGATTGCAACGTACTACCTGTGGATAAACCTGTGCGTAAATTGTGTGTGAAAGAGGGAACCGGCGTGTAGGCCGCGACACTGCTGGACCGGACCTTTTTTCAGGGATTTTCTACGATCGAAAACGCTCGATCGGATTTTTAAGGGCGCGAACCCTATCACAAAAAACCGCTTCGTCCGAACGCATTTACCTGCTTGTGTTCTCGACGGGCGGCGTTTATACAATCGGCCCAGCGTGTATACATATTTGTCCCCCCGAATCATTACAAAAAAGACGGGCGGATCCTTCCTTATTGGTGTTTTTGGCAAGCAGAGGTCACCCGTGGAGCAAGAAGCCTGGCAGGTATTGATTGTGGAGGACGACCAGCGACTGGCTGAACTGACCCGCGATTACCTGGAAGCCAATGGCCTGCGTGTATCGATCGAAGGCGATGGTGCACTCGCTGCGAACCGCATCATCAAGGAACAACCGGACCTGGTGATCCTCGACCTGATGCTCCCCGGCGAAGATGGCCTGAGCATTTGCCGCAAGGTCCGCGCCCGCTATGACGGCCCGATCCTGATGCTCACCGCCCGCACCGATGACACTGACCAGATTCTCGGCCTGGACCTGGGGGCTGACGACTACGTGTGCAAACCGGTACGCCCGCGTCTGTTGCTGGCGCGCATCCAGGCCCTGCTGCGTCGCAGTGAAGCACCCGAAGCCGCCCCGGAAAAACAGCGGCGTCTACAGTTCGGCCCGCTGATCGTCGACAACGCCTTGCGCGAAGCCTGGTTGCAGGGCAACGGCATCGAGCTGACGAGCGCCGAATTCGACTTGCTCTGGCTGTTGGTGGCCAATGCCGGGCGCATCCTCTCCCGGGAGGAGATCTTCACTGCGCTGCGGGGCATCGGCTATGACGGTCAGGACCGCTCCATCGATGTGCGCATCTCGCGCATCCGCCCGAAGATCGGCGATGACCCGGAGCATCCACGGCTGATCAAGACCGTGCGCAGCAAAGGTTATCTGTTCGTTCCCGAGGCTTGCGTAGACCAGACCCTGTGAACTCGATCTTCCTGCGTATCTATGGCGGCATGTGCGCAGCGCTGATTCTGGTGGCGGTGCTCGGTGTGCTGGCGTTGCACCTGCTCAATCAGGTGCGCAGCGAGCAATACCGCGAGCGTCTGGCCCACGGCACATTCACGCTGATGGCCGACAACCTGCAACCGATGAACCAGACCGAGCGCCACCGGGCCTTGCTGGTGTGGGAGCGGCTGCTGGGGATTCCGCTGGCGCTGAAAACCTTTGCCGGGACCGACCTCGACCTGGCCCAGCGCACCCGTGTGTTGCGTGGCCAGGCATTGGTGGAACAGACCGGGCCGCACGCGGCGAAGGTATACAAGCTGGTGAGCGACAAGGAACAGTTGATGCTCACCGGGGAAGTGCAGCAGATCAGCGAGCAACTGGCCCGGGCGACCATCTACCTGTTGACCGATGAACTGGTGCGCACCCCGGTAGCCGATCAGCCCTTGCGCCTGGCGCAATTAAAGGAAAGCAAGGGCTTCGGCTTCGACCTGCGCCTGGTCACGGTTGACGAGGCGGACATGGACGAAGACCAGCGCCGCCGGGTGTCCGAGGGCGACACTGTGATGGCGTTGGGCAAAGGCGGCGATTCGATCCGGGTATTTGCTGGCATGGTCGGCACGCCGTGGGTCCTGGAAATCGGCCCGTTGTATCAGATGAATCCTTATCCGCCGGAATGGCTGGTGCTGATTGCCGCGCTGGGTCTGACGCTGATCGGTTTGATCGTCTATCTGCTGGTGCGTCAGCTGGAGCGACGCTTGCGTGGCCTCGAGGCCGCCGCCACGCGCATCGCCAAGGGCAGTCTGGAAACCCGCGTGCCGGCGCGCGGTGCGGATTCTGTGGGGCGGTTGGCGGCGGCGTTCAACGGCATGGCCGAGCACTTGCAGCAGTTGCTGGCGATCCAGCGCGAACTGGTGCGCGCGGTGTCCCACGAATTGCGCACGCCGGTGGCCCGCCTGCGCTTTGGCCTGGAGATGATCGGTTCGGCCACCACGCCGCAAGCCCTGGAAAAATACTGCCAGGGCATGGACCACGACATCGAGGATCTCGACCGGTTGGTGGACGAGATGCTGACCTACGCGCGGCTCGAACAGGGTTCGCCGGCGCTGAACTTTCAGCGGATCGATCTGGATGCCTTGGTCAATCAGGTGATCGAAGAGCTGGCGCCATTGCGTGCCGATGTCACGGTGCAGCGAGGGTTGTGCCTGTCGGCGGCCGATAACGACGACGCCTGGGTCGAGGCCGAACCGCGTTATCTGCACCGGGCGATCCAGAACCTGGTGAGCAACGCCATGCGCCATGCGCAATCACGGGTGACTATCAGTTATCAGGTGGGGCAGCAGCGATGCCGGGTGGATATCGAGGATGACGGGCCGGGTGTGCCGGAGTCGGCGTGGGAGAAGATCTTCACGCCGTTCCTGCGACTCGACGACAGCCGCACCCGGGCGTCTGGAGGCCATGGGTTAGGCCTGTCCATTGTGCGACGCATCATCCATTGGCATGGCGGGCGGGCATTGATTGGCAAGAGCAAGAGCCTGGGCGGGGCGTGCTTCAGCTTGAGCTGGCCACGCAATCAGGAGAAGCGTTGAGCCTTGTGTTGTCTGATAGGACCCCATCGCGAGCAGGCTCGCTCCCACAGGGATTTGTGGTGAGACATAGATCCAATGTGGGAGCGAGCCTGCTCGCGAAGGGGCCCGAATGTGCGCCCAAAAAACTCAGGCCTTGATGCTGACCAGACTCAACAACTGCCCATCCTTGACCCCGAACTGCGCATCCAGCTCGGTGCCGTTGCGCCATTCGCTGGACAAATCAGTAAGCAATCGCAACCGCACCTCACCCGACTCACGCCATTCCAGCACTTCGGCGTGTTCGAAGTAAAAACGTTGCTGAACGATCGGATAGAGCGCCTTGAACAGGCTTTCCTTGACCGAGAACGTAAGGGTGACCAGCAACGCCCGTTGATCGTGATCACCGGCCGCCATGCGCTGTAGCTCCGGCGGGTTGAGGATTTCCCCGGCCAGGCGTTCGGCCCGTTCGGCATTGAGCAGGTTTTCCAGATCCATGCCCAGGCCGCGCCAATGGCTTTTGTTCGCCACGATCGCCGCGGCCCGGCCAGTGCTGTGGGTGATCGAGCCAGTGATATGAGCAGGCCAGACCGGTGCCCGGTCTTCACCGATGGCCGGAATGAAGCTCAAACCTTCGAGCCGCTGTAACGCAGCCCGGGCACACACCCGCCCGGCGAGAAACTCTGCCTGTCGTTTGGCGACCGAGCGCTGGATGCTCGCCGGCGCTTCGACAGCGCTGCGCTGAAAGTCATCGCTGGCCAGTCGGACGCTATCGAAGTGAGTGCTCAACAGGACCGTATCGGGCAGCACAAACGGCAGCGGCCAATGGTCATCGAGTGGCGTGCAGCAGACGGGCAGGGCGGGGGCTGAATTCATGGGGGGCATTTTGCCGGGTTGCCTTGGGACTGGGTAGTGCAAAGCTTCAGATCGGTGTTGCTGCCTTCGCGAGCAGGCTCGCACACAGTGGATTTGTGTCGCTGCACAATTCCTGTGGGAGCGAGCCTGCTCGCGAAGCGGTCTACCGGCTCAGCTGAAGATCTTCTTGAAAAACGCCTGCATGTCCGCCCAGGATTTTTCATCCGCGGCCTTGTTGTAGCCGATGTCCGGCCCGCCATGATCGCCATGGCTTAACCGGTCGGCATCCGGGTTGGTGAAGCCGTGCCTGGCGCCGTCGAGGCTGACGAATTTGTAGTCGGCGCCGGCCTTGTCCATCTCGTTCTTGAAAGCCGTGATGTTTTCCGGGGTGACGATGCTGTCCAGCGACCCGTGTTCCACAAGGATCTTCGCCTTGACGCTGCCTGGCGTTGCCGGCGTGTTGGTCGCCAAGGCGCCATGGAAACTCACCACGCCTGCCAATGGCACGCCCTGTCTTGCGGCGTTGAGCACCACGCCACCACCGAAGCAGTAGCCGATGGCGGCGATTTTATGCGGATCGGTTTGCGGTTGTTTTTTCAGCAGGTCGAGCCCGGCCTGAAACCTCGCGCTCGACACGGCACTGTCTTTTGCCACGGCTTGCATGAACGCCATGGCGTCTTTGGGGTGCTCGGTATTTTTGCCATCACCGTACATGTCAATGGCCAGGGCGCTGTAGCCCAGGCTGGCGAGATCCCGGGCGCGGCGCTTGGCGTACTCGTTCAGGCCCCAGAACTCATGCACCACCACGACCCCGGGGCGCGGGCCCTTGATCGCATCGTCATAGGCGTAATAGCCGATCATTTTCGTGCCGTCGGCACTTTGGTAGGGGATTTCCCGGGTCTGGATGGCGGCCTGGCTGAGCCCGCACAAGGCCAGTAGGAGGACGGCGAAGAACATGCGCATGGTCGAAACTCCTGTTGAAACGTGTCGAAACATTCGGGAAAGGGCGGTTCAGCCCAGGTTCAGAGTGCGTTCAGGGGGAGTTCAGGACCCGCTGCGTAACCTTGCCCCGTACCCAAAAAACAAACGGCACATGAGGTAACTCCCTAATGACTGCATTCAAAAAACTGCTTCTGGCAATCACGGTTCTGGGCGCAAGCTCCGCAGCCTTCGCGTCCGACGACAACTTCGCCAGCCTTACTCTTGGACAGACCAGCGACAAGGTCAAAAAGTCCCACGCCCTGAACGACAACCTCAATCACCCGAACGCCGATGGCGTGATCGGCAAGGACACCACCTGGGGTGTTCGTCTGGGCCAGCAAAATACCAAGGGCCGCTACTACGCCACATACGACAATGTATCGGGCTCGCACAACGGCATTAAACTGCGTCAGGAAAACCTCCTGGGCAGCTACGATCTGTTTTACCCGGTGGGCGGCAGCACCAGGCTGTTCGGTGGTGCCACGGCCGGCCTGACCAAAATGACTCAGGAATCGCCAGGCTTCAGCCGCGACAGCAATATTGGCTACGCCATCGGTGGTCAGGCGGGTGTGTTGCAACAGGTTTCGCAGAACACCTCGGTTGAACTGGGTTACCGTTACCTGCGCAGCAACGCCAGCACTGAGATGAGCGAGCGCGGTGGCAACAAGCAGGGTTCGCTGGACCTGACCAGCAGCGCCCAGACTTACCTGTCCGCCAACTACGCTTTCTAACAAGGGCATGCGCCAACGCGAAGACTGTAGGAGCGAGCTTGCTCGCGAAAGCGGTGTGTCAGGCAACATCAATGTTGACTGTGCCACCGTCTTCGCGAGCAAGCTCGCTCCTACAGTGACCGTTGCCATGTTAGCTATTGAGGTGAGACGTTGTGCTTTTGGAGATGTTGATTTGCCCGGGAGAGCGTTATGAAACTGCTGGTCGTCGAAGATGAAGCGCTGCTGCGTCATCACCTGAAAACCCGCCTGACGGAAAGCGGCCACGTGGTCGAGTCGGTGGCTAACGCCGAGGAGGCGCTGTACCAGACCGCGCAGTTCAACTTTGACCTGGCGGTGATCGACCTCGGACTGCCGGGCATGAGCGGGCTCGACCTGATCCGCCAGTTGCGCTCAAGCGGCAAAACCTTCCCGATACTGATCCTCACCGCGCGCGGCAACTGGCAGGACAAGGTCGAAGGCCTGGCCGCCGGCGCCGACGATTACGTGGTCAAGCCGTTTCAGTTCGAAGAACTGGAGGCCCGCCTGAATGCCTTGTTGCGCCGCTCCAGCGGATTCACCCAGTCGACCATCGTTGCTGGCCCGTTGCTGCTGGACCTGAACCGCAAGCAGGCGTCCCTCGACGAACAGCCGCTGGCACTGACCGCGTATGAGTACCGCATCCTCGAATACCTGATGCGCCATCACCAGCAAGTGGTGCCCAAGGACCGCTTGATGGAACAGCTCTACCCGGATGACGACGAGCGCGATCCGAATGTGATCGAGGTGCTGGTCGGCCGTCTGCGCCGCAAACTGGAGGGGCCGGGCGGGTTCAAACCGATCGACACCGTGCGCGGCCTGGGCTACCTGTTCAATGAGCGTTGCACTTGATCCGTTCGCTGCGCATTCGCTTGATGCTCGCTGCCACGCTGTTGGCGGTGTTGTTCATGTTGGCGCTGCTGCCGGCGATGCAAGGTGCCTTCAGCCTGGCGTTGCAGGACTCCATCGAGCAGCGTCTGGCTTCGGACGTGACCACGCTGATCTCTGCCGCACGGGTGGAGAACAACAGTCTGCAGATGCCGGCGCAATTGCCTGACGAACGCTTCAACCTCACCGACAGCCGGCTGCTTGGCTACATCTATGACCGTGAAGGGCATCTGGTCTGGCGTTCGAAGGCGACCCAGGAAGAACGCATCAATTACAAGCCGCGCTACGACGGGCGTGGCAACGAGTTTGCGCGGATCCGCGAAGCCAATGGCCAGGAGTTCTTCGTCTACGACGTCGAGGTCAAGTTGCTCGGCGGTAAAAGTGCAGCCTTCAGCATCGTGGCGCTGCAGCCGGTTCGCGAGTACGAACTGACCCTCGAAGGCTTGCGGGAAAATCTTTATCTGGGTTTTGGCGCGGCACTGCTGGTGCTGCTGGCGTTGCTGTGGGTCGGACTGACCTGGGGCTTGCAGGCATTGCGGCGCTTGAGCCAGGAACTGGACCAGATCGAAGGTGGCACCCGCGAAAGCCTCAGTGAGGAACATCCCCGTGAATTGTTGCGCCTGACCGGTTCTCTCAACCGTTTGCTGCACAGTGAACGTGAGCAGCGCAGTCGCTACCGTGATTCCCTCGATGACCTGGCCCATAGCCTGAAAACGCCGCTGGCGGTGTTGCAAGGCGTCAGTGAAGACCTGGCCCAGCGTCCTGAGGATCGCGATCAGGCCTGGGTGTTGCAAACCCAGATCGAACGCATGAGCCAGCAGATCAGCTACCAATTGCAGCGCGCCAGCCTGCGTAAAAGCGGTCTGGTACGTCATCAGGTGCGCTTGCACCCGGTACTGAAAAGCCTGTGCGACACACTGGACAAGGTCTATCGCGACAAGCGGGTGCACGTCGCGTTCGATTTGCCCGACCCGTGTTACGTACCGATCGAGCAAGGCGCTCTATTGGAGATGATGGGCAATTTGCTGGAAAACGCCTATCGCCTGTGCCTGGGCGAAATACGCATCAGCGTGCGTGAAACTCTCAGCGGCACCGAGTTGTGTGTCGAGGACGACGGCCCCGGCGTACCACAAAATCAGCGCGCACGGATTCTCGAGCGAGGAGAGCGCCTGGATCGCCAGCACCCGGGGCAGGGCATCGGCCTGGCGGTGGTCAAGGACATCATCGAGAGCTACAGCGCCAAGCTGACCTTGGGTGATTCACCGATGGGCGGTGCGGCGTTCCGGATTCTTTTTCCGGTGGTTTGACCTGAGGTTTGATAGTGTTCTTTCGAGCCTCTTCGCGGGCTTGCCCGCGAAGAGGCCAGTGAAGACACCAAAAAATTCAGCCTTGAACCTCAGTGTTCCTGCGCCCGATAAGCCCCCGGTGTCAGCCCCGTCCACTTCTTGAACGCCCGGTGAAACGCCGACGGTTCGGAAAACCCCAGCTGCTCGGCGATCTGTTGCAACGACAGGTCAGCGCGGCTCAGGTGATAAATCGCGATGTCCCGGCGCAACTGGTCCTTCAATTCCTGAAAGCTCGAACCCTCTTCCCGCAAATGCCGGCGCAAGGTCTGCGGGCTGATGTGCAGGTGGGCGGCCACGGCTTCCAGGTCGGGCCAGCGTGAACTGTCGCGACTGAGCAAGCGCCGCAGGCGGCTGCTCAAACTGTCGCCGTCATCCGGACGCGAGAGCAGGTCGGCGGGGGAGCGTTCGAGGAAATGCTTGAGGGTGCGTTCGTCCTGCAACAGCGGCATGGCCAGGTAGCGGCTGTGAAACAACAGGCTGCTCTGTGGCCTGGAAAACTCAAGCGGACAGGAAAACAACAGGTCGTACTCGGCGCCGTGTTCGGGCCGGGGGTAGCTGAACGAGGCCTGTTCCAGGCGAATACGCTGGCCGATCAGCCAGCTGCCGAAACGGTGCCAGATCACCAGCAGGCTTTCGCTGAGGAAATGGTCCGGGTCCCAGAGTTGCGAATCGTCCAGGCTCAGGCGCACCCATTCATCTTCTCGGCTCAGGGTCAAACGCGGAGCCCCGGGGAATAGGCTATAAAACAATAAGCCGCGATTGAGTGCCTTATCCAGATTGCGACAGTGAATCACGGCATGGCACATCATCGCGAAGCTGCCCGGCCTGCTTGGGGCTTGCCCGAACCCCAGGTACTCGTCGTCCAGCGCCAGCCATAACGCCTGGATCAGTTGGGTGAATTGCTCAGGCGCGATGCGTGCCCGGGGCTCGTCCAGCAACTCGGGGCTGATCCCCAGTTGTTGTAGCACGCCGCAATAGTCGTAGCCGTGCCGACGCGCACCACCAAGGGCAGCGCGGGCGAAATGACTGGCGATGGTGCGTTCGCGCATGGCAGCAGATCTGACCGTTGATCGACGGATGTTAGCTGCGCACCGTGGGCATGAACAGGGCGGATATCCGCCAAATAGCAGGACGACTTTTAATTGAAGGGCGGAAATCCGCCACATGTTTGTAACCGTTCGGTGACAGGGATTCGCTGCAACCCCAGAGATCAACAGGCTTGCAGGGATTTTACGGAAGGTGGCACGGGCCTTGCGATACAACGTGCAGATGCCTGCCGTTGCGCAGCTCGAAAAAACAAATCCCTCCAGTGCAGGAGGGTTCGCAATTGCGGTGTTGCGGGCAACAGATGGATGTTGTCACCGGGCACCCTTGAGGAACTTTGCAATGACGACTCGTCAGCCACTGTACAAATCCCTGTATTTCCAGGTGATCGTTGCAATTGTCATCGGTATTTTGCTCGGTCACTTCTATCCGCAGCTCGGTGTGGCGGTAAAGCCGCTGGGTGACGGGTTCATCAAACTGATCAAAATGATCATCGCCCCGATCATCTTCTGCACCGTCGTCAGCGGTATCGCCGGCATGCAGGACATGAAAGCGGTCGGCAAGACTGGCGGTTACGCACTCCTTTACTTTGAAATCGTTTCGACCATCGCTTTGCTGGTGGGTCTGGTCGTGGTCAACGTCGTGCAGCCAGGCGCTGGCATGCACATCGACGTAAGCACCCTGGATGCCTCCAAAGTCGCTACCTACGTAGCGGCTGGTGCTGATCAAAGTGTCATCGGCTTCCTCCTCAACGTGATCCCGGCCACCATCGTTGGCGCATTCGCCACGGGCGACATCCTGCAAGTGCTGATGTTCTCGGTGATCTTCGGTTTCGCCCTGCATCGCCTGGGTGCCTACGGCAAGCCGCTGCTGGACTTCATCGATCGCTTCGCCCATGTGATGTTCAACATCATCAACATGATCATGAAGCTCGCGCCGATCGGTGCCTTCGGTGCCATGGCGTTCACCATCGGTGCCTACGGTGTCGGCTCGCTGGTGCAACTGGGTCAACTGATGGCCTGCTTCTACATCACTTGCCTGCTGTTCATCCTGATCGTGCTGGGCTCCATCGCTCGCATGCATGGCTTCAGCGTGCTGAAGATGATCCGCTACATCCGTGAAGAACTGCTGATCGTGCTCGGTACTTCTTCTTCGGAATCGGTGCTGCCACGCATGCTGGTCAAGATGGAGCGTCTGGGCGCGAAGAAATCCGTGGTAGGCCTGGTGATCCCGACCGGCTACTCGTTCAACCTCGACGGTACCGCGATCTACCTGACCATGGCGGCCGTGTTCATTGCCCAGGCAACTGACACCCACATGGACATCACGCACCAGATCACCCTGCTGGTGGTGTTGTTGCTGTCCTCCAAAGGCGCCGCCGGTGTGACCGGTTCGGGTTTCATCGTACTGGCTGCGACCCTGTCCGCCGTGGGCCACCTGCCGGTTGCCGGCCTGGCGCTGATCCTCGGCATCGACCGCTTCATGTCTGAAGCCCGAGCCCTGACCAACCTGATCGGCAACGCCGTTGCCACTATCGTCGTGGCCAAGTGGGTCAAGGAACTGGACACCGACGTGCTGCAAGCCGAGCTGGCTTCGGGCGGTCGCGGCATTGCCGACGAGCCTAAAGATGATGTTCTGGGCCACGTCGAAGGGGCAACCCCGACGAACGCCAAGTAAGCCTTGTTGTAATGAAAAACCCGCTTCGGCGGGTTTTTTCATGCCCGGCGATTGAGCGTAACGGTCACTGCGCGTGGCGTATAAGGTGATTGCTGCAAAGCAATCGGCTGCCTAGGCTGTGGGCATCGTTAAGGGAGAACGCTCATGCTCGGTCCACTGGCATCACTCAAGGTTCTGGATTTCTCGACACTGCTGCCGGGGCCGTTCGCCTCGTTGCTGCTGGCGGACATGGGCGCCGAGGTGCTGCGCATCGAATCACCGACGCGCATGGATCTGCTGCGAGTGTTGCCACCCCATGATCAAGGCGTGTCAGCCAGTCATGCCTACCTCAACCGCAACAAACGCAGCCTCGCCCTGGACCTCAAACAGCCTGAGGCCCTTGAGGTGATCAGGTCGTTGCTACAGGACTACGACATTGTGCTCGAGCAGTTTCGCCCGGGTGTCATGGAACGTCTGGGCCTGGGCTACGAAGCCCTGAAGGCGATCAATCCCAAATTGATTTATGTGTCGATCACCGGCTACGGCCAGACCGGCCCCTACAAGGACCGCGCCGGCCATGACATCAACTACCTGGCCCTGTCCGGGCTGGCGAGTTACACAGGTCGTGCCGACAGTGGGCCGCTGCCGTTGGGCATGCAGGTGGCGGATGTCGCCGGTGGTTCGCTGCACGGGGTGATTGGCTTGCTGGCGGCGGTCATTGCCCGGCAGCAAACCGGTCAGGGCCAGCACCTGGATGTCAGCATGACCGACTGCTCGTTCAGCCTGAATGCGCTGGCAGGTGCCGGGTACCTGGCCTGTGGCGTCGAGCCGGGGCCGGAAGACCAGGTGCTCAATGGCGGCAGCTTCTACGATTACTACCAATCCCGGGATGGGCGCTGGCTGTCGGTGGGCAGCCTGGAACCGGCATTCATGAAACAGTTGTGCGCGGCGTTGGGGCTTGAGGAACTGGCCGGCCTCGGCCTGTCTGCGGCGCACCAGCAACAGCTTAAAGCCGCGCTGAAGGTCGAATTCGAAAAGTATGACTTTGCCGAGTTGCGCGCGCTTTTCGCGGAGCTGGATGCTTGTGTCGAGCCGGTGTTGAGCCTGGGGGAGGCGCTGAGTCATCCGCAGTTGCAGGCGCGGGAGTTGGTGACCGATGTGCCCCGTGGCGATGGCTCGACCCAGGCACAGATGGCTTGTCCGCTAAAGTTTTCGCAAGGTTTGCCTGAGCCCCGGCATATTGGCGCGGCGTTGGGGCAGCATACGGATCAGGTGTTGGGGGAGTTGGGGTTCAGTGCTGAGCGGATTGCAGAATTGCGGTTTGCCAAGGTGATTCTCTAGCTTCTGCTCCGGCCTCTTCGCGGGCAAGCCCGCTTGTGTCTAGATCCAGGAATAGACTTCGAGGTGAGAGAGGTTAATGGCAAGCTGTGAGTCCGCGGTGAGGCCAGTACAGCCACCACACATCCCGCTACTCGACCCGCATTTCCCCACTGAACACCAGGGTATTGCGGCACCGCCGGCACAAATACCGCCGACCTTGCCGAACCAGGCTGTGGCGCTGGGCGGAAAACGGGAAGTCGCTGTCGGCGCACGGGCATTTGTAGATGTAGCGGGTCACGCGGCGGCGTTTGACGTCATAGGTGTGGCAGCGGTTGGGCGGCAGTTCGTACACGCCGCGCATGATCAATTGCCACTCTTCGCCATGGGGCTGAATGCGGTCGCCGAACAACTGATGGGCGATCAGGTGCGCGACCTCATGGGCCACGGTCTGCTTGAGGAAGTCTTCGGTGTTTTCCCGGTACAACTGCGGATTGAAGCGCAGCAGGTTCTCGTGCAGATGCGCGACACCGGCTTTTTGCCCGCGCAGCTTGAGGCTCACCACGGGGCGTTTGAAAGGTCGTTTGAAAAAGGATTCGGCTTGTTGGAAACAGTCTTCGACGCGGGTATTGAGTTGCTCGGGCATGCTCGATGGATCTCCAGAGACGTCGAGTATGCCGCAACCCTCGGGCCTTGCGAATCGCCAAGGTGCCGAATGGTCGTATGCCTGCTCGTTGCTGAAGAATGAAAAGGCCGCCTTGCGGCGGCCTGTGTCGGTCGTTTCTGATTATCAGTGATGAGCGGCTAACTGGTATAGACCGGCCCCACGCCGAGTCCCCAGACAATCACGGTGAACGCCATGATGGCGACCAGCACCACCAGGCCTACGGCGAGCACCGAACTTGAAAACAGGAAGCCCTCGTCAGATGGAATGTTCATGAATGTCGGCAAGCCCACGTACAGCAAGTACACCGTGTAGCAGATGGCGGCGGTGCCGACGATCATCCCCAGCCACAAGTGCGGGTACAAGGCGGCGAGACCGCCGATGAACAGCGGTGTAGCGGTGTAGGTTGCAAACGCAATGCAGCGGGCCAGGCTTGGGTTGGCGTCATAGGTGCGGGCCATCCAGTGAATGAATGCGCCCATTACCGCGACACCGCCGAGCATCGCCAGGTACGACATGATCGTCATCCATATCGCGCTTTCTACGGTCAGCATTACGGGAGGTCGATTGCCGATGACCCAGCCGACCTGTGTGGTGCCAATAAAGGCAGACACGGCGGGGATCGCCGCCAGGATCAGCGTATGGGTCAGGTACATGTGGCTGATGCTTTCCTCCTGGTCGCCACGGATTTCTTTCCATTCTTGGTCAGGGTGGGTGAAGAGCCCCACTACGTGATGGATCATGCCAGTCACTCCTCTTGTCTTTACCGTCGCCCCCCAGTGGAGCGCCTACGGGCCAATGCGGCCAAGCAAGTCACAGGTCTGAAATTCGTATACGACCTTATGTCGCAGTATAGGGAGGAGTTTCCCCAGAGGGAGTAGGGGCTTTAGAGCAAATCGCGCTGTAAACCCGGTTGTTAATCGCCGTCGGGTCTGTGCCGAACAGCCCTTTTGGCGAGGCACTTCGCCCCTGAGGGGTTTTTGCGTAAAATGCCGGCCTTTCGTCACACCTCACGGATTTCGCGTCATGGGCACTCTCACGGTCAACCAGAACAAACTGCAAAAGCGCCTTCGCCGACAGGCCGGTGAGGCGGTTGCCGATTTCAACATGATTGAAGACGGCGACAAGGTCATGGTCTGCCTGTCCGGTGGCAAGGACAGCTACACCATGCTCGACGTGCTGATGCACTTGCAGAAGGTCGCGCCGATCAAGTTCGAGATCGTGGCCGTGAACATGGACCAGAAGCAGCCGGGATTCCCGGAGCACGTGCTGCCGGCCTACCTCAAAGAACTGGGTATCGAGTACCACATCGTCGAGAAAGACACTTACTCGGTGGTCAAGGAGCTGATCCCGGAAGGCAAGACCACCTGCTCGCTGTGCTCGCGTCTGCGTCGCGGAACGCTCTACACCTTCGCCGACGAAATCGGCGCGACCAAGATGGCCCTCGGTCACCACCGCGACGACATCGTCGAAACGTTCTTCCTGAACATGTTCTTCAACGGTTCGCTCAAGGCCATGCCACCGAAGTTGCGCGCTGACGATGGCCGTAACGTGGTGATCCGCCCGCTGGCCTACTGCAACGAAAAAGACATCCAGGCCTACTCGGACTTCAAGCAATTCCCGATCATCCCGTGCAACCTCTGTGGCTCCCAGGAAAACCTGCAGCGTCAGGTGGTCAAGGAAATGCTGCTGGACTGGGAGCGCAAGACCCCGGGCCGTACCGAGAGCATTTTCCGCAGCCTGCAGAACGTGATCCCGTCGCAACTGGCGGACCGCAACCTGTTCGACTTCACCAGCCTCAAGATCGACGAAAGCGCGGCTTCGCGATTCGTCAATGTGGTCAATCTCTAGTCAAGAACTGTAGGAGTGAGCCTGCTCGCGATCGCGTAGTGTCAGTCGACATCAATGTTGAATGACTAACCGCGATCGCGAGCAGGCTCACTCCTACATTTGTTTATTGTTTCAACCTCCAGGAGAGGGCATGCGCGACTACAAGTGGCTGAACGAGTACTGCTTGAACCGTTTCGGTTCAGCGGCTGAACTGGAAGCCCACCTGCCCGTTCCCAAGACTCCCGCGCAACTGCGCAAGATCAGCGACGATCGCTACCTCTCGATGATGGCGCTACGGGTATTTCGCGCCGGGCTAAAGCACAGCCTGGTGGATGCCAAGTGGCCGGCCTTCGAAGAAGTGTTCTTCAAGTTCGACCCGGAGAAAGTCGTGCTGATGAGCGCCGAACACCTGGAGCGGCTGATGCAGGACACGCGGATCATCCGTCACCTGGGCAAGCTCAAGAGTGTGCCGCGCAATGCGCAGTTCATACTGGATGTGGCCCATGAAAAGGGCAGCTTCGGCGCGCTGATCGCCGATTGGCCGGTGACCGATATCGTCGGGCTCTGGACCTTTCTGAAAAAACGCGGACATCAGTTGGGCGGTCTGTCTGCCCCGCGCTTCTTGCGGATGATCGGCAAGGACACCTTTGTACCGAGCTATGACGTGGTGGCGGCGCTGAATGCGCAGGACATCATCGACAAGGTGCCGAGCAGCCTGCGCGACCTGGCATTGGTGCAGGACGTGTTCAACCAGTGGCATGAAGAAAGTGGCGGGCGGCCGATGAGCCAGATTTCGATGATGCTGGCTTATACCGTCAATCATTGAGGGTTTGGGGGGCCCCAAAAGATCGCAGCCTTCGGCAGCTCCTACAGGGGAATGTGTAAGCCTGTAGGAGCTGCCGAAGGCTGCGATCTTTTCTGTCAGGCGACGGAAACTTCGTCCTCGCCAGCCAACTTGCGATTCAACTGATACCGCCAGCGCACATACAACAACGCTGAACAGAACACCGCCAGGCTCGCACCCATCTCCAGCAAACCGAAGATTTGCCGGTTCGGGTCATAGGCAGCCAACGCGCCCTTGATGAAATACAGGTTCACCACAAAGCACATCCACGAATGCCCGCGAGGGCTGCCGACGATCATCCCCGGTGCCAGGATCAGCAACGGCACCAGCTCGATCAACAGAATCACCCATGGCCGGGCGCCGTGCAGGTCGGCGACCAACAGGTAGTAGATGCACAGCAATCCCACCAAGCCGAAAAAGCACAGCAGACTGATGACACGCATCGCCTTGACGCGTGGCTCGAGCCATTCGAGGGCGGGAAGAATCTTCGGCTTTTTTGCCACCTCAGCTCTCCAGTTTCTGTGCAGTCTTCGCCAGGCGCATGCCCAGCGCGCGGCACAGCGCCACTTCATGGGTATCCAGACCGCTTTTGCCGTCGGCACCGGCGTGGTGGCTGGCGCCGTAAGGCGTGCCGCCGCCCTGGGTTTCCAGCAGTGCCGACTCGCTGTACGGCAGGCCGGTGATCAGCATGCCGTGGTGCAGCAACGGCAGCATCATCGACAGCAGGGTGGTTTCCTGGCCACCGTGCAGGCTCGCCGTGGAGGTGAATACACCCGCCGGTTTGCCCACCAGCGCACCGGTCAGCCACAGGTTGCTGGTGCCGTCGAGAAAGTACTTGAGCGGCGCCGCCATGTTACCGAAGCGGGTCGGGCTGCCGAGTGCCAGGCCGGCGCAGTTCTTCAGGTCGTCGAGGCTGGCGTACAGCGCACCTTCGTCGGGAATCTCCGGCGAAACGGCTTTGCACTCGCTGGAAATCGCCGGCACCGTGCGCAGGCGGGCCTCAAGCCCGGCCTGTTCTACACCGCGGGCGATCTGCCGGGCCATTTCGTTGGTCGAGCCGCTGCGGCTGTAGTACAGAACCAGAATGTACGGTGCACTCATGGCAACAGTTCCAGGATCTGCTCCGGTGGGCGGCCGATGATGGCTTTGTCGCCGACTTCGAGAATCGGTCGCTCCATCAGTTTCGGGTGGGCGGCGATAGCGGCGATCAATTGCGCTTCGCTCAGGCTGTTGTCGGCCAGGTCGAGGGTTTTGTACTCGTCCTCGCCGGTGCGCAGCAAATGCCGGGCGCTGATCCCGAGTTTGCCCAGCAGGCTCTGGATTTGCGCGGCGTCCAGCGGAGTGTCCAGGTAACGGACCACGGTAGGCGTCAGGCCACGGGCTTCAAGCAGTTCGAGCGCACCGCGGGATTTCGAGCAGCGCGGGTTGTGATAAAGCGTCAGATCGGTCATGAGCGGGTCGCATCTTGCGTAAGGTGGCGGCTATTCTAACTGTGCAGCGCGCAATCCAGAACCGTGAGAGGCGATGGGTCGCAGGCGCATTCAATTTTTGACAAGGAACACGACATGACAAGGCGACTGGCAGCGGCATTGGCGATCATCGGGGCGTTGATGCTGGGGGGCTGCGGGAATGACTATGGCATCGACCAGGACGGCCACAAGA
This sequence comes from Pseudomonas sp. P1_C12, assembly GCF_056406435.1. Classification (NCBI taxonomy): domain Bacteria; kingdom Pseudomonadati; phylum Pseudomonadota; class Gammaproteobacteria; order Pseudomonadales; family Pseudomonadaceae; genus Pseudomonas; species Pseudomonas sp. P1_C12. The sequence goes on along the minus strand of NZ_JBFUAE010000017.1, from coordinate 68,171 downwards.
TCGCCGCCGACCGACTGGACGGCAAATGGCTGGTACTTAACTACTGGGCAGAATGGTGCGGGCCTTGCCGTACCGAGATCCCGGAGTTGAATGCCTTGGCCGAGCAGCTCAAGGACAAGAAAATTGGTGTGTTCGGGGTCAACTTCGACAACGTCCAGGGGCAAGAGCTGAAGGGCGCGAGCGAGAAGCTGGGAATCAGGTTCACCGTGCTGGCGCTGGACCCTACCGAGCTGTTCGAGCTGCCGCGCAGCGAGGTGTTGCCGGTGACGTACATTATCGATAACAAGGGCAAGGTGCGTGAGCAGTTGATGGGGGAACAGACGGCGGCGGGGGTGATGGCGAAGCTTGAGGCATTGCAGGCGAAGAATTGAGTTGTTCTTGAGAGAAAAGATCGCAGCCTGCGGCAGCTCCTACAGGGTGTACGACAATCCATGTAGGAGCTGCCGCAGGCTGCGATCTTTTAGGGGATCAACCCTCCTCAAGCCACCAACGCAGCGGCTTGCCTTCGGCTGGCCAGAAGCGCATCTGCTCGATCGGGGAGACGTCCCAGCGCTGGACGTTTTCCAGGGCCTGGAGGAAGCGTTTTTCCTGTTCCATCAGCGCCGGCGCGCACAGTTTGCGGGTGCTGCCGATTTTGCCGAAGGTCAGTTTGTCGCCATCGAGGGTGTACGGCGCGAACCAGTGATTGCAGCCACCATTGCCGTAAGCCCGGCCGTCTTCAGCGAGGGTGATGGTCAGGTGGCTGTAGTCCATCAACGGCCGTTCGCCGATCCATTCCAGAATGTAGCTGCGGTTTTGTTGCAACTGCACCGGCTCGGCGGCGCAGCCCAGCAGGCTGGCACCGGCCATCGCGCTCAGAGCGAGGCGTTTCATCACGCAGGCTCCTGGCATTTCGGGCACAGGTGTTTCTCGCCAACGGTGGTCCAGCCCAGCTCGGCAATCCGCGCAGTGGCGGCAGGCTTTTCGGCCTTGTTGCCCAGCTTGGCATCGACGGCGAACTCGAAGCTCAGCTCTTTGGCGCAGCTGTCACAGTTCACTTGCCAGGTATGAATCGCCAGTTCGCCGAATACCGGGCCACTGGCCACCGCGACCCATTGACCGGGCGGGTTGATCAGGTGGCGAACCGTTTCGACTGTCAGGCGCATGGACAAGTCCTTGGCACCCTTGAGGGTCACGACCAGCACGTCGTTGTTGCGAATCGAGCCACCGTTGCCGGTGACCTGATAGCGCCCTGGCACCAGGGCGCGGCATTCGGTGAGGGTGTGTTGCGGGTTCATCAGGCTGTAGCGGAAATCGTGTTCGACCATGGGTCCTCCAAATATGCGCGATATGCTATCACGGGCTTGGACACCGCATCGCGCAGGCAGATGACCTTCGATCCGTTTCAGTCTCCCGTCACCTGGTTTTCCGGGGTGCCCGCCGTCCAGGCTGCAATGTTGCGCAACGTGGTGGCGGCTATCGCGTCCAGCGCTTCGCGGGTCAGAAAGGCCTGGTGTGCGGTGACGATCACGTTAGGGAAGGTCAGCAACCGGGCCAGTACATCGTCTTGCAGCGGCAGGTCGGAGCGGTCCTCGAAGAACAACTGCGCCTCTTCCTCATACACATCCAGCCCCAGGTAACCCAGGCGACCGTCTTTCAGGGCATCGATCAGCGCCGGGGTGTCCACCAGGCCGCCACGTCCGGTATTGATCAGCATTGCGCCCGGTTGCATGTGCGCCAGGGATTGGCGGTTGATCAAGTGCTTGCTCTGCTCGTTGAGCGGGCAGTGCAGGCTGATGATCTGCGATTCGGCCAGCAGCTGCGGCAGGCTCAAGTAGCGCGCGCCGAGGGCTTCGACCTGCGGGTTGGGGTAGGGGTCACAGGCCAGTAACTGGCAGCCAAATCCGCTCATGATTTTGGCGAAGGTGGCACCGATCTGACCGGTGCCGACCACGCCGACGGTCTTGCCCACCAGGTCGAAACCCGTCAGCCCCTGCAGTCTGAAATCCCCTTCGCGAGTGCGGTTGTAGGCGCGGGGCAAGCGGCGGTTGAGTGCGAGGATCAGCGCCACTGCATGTTCGGCCACCGCGTGGGGCGAATAGGCCGGGACGCGCACGATGGCCAGTCCCAGACGTTTTGCCGTCGGCAAGTCGACATGGTTGTAACCGGCCGAGCGCAGGGCGATCAGGCGAGTGCCACCGGCGGCCAGGCGTTCGAGTACCGCCGCGCCGAGGTCATCATTGATGAACGCACAGACCGCTTCATACCCCTGGGCCAGCGCCACTGTGTCGAGGCTCAGGCGCGCAGGTTGAAATTGCAGCTCGATGCCGACCGGTTGTTCGGCAGCTAGAAAACTGTCGCGGTCGTAGTTCTGGCTGCTGAAAAAAATCGTACGCATGATGTCCTCTCTGTCCCGTTTCTGTAGGAGCTGGCTTGCCTGCGAAGAGGATCTCAAACCCTGTGCTGTCTCTGAGGCCACCTTCGCTGGCAAGCCAGCTCCTACAGGGTTTGCGCTGAGCTTACGCTGATGTTTGATTGACGCAGTTGCGCTGCATCAAGCATTCATGCGCGCCTGGGCCGCCAGGCGATTGATCGCCCGGTCGAGTTCCTCCAGTGCCACGCCGGCATTCGGGTCCTGTTGCTTGAGCAGGGTTTCGCTGCGTTGGCAGGCCGCACGCAATTGCGGTACGCCGCAGTAACGCGTCGCGCCATGCAGGCGATGGACGCGTTCGATCAGGGCGTTGTGGTCGTTGCTTTGCTGTGCGAGGCGGATGGCTTCGCGGTCAGCCTCCAGGGACGCCAGCAGCATCGCCAGCATGTCCGCCGCCAGATCAGCCTTGCCGGCGGCCAGGCGCAATCCTTCGTCGTGGTCGAGTACCAACAGGTCGTGGGCGCCAGCATGCCCATCGCCGGAGCGTTCCGGGCTGTGATTGCGCAGCGCCAGGCCGCTCCATTTCAGCACCACCTGCGCCAATTGCCGTTCGCTGATCGGTTTGGTCAGGTAGTCGTCCATGCCGCTTTGCAGCATCGCGCGTTTTTCGTTGGCCATGGCATGGGCGGTGAGGGCCACGATCGGCAGCGGCGTGCAATGGCGTTCGCTTTCCCATTGGCGGATCGCCTCGGTGCTCTGGCGGCCGTCCATGCCGGGCATCTGCACGTCCATCAACACCAGATCGAATGTCTCGTTCTGCACCGCCTTGATGGCGGCAAAACCGCTTTCCACCGCGAGCACATTGGCGCCCATGTCTTCGAGCAGGGTCTGCACCAGCATCAGGTTGGCCGGATTGTCGTCGACGCAAAGCACCTTCGGTGCACGGCTGGACAACGGTTCGCCCGGCTCGCGGCGCATCGGGCGCGGGTTGACCAGATCAGACAGGGAGCGTCGCAACTTGCGGGTACAGGCCGGTTTCGCCTGGAGCTGGCTGTGGGGGTTGGGCACGGAAAGATGGAACAGCGTCTGTTCCGTGGTCGGGCACAGCACCAGCACTTTGCAGCCAAGATGCTCGAGGTCCCAGATGTGCTGGTTGAGGCGTTCCGGCGGCATGTCGTTGCTGGTGATGCCGAGCACTGCAAGTTCGATCGCCTGATCGGTCTGGTGGGCGGCGGTGACGCCATTGGTCAGGCTTTCCAGGGTGTTGAACGGTGTGGTGTTGAGGCCGCAGTCTTCCAGTTGATGCTGCAACGCCTGCCGGGCCAGTTCGTGGTTTTCCAGCACCGCCACCCGGCGCCCGAGCAGCGGCGCGGCGGGCAGGTCTTCGGCATCGTCACGGGTTTTCGGCAGGCTCAGGCTGATCCAGAATTCCGACCCTTCCCCCGGCGTGCTGTCGACGCCGATCTCGCCGCCCATCTGTTCGATCAGGCGTTTGGAAATCACCAGGCCCAGGCCAGTGCCGCCCGGTTGCCGCGATAGCGAGTTGTCAGCCTGACTGAAGGCCTGGAACAGGGCGCGTACGTCCTGGCTCGACAGGCCGATGCCGGTGTCCTGAATGCTGATGCGCAGCTGCACGGTGTCTTCGTGTTCTTCTTCGAGCATGGCGCGGGCGACGACGGTGCCTTCGCGGGTGAACTTGATCGCATTGCTCACCAGGTTCGTCAGGATCTGCTTGAGCCGCAACGGGTCGCCTACCAGTGACAGCGGCGTGTCCCGATACACCAGGCTCACCAGTTCCAGCTGCTTGGCGTGGGCGGCCGGGGCGAGGATGGTCAAGGTGTCCTGGAGCAGGTCGCGCAGGTTGAACGGAATATGGTCGAGCACCAGCTTGCCAGCTTCGATTTTCGAGAAGTCGAGAATCTCGTTGATGATGCCCAGCAGGCTGTCGGCGGATTTTTCGATGGTGCCCAGGTAGTCGAGCTGGCGTGGGGTGAGCTCGCTTTTTTGCAACAGGTGGGTGAAGCCGAGAATGCCATTGAGCGGCGTACGGATTTCATGGCTCATGTTGGCCAGGAATTCGGACTTGATCCGGCTCGCTTCCAGGGCCTCCTTGCGCGCCAGATCCAGCTCGATGTTCTGGATCTCGATGGTTTCCAGGTTCTGGCGCACGTCTTCGGTGGCCTGGTCGATGCTGTGCTGCAATTCTTCCTGGGCATTTTGCAGGGTGCCGGCCATGCGGTTGATGCCGGAAGCCAGTTCATCCAGTTCCTGGCTGCCGAGGGGCGGCAAGCGGGTCTCCAGGTGGCCGTCCTTGAGTTGGGCCACGGCCTGCTTGATCTGGCTCAACGGCCGATTGATCGTGCGGCCCATGCGCAGGGCCAGCAGCGCCGCACCGATCAGTCCCGTAGCGATCAACATCAAGCTGGCGAACAGGCTGCGGTAACCGCGCAACAGCATGTTGTTATGGGACAGTTCGAGCTCGACCCAGCCAAGCAGGCGGTCTGCTTCTTCGGGAATCACGTCTCCGGCCAGATTGCGGTGTTTGCCGAATACCGGCAGCAGATAGCGGGTCGCATCGCTGCCGCTGTGGCGCAGCATTTGCGTGCCACTGCCAGAGGGCGTCTGATTGAGCATGGTCGGGCCGGCGTGGGCCAGCAACGTGCGGTCGGGAGCCAGGAAGGTCACTGCCCGTACATCGGTTTGCTCCAGGGCCTGGGTGGCGATGCGTTCGAGCAGTTCGTTGTCCTGATGGCCCATGGCTGGCGCCGTCAGTGGAGCCAACTGCTCGGCGATCATTTCGCCGCGCTGCATGAGTTGGGTTTGCAGGTCAGCCTGTTGCATCCAGGTAAAATACCCCCCCAGCACCAACGCCATCAGGCTGGTTGGCAACAGGGTCAGCAACAGCACGCGGCCTTTGATTCCCAGTTTCTTGAGCACGCATCTCTCCTGCATCCCGCTATTTATAGACCCGTACATGCATCCGCCATGCACCACTTGCGCAGTGTAGCGATTTGCTCGCGGGCAATCTTCGTAAAAATGGTGCAGTCATTCGTCGGCCCGGGCGACTCTTTGGCGATACGGACAAACCGTGGGTTGCCCCTGGCGAGGCAATCTTGAATAATCGCTCAACTGAGAATTGTTTGCAGATAGTCATGACTCCCATCACTGCTGGCCTCCCCCGAATCCTGTCCATCGAAGACGACCTTGTGCTCGGCGCCTACGTTCACGAGCACCTGGACCGCAGCGGCTTCCAGGTGACCTGGTGCCAGAACGGCCAGGAAGGCCTGGACATTGCCCGCCGGCAGCCTTTCGACGTGGTGTTGATGGATATCCTGCTGCCGGGCATGGACGGCCTGGCGGTACTGACTCAATTGCGCCAGAGTCATTCCACCCCGGTGTTGCTGATGTCGGCCCTCGGTGCCGAGGCCGATCGCATCAGCGGCTTTCGCCTGGGGGCCGACGATTACCTGCCAAAGCCCTTCAGCATGGTGGAGTTGCGGGTGCGCATCGAAGCCATTCTGCGGCGGGTGGCACTCGACCGCCGACCCGCACCCGCAGTGCCAGCCCCGTCGATGGACAGCCTGCGTTTCGACGATGAAAGCTTCGAGGTGTTTTATGGCGAACAGGCTGGCGGCCTGACCCGCAGCGAGTATCGGCTGCTGGAGACGCTGCACCGCAGCGTCGACGAAGTATTGAGCAAAGCCTTCCTCTATCAACAGGTGCTGCAACGCGGTTATGCGGCCCATGACCGCAGCCTGGACATGCACATCAGCCAGATCCGCCGCAAGCTCAAGGCCATTGGCTACACCGAGCGCGAAGTGCGTACGGTATGGGGCAAGGGTTACATCCTGAGCGCCGCCGATGAAATGTAACGTGCCGGGCAGGCACTCGCTGTTCTGGAAACTGGCTTGTCTATTGGTCGCTTTCTGTCTGCTGATGATCTGGTTGAGTTGGTCATGGGGGCGTTACATGGAGGAGCGAAACCAGTTCCTCTCCGATGAGGCCCGCGGCAGCCTGTCCGGTTATGCCGCCGAAGCCGAGCAGGCGTGGAAGCAGCGCCAGAGCGCCGGTGTCGATGACTGGCTGCAAGGCATGGGTCAGCGGGAAAAAGGCTGGGTCGGTGTCATCGGTGGTGATTTGCAGTCCTTGAGCAACCAATCGCTGACGGACAAGGAAGTCGAACGCCTGACTTTTTTGCGCGGCCTCGATTGGCCCATTCACAAGAAAGGCCGGCCGTGGATACGCATACCGTTTCCCGGCGACCCGTCCACTGGCAGCCTGGTGATCGAACTGCCCGAACGCTTTTTGCCTGGGCAATACCGGGTGTTCTGGCGGGTGATCACCAACGGCGTGATTCCGGGGTTGTTCACTTTGCTGCTGTGCGTCGGGCTCTACCGTTTGCTGGTAGTGCCGCTCAATCACTTGCGTGAGCAGGCCAATGCCTGGCGTGCTGACCAACTGAATGTGCGCCTATCGAGCCGCACCACCAATCGTTCCGATGAATTGGGTGAGCTGGGGCGGGCGTTCGATCACATGTCCGAGCGCCTGCAAAGCACTGTGGCCTTGCAGCAGCAACTGTTGCGCGACCTGTCCCACGAATTGCGCACGCCTTTGAGCCGCCTGCGGGTGGCCAGTGAAAGCGAGCAGGGGCTGGAGCCATTGCGCGAACGTATCGGTCGTGAGGTCGATGGCATGCAGCGCCTGGTGGAAGACACGCTGCAACTGGCATGGCTGGACACCGAGCGCACCCGGTTGCCCGACGAGGCGATTCAGATCCAGGCCCTGTGGGAAATGCTCACGGAAAACGCCTGCTATGAAAGTGGCTGGCCCGATACGCAGTTGCAATGCACGGTGGATGCATCCTGCTGGGTTCGCGGTCATCTCAATACCCTGGCCCAAGCGTTGGAAAACATTCTGCGCAATGCCATTCGTCATTCGCCGACGGGAGGCATCGTCCAATTGGGCGGACGGCGTGATGGCGATTTCTGGCACCTGTGGCTGGAGGATCAGGGTGGTGGAGTGGCGCAAGCGGATCTGGAGCGGATCTTCCTGCCGTTCACCCGGCTCGACGGTTCGCGGCCGGGGGATGGTGGGTTTGGGTTGGGGTTGAGCATTGCCCGGAATGCGGTGCAGCGTCAGGGTGGACAGCTGTGGGCGCAGAACACCGGGACCGGGTTGCGCTTGAATATGCGTCTGTTGGCGGATGATGGTGGTGCCCGTGACGACGCCATCGCGAGCAGGCTCGCTCCCACATTGACTGTGTTTCAACCGAAAAATATGTGATCACCTCAGTCCCCTGTAGGAGCGGGCTTGCCCGCGATGAGGCCCTCATGTTCACCGCAAAATATCTGCTTATTCCCATAAACCATAAGCACCACACTTTGCGTGATATGGCCTGCGAACGTTTGCCGGTATGATAGTCGCCCCCGCAGTCTGGATTGCGAATACGCCATGACCTTGCAGTACCCAACCATCGCCGATTGCGTCGGCAACACTCCGCTGGTCCGTTTGCAGCGCCTGCCCGGCGCCACCAGCAATACCCTATTGCTCAAGCTCGAAGGGAACAACCCGGCGGGTTCGGTCAAGGACCGTCCGGCGCTGTCGATGATCACCCGCGCCGAACTGCGCGGGCAGATCCACGCCGGCGATACACTGATCGAAGCGACCTCGGGCAACACCGGGATCGCCCTGGCCATGGCCGCTGCGATCAAGGGTTACAAGATGATCCTGATCATGCCGGACAACTCCAGCGCCGAACGCAAGGCAGCCATGACCGCCTATGGCGCCGAGCTGATCCTGGTCAGCCAGGAGGAGGGCATGGAAGGTGCCCGCGACCTCGCCCAGCGCATGGAAGCCGAAGGTCGCGGCAAGGTACTGGATCAGTTCGCCAACGGTGATAACCCCGAGGCGCACTACACCACCACTGGCCCGGAAATCTGGCGTCAGACCCAGGGCACCATCACCCATTTCGTCAGCTCCATGGGCACCACCGGGACCATCATGGGCGTGTCGCGCTACTTGAAAGAGCAGAACGACAACGTGCAGATCATCGGCCTGCAACCAATGGAAGGTTCGGCGATCCCGGGTATCCGTCGCTGGCCTCAGGAATACCTGCCGAAGATCTATCAGGCTGATCGCGTGGACCGGATCGTCGACATGGCCCAAAGCGAAGCCGAAGACGTGACCCGTCGCCTGGCCCGTGAAGAAGGCATTTTCTGTGGCGTGTCCTCGGGCGGCGCCGTGGCGGCAATGCTGCGCCTGTCCAGAGAAGTTGAAAATGCGGTGATCGTCGCGATCATCTGCGACCGCGGCGACCGTTACTTGTCGACCGGCATTTTCGACGCGCCCAACTGATGGCCAAACATGAAAGAGGCCTGCGCTTCCAGCCTACCGGCGGCAGCAAGGCCCCGCAAATCCCGACCGGCAAAAAACAGCGCCTGACCATCGAGCGCCTGGCCAATGACGGTCGCGGCATCGCGTTTTTCGAAGGCCGTACCTGGTTCGTCATCGGTGCGTTGGCCGGCGAAGAAATCGAGGCTCGCGTACTCGGTGCCCACGGTAAAGTGGTCGAGGCGCGGACCGAGCGGGTGTTCAACGCCAGCGAGTTGCGCCGCCCGGCACCGTGCGCCCATGCCGGCCGTTGCGGCGGCTGCAGCGTGCAGCATCTGCCCCACAACGAACAACTCGCCCTGAAACAGCGCATGCTCGCCGAGCAATTGTCCAAGGTCGCCGGTGTCGCGCCCGAGGAGTGGGCCGAACCATTGACCGGTCCGGAATTCGGCTACCGTCGTCGCGCCCGTGTGGCGGTGCGCTGGGACATGAAGGCGAAGAAACTCGAAGTCGGGTTCCGCGCCGCCGGCAGCCAGGACATCGTTGGCATCGATGATTGCCCGGTGCTGGTACAGCCCTTGCAACCAATCATGACCCGCCTGCCCCAGATGCTGCGACGCTTGAGCAAACCTCAGGCACTCGGGCATGTGGAGTTGTTCAGCGGCTCGACGTTGGCGATTTTGCTGCGGCACATGGCGCCGTTGTCCGACGCCGACCTGACGATCCTCAAGGATTTCTGCGCGTTCCACGAAGCCCAGTTGTGGCTGCATGGCGACGGTGAACCGCAGCCGGTCGAGGCCGATCAGTCGTTGGGTTATCGTCTTGAACAGTGGGGTCTGGAGCTGGCATACCGTCCCGGGGATTTCATCCAGGTCAACGCCGCAGTCAACGAAGCGATGGTCGCCCAGGCGCTGGACTGGTTGAAGCCGACAGCGGATGAGCGCGTACTCGATCTGTTCTGTGGTCTGGGCAACTTTGCCTTGCCACTGGCCAAGGCCGCTCGCGAAGTGGTGGCGGTCGAAGGTGTGCAGGTGATGGTCGATCGGGCAGCGGCGAATGCGGCTAGCAATAATCTGCATAACGCGAAGTTTTTTCAGGCCGATTTATCCCAGCCTTTGACGGACGCCGAATGGGCCGCCGAAGGCTTTTGTGCGGTACTCTTGGACCCACCGCGTGACGGTGCTTTCGAGGTTGTTCGCAAGCTCAAGACCCTGGGCGCCGAACGGTTGGTGTACGTGTCGTGCAACCCGGCCACTCTGGCGCGTGACACGGTCGAATTGATCAAGCAGGGCTACCGGTTAAAACGTGCCGGGATTCTCGATATGTTTCCTCAAACGGCACATGTCGAGGCCATGGCGTTATTTGAAGCGAGCTAGGATGCTCGTCTGGTCCGACTGGCCCGCCCGTGCAGCCGCGCACCCAGCCCGATGTGGGCGCACGGGCAACGAAGGTCAGCGATTTGACGCATTGAATCTGCGTCGTAGGGAAGGTAAGCAAGATGGTACAGGTGAGAGCACACCAGCCGATCAACACCGACGGCAGTATCAATCTCGAGGCTTGGCTCGATCACGCGGTGAGTGTCGATCTGGCACTGGATCGCGAAGCCTTGAAAGAGGCCTGCGAGTACGCTCGCGAGGCCGAACAACAAGCCAATGCGGCACAGAATCTGTGGTCGGAAGGGAACTCCACGTTCCGTACCGGCCTTGAGATCGCCGAGATTCTCGCCGATCTCAAACTCGATCAGGACTCACTGGTCGCCGCGGTCCTGTACCGGGGCGTGCGCGAAGCCCAGATCCCGTTGCCGGCAGTCAGCCAGCGCTTCGGCCCGGTGGTGGCCAAACTCATCGACGGCGTGCAACGCATGGCGGCGATCAGCGACAGCCTGAGTCCGCGCAAATCCATGGTGATGGGCACCCAGGGCCAGGTGGAAAACCTGCGCAAGATGCTGGTGGCCATGGTCGACGACGTTCGCGTCGCCCTGATCAAACTGGCCGAGCGTACATGCGCCATCCGTGCGGTGAAGACCGCCGACGACGAAAAACGCAACCGCGTCGCCCGTGAAGTCTTCGACATCTACGCGCCACTGGCCCATCGCCTGGGTATCGGTCACATCAAGTGGGAACTGGAGGACTTGTCCTTCCGTTACCTGGAGCCGGACCAGTACAAGCAGATCGCCAAGTTGCTCCACGAGCGGCGACTCGATCGCGAGCGCTTCATCAGCGACGTGATGAGCCAGCTGAAAAACGAATTGCAGGCCACCGGCGTCGATGCCGACATCAGCGGCCGGGCCAAACACATCTATTCGATCTGGCGCAAAATGCAGCGCAAGGGTCTGGAGTTCAGCCAGATCTACGACGTTCGAGCCGTTCGCGTGCTGGTGCCGGAAATGCGCGATTGCTACACCGCGCTCGGCATCGTCCATACCCTTTGGCGGCACATTCCGAAAGAGTTCGACGACTACATCGCCAACCCCAAGGAAAACGGCTATCGCTCGCTGCACACAGCGGTGATCGGGCCCGAGGGCAAGGTGCTGGAAGTGCAGATCCGCACCCATGCGATGCACGAAGAAGCCGAACTCGGTGTGTGCGCGCACTGGCGCTACAAGGGCACCGACGTCAAGTCCGGCTCCAATCACTACGAAGAGAAAATCTCCTGGCTGCGCCAGGTACTCGAATGGCACGAAGAGCTGGGCGACATCGGCGGCCTGGCGGAACAGCTGCGGGTCGATATCGAGCCCGACCGGGTTTACATCTTTACCCCGGACGGTCACGCCATCGATTTGCCGAAGGGTGCGACGCCGCTGGACTTCGCCTACCGTGTACACACCGAAATCGGTCACAACTGCCGTGGCGCCAAGATCAACGGGCGCATCGTGCCGCTCAATTACAGCCTGCAAACCGGTGAACAGGTCGAGATCATCACCAGCAAGCACGGCACCCCGAGCCGCGACTGGCTGAACCCGAACCTGGGTTACGTCACCACATCGCGGGCGCGGGCGAAGATCGTTCACTGGTTCAAGTTGCAGGCCCGTGACCAGAACGTCGCGGCCGGTAAAACGCTGCTTGAGCGCGAGCTCAATCGCCTCGGTCTGCCCGCGGTGGATTTCGACAAGCTGGCCGACAAGGCCAACATGAAAACCGCCGAAGACCTGTTCGCCGCCCTCGGCGCCGGGGATCTGCGCCTGGCGCAACTGGTCAACCTGGCGCAGCAACTGGTCGAGCCGGAGCGTGGCAACGAGCAGCTGGAACTGATTCCACGCAAGGCCACCGGCTACAAGCCGGGCAAGCGCGGCGATATCCAGATCCAGGGTGTCGGCAACCTGATGACCCAGATGGCCGGCTGCTGCCAGCCGTTGCCGGGCGATGCAATCGTCGGTTACATCACCGTGGGTCGCGGCGTGAGCATTCACCGCCAGGACTGCGCCTCGGTGCTGCAGCTGGCCGGGCGCGAGCCCGAGCGAATTATCCAGGTCAGCTGGGGGCCGGTGCCGGTGCTCACCTATCCGGTGGACATCGTCATCCGCGCCTACGACCGTTCCGGTCTGCTGCGTGACGTCTCGCAGGTGCTGCTCAATGAGCGGATCAACGTGCTGGCGGTCAACACCCGCTCGAACAAGGAGGACAACACCGCGTTGATGTCCCTGACCATCGAGATTCCGGGGCTGGACGCATTGGGGCGGTTGCTGGGGCGGATTTCCCAGTTGCCGAACATCATCGAAACCCGGCGTAACCGTACGCCATGACCCACCCCTCTCTGTAGGAGCCGGCTTGCCGGCGAAGGCAGCCTTGAGCCTTGCGCTGGCATGACGAGCGCCTTCGCTGGCAAGCCAGCTCCTACAGGGTGTTTGACGAGAGTCGCAGATGTACAGCCTTGAAGATTTGTTGCACCTGATGAACCGCCTGCGCGACCCGCAGTACGGTTGCCCGTGGGACATCAAGCAAACCTGGGCCACCATCGTCCCGCACACCCTCGAAGAAGCCTACGAAGTCGCCGATGCCATCGAGCGCGGCGACTTCGATCACTTGCAGGGTGAGCTGGGTGATCTGTTGTTCCAGGTGGTTTATTACAGTCAGTTGGCTCGGGAAGAGGGGCGCTTCGAGTTCGCCGGCGTGGTCGACGGCATCACCCGCAAGCTGATCCGTCGTCATCCCCACGTGTTCCCCACCGGTGACCTGTATGCGCCGCTGGATGTCCCGCGTTTGAGTGAAGAGCAGGTCAAGCAGCGTTGGGAAGAGATCAAGGCCGAGGAGCGCGCGGAGAAATCTTCAGCGCCCGAACAGCTATCGTTGCTCGATGATGTTCCCGCCGCACTGCCAGCGTTGTCCCGTTCGGCAAAATTGCAGAAGCGCGCGGGGCAGGTCGGGTTCGACTGGCCAGATGCCTTGCCGGTGCTCGATAAAGTGCGTGAGGAGCTCGATGAAGTCCTCGAAGCGATGTCGGAAAACGATCCCGAAGCCGTGGCCGACGAGATCGGCGATCTGCTGTTTTCCGTGGTCAATCTGGCGCGGCATCTCAAGGTCGATCCGGAAGCCGCACTGCGTGGCGCCAACGGCAAGTTTGAACGACGCTTTCGTTTTATCGAACAGGCATTGCGCGACACCCGCCGTCCCATGGAAGATTGCACCCTCGAAGAGTTGGACGCCTTGTGGGGCGAAGCCAAACGTCAGGAAAAGAATTTGCCCAGCTGCGGTTGAGCAGTGGCCTAAGTGAGTAATAAGCACCATGAGCATTTCCCTTCGCGACCAGTTGCTCAAAGCAGGGCTGGTCAACCAGAAGCAGGCCAAGCAGGTCAGCAAAGACAAGCAGAAACAACAACGCCTGGCCCACAAAGGCCAGATCGAGCTGGATGACTCCCAGCAGCGCGCGGCGCAGGAAGCCATGGCCGAGAAGGTCAAGCGCGACCAGGAACTCAACCGCCAGCAGCAGGAGAAGGCCGAGGCCAAGGCCCGTGCCGCGCAGGTCAAGCAATTGATCGAAGTCTCGCGCCTGCCGAAATTGACGACCGAGGATTACTACAACTTCGTCGACGACAAGAAGGTCAAGCGCATCAGCGTCAACACCCTGATGCGCAACAAGCTCAGCAGCGGTTCGCTGGCCATCGTGCATCACGCTGGCGGCTACGAAGTGATTCCGCGCGAGGCGGCACTGAAGATTCAGGAGCGCGACCCTCAACGTATCGTGCAGCTGAATGTGCAAACCGAAGAAGTGAGTGTCGAGGATGATCCGTACGCCGCCTATAAGATCCCTGATGATCTGATGTGGTAACACGCTGAAGGCTGCAATACGACAAACCCCGCTCATGGTGGGGTTTGTCGCTTTCAATGCTGTGTTTGCCTATGCGGAACGCAATTCGCGTTGCTGCTCCAGGGTTTCCAGTTCGGCCTTGTAGTTTTGCGCATCGGTCTCGGAATGGAACATCCCGACCAGCAGGTCTTGTTGATGCACATCCCAGATCCGGATACCGGCGGCTACCCCCTCGTGGGATTTATGTGAATCGTCGCGTTCAGTTACTTTTACAGTCATCTGCTAGCTCCAATCTCTGTTATCTGCAGCAAGGCGTGTGCAGGCCTCTGTTATAGAGTTTGGTAGCTTGCTAAGTAAACGACTGAGTTTGGTAATGGTTTTTTGCAAAAACGGAAACAGTGCTGCAGCCCGCGGAATCCGCGACATTCAGTCGCAGGGCGTTAAGTTTCATGACAAAAGCTTCATCTCCAGAGGCCTCACGCCCCCCTGTAGGAGCTGCCGCAGGCTGCTCCTACAGGGTTTTGTGTTTGCCGCGCGAATTTCTCCAGGCAAAAAAAACGCCCCGAACCAGTCGGGGCGTTTTCATGTGCGGCTCGGCAGCGGGAAATTACTTACCTTCCCAGCGCTTCAGTACCAGGGTGGCGTTGGTGCCACCGAAACCGAAGCTGTTGCTCATCACGGTGTTGATGGTGGCGTTTTCGCGGGTCTTGGTCAGCACCGGCAGGTCGGCCACTTCAGGGTCCAGCTCGTCGATGTTGGCGGAACCGGCAATGAAGTTGCCTTCCATCATCAGCAGGCAGTAGATCGCTTCGTGAACGCCGGCGGCGCCCAGGGAGTGACCCGACAGGCTCTTGGTGGAGCTGATGGCCGGAGCCTTGTTGCCGAACACTTCACGCACGCCTTTCATTTCCGCGACGTCGCCGACCGGGGTCGAGGTGCCGTGGGTGTTCAGGTAGTCGATCGGGGTATCGACGGTGGACAGCGCCTGCTGCATGCAGCGGATCGCGCCTTCGCCGCTCGGGGCAACCATGTCGTAGCCGTCGGAGGTCGCGCCGTAGCCGACGATTTCCGCGTAGATCTTCGCGCCGCGGGCCAGAGCGTGTTCCAGCTCTTCAACCACGACCATGCCGCCACCGCCGGCAATGACGAAACCGTCACGCTTGGCGTCGTAGGCACGGGAAGCTTTTTCCGGGGTTTCGTTGTACTGGGTGGACAGGGCGCCCATGGCGTCGAACAGGAACGATTGGCTCCAGTGTTCTTCTTCACCGCCGCCGGCGAAAACGATGTCCTGCTTGCCCAGCTGGATCTGTTCCATGGCGTTACCGATGCAGTGAGCACTGGTGGCGCAAGCGGAGGAGATCGAGTAGTTCACACCCTTGATCTTGAACGGCGTGGCCAGGCAGGCGGAAACGGTGCTGCCCATGGTCCGCGTGACGCGGTACGGGCCGACGCGCTTGACGCCTTTCTCGCGCAGGATGTCCAGTGCTTCCATCTGGTTCAGGGTCGACGCGCCACCGGAGCCGGCGATCAGGCCGGTACGCACGTTGGAAACCTGCTCTTCGGTCAGGCCGGAGTCGGTGATGGCGTCTTTCATGGCCAGGTAGGCATAAGCTGCCGCGTGGCCGACGAAGCGATAGATCTTGCGATCGATCAGTTCTTCAAGGTTGAGGTCAATGGAGCCGGAAACCTGGCTACGCAGACCCATTTCGGCATATTCCGGGTTGAACCGGATGCCAGGGCGGCTTGCACGCAGGTTAGCGGAGACGGTCTCTTTGTCATTGCCCAGGCAAGAAACGATGCCCAGACCAGTGATAACGACGCGGCGCATGCGGATAACCCTTAGAAGTTGTCAGTGGAGGTGAACACGCCGACCCGGAGGCCTTCGGCGGTGTAGATTTCGCGACCGTCGACAGTGACCGAACCGTCGGCGATGGCCAGGTTCAGCTTACCCTTGAGGACGCGCTTGATATGAATGTTATAGGTGACTTTTTTGGCGGTCGGCAGGACCTGGCCGAAGAATTTCACTTCGCCCGAACCCAGCGCACGGCCGCGGCCCGGCAGGCCTTGCCAGCCCAGGAAGAAGCCGACCAGTTGCCACATGGCGTCGAGGCCCAGGCAGCCCGGCATCACCGGATCACCTTCGAAGTGGCAGGCGAAGAACCACAGGTCCGGATTGATATCCAGCTCGGCGACCAATTCACCTTTGCCGTACTTGCCACCTTCTTCGCTGATCAGGGTGATGCGATCAACCATCAGCATGTTCGGGGCGGGCAGTTGCGCGTTACCAGGGCCGAACAGCTCACCGCGACTGCAGCGCAGCAGGTCTTCCCGGGTAAAGGCGTTTTGTTTGGTCATGCGAGCTCCTCAATAGTCCCATGCGGCAGGTGGGGCAAATCTTCCCGGCCGATCGAAGCGTTCATGCCTCGAACCGGCAGCCTACTCATAGACTATTGCGTTGTGGTGAAAGTCACAGCACCAAGGACATGAATGTACACTTGTGCACTGAAATTATTATTCAAGCCCCTTTTCGGGCCTGTTCGGGTGCCTAAGACTGCCGCACTTTCGCATTTCACGCCAGTCGCAGATGCTCGAAAGGCCTGTACTACTGCACCCATCGCTGCAGAATTTGCTGCAGATCAGTCCGTTTGAACGGCTTGGCCAGGTAATCGTTCATCCCCGCCGACAAACAGGCTTCGCGGTCACCCTGCAGGGCGTTGGCAGTCAGCGCGATGATCGGCAGGTCGGTGCAACCGGGTAATTGGCGGATCTGTCGGGTGGCTTCATAGCCATCGATGACCGGCAAGCGGCAATCCATCAGGATCGCTTCGAAAATCAGGCTCTCGGCACTGCGAACCGCCTGCGCGCCGTCTGCCGCGAGACTGACCTTGAAGCCCAGGCTGCGCAACATGGCTTCGATGACCGTCTGGTTGACCGGGTTGTCTTCGACCAGCAGCACATTGCGCCCTTCGCCGTTGCTGTTGCGCGATTGCGCGCGAGGGGGCGACAGCGGTTGAGTCTGCTGGTGCAGTGCCAGGGGAATTTCCAGGGTGAACACCGAACCGCGGCCTTCCTCACTCTGCGCGCGCAAGGTGCCGCCCATGCGTTCGGCGAGCGTACGGGCAATCGGCAGGCCTAGCCCGGTGCCGCCGTAGCGCCTTGAAATGGAGCTGTCGGCCTGCTGGAAAGCGTTGAACATCAACTCCAGGCTTGGTGCCGGGATGCCGATGCCGCTGTCGCGCACGGTGCAGGTGAACCACAGTAACTCGTGGTCCAGCGACTGCCACTGTGCCTCGATGGTGATGCGGCCCTGCTCGGTGAACTTCAGCGCATTGCCGATCAGGTTGACCAGTATCTGCCGGATCCGCGTCGGGTCGCCCTTGGCCTGCAAGCCGCGCATGTCATCGGGGACCATCAGTTGCAGGTCGAGGCCGCGTTGCGCGGCGCTGTGCTGGAACGACTGGGCACAACTGCCGATCAGTTCGACGAGATTGAACGCAATGTGCTCCAGTTCCAGCTCTGAACGTTCGATCCGCGAGAAATCCAGGATGTCGTTGATGACCTTGAGCAAGTGCTCGGTAGATTCCGAGGCCAGCGCCGCGTATTCCACCTGCTCCTCGGTCATGTCGGTGGTTTCCAGTAACTGCAGCATGCCCAGTACGCCATTCATCGGTGTGCGCAGTTCATGGCTCATCATGGCGAGGAAGTCGGATTTGGCGTTGTTGGCCTTTTCCGCTTCTTCGCGGGTCTGGATCAACTGCGCCATGGCCTGATGCTGTTCGCGACTGGCCTGCTCGAGGCCGCTGGCGAGGTTGTTGATGTGTTGCGACAGCGCCCCCAGCTCGGTGTCGTCGACAATGGGCAGCGGTGTTTTGTAGTCGCCGTCCTGGATCGCCTTGACCGCATTGCCGATATCACGGATTGGTTGCGACAGGCTGCCCGCCAGACGCCGGGCCACGAAGAAGGTAAATAGCAGGGCAAACAGCACCAGAATGGCGGCCTTGAGCACGATTTCCTGCTGGCGTTGGCTGAAGGCATCGTTGGACAGTCCGACGATCACCCGGCCGAGATAGTCTTCGGTGGGGGCCGCGTTGGCGGTTTTGCTGCTCTGGAAAAAATCATTGTGCAACGCGACGCGCTGGAGCCGTATCGGTGCCTGGAACACTTCGAGCTGTTGCGCGCGATTGTAGTGTTCGCTCGGTTGTTCGACGTACACCAGAACCCGGTTGGCGCTGTCCTGGATTTCCAGAAAGCTCACGTTGGGCGTGACCAGTGTCGCCTTGAGCAAAGTTTCGAGCACTTCGATGTTGCCCGAAATCACTCCGTACTCGGTGGCCGGGGCCAGTTGATTGGCGATCAACTGCCCGGTGTGGGTGATTTCCTGACGCAGATCCTGGATGCGCACGAACGTGAAGAAGCTGATCAGCAACAAGGTCAGCAGCAGTGCAGGGCCGAGGCTGATGAGTTGGGTGCGAGTGTTGATGTCCCAGCGACGGCGCAAGTTCATGGACGGCGTTCTCCTTCAGCCAGCAACGTGGCGACCGACGCTTCGTTTATCTGTTCGATACCCAATGAACGCGCCACCTGGGGATTGCTCGCGACCTTGAATCGATGGGGATAGTGCGTGCGCGGCCAGGTGGCCGGTGGCCGGTCGAGCAACTCGTCGAGGATCGCCAGCCAGTCGCTCTGATCGCTGTAGGTGCTGGCCAGGCTTGCGGCCTTGACGAAACCTGCGTTGGGTCCGATCAGCGCCATTTGCCGTGAGTAGCTGCTCAGCAGCAGGTTCTTTGCGGTTTGCGGGTTGTACAGGTCGGCATCGTCCAGGCCCAGCAACACGTCGCTGTTATTCAGCAGGGCCTGTAACGGATGACTGTCGTGAATGTTGTCCCAGCGCTGGGTGACCACCTCTAGACCCAAGAGGAGGGCGGCATTACGCAGCTCAGTCAACAGAAATTCACTGTGGTTGTGGTAGAGCACGCCGATGCGTTTGGCTTCGGGCAACAGGGTGCGGGTCAAGCGCAACTGGCGGTCCAGTGGTGGATCGCTCCATAGCAGGGAAAGGTGTGCAGGCAGCGTGTTGTTCAAGCGTTGCCGGGCTTGCAGGCGGCTGATGCGCAACACCAGTGTCGCCGGGCCCCGGGTGTCCTGCAGGCGCCAGTCGAGGCTGGGCAGGTCGAGCAGTATCAAGCGGATGTTTTCCGGCAGTTTGTCAGGAATCGGCAAACTCGCCAGTGTCTGGAAGCGTACGTTATCGTTCGGTCGCAACTCGCTCAGGGCCTGGGTAAACGCCCGCGCGTCGGGGCTGTCTTCGGCACCCGTGAGCAAAATGTCGGCCGCGTTACCCGGCAGGCTACCGAACAAGCTGCTGAACAATAGACAAAGCACGGCCAGCAGCCGGCGCAGGGGCGGCGTTTTCCAGGCTGGGCAATACGACATATTAAAGCTCCAGCCCCGGCGAGCTGAAAATCAGCGCCAGTACCTGAGGCGAATGCGGTGAAGGAGCACCCGGAGACACAACACATCCCAGTCAGTGATTGATGGCGCGCATGTTAACCGAGCCGAATGACTTTTCCATTCACGATGTCCGCATTTTCCTCGGTTTTATTGCTCTTCTTCCCACAACTGCTGGTATTTGACGCCGGGGCTGGCCGCCGATGGGCTGCCCCGTATAATGCCGACATCGCCACTGGTATGGATTAACGGATTGCATATGACTGAACAGCGCCCGATTGCGGTCCTGGGAGGCGGAAGTTTTGGAACCGCCGTGGCCAATCTGCTGGCCGAAAATGGGCTTCAGGTCCTTCAGTGGATGCGTGACCCCGAACAGGCCGAGGCCATGCGGGTCAATCGCGAAAACCCGCGTTACCTCAAAGGCATCAAGATTCTGCCCGGCGTCACACCGGTCACCGACCTGCAAGCCACCCTGGACGCCTGTGACCTGTGTTTTGTCGCATTGCCCTCCAGCGCGCTGCGCTCGGTGCTGGTGCCGCACGCCGAACGGTTGACCGGTAAATTACTGGTGAGCCTGACCAAAGGCATCGAAGCCCACACATTCAAACTGATGAGCGAGATCCTCGAAGAGATCGCCCCGCAGGCCCGCATCGGCGTCCTGTCCGGACCCAACCTGGCCCGTGAAATCGCCGAACATGCACTGACCGCCACGGTGGTCGCCAGTGAAGACGAAGAACTCTGCCAGCGGGTTCAGGCCGCGCTGCACGGCCGCACCTTTCGTGTTTACGCCAGCGCCGACCGTTTCGGTGTGGAGCTGGGCGGGGCGTTGAAAAACGTTTACGCGATCATCGCCGGCATGGCGGTGGCGCTGGGCATGGGGGAAAATACCAAGAGCATGCTGATCACCCGGGCATTGGCGGAAATGACCCGCTTTGCGGTGAATCAGGGCGCCAACCCGATGACCTTCCTGGGGCTTGCGGGCGTGGGCGATCTGATCGTGACCTGTTCATCGCCCAAGAGCCGCAACTATCAGGTCGGCTTCGCCCTCGGCCAGGGCCTGAGCCTGGACGAGGCCGTCACGCGCCTGGGCGAAGTCGCCGAAGGGGTCAACACCCTTAAAGTGCTCAAGGCCAAGGCCCAGGAGGTTGGCGTGTACATGCCGCTGGTCGCCGGGCTGCACGCGATCCTGTTCGAGGGGCGCACGCTGGAGCAGGTCATCGGTCTGCTAATGCGTGGAGAGCCGAAAACCGACGTCGATTTTATTTCCACCAGTGGTTTCAACTAATCACGCTTGCCAGAAAAGCAGGGAGTTGCGCATGAACGATCCAAAAGTAGAAGCCAAATACGAGTCCATCCTGCTGCGTGTGTTGTGGATGATGGTCTTCGTGCTGGTGTGGCAAGTAGCGCAGTTCATCCTCGGCGCCGTCGTGTTGGTGCAGTTGATCTATCGTTTGTTCTATGGCGCCCCGAACGCCAGTTTGATGAATTTCGGCGACAGCCTGAGCCAGTTTCTGGCGCAGATCGGTCGTTTCGGCAGCTTTCACAGCGACCAGAAGCCTTGGCCGTTCGCCGATTGGCCGACGCCGCGTACGCCGGAAGGTGAAGCGCCGCATGTCGTGGCACCGGCACCGCATTCGGCTCGAGATGAGGAACCCAAGCTATGAAACTCTGGGTATTACGTCATGGTGAAGCCGTGCCACACGGCTCCCGTCCCCACGATTCGGAGCGGGAACTGACGGATAACGGTCGTAAGGAAGTATTGAAAGTCGCCGCAGAGCTAGTGGGTCAGCCGCTGACCGGCATTTACGCCAGCCCGTACCTGCGAGCGCAGCAAACAGCGCAACTGGTACGAGATGCATTGGGTTTCGAACCGGAAATCCGCACCGTCGAGTGGCTGACACCGGACACGGAGCCGGACAAGGTGGCCGAACAGATGGTCGCAGTAAGCAACGTGTTGCTGGTCAGTCACAATCCGCTGGTGGGGAATCTGCTGAGCTACCTGCAACATGGTGCCGGACATCCGCCGGAAAAGGTCAGCACTGCCGGTCTGGCGGAGCTCAAGGGTGATGAGCTGCTGGTCGGGTCAATGAAGCTTGACAGCATCAAGCACCCATAAAAGCAAAGATCGCAGCCTGCGGCAGCTCCTACAAGATGCACGCCATTTCCATGTAGGAGCTGCCGCAGGCTGCGATCTTTTGATTTTGTTTTTCTGTTAAAAAATCAACCAAGCACTTGCTTGGTTGGCTACGCTTGCTCCAGACCAAAAAAACAGGAGCGAGTCATGTCTGCTGCTTTTCGTTTGCCGCTGGACGTGTTCTACGAGCGTGAGGCCCGTCATCCCCGCCAGCGCTTTCTGGTCCAGCCTGTCGCAGGCGCCCAGGTCGAGACCTTGACCTGGGCGGACGTCGGTCACCAGGCCCGTTGCGCGGCCCATTGGTTGCGGGCACAGGAACTGCCGCAGGGCAGCCATATCGCCCTGATCTCGAAGAACTGTGCGCACTGGATCATTGCCGACCTGGCGATCTGGATGGCCGGGCATGTCTCGGTGCCGTTGTACCCCAACCTCACCGCCGAGACCGTTGCCCAGGTACTCGAACATTCGCAAGCGACGCTGGCATTCATCGGCAAGCTCGACGACTGGCCGGGCATGTCCCGTGGCGTCAGCCCCGATCTGCCGACCATCAGCCTGCCGCTACATCCACCCGGTACGTTCGATTTCAGTTGGGCCGACCTGCAACGCAGCTCGCCGATCCAGGACGATCCCAAACCTGCCGCCGATCAACTGGCGACCATCATTTACACATCCGGCACTACTGGCATGCCCAAAGGCGTGATGCACAGTTTTGGCACCCTGGGGTTCGCCACCACTCGTGGCACTTCGTTGTTCGGCCTCAACGAGTCGGACCGACTGCTGTCCTATTTGCCGCTGTGCCACGTTGCCGAACGGATGTTCGTCGAACTGGCATCGATTTACACCGGCCAAACGGTATTTTTCGCCGAGAGCCTGGACACCTTTCTCACCGACCTGCAACGTGCGCGCCCGACCGCACTGTTTGGCGTGCCGCGTATCTGGACCAAATTCCAGATGGGCGTGTACAGCAAGATCCCGGCAAAACGCCTCGACTTTCTGCTCGGCCTGCCGATCATCGGCAAACGGGTCGGGCATAAAGTCCTCGCCGGGTTGGGGCTGGATGCGTTGCGCATTGCGCTGTCCGGTGCTGCACCGGTGCCGCAGACCTTGTTGCAGTGGTATCGCAAATTGGGGCTGGATGTGCTGGAGGTCTACGGCATGACCGAGAGTTGCGGCTATTCCCACATCGGCATGCCGGGCCAGAACAAACCAGGCTGGATCGGCAAGCCGTGCCCGGAAGTCGAAGTGCGGATCGCCGAGACAGGGGAGGTCATGGTGCGCAGTGGCGCGACCATGCTCGGGTATTACAAGGAACCGGAAAAAACCGCCGACACCATTACCGGGGACGGCTTCCTGCGCACCGGTGACAAGGGCGAGGAGGACGCCGAAGGCAATCTGCGCCTGACCGGGCGCCTGAAGGAAATCTTCAAGACCAGCAAAGGCAAATACGTGGCTCCGGCGCCGATTGAAAATCGTCTGGCCGTGCACTCGCGCATCGAACAGGTCTGTGTGGTGGGCGATGGCTTGGGTGCGCCGTTGGGCTTGTGCGTGTTGTCGGCGGTCGGCCAGCAGGATGCCGGCGGGGCCGCGCGCGCCGGCTTGCATTCCAGCCTGGAAAAACTGCTGGAAGAGGTCAATGCTGCCCTCGACAAACATGAACGGCTGCGGCGCCTGGTGGTGGTCAAGGACAGTTGGGCCGTGGAAAACGGTTTTCTCACCCCGACCCTGAAGATCAAGCGCAATGTGATCGAAGCGGCTTACGGTGAGCGCTTTGAAGAATGGAGCGAGCGCAGCGAAGCGGTGCTGTGGCAGGATTGATCCACGAACAAAACCAACAAGGAAACTCTGCGATGAGCCTGTGGCGCACCACTCCCAACATCGAACAGTTGAACGCTATCCAGAAAAACACCATCGGTGAAGTGCTGGACATCCGTTTCGAGGCCTTTGACGCTGAGTCCCTGACTGCCAGCATGGTCATTGACCATCGCACTCACCAGCCTTACGGCTTGCTGCACGGCGGTGCCTCGGTGGTGTTGGCCGAGTCGGTCGGCTCCATGGCCAGTTACCTGTGCATCGATGCCAGCAAGTTCTATTGCGTGGGCCTGGAAATCAACGCCAACCATTTGCGCGGCCTGCGCAGCGGGCGGGTGACGGCGGTGGCCAGGCCAATCCACATCGGCCGCACGACCCATGTCTGGGACATTCGGCTGACCAGCGATGAGGGCAAGGCCAGTTGCGTGTCGCGGCTGACCATGGCAGTGGTGCCGTTGGGTGAGAATCCGCCGGCGCGTTAAGGGGTACTCGAAGCATGGCGACGGAACGTTGTCATTTCAATGCTGTTGCCAGTGGGCATGTCCGGGTGCCCCGTCCACTCCCTGTTTGGTTGGGTGAAGTGGTCCAGGGTGAAGTCCGCATCGTCATATCTGAACAACTCGGCGGTGCCGCGCTGCACATGTTGTCCCAAATAGGTTCGGGCTTCTGTGGGAGTAGCCATTGCACCAATGGCTCCCGTCCGCAGATTGGGGTTTGCAATGGCGTCGGTCAGCGGGGTGGACAGGAGTGTCAGCGAGGCGGTCAAGCCTGACCCGGCCGTGCGCGTAGCCCAGCCATACAGCACTTCCATGGCATTCGGTCTGCTCAACTCATTAGTGCCCTGGGTGAAGGTTCCTCCACGCCAGGCGTTGATCATGACGATGGATGCACCATCAAGACCTTCGACGGCGGCATTGATGGCGACGCCGGCCAGAGGCGCAAGCTGCGCGCGAATCATTCCGCCGGCGAACAGCAATCCTCCATAGGCGCCTGTGCGCAGGGCAGTCGCGACACCTGAGGGCGCGAGCGTAAGCCTGGGGCCCAGTTCTGCGCTGATGCGTTGCCCTGTTTCCCTTGTCAGATTGCCGGCCACGCTGGTGATGAGGCTGATGGCCACTTCATTTAACCCTTCAGGGTTGCTCAGATAGGCATAGAGCGGGGCAGCGGCACCTGCTGCCGCGCCCACCAGTCCACCCATGGCCGCGCCGATCCACTGCGCAGCGCGGTTTTCGCTGTATCGGGAAACGATATTGCTTCCCGCGCCCATCCCCATGGATCCGCCCGCCAATGCCCCGACCGCCGCACCTGTTACGCTCAGCGCCAGATTGACGCCGGGGTCAATCATCTGGATATCCGGATCATCCGTGGGTGTGCTTGCCAAGTGTGTCAGTCCTTGCCCCGCAAAGTACCGCACAGCGCCACCAGCCAGGGCACTCACACCGTCACGGCCAATCGTCGCGAGGGCTGCGCTGAACACTTTTTCCACGGTGATCAGCCCCTGAAAATCCACGTGTCCGATCGGATTGCCATGCACCATCGCATACAGATTCAACCCGTCCGCGGTGCCTCCAGGGTCCGCGTTCAGCCAGCGTTGGCACCAGGGTACGTAGTAGCGCAACCCGTAGTAGTACAACCCGGTGGCATCCCGTTCCTGGCCGCAATAGCGCAGCGTCTTGTAGCCGGCTTCGAGCTTGTTGCGACCGGCCCACCAGCAAGTTGCGCCGTAGGGGTAGTAACTTTCCCGGGAGATGAGCAAGGCCGCTTCGTCCAGCTCCAGGGCGCTGGAGCCCAAATGATCGGAAAAACTGTAGCGATGCTGGTTCTGGGGAATGCCGGCTGGCGGCTCAGTCTGCCAGTGCAGGATTTGCACCGTGCTGCGTCCGGCCTTGATCGTCACGACATGCAAGGTCTCGTCGGCAGAAGTGCGGACTTCCACACCTGGCAAATAGCGGGTTTCGTGGGTGCGGATCAATGTGCCGGTGTAGGCCTGACGGATTTTTCGCTGACGCAGGCCACTGCCGTCGTACACATAAAACTCGCAATCGTCCGGTTCATCTTCACGCACTACCTGGTCGACCTGCCGCAGTTGGTTGCGCAGATCCCATTGCAGGGTTTGCCCCGGTTGAAGCCCGATACGGTTGCCGTTGAGGTCATGACCGACGGTAATTTCCTGTTCGTCGGGCAGCTCGCCATCAGGCTTTTCGGGCAGACTGCGATTACTGAACCGGGCGACGGCTGTGCGTTCGGTACGGCTGGCGCTGTCGGCCTGATGCTGCATGACCGTCAGGTTGCCGGCTTCATCGTAGCGGTAGAAACGCGTGTAATTTTCCAGTTGTCCGGGGTCGGCGGTGGACTGGAACTCCGGTAGTTGTGGTCCACCCGGCGCGTTGCGCCATTGCCGACCGCTGGCCTCGATCAGGCGGTAGAGGCTGTCGTAGCGGTAGCGACTAACTGGCTCGATGCGCTGGTTACGGTGAAATTGAGTTGCTTGAGCAGCGTCGGTGATGCAGGTGGCATTGCCCGCCGCGTCGTATTCATAAGTCAGATCTTGCAGGGCCGGTTGACCTGTTACATAGGCTTTCAGGTGCTCCAGTCGGCCATCGTCGGGCCTATAAGTCGCACATGAAACAACACCGTTTCCCGCACATTGTTGTTCGATCTGGCCGAAGGCGTTGTAGTGAATGTCTCGGACCAGGGTTTTTTCCTCGGCCTGCCCGGCGAGTTTCAGACGAACCTCACGCAGCTCGGCTGCACAGGTATGAATGAACGTCTGGCGGTTGCCCAATGCGTCGGTCTGGCTGACGGTCTCACTGGCGGCGTTGCAGTGAAGGCGAGTGATGGCTGGCCCGTTCTCCAGCAAGGCGTCGCGTTCAGGCTCTGACTCGGGCCAGTCCACCAGCCATTGCGGATCGGCGATGAAGGTGCGGCCGTGCTGCAGCGGTGTAGCGTTCAGACTGAACTCGGTGAAGCGTAGGGTGCCGGCGGTGTCGTCGTGCCGAGTCAACCGACCGCGCAGGTTTTGACCGGCATCGGCGTCGGTATCGGCATAGGTGAATCGTGCGATACAGCGTTCCGAGCCTTGCCATGCGCGCTCGAACGTAGCGATCGGGCGGCACTGAGGGTCATAGTCCACGCGGCTCTGGCTTAGCTTCTGATCCCAGCCTTCAACACTTTGCCCGTGCGCGCCGAGCAATCCCAGGCGCCAGCCGGCGTCGCTGTTTTGCGAAAACACCACAGCGCCCGACAAACTGAAGACGTTTTGCTGATTGGCTGCCGTCTGACCGTCTTGATGCAAACGGAACAGACGTGGATCACGAATCAGCACAGCGCGACCGGCGCCGTCATATTCCTGCTGGGTAATGCAAGGCTCCGGTGCCGACGCGCGCTCGCGCCGGTGATACGCCACACCGCGCACGCTCAGCCCGCGCGGGTCAAATACCTGGATGGTCGGAGTATTGGCATGGGGCATCGTGAGTTTGCCCATGATTCGGCGGGACAGCCCTTCTTATCCACTGGATGCTGGTTGGCAGTCAACTGTCAGAAATAACAGGTGCCGCCCGCAGTGACGTCATAGCCACGGCAGGTCTGTCATCATTCCTGGCAGTTACGGTCATTGCCGCAGGACGCGCTCTTGCGGACAATCAATGCCTGTTCTCGCTCATGGATTTGCAGGTATGTCGCAACAGATCTTTTTCGCCCACGCCAATGGTTTTCCTTCGGGGACCTACGGCAAGTTGTTTGCGGCGCTGGCACCCGAGTTTCAGGTGACGCATCTGGAGCAGCACGCCCACGACCCGCGTTTTCCGGCGGACGACAACTGGTACAACCTGGTGGATGAGCTGATCCATCACCTGCAACAACAGGCCGAGCCCGTGTGGGGCGTCGGTCACTCCTTCGGTGGCGTGTTGCACCTGCATGCGGCCTTGCGCTGTCCTGAGTTGTATCGCGGGGTGGTGATGCTCGACTCGCCAGTGCTGACCCGAACCGATCGATGGGTCATACGCGCGGCCAAACGCTTCGGTTTCATCGACCGCTTGACCCCGGCCGGGCGGACCCTCGGTCGTCGTGAAGAGTTCGCCGACCTGGAAAGCGCGCGCAGGTATTTCGCCGGTAAAACCCTGTTTCGCGGCTTCGACCCGGAATGCTTCGATGCCTACCTGCAACATGGCTTGCACCAGGTCGATGACAAGCTGCGCCTGCGGTTCGACCCGGCCACGGAAATCAGCATCTATCGCGGCGTGCCGCACACCAGCCCGGGCAGCACCCGGCAGTTGCAAGTGCCGCTGGCGGTGGTTCGCGGGCACAACAGCCGCGTGGTGATGCGCCATCACGCCAGTTCGGTCGACCGCCTGCCGTTGGGCGAGTCGTTGACCATGCCCGGTGGCCACATGTTTCCGCTTGAACGTCCCCTTGATACCGCTGAAATGCTCAAAGGCCTGTTCTACCGCTGGGACGGCCGTCGACAACAGGATTGCGCATGAGCCACGCCGTCGAAGAAGTCCGCCTGAGCCTGCCGCACATCGAACTGGCGGCGCACCTGTTTGGTCCTGAAGACGGTTTGCCGGTCATTGCCTTGCATGGCTGGCTGGACAACGCCAACAGCTTTGCCCGTCTGGCGCCCAAACTCAAAGGCCTGCGCATCATCGCCCTGGACATGGCCGGTCACGGTCATTCCGGGCATCGCCCGCCGGGCGCCGGTTACGCCATGTGGGACTACGCCCACGATGTGCTGCAGGTCGCCGAACAGCTTGGACTGCGCAAATTTGCGCTGATGGGGCATTCGATGGGCGCCATTGCTTCGCTGATCATCGCCGGGTCGATGCCCGAGCGGGTCACCCACCTGGCGTTGATCGACGGCATCATTCCTCCTACAGACAAAGGTGAAAACGCTGCCGAGCGCATGGGCTTGGCCCTGCAGGCGCAACTGGATCTGCGGGAAAAGCGCAAACCGGTCTACGACACCCTCGACCGAGCCATCGAAGCGCGCATGAAGGGTTTGGTCGCGGTCAGCCGCGAAGCCGCCGAGTTGCTGGCCCAGCGGGGCTTGATGCCGGTACCGGGCGGTTACACCTGGCGCACCGACAATCGCCTCACGTTGCCATCGCCGCTACGTCTTACCACCGAACAGGCCATGGCCTTCGTCCAGCGTATAGGGTGTCCCGCAAAGCTGGTGGTTGCTGCCGACGGCATGCTCGCCAAACACCCGGAATTGCTGGAGCGTCTACCCTTTAGCCGGGAACAGCTGCCAGGCGGCCACCATTTGCACCTCAATGACGAGTCCGGTGCCGATCTTGTCGCAGACTGTTTCAATCGGTTTTTCACCATTCCTTGACTTGCGTCGGGCAACTGTCGAGGCTTGGCGGGTTGAAAAGGGAGACAACCATGATAGATCTCTACACCGCTGCGACCCCGAATGGCCACAAGGTCTCTATCGTGCTCGAGGAACTCGGCCTGCCCTACACGGTGCATGCCCTGAGTTTCGACAACAAGGAACAGAAGTCTGCGGACTTCCTCAAGATCAACCCCAATGGCCGGATTCCGGCGATTGTCGATCGCGCCAACGGCGATTTCGCCGTGTTCGAATCCGGCGCCATCCTGATTTACCTCGCTGAACAGACCGGAAAACTGCTGCCGAGCGACCCGAAGGGACGTTCGCTGGTATTGCAGTGGCTGATGTTCCAGATGGGCGGCATCGGCCCGATGCAGGGCCAGGCCAACGTGTTCTTCCGCTACTTTCCGGAAAAACTCCAGGGCGCCATCGACCGCTATCAGCATGAAACCCGTCGCCTCTACGAAGTGCTCGACACGCGGCTGCAAAGCGTGGAGTTCCTCGCCGATCAGTACAGCATTGCCGACATCGCCACCTTTCCATGGGTGCGCGGCTACGAGTGGTCGGGCGTCTCGGTGGAGGGCTTGACGGCGCTGCAACGCTGGATGGCAACCCTGGAGGACCGGCCGGCGGTGCAGCGTGGTTTGCAGGTACCGGAACGCGCCGATGAAGCCAGTGTCATCAAGGGTGCCCAGGCCATGCTGATCCGATGAGTCTATCCATGCGTTCATTCAGTTTGCTGGTGCTGTGCAGTGTCAGTCCCTTGTTATTCGCCGCTGATATTCCGGGCAGTCAGGACCTGCCAATAGTGCCGCGCATGACCGACGCCCAGATTGTCGACTATCGCCCCGCAGCCGAACTGGAGCGGATCTATCCCTTGGGTTCGATCCGCAAGATCAGTGGCCAGTTACGTTTCGACGGTCAGGTCAGTGCCCGTGGCAACGTCACTTCGGTGACCTACGAGTTGCCATCGGAGCATCCATCCATCGAGGCGTTCACCGCTGCCCGCGAGGCCTTGCAACAACAGGGCGCCGGGTTGCTCTTTTGGTGCCAGGCGCGCGATTGCGGTGAAAGCAGCCTCTGGGCCAATCAAGTCTTCGGCAACGCCAAGCTGTACGGTGCCGACGATCAACAAGCCTATTTGCTGCTACGGCTTGCCGCTCCACGGGACAACACGCTCGTTGCGCTGTACAGCATCACCCGCGGTAATCGCAAAGCCTACCTGCATGTCGAACAGTTCGACGCTTCGGCGCCGCTGGGCGAGTTATTGCCGACCTCCGCGACCTTGCTGCGTGAACTCAAGAGCACCAGTGAACTCGACTTTCCCACATTGAGCGACGCGCCTGACGAGACCTGGCTACGCCTGATTTCTCGCGGACTGAATCTGGACACCACCTTGCGGGTCAGTATTTCCGGAGCGAACGCCGAAGCCTGGCGTCAGGCCCTGATTGGCCAGGGCGTGCGTGCCGCGCGGATGGAAACTGGCAGTGCCGAAGGCTCTGGCCTGCACATCGAGTTATTGCGCTAGGCTGTACCGGGCGAACGTGTACGCCGCGTTCGCCTACTCTTTTGCGGACTGATTTTTTCGAGACTTTTGATGATCAATAATGATCGCCTGTTGGTGCAGATCCTGCTCGTGGTGTTGTTCGGCGCGAGTTTCTGGGTGATGGCGCCGTTCTGGTCGGCGATGTTCTGGGGGGCGGTCCTGGCATTTGCCAGTTGGCCGCTGATGCGCTTGCTGACCCGTTGGCTCAATGGCCGCGAGTCGCTGGCGGCGGCATTGTTGACGCTGGGGTGGATGGTGCTGGTAGCGGCACCGCTGGTGTGGCTGGGTTTCAACCTTGCCGATCATGTGCGAGATGCCACGGCATTCATCAAGGATGCGCAGGTCGAGGGGCTACCCGAAGCGCCGGTGTGGCTGGGTTCGATTCCCCTGGTGGGCGAGCGGCTGGTCGGGATCTGGAACAGCATCGATGAGCAAGGCGCGGCGATGATGATGTCGCTCAAGCCTTATCTGGGGCAGGTGGGTAACTGGTTGCTGGCGCGCAGCGCGCAGATCGGCGGCGGTATTCTCGAATTGACCCTGAGCATCGTCTTCGTATTCTTTTTCTATCGTGACGGGCCGCGCCTGGCGGCGTTTGTCCACACGTTGCTGGAGCGGCTGATCGGTCAACGGGCCGGCTACTACATTGAACTGGTGGCGGGCACGGTACAGCGGGTGGTGAACGGTGTGATCGGCACCGCGGCGGCCCAGGCGACCCTGGCGCTGATCGGGTTCCTGATTGCCGGTGTACCGGGTGCATTGGTGCTCGGTATCGTGACGTTCATGCTCAGCCTGATTCCGATGGGCCCGCCGTTGGTATGGATTCCAGCGACCGCGTGGCTGGCCTGGAAAGGCGAGTACGGGATGGCCATATTCCTCGGGATCTGGGGCACATTCGTCATCAGCGGTGTCGACAACGTGCTCAAACCGTACCTGATCAGCCGTGGCGGTAATCTGCCGCTGGTCATTGTGCTGCTTGGGGTGTTTGGCGGGTTGATTGCCTTTGGCTTTATCGGCCTGTTCATTGGCCCGACATTGCTGGCGGTGGCCTACAGCCTGTTGATCGACTGGAGCAAGACCCAGGCACGGGTTGAAGATCGCCGGCCCTGAAGCTCCAGGGGCTGTAGCCCACTGACCCCCACCTGAGGGTCAGTGGGCTTTTTGTTGCTGCACAGGGCCTCATCGTCGGAACGCCGCCCGGAGCAGGCTCGCTCCCACAATGGGCTAGTCTTGCCGGAGCCGTCGCGACGATTTACCGATCATCGGGTCCCGCAGCGGCGCTGGTTCCGCTACAATGCGCGCCGATTTCGACTTGCCTGAGAGCCCACTCATGTCCGCCTGCCAGACTCCTATCATCGTCGCCCTGGATTTCCCTACCCGTGACGCCGCACTGAAGCTGGCCGATCAGTTGGACCCGAAGCTGTGCCGGGTCAAAGTCGGCAAGGAGCTGTTCACCAGCTGCGCTTCGGAAATCGTCGGTACCCTGCGTGACAAGGGTTTCGAAGTGTTCCTGGACCTCAAGTTCCACGACATCCCGAACACCACCGCGATGGCCGTCAAGGCAGCTGCGGAAATGGGCGTGTGGATGGTCAACGTGCATTGCTCCGGCGGTCTGCGCATGATGGCCGCGTGCCGTGAAGTGCTGGATCAGCGCAGCGGTCCGAAACCGCTGCTGATCGGCGTGACCGTGTTGACCAGCATGGAGCGTGAAGACCTGGCGGGTATCGGTCTGGACATTGAGCCGCAAGAGCAGGTCCTGCGCCTGGCCGCCCTGGCGGAAAAAGCCGGGATGGACGGCCTGGTTTGCTCGGCCCTGGAAGCCCAGGCCCTGAAAACGGCGCATCCGTCGCTGCAACTGGTGACCCCGGGGATTCGCCCGGCGGGCAGCGCCCAGGACGATCAGCGCCGTATTCTGACGCCACGCCAGGCGCTGGATGCCGGTTCCGACTATCTGGTGATCGGTCGTCCAATCAGCCAGGCAGCGGATCCGGCCAAGGCACTGGCTTCGGTCGTGGCTGAACTGGCTTAACCACCAAACCTGTAGGAGCCGGCTTGCCGGCGATTGCAACACCACGGTTTACCTGAGTAACCGCGGTGCCTGCATCGCTGGCAAGCCAGCTCCTACAAGGGCTGCGTCAAACCTTCAGCACCAACTTCCCGAAATTCTCCCCGCTGAACAGTTTCATCAGCGTCTCCGGGAAAGTCTCCAGTCCTTCGACGATGTCTTCCTTGCTCTTGAGCTGCCCCTTGGCCATCCAGCCGGCCATTTCCTGTGCAGCGCTGGCGTATTGGGCGGCGTAGTCCATCACCACAAAACCTTCCATGCGCGCGCGGTTGACCAGCAGCGACAGGTAATTAGCCGGGCCCTTGACCGCCTCCTTGTTGTTGTACTGGCTGATGGCACCGCAAATCACCACCCGCGCCTTCATGTTCAGGCGGCTCAACACCGCGTCGAGAATGTCGCCACCGACGTTATCGAAATACACGTCGACGCCTTTCGGGCACTCGCGCTTGAGGCCGGCAAGGACGTCTTCGCTCTTGTAGTCGATAGCACCATCGAAACCCAGTTCATCGATCAGGAACTTGCACTTGTCCGCGCCGCCGGCGATGCCCACCACACGGCAGCCTTTGATCTTGGCAATCTGCCCGGCGATGCTGCCCACGGCGCCAGCCGCACCCGACAGCACCACGGTGTCACCGGCCTTCGGAGCGCCGACGTCGAGCAGGGCGAAGTACGCCGTCATCCCGGTCATCCCCAGTGCCGACAAGTAACGTGGCAGAGGTGCCAGTTTCGGATCGACCTTGTAGAAGCCTCGCGGCTCGCCGAGGAAGAAATCCTGCACGCCCAGGGCGCCGTTGACGTAATCCCCGACCGCGAACCCCGGGTTGTTCGAGGCAATGACTTTGCCCACACCCAAGGCGCGCATGACTTCGCCGAGCCCGACCGGCGGGATGTAGGACTTGCCCTCATTCATCCAGCCACGCATGGCCGGGTCCAGGGACAGGTATTCGTTTTGAACCAGGATCTGACCCGCCTCCGGTTCGCCGACCGGCACTTGCTGATAAGTGAATGTCTCACGGGTCGCCGCGCCAACCGGGCGTTTGGCGAGCAGGAATTGGCGATTGGTCTGGGAGGTCATGGCAGGCACTCAAGATGAATGAAGCCTTGTTGATAGCCGGTCAGCGACGATGCCGCAAGTTCGGCTGATGCGGCGAATGCAGGTTGATCCAGTGCAGTGATAGTTGGTACGGCAGTTCCATCACTGCAAATCATGGGCGCCCAACCGGAGCCTTGATAGTGCTGCCGTGTTCAAGACCTTCATGACTAGACTGGCCCTACCGCATTCTTCTCTTCGAGGACATAACAATGAGCATGACGTTTTCCGGCCAGGTGGTTGTGGTGACAGGCGGGGCGGCCGGTATCGGCCGCGCGACCGCCCAGGCATTTGCCGCCGAGGGCCTGAAGGTAGTGGTGGCCGATATGGATACGGCGGGCGGTGAGGGCACGGTGGCGCTGATTCGTACAGCCGGTGGCGAAGCGACCTTCGTACGCTGCAACGTTACCCTGGAAAGCGATGTAAAAAATTTGATGGATGAGGTGATCAATACTTACGGTCGTCTCGACTATGCCTTCAACAATGCCGGCATCGAAATAGAGAAAGGCAAGCTGGCCGAAGGTACGCTCGACGAGTTCGACGCGATCATGGGTGTCAACGTCAAAGGCGTCTGGTTGTGCATGAAATACCAATTGCCGCGGCTGCTGGCGCAAGGGGGCGGTGCGATCGTCAATACGGCATCGGTGGCCGGCCTTGGGGCCGCGCCGAAAATGAGCATCTACGCCGCCTCCAAGCATGCGGTGATCGGCCTGACCAAGTCGGCGGCCATCGAGTACGCCAAGAAAAAGATCCGGGTCAACGCGGTGTGCCCGGCGGTGATCGACACGGATATGTTCCGTCGCGCTTATGAAACCGACCCGAAAAAAGGCGAGTTCGCCAACGCCATGCATCCGGTCGGTCGCATCGGCAAAGTCGAAGAGATCGCCAGCGCGGTGCTGTACCTGTGCAGCGATGGCGCGGCGTTCACTACGGGTCACTCACTGGCCGTGGACGGTGGCGTTACCGCGTTTTAAGCGACGCGCCGATACCGAGTACACCCGGAACCTGTGGGAGCGAGCAAGCTCCCACAGGTTTTTTGGTTTCACAAAGGCACCGGGCAATGTGTTTCAAATGATTAGAGCAATGGGTTTTGGCGGCGTTGTCGCACATGTATTCGAACACTCCTGTGATTAACTGTTGCTCGCAAAATCAACAGGAGTTTGCTTGCTCATGGAATTGAGAATCGACCGACAGGCGCTGGTGCCCGTCGTACAGCAAATTGTTGACGCGCTGACCTGTTGGCTTCGTTCCAGCGGGGTATCGCCCGGTACGCGCCTGCCTTCGGTGCGACAGATTGCGTGGATCAATTTGCTCAGTCAGTCAAGCGTTGCCCAGGCCTGCGAACGGCTGGTGACGCAGGGGATGCTGGTGTCAGGCCATGGGGCCGGCTATAGGGTTGCCGACCCGGCATTGACTACGGGTGCAAGGCACGAGCCTGTGTGGTTCGAGGGGGCTGAGCCCGAGAACGGGCCTTATTCGAGTGAGTTGAGGCTGGGCTGTGGCGGGCTGCCTGAAAGCTGGCGCGAGACGGACGATCTGATTTATGCGATTCGGCAAGTCAGTCGTACCGATACGGCCAGCCTGTTCAACTACAGCACGCCGCTGGGATTGCCAGCCTTGCGACAACAGATATTCAAGCGCCTCAGGCAGCTGGATATCCCGGTGCAGGACAACCGGATCATGACCACGGCGGGGGCCAGTCAGGGGCTCGACCTGATTGTGCGGACACTGTTCAAGGCCGGTGACTGTGTGGTCGTGGAGAGTCCCGGTTATCCGGTGCTGTTCGATCTGCTCAGGCTGCACGGCATCCACATGGTCGAGGTGCCGCGAACACCGCGGGGGCCGGACGTGGACATGCTCGAATCGGTGCTGGTCAAACACCGGCCTCAGGGGCTGGTCATCAATAGCTTCTATCACAACCCGACGGGCAGCAGCCTTGCACCGGCGGTAGCGCGCCGCGTGCTGCAGCTGGCCAGGACCTTTGGCGTGCAGGTGATCGAAGACGACGTTTATGCGGATTTGCGCAGCGGTTGCGCTACGCGACTGGCTGCGCTGGACGACAACGTGATCTACGTCGGCAGCTATTCCAAGACCCTCAGCAGTTCCTTGCGGGTCGGTTTCGTGGTGGCCGGCTCTGAAGTCATTACGCGTCTGGCCGAAGTCAAGATGATCAGTGGCATGGGCGCCTCACGATTTTGCGAGTCGGTGCTGGCGTGCCTGTTGGCTAACGGTGCCTACGGCAAACTGGTGCAGCGTCAGCGCCAACGCTTGAACAGCGACCGGCTGGCGGTGTTGCAATTGCTCGAAGATACCGAATGGGAGATTTTCGGCAAACCGGCGGGAGGCCTGTTCATCTGGGCGCGATCAGGAATGTCCGATTACGATCAGGTGCGGACCCAGGCACGGCGCCTGGGTGTACTGCTGTCATCGAAGACCGCCTTCAACCCCTCGGGTGAGGCCAGTGACTGGCAGCGTATCAACGTGGCCTATGCCTGCGACCCGCGTGCCCGTGCGTTCTTTCAGGCCACTGCCCGGGATCGACCTCCAGCGTTCTGAAAGCGACGTTGATGTAGCTTTTTGCCATTATTCCGGCGCCAGAGCCTTGTGTTGCTACTGGCCCGTTGCGAATCTGCGTCTACAGACTTTGGCAGGGGACTAAGTGCAATGAATTCGGGCGTGCAAGGACGTTTTGCCAACCTCGGTATGGCAAAAAAACTGGGTATCGGGTTTGTCCTGGTGCTGTTGTTGACTGCGCTGGTGGCGGGCATTGGCGTGTGGTCCCTGCAAACCATCAGCCAGCGCTTCGACGGGCTCAAGCAAATGTCATCGCTCAACAGCGGTTTGCTCAAGGTGCGGCTGCTGGAGCAGGAATACGCCTTGCACGGCAATCCGAAAACCGTCGATGCCCTGCACGAGGGCGTCGATGGCCTGATCGCCCTGGCCGGCCAGCTCAAGGCCGCGTCTGCGGCCAACATGCCGGTGATGAATGATGTCGAACAGTCTTTGGGCGCCTATCGCAAGGCCTTCGACGAGTTTGTCTCGCTCACCCAGGCCAAGGACCTGGCGCTGGAAATGGCCAGTTGGTCGGTGTCCAGCGTGGCCAATAATCTTGACGTATTGCAGTCCGGGCTCGCCGATGACGGTGCCTATACCCTGAAAGATTCCGAAGGCAAGGACGGTGCGCAATTCATCGAGCAGGCCAGCCAGGTCAGCCAGGTTTCACGCTTGATGCTGCAAGCCATGAATGAAGCGCGCGTGCGTCTGGATCAAAGCCGCAAAGGCGACGACAGCGCCGGGCAGGGCAAGATCGAACAGGCCAGCCAGGCATTGACCCAGGCCGAGCAGCTCAAGACCACGATCAAGGATGAGGGTTACCAGACCGTCCTCAATGAGGTGACGGGTCATATCGCCAGTTTCAGTGACAAGCTCGCCGAGTACACCGACCTGCTGGAACAGGAAAAAACCGTCTATCAGCAATTGCACCAACGCGCAGCCCAAGTGGTCGAGCGGGTGGATCAGGCTTATGTCGCGCAAGACCAGGCGATGCAGGCTGAACTGAAAAAGAACTCGCTGCTGATCATTGGCTCCTCCGCCCTGGCCTTGCTGGTTGGGCTGGTTGCCGCGTGGTTCATCACCCGATTGATCGTGGCACCGCTGCGTAGCGTGATTCAGGTGGCGCAGCAGATTGCCTCGGGGGATTTGAGTGCGACCATTGACGTGACCCGCCGCGACGAAATCGGTCAGTTGATGCAGGCAATGCAGCAAATGGGCGCGGGGCTCAGTCATATCGTCAGCGGCTTGCAGTCGGGTATCGAACAGTTGGCGACTTCCGCCCAGTCGCTGTCGGCGGTGACCGAGCAGACCAACCTCGAAGTCAGCACACAGAAGGAGGAAACCGAGCAGGTCGCCACCGCGATGAATCAGATGACCGCCACGGTGCATGATGTCGCGCGCAATGCAGAGGAAGCGGCCCTGGCTGCGCAAACGGCTGACGGCAAGGTTGAAAGCGGTCAGCAGGTGGTGCGCCAGAGCATGGCACGGATCGAGCAGTTGGCAGATTCGGCCACTTCCGCCAGTTCGAGCATCGAAAGCCTGAGTGCGGAAATCCACAATATCGGCACGGTGTTGAGTGTGATCAAAAGCGTGGCGGAGCAGACCAACCTGCTGGCATTGAACGCGGCGATCGAGGCGGCCCGGGCCGGCGAGCAGGGCAGGGGTTTTGCGGTGGTGGCCGATGAAGTGCGCGCGTTGGCCAAGCGAACCCAGCAATCGACCGAGGAAATCGAACGCCTGGTCAGCGCTTTGCGCTCGGCGGCGCAGTCGTCGGTGCAGCAGATCCAGAGCAGTGGCGAGTTGGTGAAGCTGGCGGTCAGCGATGCCTTGCAGACCGAGAGTGCGCTGGGAAGTATTGCGGCGGCGGTATCGTTGATCCAGCAGATGAACCAGCAGATCGCCGCGGCGGCCGAGGAACAGAGCTCGGTGGCCGAAGAGATCAACCGCAGTGTCACTAGCATTCGCGCCAGTGCAGATCAGTCATCGCTGGCGATGCAGGGCAATGCAGCGTCCAGTATTCAATTGGCGCAACTGGGGGTTGAACTGAAGGGGATGGTGGGGCATTTCAGGCTGTAGGAGCGAGCTTGCTCGCGATGGACGCAAGAACGACGTGTATAGCCAGTAAACACGCGTTCTCCTTTACGACCATCGTCGGAACGCCGCCCGGAGCAAGCTCGCTCCTACAGTGGCTTTCGCTGATCAGTCGTAGATCGCTTTCTTTTTCCAGTCCGCGTCGGCCTCGACGTCTTTTAAGCCTTCGGTCAACTGGTTGACCTCGCCTTCGACCGGCGCGATGCGATCCATGACCTGGTCATTGGCGCGGGCCAGGAGTTTTTCCAGGTATTCCAGTTGCTCGGCGTAGACCTGTGGTTCCTGTTGTTTGCGCAGGTACTGCACACCGCGCTCGAATGCCAGGCGAGCCTGCCCGGGCTGGTTCTGCTGCAGGGAGTGCTGGCCGAGGTTGTTGAAGAACTCGATGTGCAGCAACACGAGGATGTGGCGCACTTCACGGATCCAGCGCTTGGCCTCGTTGGGGGCCAGGAAGCCGTCCTGTGCCGCGCGGGTAATCTGGCCGTGCAAGGCTTCGAGCAGGAAGCGTACATCCTTGGCCTTGGCTTCGGTCTGGATCGGTGCTGGCGGATTGTTGACCGGGATGGATTCACCCTGGCCGACAAGGGCTTCCAGTTCGGCGATCCGTGCCTTGAGGTTGGCGCTGGATTTTTCCAGGTTGAGCAGGCGCTGGCAGACGTTCAGTTCCAGGCGGGCCAACAGCAGCTTGAGTGCCGGGGTCATCAGCTGGCCGGGGAACGTCTCGGTGATCTCGCCGCAGCGTCGCAGGCGATCGTTGAGCTCGATCTTGGTACGGGCCTTTTCCAGCTTGTTGTTTTCCACCACATGGTTCATGTAGCCAATGGCGATCAACAGGGCGATCCCGGCTACGATTAGCAGGGTGATCATGAGTGGCGTCACCGGTAAGACCTCTTTATAGGTTACGCATGCGAGTCGGGTGGCTTGGCATTTGAGCGCCCTGGCCCGCACGACGGGTTGGATCGGACATGCTTGTGCTTATATCGGCCGCAGCCCCGTTTCTATGAATGATGGCACTCGATTCGCAGAGTGCCATCATTGGGTGGACTATAACGTCTTGGCGGGTGCCAGAATATAAGCGTCAAACGCTGGGCCGCGGAAAAACCGCAACGGCTCCCAAAAGCAGGGCGAAGTCATTGATTTAAATAAATTTATATCAGGGGGTTGACGACCTCTCAATCCATCCATAGAATGCGCGCCACTTGCAGCGTAAAGCACACAGCGAAACGAAGCAGGGAGTGAATGCAGTACGTGTGTCCCCTTCGTCTAGTGGCCTAGGACACCGCCCTTTCACGGCGGTAACAGGGGTTCGAGTCCCCTAGGGGACGCCAATGCGGGAATAGCTCAGTTGGTAGAGCACGACCTTGCCAAGGTCGGGGTCGCGAGTTCGAGTCTCGTTTCCCGCTCCAATTTTAAACAGCGTTGCTTTCGGGCAGGGCTGAGTGAAACCAGAACCAAGTCTTCGGATGCGGCTCTGGACACCGAAACACACACCATGTGTTCCGGGTAGCGTGTCCCCTTCGTCTAGTGGCCTAGGACACCGCCCTTTCACGGCGGTAACAGGGGTTCGAGTCCCCTAGGGGACGCCATTTGCGGGAATAGCTCAGTTGGTAGAGCACGACCTTGCCAAGGTCGGGGTCGCGAGTTCGAGTCTCGTTTCCCGCTCCATATTTAACGAAAACGCCGCTCATTGAGCGGCGTTTTTGTGTGCGCGTAAAAAACCGGATCAACCGCTGAGGCTCTGCACCAGGTTTTCGAGCGCTTCAATGGTTTTTTCATCCTGCACCGGTAGCGCAGCGGCAGCCGCTTTGATTTGGCGTGCCAGGCGGTATTCGCTGGGCGTACAGTTGGCGAACTGCTTGAAGGCACGAGCGAAGTAGGAAGGATCCTTGAAGCCGGCCTCATAGCCGATGCTGGTAATCGGCATCTGGCTGTTGTCGAGCAGATCTTTGGCGAAGTTCATGCGCTTGTCCAGGATGTAATCCGTGAAGCCAAGCCCATTGGCTTCCTTGAACAGGCGGCTGAAGCGAAATGTCGTCATGCCGCAGCGCTGCGCCAATTCCCTCTGATCGATGCTGTCTCGAAAGTGCTGTTCGATGTACAGCATGACATTGCTCAGCGCCTGGTGTTTTTGGTGTCCTGAGGTCCGACGGATGCTGTCCGGCAGGGTCGGGGAGTGGTCGATCTGCGATGACTTGCCCCGGCCCTGGGCATTTCGGCGCAGCTCGCAGAGCTGCACCACCGCCGTCAGGTAACGCTTCCTCTCGGTGCTCGAGAGTGGGAGCACCATGTATTCCCAGACGCTGGAGCGCATGGCCCATACAGCCAGTTCCTCGGAGTGCTGCACGGTGAACATGGTGATCGGGATGCTGGGGGTGGTGTGTTTGATCTCCAGCAATAGCCTCAAACCTGGAGTGTCGGGGCGATCAAAATGGATGCAGATCATGTCTGCCGGTTCCGCGATGGGCAACACGGAGTTTTTCGCCAGTCTGCAGTCGCAGGTACTCTCGAACTGCGCGATGAGTTCTTTCGTGGACCGATCATGAGTCAGATCGAACCACAGGAGCGATGGCCTTTTGGTCAAATTGGACGTCATGTCTCTACTCTGGGGTTCTGGGTGACTCTCTTAGCTAAGGAGTATTGCCAAGGTGCCATCACTTTGCAGATTTAATCCTGATAGGAAAGACGATTTTTAGTTCTATTCGCTCTATGGGTTGCCTGGAAGGCAGCCCGGGCGAATGTTTGTTGGTGTGTTTTCGTCGAACCGGGTTTAACCGCTTGTCGCTTGTGAATCAATGACAATTGTCTTTGCGTTTCAGCGCCTTGTTTCCCCCCACCTGTTACTTCTGCAAAAGCCAATGCTGCGTATTTGGCCGCCCCGCAAAAAAGTCCTAGCGATGTGCAAAATCTTCCTAACGCCCATGCCTTACCACTGACTAGGGTTGCATCAGGCAGCGCAGAAAGTACTGCCTCAGAAAAAACAACATTCGAGTGAGGTGGGCAAAATGATCATGCAAACAATCAAGGCTTCGGTAGTGAAGTTCGCCAAAGACGAAGATGGTCTGACCATTGTGGAATACGCGGTGGCGGGTGGGTTGATTACGGCAGTTGTTGCCCTCGCATTCACCAATCTTGGAGCGAACGTGCATACCCGAATCACGGCGCTTTGCACTGCCGTTGGCGGTGGTGGTGCCTGCAATTAACGACAATTTCCGCTAGGGAGATACAGTGATGTCCATGGAGCAGATGATGGCTACTGTTCTGCTGATAGGACTGCTGGGCGTAGCGGTGGTGAGCGATATTCGTCGCCACCGCATTCCCAACCTGCTGGTCCTCGTGGGCCTGGCCTTGGGGTTAGCCGGCCAGACTTATTCAGGTGGGCTAAGCGGGTTGGGTGACGGCCTGTTGGGCATCCTGATTTGTTTTGCGCTGTTTCTGCCCATGTATGCCGTGGGGGGCATGGCCGCCGGCGACGTCAAGTTGATGGCCATGGTTGGCAGCTTCCTGCCGGTTCATTACGCACTGTGGGCCGCGTTATACAGTCTGGTATTTGGCGGCCTGTGCGGTTTTCTGATTGTGCTGGTGCACGGTCAGATGTTGCAAACCCTGGGGCGTTATTGGCTGATTCTGAAGGCTCGGGCCTACCTGGCGCCGAGTGCGGACGAGGCGGCCGGCAAGCCCTTCCCTTACGCAGTTGCAATTTTGCTCGGCACGCTGGGCAGCATCTACTGGCAACTCGTTGCCAGTGGGTTGGGAGATTAGTCATGCACGTCATGGTTGATACTGATGCCTTCCCCAATGAGCGGGAAGCGGTGCAGCGACTGGCTCCTCAGCCGTGCACAATCCGAGAAACCGGTTTGACAGACAGTTTTCTCGGCGAGTTGGTGTGCAAGCATTTGTTTGATGCCGGTGTGCTGGACATGTCGCGGCTGGTGGAGCGCCTGGCGCTGACCGGCGCGGTACTTGAAGAGGTCCTGGCGTTTCTGCGCAAGGATGGCCGTGTCGAAGTGCTGGGCCAGGCGAGTCAAACGGGCGGACAGATGCTGCGTTATGGTCTGACCGAACGTGGTCGCAGTGCCGCCCGCGATGCCCTGTCGCGCAGTGGCTATATCGGTGCGGCACCCTTCCCGGTGA
The DNA here is from genome assembly GCF_056406435.1 of Pseudomonas sp. P1_C12. Lineage (NCBI taxonomy): Bacteria > Pseudomonadati > Pseudomonadota > Gammaproteobacteria > Pseudomonadales > Pseudomonadaceae > Pseudomonas > Pseudomonas sp. P1_C12. The sequence continues at coordinate 26,054 of NZ_JBFUAE010000017.1, read as the reverse complement.
GTACCTACCGCTCCCTGATCAAGCTGCAGACCATTCACCATGGTCGCATCAACGCCAACGATATGCGCAATGCCCTGGCCGGCGTAGTGCTCACGGAGGAGATGCTCGATCAGTTGGGTGTGGCGATGAACTCCGGGCGCGCGATCATGATTTATGGCCCCGCGGGTACCGGCAAGACTTATGTCAGCAGTCGGCTGATCCGTCTGTTCGCCGAGGCCATCTGGGTCCCTCATGCCATCGTCATCAACGAGTCGGTGATCGAGATCTATGACCCGCAGGTGCATCAGCGGCTCGATGAAAATGCTCAACAGAACAGCCTGATGCTCAACGAGGGGATCGACCGTCGACTGCTGCGCTGCAAACGCCCGATCGTCATCACGGGCGGTGAGTTGAGCATGGAGCAACTGGACGTTCGCTATGACCCCTTCACCCGTCAATACCAGGCCGCCTTGCAGCTCAAGGCCAGCAATGGCCTGTTCATCATCGACGACATGGGGCGCCAGCGCATGGCCCCCGCCGAGCTGTTCAATCGCTGGATCGTCCCGATGGAAGAGAAACGCGATTTCCTCAACCTGGGCGGCGGTCGGCATTGCGAGTTGCCGTTCGATCTGATTCTGGTGTTTTCCACCAACCTCAATCCTCTGGAACTGGCCGATGAGGCTTTCCTGCGCCGGATTGGCTACAAGCTGCAGTTCGGTTACCTGAAGCCCGAGCAGTACGAAAAGATCTGGCGTATGGAAAGCGAGCGCCTGGGTATTTCCTATGACCCGCTGCTGGTGCGTTATGCGCTGCAAAGGCTGTATGCAAGTGAAGGCATGCCCCTGGTGCCTTGCCATCCCCGCGATCTCCTGAACATGGCACTCGATCGCCAGCGTTATATCGGCGGTTCCGGACCACTGTCACCGAAAGAGTTGGAATGGGCCTGGCACAACTACTTCGTCCAGCTCGACTTTCTTTGATACGGAGATACTGACATGAGCTCTCGTACGCTTACCCTGATAGGTGCTTCCCTGGTCATGGGCCTTGGAGCTGCATGGATGGCCGACTCCTGGTTGAGCGCGCGGCTCAATGCCAGCCCGGATGACCACCTTCGGAGCGTGGTGGTCGCCACGGTAGAGATTCCATTCGGGCAGATGGTCGAGTCCCAGCAGCTCACGACCGTACGCATGCCCATGGATACGATCCCGGACGATGCCTTCGATGCCAGCGAAAAAGCCGTGGGCAAGATCGCAACGTTCGACATTCTGCGGGGCGACATCGTGCGTGGTGCGCGTCTGAGCGAGCACCTCGGCGGCAGCACCCTGGCCTCTTTGATTGCCCCCGACAAACGCGCCATATCAGTACGGGTGGACGATGTGGTCGGCGTCGGCGGATTCCTGTTGCCGGGTAACCGGGTCGATGTACTGGCGACCAAAACCACCAATACCGGCACTAACAGCGCCTCGTCCAGGACCATCCTCGAGAACTTGCGGGTGTTGGCGGTGGATCAGACCGCAGGCACCGACAAGACCCAACCGGTCGTGGTGCGCGCCGTGACGCTGGAGATGACGGCCGCTGAAGCGGAAACCCTGGTCACGGCGCAGACGGAAGGCAAGTTGCAACTGGCGCTGCGTAATCCACTGAACCTCGAGAAGAAAACCGCGGCCGTTGCGCCTGCCGCACCGGTCATGGCGGTGGCTACCGCCACAGAGCCAAAGCGCGTAGTGCCGCGTGGCAATGGAGAGAGCGGCAGAGCCGTCACCATTATCCGTGGGGTCGAGGCCAATGTAGTCAAAATTCGCTGACCGGGCGCAACCGGTGCCTGGGCACCAGGGTATTGGCGGAGTCGATCCGGATCGGTATCGGCAATCGAGGGCTTGATGATGAATCTTCGTATTCAGCGGCCGTTCATTTCGACGCCAAGGCGCCAGGAAGGATCGGTGAGTGTATTGATGGTGATGTCGTTGGCGGCGATGGCCATGATGGCGGCGTTGGCTTTGGACGGTGGGCATATGCTGCTGAACAAAACGCGCCTGCAGAATGCGGTGGACGCCGCCGCCCTGAGTGGCGCCAAAACCCTGAGTCAGGTAGAGGGTGGCGTCAACAGTGCCAGCACGACGCGTACCGCTGCGCTCAATACGCTGACGCAAAATGCCAATGCCACGGGCAACAACGAATTGGCCACGGCGGTCGGCGGCAACGCCGGCGCATTTGCAGTGGTGGAACTGGCAAGCAGCGTCTATGGCCCGTTCTCCTATCCGGGGCCGACGGATGCCAAGTACGTTCGGGTATCGGTACCGAGCTATAACCTGACGGGTTTTTTCTGGAACTTCGCCCAGACATTCGGCCCCGGCGGCCTGGGAGCCAAAACGGTGGCGGCGATCGCCACTGCTGGCCCCAGCCCTACCAACCCCTGCGATCTCTCACCTTTGATGATCTGTGGCGACCCGACTCAATACAACCCGGGCACGGGCATGTTCTGGGGCTTCCAGTTTGGTGATTTGCAGGTATTGAAGACAGCTTCCGGCACTTCGTCGCCCATTGGTCCAGGCAACTTTCAGTTGCTCGATTTTGGCTCGGGCGGCAGTCAGGTCAGGGAGGATCTGGCCGGAGGCGGCGAGGTCTGTCGCGATGTTGGGGACAATGTCCAGACCGCTCCTGGCAACACGGCCGGCCCTACCTCTCAAGGCCTGAATACGCGCTTCGGCATCTACAACGGCGGCCAGATCAATGCATCGGCCTATCCACCGGATCTGGTGACCACGTCCAGTAACCCCGCAATCACTGACAACGGCACAGGCCCGAAGTACCAGGGGCAAGCCGTCACCTCGAACAATGGCAATCTCACGGCGGGCGGCAACGCGATACTGGACTACAACGACTGGCGTGCGAGCGTTGCCGCATGTGTGGCAGGGGGGAGTGGTTGTCAGGGCAATGGGGTGTTCGAGCGTCGGATGCTGAAAGTCGTGGTGGGTAACTGCACCGGCAAACAGGGCGGTTCAACCTCGATCCCGGTCCTCGGTTTTGGCTGCTATTTCGTTGTGCAGCCTGTGAGTGGCGGCGGCGGCGACTCGCAGATCTTCGGCCAGTTCGTGAAGGAGTGCGAAGGCGACAACGTGGCCGGCCCCTCACCGTCAACTTCTTCCGGCCCGCAGATCATTCAGCTCTACAAAACCTATCTCAACGGCAGCGGCACTCCGAGCACTGACTCGTAGGAGGCGTCATGAGACTTCACGGATTTAAACAGCGGCAGCACCAGCAAGGCCTGGCCATGGTGGAGTTCACCCTGGTCCTGCCGATATTGCTGTTGCTGTTGCTGGCCTTCGGTGAGTTCGGCCGCATGCTCTATCAGTACAACGTGCTGCTGCAGGCCAGCCGCGATGCCGACCGTTTCGTCGCCAGCCAGGCCTGGAACTCGACGCTGGGTACGATCACTCTGAGCAATGCGCTACTGACCCAGACGAAAAACGTTGCGGTGTATGGCGTGCCTGCCAACACCGGGACCGCTGTGGTGTCAGGGTTGACGATTGGCAACGTGGACGTCGCCGCAGTGGGCACCGACCATGTGCGGGTCACCATCACTTACACGTTCTGCCCGGTGATTGGCGCTGGCAATTGCACCGGATCGCTGCCCGGTTTTTTTGGAAATCAGATTGCACTGAGCATTCCGCTGGTTGCCACTACCGTGATGAGGGCCCTGTGATGAACAGAAAACACATGCGCGGCACCTATACGGTGGAGTTCGCCTTCATTGGTCTGCTGATGTTCACGTTGTTGTTCGGCGTGTTGGAAATGGGCCGCCTGTACTTCACGGTCAATGCGCTGGATGAAGCCGTACGCCGCGGTACGCGCCTGGCGGCGGTGTGCAATATCAGCGATCCGGTGGTTCTGCGGCGGGCAATCTTCAATGCCGCGACCGACGCAGGTACGAGCCAGCTAATCGGCAATCTGGCCACCACCAACCTGACGTTGACCTATCTGGACGTAAACGGTGCTCTGGTGGCCAACCCCGCTGACCTGGTCAGCGTCAATGGTTTTCGTGCCATCCGCTATGTCCGGTTGAGTCTGCAAAACTTCGTTTTCAATCTGTTCATTCCCGGGTTTGGCGTGCCCATTACCTTGCCCGCATTCAGGGCAACGTTGCCACGTGAAAGCCTCGGGCGTCATTCCGATTCCGGGGAGATCACGCCATGCTGAATACCAAGGACACTCCTCTCTCCAGTTCGACCGGCAAAGCCGGGCTCAGGTTGCTGATCAGCAGCCGTGATGCCACGTCGTTGCGCGACCTGCAGAGCGTCTGCCAACGCATGCCCGGCCTCGAGGTGAGTACTCGGCTGGTGAGCAATGGGCATGTCGACCCGCTCTATGGTCTGGACCGGATGCCCGATCTGCTGCTGTTGCGCGTCAGCCACCTGTGGCGTGAAGAGCTCGCGGCACTGTTGCAGCGCCCGGCCCATGAGCGTCCGCCGATGTTGGTGTGCGGGCTGCTGAGCGAACAGGAAGGCATGCGCCTGGCGATGCAGGCCGGGGCCCGTGACGTGCTGCCGGAGCCCGTCGCCGAGACGGAACTGGTCGTCGCCTTGAATCGGCTGGTCATGGAGGTTCGAACCGGCAGTGGGACAGTAGGGAAATTGATCGCCGTGATGAACGCCAAGGGCGGTTCCGGTGGAACCTTGCTGGCCTGCAACCTGGCTCAGCAGCTCAGCATGAAGGGTGGCAGTACCCTGTTGCTGGACATGGACCTGCAATTTGGCAGCGTGACGCATTACCTGGATGTGGCGCTGGCGCACAGCCATTTGGAGGTGTTGCATCAGATCGACGGCATGGACAGCGTCGCGTTACGCGGTTTTTGCAGCCACTTCAGCCCGACCTTGCATGTGCTGGGTGGCCGGGCCGGTGAGCTGTGTCTGTCGCAGGATGCCCAACCCGAACAACTTGACACCCTGTTGCAGTTGGCCCGCGCCAGCTATGACTGGGTAGTGATCGATCTGCCGCGGCAAATCGACCACCTCACCGGCTCCGTGCTGGAACAGGTGGATCGGGTGTACGTGGTGGTGCAGCAGAGCGTCAGCCATCTGCGCGATGCCAGCTCCCTGGTGCGGATGCTTCGCGAAGACCTGGGTGTGCGTGGGGATCAACTGCAGATAGTGGTCAACCGCTATGACAAGTCGGCGGCGGTCAGCCTCAAAGATATCGGCGAAGCGCTGCGCTGCACGAACCTGTCGAAATTACCCAACGACTTCAACGTGGTCAGCCAGAGTCAGAACACTGGTGTGCCGTTGGGTCTGCATGCGCCAAAGGCGGCGATCACCGCTGCCCTGCGCAACGTGGCCGATGACCTGGTCGGCAACCAGGTGGTTGGAAAAAAAAGTGTGCTCAAACGCGCCTTCAACCGTTTTTTCGGGGGGTGACCCATGATCAGTGACTTTCGTAACCGCTTGCGCAAACAGGCCGCTAAATCCGCCTCATCGCAGGCTAACCAGCCGGGTGACGACCAGATGGATCCGGCAGAGGAAGTAATGGCGTGGGAACGTGCAACACCGGACGTTCTTTACGAAACCAAAAGTCAGGTCACCCCGGTGGAGGCCGAGTGGCGAGAAAAGATTTACCAGCAGTTGCTCAAGGTCATGGACCTGTCCTTGCTGGACTCCCTTGAACAGGCTGAGGCCGCGCGGCAGATTCGCGAAATTTGCCAGCGCCTGCTCGATGAGCATTCGGCACCGGTGAGTACTTCCAGCCGCCAGTTGATCATCAAGCAGATCACCGACGAGGTGCTCGGCCTTGGCCCCCTGGAACCGTTGCTGGCGGATCACAGCGTGTCCGACATTCTGGTCAACGGCCATGCCTCGGTCTATGTCGAGCGCTTTGGCAAACTGCAACGCACCGATGTGCGTTTTCGCGACGATCAGCATTTGCTGAACATCATCGACCGCATCGTTTCCAGCCTGGGGCGGCGTATCGACGAGTCCTCGCCCTTGGTGGACGCCCGGCTCAAGGACGGTTCGCGGGTCAATGCGATTATCCCGCCGCTGGCCATCGACGGCCCGAGCGTGTCGATCCGGCGCTTTGCGGTGGACCTGCTCAATACCGACAGCCTGATCCAGGTGGGGACGTTGACCCCGGCCATTGCCCTGCTGCTCAAGGCGATTGTCCGTGGGCGCTTGAACGTGCTGATTTCCGGCGGTACCGGCAGCGGCAAGACCACCATGCTCAATGTGCTGTCCAGTTTCATTCCGCACAACGAGCGGATCGTCACCATCGAAGACTCGGCCGAACTGCAACTGCAGCAGCCCCACGTGGTGCGCCTGGAAACCCGGCCTTCGAACATCGAGGGGCGTGGCGAGGTGAGCCAGCGGGAGTTGGTGCGCAACAGCCTGCGGATGCGTCCGGACCGTATCGTGATCGGCGAAGTGCGCGGTGTCGAGGCGCTGGACATGCTGACCGCGATGAACACCGGCCACGACGGCTCGCTGACCACGATCCACGCCAACACCGCGCGCGATGCGTTGGGGCGGGTCGAGAACATGGTGTCGATGACCGGGGCGACCTTCCCGATCAAGGCCATGCGTCAACAGATCGCTTCGGCCATCGATGTGGTGATCCAGCTGGAACGCCAGGAGGACGGCAAGCGCCGCCTGGTCAGCGTGCAGGAGATCAACGGCATGGAAGGCGAGATCATCACCATGACCGAAATATTCTCCTTCGCGCGCCATGGCATGGGCGAAAACGGCGAAGTGCTGGGTGATTATCGGCCCAGCGGCATGATCCCCGCCTTCCGCGATGTGCTGGCCAAGCGCGGCATCGAGTTGCCGCTGACGATGTTCAGGCCTGAATGGATGGAGGCACGGCAGCCATGAACCAGGTTCCAGGCGAATTCATTCTGATGTTCCTCGGCATGGTGTTTATCGCCGTGTTCCTCCTGTCCCAGGGGGTGGCGGTGCCGGTATTCGGCGAGGCCGGCAAGATGCGCAAGCGCATCCGCGGCCGCCTGCACGTAATGGAGAAAGCCAATAATTTGCCCAACATGCAAACGGTATTGAGGCAGAAGTACCTGACGCGTTTGTCGCCCCTGGAGGCCAGGCTTGAGCAACTGCCCTTTATGGAAGCATTGACGCAAATGATTGAGCAGTCCGGACACGAGTACCGGGCCTATCGGGTATTGCTGCTCGGGCTGGTGCTGGGTGTCTGGGTGGGTATCTTGATCTGGATGGTTTGGTCAGTCTGGTGGATGGCGCTGGTGGCGGGTTTCGCGGTCTTCTGGTTACCCGTACTGAAAATATCTCGCGACCGTAGCAAGCGTTTCGCAGCGTTCGAGGAAGGCCTGCCGGATGCGCTGGATGCCATGTGCCGCGCTCTGCGCGCCGGGCACCCATTCAACGAAACCCTGCGCCTGGTGGCCGAGGAGCACAAGGGGCCGGTCGCTCAGGAGTTCGGCCTGACCTTCGCCGATATCAACTATGGCAACGATGTGCGCCGGGCCATGCTCGGCCTGCTGGAGAGGATGCCCAGCATGACGGTGATGATGCTGGTGACCTCGATCCTCATCCATCGTGAGACCGGCGGCAATTTGACCGAGGTGCTGGAGCGTCTGAGTAGCCTGATCCGCGGGCGCTTCCGTTTCCAGCGCAAGATTAAAACCTTGTCGGCTGAAGGGCGTATATCGGCTTGGGTGCTGGTGGCCATTCCCTTTGTGTTGGCTGCGGCGATCCTGGTCACAACCCCCAGTTACTTGCCTGTGCTGGTCAATGATCCCACAGGTCAAAAGCTGATCATCGGGGCTTTCGGCGCCATGTTGCTCGGGATTCTCTGGATCCGCAAAATCATCCGGATTCAGGTTTGAGTGGTATTCGTTTCGCGGAGGTGCAGGTCATGGACTATTTGCTCGGGTTGTTCAGTCAGGTGGCGGGCAATGCGCAGCTGGCGCGTATTTTGTTCGTCAGTGCAATCGGTTTGTGTGCGGTGCTCGTTGCTGTCACCGTGGTGTTGCTGGTGTTGGGGCTGCAGGATCCGGTACAGCGTCGTCTGGCGCTCATCAAACGTGGTCATTCAGGCAATGGCGCCGGACAGGACGCGCCGGGTAATCTGCAGTTATTGCTCGAGCGGGTCGGTCAACGCTTCGGCTCGACTCAGGCCGCTCAAACATCTACCACCCAAACCCTGTTGATGCACGCCGGTTACCGCTCGCCCACGGCGTTACAGATGTACTGGGCGGTGCGCTTGCTGTTGCCACTGATTTCGGTTGGCCTGGCGCTATTGTTGATGCCGATGTTCTCCGGGCTTTCTCTGAATATGGGGTTGTTGGTGGTGTCAATAACGGCTGCTGTCGGGTGGTTACTGCCCGCGGTGTATGTCGATAAGCGCAAGCAGGCCAGGCAGGGCAGCCTGCGTGCGGCCTTTCCGGATGCCCTGGACTTGATGGTGGTGTGCGTGGAGTCGGGTCTGGCATTACCGCAGACCATCGAGCGGGTGGCAGAGGAAATGTCGGTCAGTCAGGTTGAACTGGCTGAGGAACTGGCAATGGTCAACGCGCAAATCCGCGCCGGTATTCCCAGTACCGAAGCGCTCAAGCAACTGGCTGTGCGCACTGGGCTGGAAGATGTGCAAGGGTTGGTCAGCCTGTTGGCGCAAAGTATCCGCTTCGGCACCAGCGTGGCCGACACCCTGCGCATCTATGCCGATGAATTTCGTGACCGGCGTACGCAAGCCGCCGAAGAGATGGGGGCGAAAGTCGGTACTAAACTGGTATTTCCACTGATTTTCTGCCTGTGGCCGAGCTTCTTTCTGGTAGCCATTGGCCCTCCCTTGATCGGGGTGCTCAGAGCATTCGGGTGAGGTCAAACGGCCTGAGGCTGTCGAGTGCGACAGCCTTGCCACCCGAGCCTGATCTGCACTTACCGGCCATGGATCCACACCTCTGCTCTGGAGTAATCCAGCTGTAGATACCAATACTTTTCCTGCACACGACATCAAGCCCGGCTTTGCAGCCAGGCTACTCTGGACGACACCAGAGGCTGATCACCCATCGATATGCCTCAGTTGCCGATGGTCATTTGTCCCGCTGCATCCTGGTCATAAAATTCCGGAATCGGGAAGTTGAAGCTGTTCAGCCAGCGCTGCATGGCCAGGTCACGTTCGGTGGCCGAAGCGGTTTGCAGGTGAGGGGAGGCAACCACTCCGCGAATCTGCAGCTGCAGCCACTGTTCGGTGCCTTGTTGATAAGGCGAAGATGGGCCCGGCTCAATGGCCCAGGCAGTGGTGGACAGGCAAGCCATGCACAGGATCAACAGCCTTTTGGTATTCATCTCGACTCCTCTTGCGTTCTACTTGTTCGCACTGGTAGAGGCATCGGCTACCTCAGCCTTGCGATTGCCATCGGTAGCCACCACTTTTTTGGCGGAGGCCTTGAGTGTTTCTGCGCGGGTTTGAGCCTCTACGACTTGCTTGGGGCTCAAGTCGGCGCGGGTCACGAGTTCGGCGGCCGATTTCCAGTTATCCTGGTAGATCAGCAGCGTCACCATATTGAGTGCCGCCAGTGTGTTTGCCTGCTTGAGCTCCATGGCGGTCATGAACTCGAAGCGTGCTTCAGGGATCCGGTGCTGATTGAGGTAGACGACCCCCAGGTCATTGCGCATCCTGTCGTCGGTGGGGGCCATCTGCACCGCACGCTCAAGGTGAGTGGCAGCGCTGGCGTTATCATTTTTGGCGGCGGCCAGTTGGCCCAGGCCAAGTTCCCCTTCAGCTGCCAGACAGGTGCCGAGCAAGCTTTCGTACAACGGCTGCGCGTCGCCGCTACGCCCCATCAAGCGCAGCACCCGAGCCTTGCGCAGGCGGACCTGGACCAGGTTATCGGGCATTCCTTCCAGATTCGCCAGGCTGGCATACAAACGGCCTTCGTCGGCCATGCTGTCGGCCAGGTTCAGGGCCAGTTCTTGCTCCGAACCGGGCTTGGCACAGCTGGCCGGTCGCGAAGACAGGCCATTGCTGGCACAACCGGCGAGCATTAATGTCGCCGCTATGGCAATGACTGCTTTCATCGAATGTCCCCTGGCTACAACAAGATGAACGCCAGGCCAATGGCAATAAGGCTGGCCCGGCAAGCGTGCAAAGTCACCGTCAGGCGTGAGGGCGAGGCCAGTCTGGTTCAGGCTCCGGTTCATTGCGAGAGCCCGCTGCGACTGTCGAAGTCGCCATTTTCCAGGAAAAACATGCGGTAGAAGTTCGGGTCGTAATTGCGCAGCTGCTCGCCAGGCAATGACGGCAGTTGTGCATTGGCCGCCAGTGGCTGGACCAGATGGGGGGTGACGATCATCAGCAGTTCGCGCTCTTCGCGGTTGATGGTGTTGTCGCGGAAAAACGCGCCCAGAACCGGGATATCGCCCAGCCCCGGAAACTTGTTCACCTGGGAAGTGTTGCGGGAGCTGATCAGGCCGCTGATGACGAAGCTTTCGCCGTCGGCCAGGGAGATGCTGGTGTCGGTACGGCGCACGGTCAGGGCCGGGACGACCGTGCCGGCGATGCTCACGGCGTTGGTGAAGTCCAGTTCACTGACTTCCGGCGCCACCTTCAGCGCGATTCGGTTTTTCCCGATGATGGTTGGCGTCAGGGTCAGGCGGATACCGAATTCCTTGTACTCGATGGACACGTTATCGCTGCCTGAACTGGGCACCGGAATCGGTATTTCACCACCGGCCAGGAAGCTCGCACTCTGCCCGCTGAGCGCTACCAGGCTTGGCCGCGCCAGGGTGTAGGCGAAACCACTGCCTTCCAGCGCGTTGAGCGCCACCAGGGTATTGCCGGTAGCAAAAGTGAGGTTGAAGTTGTTGTTGTTCACCGGTACCGACGGCGTGACAATGCCGCCGATGGTGGGCAAAGTTCTCGGCGAGCCAAACAGGAAGTTGCCCCGGATGCCGAAAATCGAGGCGGAGGCTTCCTTGAGCTTGGTCCGGCTGACTTCAACGAAGCGGATATCGGTCTGCACCTGGCTCGGCAGCAGCGGGTCGTCGGAAGGCACCGACGGCACGCTGGTCAGCGCCGACGTGGCCTTGCCCTTGACGAACACCATGCTTTGGCGCGGTGTTTTCGAACAGGCGGTCCAGACCATCAGGCTGGTGGTCCCCGGCGCAAGGCCCGTGAGTATGAACGCGTTGCTGCCGCTGGGTTGCACGTCGGCAATTTTCGGGTCACCCACCGCCAGTTGCGTTACCGGAACGGGGCTGCGCAGTTCACTCTGCAGCCCCTGACCGACCTCGTACGTTGTCGGCCAATTGTCCAGTTGCGGGCAATTGGCTGGCGCGGCCTGAGCCGCATCCACGCTGAGGCCCATCCAGAACAGGCCATGGATAATTCGCTTGAAAGCGGGCTCGGTACGAAGGCTCATTAAGTACATCCTCACTGGATAGACCGTCTTTAGGCGGACTGAGTTGTCTCGGATCACTTCACGGGGATCGGGCTATCCCCCCCAATGCGCCAGACCCGTTATCCATGGCCTTGGCGTTATTCCTTGCGTGCTACACACGAGCGGGTGCATTTCGCTGGTCTGGCGGGACAGCGAGCGACCTTTGCTGAAACGGTTTTTAGTGATCCGGATACCTGGACTGCCCGCCAGAGCGATACTTGCGCCTATGGGTCGACCTGGTTCCCCCGGAAAGTCATCGGCACTGAAGGTACAGAGCCGAAAAGCGCCTGCCAGGATCATGGTGAGGTAACTCCTTTTGCCAATCCGCTGTCTGATCACTGAAGCTGACGTGGAAAATCAAGCCGTCATGACTTCTTATTGTTTGAAGGTAGTTCAATCAAACCAAAGTGCCATGAATTTAAAGAAAAGCATTGGTGCAAAGGCTGGAGATAGGCGGGTGGGCAGAGTCGCAGCGCAGTGCGCTTGCCTGATGTTGACGGGGGGCGCTGAAGGCAATAAACAAAAAAGGCCCGCATGCTCAAGCATGCGGGCCTTTGGCATCACTGATAGAAGATCAGTGCTTGCTGTCCTGGTTCGACAACGCCAGCAGCTGTTTTTCCTGGTTCCAGTCGAAAGGTTCGTCGTTCTGTTCGGCTTCGAAGCGGCGCTCTTCCAGTGCCTGATACAGGTCGATTTCTTCATCGGACAAGTAGTGCAGGCAATCACCGGCGAAATACCACAGCAGATCCCGTGGAATCAGGTGGGCGATTTGCGGATAACGGGAAATGACTTGAGTCAGGATGTCCTGGCCCAGGTATTGGCTTTCGATCGGATCGATCGGCAGTGACGCCAGCAATTCGTCGAAGCGCTCAAGGAACAAGGCATGGCTTTCTTCGGGAACCTGCTCGGCCTCACCTACGGCGACCAGGATGCTGCGCAGGTGGTCGAGTAAAACGAGATGATCGGCAACGATGTTGGACACGAGATAAGTCCTCAAGAGCAAAACGGGCGCGGGAGTATAAAGCGCCAGCGCCCGTTTTTACATGCTTGAAGGGATCAGCGGACTTTTCCCTTGGCCAGTGCCAAAGCCTTTTGGTCAAAGTCATCGACATCGATGACTTTGCGCCGGGCTGCTTCGGCTTCACGCAGGGTTTGGGCTTCCACCGGCTGCAACACGCCGGCCTCGAGGGCGGCATCGATCACCGACTCGCCGGCCAGCGGTTTGACCTGACCACTCTTGAGTGCCACATGCAGCTTTTTCTGCAATGGCTGTGCGGCGCTCAACAGATTGCAGGCGTGTTGCAATGCACCGACCGGATCGTCGCTCGCTTGTGGGCGATAGCAACCCAGGAGCAATTCCTCCAGGGCCGGGTCGCCCTTGGCGCGGCCAATCAATGCAGCAACTTCGGCACCGAGTTTGTCCGATGGCCCTTTGTGCCGGCGACCGAACGGGAACACGATCACCCGCAACAGGCAGCCGACGACTTTGTTCGGGAAGTTATTCAACAGCTCATCCATGGCCCGTTCCGCCTGGCCCAGGCTTTCTTCCATGGCCCAGGCCAGCAGCGGCGCCATGTACTGCGGTGAGTCGAGATCGTGGTAGCGCTTGAGCGCGGCAGAGGCCAGGTAAAGGTTGCTCAGCACGTCACCCAGCCGTGCGGACAGGCGTTCGCGGCGTTTCAGTTCCCCTCCCAGCAGCATCATGCTGAGGTCGGCGAGCAGGGCGAAAGCAGCGGCCTGACGATTGAGTGCGCGGAAATAACCCTGGCTGAGCTTGTCGCCCGGGGTGTGTTCGAGGTGGCCGAAACCGAGATTGAGCACCAGTGTGCTGGCGGCGTTGCTCACGGCAAAACCGATGTGCTTGAGCAGCAGGTCATCGAATTCTCTGAGCGCCTGATCCTTGTCTTCACGGCCGGCGAGGGCCATTTCCTTGAGCACGAAGGGATGGCAGCGAATTGCGCCCTGGCCGAAGATCATCAGGTTGCGCGAGAGAATATTCGCGCCTTCGACGGTGATGAAAATCGGCACGCAGTTCCATTTGCGACCGAGGTAGTTGTTTGGCCCCATGATGATTGCCTTGCCGCCGTGCACGTCCATCGCATCGCTGAGGCAGTCGCGGCCGCGCTCGGTCAGGTGGTACTTGAGAATCGCCGACAGCACCGACGGTTTCTCGCCCAGGTCGACCGCATTGGCGGTCAGCATGCGGGCGGCGTCCATCATCCAGGTGTTGCCGCCAATGCGCGCCATGGCTTCCTGAATGCCTTCGAACGCGGCAATCGGCACATTGAACTGCTCGCGAACCTGAGCGTATTGGCCCGTCACCAGACTGGTGAACTTGGCCATGCCGGTGCCCACCGCCGGCAGGGAAATCGAACGCCCGACCGACAGGCAATTCATCAGCATCATCCAGCCTTTGCCGAGCATCTCCTGGCCACCGATGAGGAACTCCAGCGGGATGAACACGTCCTTGCCTGAATTCGGGCCGTTCATGAATGCGGCGCCCAAGGGCAGATGCCGGCGGCCGATCTCGACGCCGGCGGTGTCGGTCGGAATCAGCGCCAGGCTGATGCCCAGGTCTTCCTTTTCGCCCAGCAGGTGATCCGGGTCGTAGGCCTTGAAGGCCAGGCCGAGGAGGGTGGCCACCGGGCCGAGGGTGATGTAGCGCTTTTCCCAGTTCAGGCGCAGGCCGAGGACTTCCTGACCCTGCCATTCACCTTTGCAGATCACTCCGGAGTCCGGCATGCCGCCGGCGTCGGAGCCGGCCAGCGGGCCGGTAAGGGCAAAGCACGGGATATCGTCGCCACGTGCCAGGCGTGGCAGGTAATGATTGCGTTGTTCGTCGGTACCGTAATGCAGCAACAGTTCGGCCGGGCCGAGGGAGTTGGGGACCATCACGGTGGTTACGAGGTCGCCACTGTGGCTCGCCAGTTTCATCGCCACTTGCGAGTGGGCATAGGCAGAGAAGCCCTTGCCGCCAAACTCCTTGGGGATGATCAGGGCGAAAAAGCCGTTGTCCTTGATGAAGGTCCAGACTTCGGGCGGCAGGTCCATGGTTTGACCGAGCTGCCATTCATTGACCATAGTGCAGAGTGTTTCGGTCGGCCCGTCGATGAAAGCCTGTTCCTCTTCATTCAATTGCGCTTTGGGATAGGACAGCAGTTTGCTCCAGTCCGGACGGCCACTGAACAGTTCGCCATCCCACCAGACCGTGCCGGCGTCGATGGCATCGCGTTCGGTTTGCGACATGGGCGGCAGGGTTTTCTGGAACCAGTTGAACATCGGCGCGCTGAGCAATTTGCGGCGCAGGTCGGGCAGCAACAAGGGCGCGGCGACGGCGGCGATCAATACCCAGTAAACCAGCAGCAACCAGCCCGGCGCACGGCTGAACGCGCCCATTGCCACGATATAGACGGCCACGATGACCAGGACGGGCAGCGGGGCGATGCGGCGGTGGGCCAAATAAGCAATCCCGACCAGCAGAACCAGTATCCACAACAGCAGCATATTCATTCCTCCGTGAAACCAGGGCGAACCAGCCCACAGAGCTTAGACGGCATCCGCAAAACAGGCAGGTCACAGCGATGTGATTGGAATCGTGGGAAAGCGTTCATTGAGCGAGCGGCAAAGCGCCCATGTTTGGCCGAAACGTCGTTATCTCTGTGCTGAAGCTCTCGCTAGACTCGGGGCTTCCCCAGGAGATTATTCTCATGCACGAGTATCTGAGTCCCGGCCGCTTCATCGATAGTGACCACCCGTCCGTGGTGGAGTTCGCCGAACAACACCGTGGCGCCAGTCGCGATCCGCTTGCGCAGGCGATCAGTCTCTATTACGCCGTGCGCGAAGCGGTGCGCTATAACCCGTACACGTTCAGTCGCGATCCGCAAACCCTGCGCGGCAGTTATGCGCTGGCGGCCGGAGAGAGTTACTGCGTGCCCAAGGCCACGCTGCTGGCAGGTGCCGCGCGGCATTGCGCGATTCCCGCGCGGATCGGCCTGGCGGATGTGCGCAATCATTTGTCGACGCCACGGCTGCTTGAGTTGCTCAAGAGCGATATGTTCGCCATGCACGGCTACACCGAGTTCTATTTGCAGGATCGCTGGGTCAAGGCGACGCCAGCGTTCAACCGCAAACTCTGCGACCTGTTCAATGTGGCGCCGCTGGAATTCGACGGGATCAACGACAGCGTTTTTCATCCCTTCAACCGCGATGGCGCGAAGCTGATGGAGTACCTGGTCGATCACGGCCAGTTCGCCGACGTACCTGAAACGTTCTTTTTCGAACACCTGGAAAAATGCTATCCGCATCTGTTCGGCGAGCAACAGCAACCGCTGTTGGGCGACATGCAGAGCGATTTGAGTCGCGCCTGATCCGGCGTATGCTGCCTGCCCACTTACCGAAAAAGAGGCGGTCATGCTGAAGATCTGGGGTCGGAAAAACTCGTCGAATGTCAGAAAGCCATTGTGGGCCGCCGAAGAACTAGGACTGGCCTACGAGGCCATCGATGCCGGTGGCGCCTTTGGTGTCGTCGATACGCCCGAGTACCGCGCGATGAACCCCAACGGTCGGGTGCCGGTGATCGAAGACGATGGCTTCGTGCTGTGGGAATCCAACGCCATCGTGCGTTACCTGATGGCCTTGCATGCCGACGGCACGGCCTGGTACCCGAACAATCTTAAGGCCCGCGCCACTGCCGATAAGTGGATGGACTGGACCACTTCGAGCTTTGCCGGTCCGTTCCGCACCGTGTTCTGGGGTGTGCTGCGTACTCCGGCAGACCAGCAGGACTGGCCCGCCATCAAGGCGGCGGTCAAGGAATGCGACACGCTGCTGGCGATGGCCGATCAGGCGTTGGCGAACAAGCCCTACCTGTCCGGAGACGAAATCGGCATGGGCGATATTCCCCTGGGCAGTTTCATTTATGCCTGGTTCGAGATGCCGATCGAGCGTGCACCACAACCGCATCTAGAGGCCTGGTACGCGCGGTTGAAACAGCGTCCGGCGTATCGCAAAGCCGTTATGACCGCGTTGACTTAATACTCACTATCGACACGCTTGACTGTACTTGTGTGGCGGCGACAAGCACCATTGCGCTGATGCGACGTGGTTGCGATGCGCGCCGCCCGCCCTTACCTGACCTTTTTTCCCTTCTTGGTGCGTAAATCAGATATGAGTTCCGCTCTGTCCATCCGGCAGCTAACCAAAACCTACGGCAACGGTTTCCAGGCCCTGAGTGGTATCGATCTGGATGTCGCCGAAGGTGACTTTTTCGCTTTGCTCGGCCCGAACGGCGCCGGCAAATCCACGACCATCGGGATTCTCTCGACCCTGGTGAACAAGACCAGCGGCACGGTGAATATCTTCGGTCACGACCTGGACAGGAATCCTGCGCAGCTCAAACGCTGCATCGGCGTGGTGCCCCAGGAATTCAACTTCAACCAGTTCGAAAAGACCTTCGACATCGTCGTGACCCAAGCCGGCTACTACGGCATCCCGGCGAAAATCGCCAAGGAACGCGCCGAACAGTACCTGACCCAGCTCGGCCTGTGGGACAAGAAGGACGTGCCGTCGCGTTCACTGTCCGGCGGCATGAAGCGGCGCCTGATGATCGCCCGCGCGCTGGTTCATGAGCCGCGCCTGCTGATCCTCGACGAACCGACCGCCGGGGTGGACATCGAGCTGCGTCGCTCGATGTGGAGCTTCCTCACCGAGCTGAACCAGAAAGGCATCACCATCATCCTCACCACCCATTACCTGGAGGAGGCTGAGCAGTTGTGCCGTAACATCGGCATCATCGACCACGGCACCATCGTCGAGAACACCAGCATGAAGCAGTTGCTCAGCCAATTGCATGTGGAAACGTTCCTGCTGGATATGAAGAACACGTTGCAAGTGGCGCCTCAGTTGATCGGCTACCCGGCCAGACTGGTCGATAGTCACACCCTGGAAGTCCAGGTGGACAAGTCCATGGGCATCACCGCGCTGTTCACCCAGTTGGCGCAACAGAACATCGAAGTGCTGAGCCTGCGTAACAAAACCAATCGCCTCGAGGAGTTGTTCGTGTCCCTGGTGGAGAAAAATCTGTCGAAGGTGGCGGTATGAGTTCCGAGCTGCGCCCCAACCTCGTTGCCCTCAACACCATCGTTTACCGTGAAGTCCGGCGTTTCACCCGGATCTGGCCGCAGACCTTGCTGCCGCCGGCCATCACCATGGTTCTGTACTTCGTGATCTTCGGTAATCTGATCGGCCGGCAAATCGGCGACATGGGTGGCTTCACTTACATGGAGTACATCGTGCCGGGGCTGATCATGATGTCGGTGATCACCAACTCCTACGGCAACGTGGTGTCGAGTTTCTTCGGCAGCAAGTTCCAGCGGTCCATCGAAGAACTGATGGTCTCGCCGCTGTCGCCGCACACCATTCTGATTGGCTACACCCTGGGCGGCGTGCTGCGTGGCTTGATGGTGGGGATCATCGTGACCCTGCTGTCACTGTTCTTCACCCATTTGCAGGTGCATCACCTGGGCGTGACCATTCTGGTGGTGGTGCTGACCGCAACGATCTTCTCGCTGCTGGGCTTCATCAACGCCGTGTTTGCGCGCAACTTCGATGACATTTCGATCATTCCGACCTTCGTGCTGACGCCACTGACCTACCTGGGCGGGGTCTTCTACTCGATCACCTTGCTGCCGCCGTTCTGGCAGACCGTGTCCCTGGCCAACCCGGTGCTGCACATGGTCAACGCATTCCGCTACGGCATTCTCGGCGTGTCGGATATCCGCATCAGCGTGGCCATCGCCTTCATGCTGGTCGCGACCGTGGTGCTGTATCTCGGCAGTGCACGGTTGCTGGTCAGCGGGCGCGGGATGCGTACCTGACCTTCCCTGTAGGAGCTGCCGCAGGCTCGGGCCGCGTTCGGACGATCTTTTGATCTTGATTTGGGTACTGGTCAGACGCCCGTTAAAAGCGAAAAGATCGCAGGCTTCGCCAGCTCCTACAGGGGTTGTATGGCAGATATGAAAAACGGCGCCCTGGGGCGCCGTTTTGCATTCTCACATCCGGCTCTTCTTGCGCCGCTTCCATTGCCGGGCCACCCACCAGCGCCAATACATCATTACCAGGAAGTAGGCCAGTGCCCCGAGTACCAGCCCGGTTACCACCGAACCCAGCAGAAACGGTTGCCACAAGGTCGAGATTTCGCCGCTGACCCATTCCCAGGTCAGCGAGTCCGGCAACTGCCGGGCGGGGACGTCCATCAGCCAGGCGCCGGTCTGGTAGGTGCAAAAGAACACGGCGGGCATGGTGATCGGGTTGGTCAGCCAGACCAGGCTCACGGCAATCGGCATGTTGCCGCGCACGATGATGGCGAGGATGGCCGCCAGCAGCATCTGCAGCGGGATCGGCAGGAACGCGGCGAACAGACCCACGGCCATGGCGCGGGCAACGGAGTGGCGATTGAGGTGCCACAGGTTCGGGTCATGCAACAGCGTGCCGAGAAAGCGTAAGGACTTGTGTTCCCTGATGCTCATAGGGTCTGGCATGTAACGTTTGAATAAGCGCCGGGGCATAAGGCTTCTCGGTCGGTCAGGGTGGCAAGTATGTCTGGATTCTATGAGCTGCCCATTCAGACTTTGTGACAATTATTGACGACGCCCATGCGACGGGCGGGCTAAGCCTTGGAGGATACTCTCAAGGACGGGTTTATGCGCACAGGGATGATGGCGCTGGCGTTGGGTCTGCTGACCTTGCGTTTTTTACCGGCATTGCCGCCGGTCTGGTTGTGGCTGGCGATGCCGGTGGCGGGTTTGATGTTGCTGCCGTTCAGGACCTGGCCGGTGGCGTTTTACCTGTTCGGTTTGAGCTGGGCCTGCGCGAATGCGCAGTGGGCGCTGGATGACCGGTTGCCGCCGGCCCTGGACGGCGAAACCCGCTGGGTCGAAGGGCGGGTCACAGGCTTGCCCCGGCATGATGACGGTGTCGTGCGTTTCGAATTGACCGACATCCAGTCCCGACGTACCCGGCTGCCGCGGCAAATGCGGCTGGCCTGGTATGGCGGGGCGCCGGTGAACAGTGGCGAACGCTGGCGCCTGGCAGTCAAGCTGAAGCGCCCGGTCGGGCTCCTCAACCCGCAGGCATTCGACTACCAGGCCTGGTCGCTGGCACAACGCATCGGGGCGACCGGGACGGTGAAGGAGGGCGAACGCCTTGCGCCAGCCCGATGGGCCTGGCGCGATGCCATCCGTCAGCGTTTGCTGGCGGTGGATGCCCAAGGGCGAAGCGGCGCGTTGACGGCGTTGGTGCTCGGGGACGGTGCCGGGCTGAGTCGGGAAGACTGGCAGGTATTGCAGGACACCGGCACGGTGCATCTGTTGGTGATTTCCGGGCAGCACATCGGATTGCTGGCGGGAGTCGTGTATCTGCTGATCGCCGGCCTGGCCCGCTTTGGGCTATGGCCGAACCGTCTGCCATGGTTGCCCTGGGCGTGTGGCCTGGCATTCGCCGCTGCGCTCGGTTACGGGATGCTGGCCGGTTTCGGGGTGCCGGTGCGACGGGCCTGCGTGATGATTGGTCTGGTGTTGTTGTGGCGTCTACGGTTCCGACATCTCGGTGCATGGTGGCCGCTGTTGCTGGCACTCAACGGCATATTGCTGCTGGCGCCGCTGGCGAGTCTTCAGCCTGGTTTCTGGCTGTCTTTCGCGGCCGTGGCAGTCTTGATATTGACCTTCGGCGGCCGATTGGGACCGTGGCGCTGGTGGCAGACCTGGACCCGTGCCCAGTGGCTGATTGCAATCGGCCTTTGTCCGTTGTTACTGGCTTTGGGGTTGCCAATCAGTCTCAGTGGGCCGCTGGCCAATTTGTTCGCGGTACCCTGGATCAGTCTGGTGGTACTGCCACCGGCGTTGCTCGGGACGCTGTTGCTGCCAGTGCCTTACGTGGGTGAGAAATTGCTGTGGCTGGCGGGCGGCCTGATCGACGGGTGGTTCAGGGGATTGGAACTCGTCTCCGGTCAGGTTCCCGCGTGGGTGCCCGCAACAGTCCCGCTATGGGCCTGGGTAATCGGTGCCATTGGCGCCTTCTTGCTATTGCTGCCGCGAGGCGTACCGATGCGCCCGTTAGGGTGGCCCATGCTGTTGATGCTGGTTTTTTCGCCCAGGCCGATGTTGCAGGAACGCATGGCCGAAGTCTGGCAACTGGATGTCGGTCAGGGCCTGGCGATCCTGGTGCGCACTCGGCATCACACGATGCTGTATGACGCCGGACCGCGTTTCGGTGAACTCGACCAAGGGGAGCGGGTGGTGCTGCCGGCGTTGCGCAAACTGGGGGTGACGGGCCTCGACCTGATGCTGATCAGCCACGCCCATGCCGATCATGCCGGCGGTGCCCGGGCAGTTGCCAAGGGCTTGCCGGTGAAACAGGTGGTCAGTGGTGAACCGTCAGACTTGCCGGTGGAGTTGCAGGCCGAGCGTTGTGAGAGCGGTCGGCAATGGACCTGGGACGGCGTCTATTTCCAGCTTTGGCACTGGCCATTGGCCGTCGACAGCAACCAGAACTCCTGTGTCTTGCTGATCGAGGCCAATGGCGAACGGTTGCTGTTGAGTGGCGACATTGATGCCGCCGCCGAGAGAGCCCTGCTGGACAGTCCATTGGCCCTGCCTATCGACTGGCTGCAGGCGCCACACCATGGCAGTCGCAGTTCGTCGTCCAGGGCCCTGCTGGATGTCTTGCAACCTAAAGGTGCGCTGATCTCCCGCGGGCAGGGCAATTCGTTTGGCCATCCGCATCCCACGGTCATCGCGCGTTATCAAAAACGTGGAATGGCGATCTACGACAGCGTCGAACAGGGTGCCATTCGTCTGCAACTGGGGCGCTCCGAGCCGCCGTGGTCAATGCGCCAGGAACGGCGTTTCTGGCGCGATCCGCCGCCCTCGGACCAATGACCGGGCATTATCAAAGCCCGACCGGTTGCGTCACCACGGTCTTCGGTGCTTGCCCCCCCTATGTTAGAGTGGCGCACTTTTTCGAGGGGACTGTCACTGTGTGGGAATTGGTCAAATCCGGCGGCTGGATGATGCTGCCGATCATTCTGAGTTCCATCGCGGCCATGGCGATCGTCGCCGAGCGTCTCTGGACCCTGCGCGCCAGCCGCGTGACCCCGGAGCATTTGCTCGGGCAGGTCTGGGTCTGGATCAAGGACAAACAGCTCAATAAGGAAAAACTCAAGGAACTGCGCGCCAACTCCCCGTTGGGCGAGATCCTGGCGGCCGGCCTGGCCAACTCCAGACATGGTCGCGAGATCATGAAGGAGTGCATCGAAGAGGCCGCTGCCCGGGTGATCCACGAGCTGGAGCACTACATCAACGCGCTGGGCACCATCGCCGCCATGGCGCCGTTGCTGGGTCTACTGGGTACCGTGTTGGGCATGATCGATATCTTCAGTTCGTTCATGGGCACGGGCATGACGACCAACGCCGCAGTGCTGGCCGGCGGTATTTCCAAAGCCTTGATTACCACGGCTTCGGGCCTGATTGTCGGTATCCCCTCGGTGTTCTTCCACCGGTTTCTGCAACGGCGCATTGATGAGCTCGTCGTGGGCATGGAGCAGGAAGCCATCAAGCTGGTTGAAGTGGTGCAGGGCGACCGTGACGTTGATCTGGCTGAGGGCAAAGCGTGAAATTCCGCCGCAAGCAACGGGAGAACGTGGACATCAACCTCGTGTCGCTGATTGACGTGGTGTTTGTCCTGCTGCTGTTTTTCGTGGTGACCACCACCTTTACCCGTGAAACCCAGTTGCGCGTCGATCTGCCGGAAGCCGTCAGCGGCACACCCGCCGACGATCAGAGCAAGCCTTTGGAGATCGCCATCAGCGCCGACGGTGTGTACTCGGTGAACAACCAGATCCTGCCCAAAAGTGACCTGGCCTCGTTGATGGACGCGCTGCAAAAAGCAGCCAACGGCGACACTAACCGACCGCTGTCCATCAGCGCTGACGGCAAGACTCAGCATCAGTCCGTGGTGACTGCCATGGATGCGGCCGGCAAACTCGGTTTCAGTCACTTGCGCATGACCACCATCGAAGCGGCGCCCCCCGCGTCCTGATGGCCATGTCCGATCGATTGCTCGCCGCGTGGTACGCAGGTCATCCGGCCCTGAAGCTGTTGCAGCCACTGGAGTGGCTGTACCGGCGCGTGGTCATGAACAAGCGCAAGCGCTTTTTGGCGGGTGAGGGCGAGATCTATCAGCCGCCGGTGCCGCTGATCGTGGTCGGCAACATCACCGTGGGTGGCACCGGCAAGACGCCGCTGATTCTATGGATGATCGAGCACTGCCAGCGCAGCGGCCTGCGGGTCGGCGTGGTCAGCCGCGGCTACGGCGCCAAACCGCCGCAATTGCCATGGCGAGTTGAAGCCGAACAAAGCGCCGACATCGCGGGTGACGAGCCGTTGTTGATCGTCCAGCGCACGGGTGTGCCGCTGATGATCGACCCCAATCGCAGCAACGCTGTCAAAGCGTTGCTGGCCAGTGAGCCGCTGGACCTGATCCTGTCTGACGACGGCATGCAGCACTACCGCATGGCCCGCGACCTGGAACTGGTGTTGATCGACGCCGCTCGCGGCCTGGGCAACCGCCGTTGCCTGCCTGCCGGGCCATTGCGTGAACCGGTCGAGCGCCTGCAAAGCGTCGACGCGGTGCTCTACAACGGTGCTGTGGCCGA
Source organism: Pseudomonas sp. P1_C12 (assembly GCF_056406435.1). Classification (NCBI taxonomy): domain Bacteria; kingdom Pseudomonadati; phylum Pseudomonadota; class Gammaproteobacteria; order Pseudomonadales; family Pseudomonadaceae; genus Pseudomonas; species Pseudomonas sp. P1_C12. Next base: position 2,970 of record NZ_JBFUAE010000017.1, on the reverse strand, counting down.
CCGCGATGATGGATTTGCCTTTCAATTGCAATCCACCGCGCTGGTCAATCTGCGCAGCGGCGAACGACGTCCCCTCGACCACTTCCCCGGCGGCCAGGCCCTGCACGCGGTGGCCGGCATCGGCAATCCGCAACGTTTCTTCAAGACCCTCGAAACGCTACACTGGCAGCCGGTTCCACATGCGTTTGCCGACCACGCCGAATACAGCGTGGAGACTTTGAATTTCACGCCGTCATTGCCGTTGGTGATGACGGAAAAAGACGCGGTGAAATGCCGTGCCTTTGCCGCCGCCGACTGGTGGTACCTGGCGGTCGATGCCGTGCCGTCGCCGGCCTTCGTGGCATGGTTCGACACACAGCTGATGCGCCTGTTACCGGCTCGTTTGTTGCCTTAACTCCATTTTTCCAGGGAATGCTCATGGACACCAAATTGCTCGATATCCTCGCTTGCCCGGTCTGCAAAGGCCCGCTCAAGCTCAGCGCCGACAAGACCGAGCTGATCAGCAAGGGCGCAGGCCTGGCCTACCCGATTCGCGACGGCATCCCGGTGATGCTCGAATCCGAAGCGCGCACCCTGACCACCGACGAGCGCCTGGATAAATGACCACAGCCTTTACCGTCGTCATTCCGTCGCGTTTTGCCTCCACCCGCCTGCCGGGCAAGCCGCTGTTGCTGATCGCCGGCAAGCCGATGATCCAGCACGTCTGGGAACAGGCGAGCAAAAGCAGTGCCGAGCGAGTGGTAGTCGCCACCGACGACGCGCGCATTATCGAGGCCTGCAAGGGCTTCGGCGCCGAAGTGGTGATGACCCGTGAAGATCACAATTCCGGTACCGATCGCCTGGCCGAAGTGGCGACGAAGCTGGGCCTGGCGCCCGACGCCATCGTGGTCAATGTCCAGGGCGACGAACCGCTGATCCCGCCGAGTGTGATCGATCAGGTCGCCGCCAACCTGGCTGCTCATACCGAAGCGCGCATGGCTACCTTGGCCGAGCCGATCGAAGACGCGGACACCTTGTTCAATCCCAACGTGGTCAAGGTCGTCAGCGACCTCAATGGCCTGGCGCTGACGTTCAGTCGCTCCACCTTGCCCTGGGCGCGGGATGCGTTCGCCGTGAACCGTGAGCAGTTGCCCGAAGGTGTGCCGTACCGCCGTCATATCGGCATCTACGCCTACCGCGCCGGTTTCCTGCAGGATTTCGTCAGCTGGGGTCCATGCTGGCTGGAAAACACCGAGTGCCTGGAACAGCTGCGTGCCCTGTGGCACGGCGTGCGGATCCATGTGGCCGACGCACTGATCGCACCGCCAGCCGGTGTCGATACCGTTGAAGACCTCGAGCGCGTTCGTCGCCTGCTGGAGGCGTGATGCGGGTTCTGTTTGTCTGCCTGGGCAACATCTGCCGTTCACCCACGGCCGAAGGCGTGCTGCGGCACAAATTGCGTGAAGCGGGTCTGGCTGATCGGGTCGAAGTCGCTTCCGCCGGCACCGGTGACTGGCATATCGGCAAGGCGCCGGACAAGCGCAGTCAGGCCGCGGCTAAGCTGCGTGGTTATGACTTGTCCACCCAGCGTGCCCGGCAAGTCAGCCGCGCCGATTTCGCCACCTACGACCTGATCCTGGCGATGGACAACAGCAACCTGCGCAACCTCAAGGCCTTGCAGCCGGCCAAGGGCAAGGCCGAACTCGACCTGTTCCTGCGCCGTTACCAGTCGCCAGTCGAAGAAGTGCCGGACCCGTACTACGACGGCGAGCAAGGCTTCGAGCAGGTGCTTGACCTGATCGAGCACGCCAGTGATTTACTGGTGATCGAATTGAAGGGACGGTTATGAGTTTGCAGGTTCAATCGCAGGTTTCGCTCAAGCCGTTCAACAGCTTTGGTGTGGACGTTGAGGCTCGGCTGTTTGCCGAGGCCCATAGCGACACCGATGTGCGCGAAGCCCTGGCCTATGGTCTGGAACACGAGGTTCCGGTGCTGGTGATCGGCGGTGGCAGCAACCTGCTGCTGACGGCGGATATCGATTCGCTGGTGCTGCGCATGGCCACTCGCGGAATTCGCGTGCTGAGCGATGACGGCAGCAAAGTGGTGATTGAGGCCGAGGCGGGCGAGCCTTGGCATCCCTTTGTGCAACACACACTGTCCCTGGGGTTGTCCGGCCTGGAAAACCTCAGCCTGATTCCCGGCACCGTCGGCGCGGCACCGATGCAGAACATCGGCGCCTATGGGGTCGAGATCAAGGACGTGTTCGCCGGCCTGACCGCCCTCGATCGCCAGAGCGGCGAACTGCGCGATTTCAGCCTGGCGGAGTGCAACTTCGCTTACCGCGACAGCCTGTTCAAGCAGGAGCCGGGGCGTTGGTTGATCCTGCGTGTGCGTTTCGCCCTCGACCGTGCTGCGCATTTGCATCTGGAGTACGGTCCGGTACGTCAACGCCTGACCGAACAAGGCATCGAGCATCCAACCGCCAGCGATGTCAGTCAGGCCATTTGCAGCATCCGCAATGAAAAACTCCCGGACCCGGCCGTACTCGGCAATGCCGGCAGCTTCTTCAAAAACCCTCTGGTGTCGGCGGCGCTGGCTGCACGGCTCAAGGGCGAATACCCGGACCTGGTGGCCTATGCGCAACCCGACGGGCAGATGAAGCTGGCCGCCGGTTGGTTGATCGAGCGGGCAGGGTGGAAGGGTTTCCGTGAGGCTGACGCTGGCGTGCATAAATTGCAGGCGCTGGTGCTGGTCAACTATGGCGGCGCAACGGGCCTGCAATTGCTGAACCTGGCGCAGCGCATCCAGAAAGACATTTTCGAGCGTTTCCATGTCGATCTGGAAATGGAGCCAAACCGCTATTGAGTTAGGGGGCGTTCTCAATTAGTTTTCACGCCGCGCCGGGCCTGCTGTTGTGCAGGGCAAGGCGCGAGAAGCGTGGTTTGGTCATTCCAAATAAGCTTCGAGCAACGCAGCCCTGCACAACAGCAG
>NZ_JBFUAE010000016.1:0-155778 GCF_056406435.1 Pseudomonas sp. P1_C12 | reverse complement strand
AAGATGTCGATGAACCCGTTCTGCGAAATCGCCGTGGAAGAAGCCGTACGCCTGAAAGAGAAGGGTGTTGCGACTGAAATCGTCGTCGTCTCCGTAGGCCCGTCCACCGCTCAAGAGCAACTGCGCACCGCGCTGGCTCTGGGTGCCGACCGCGCCATCCTCGTCGAGTCCGCCGAAGACCTGACTTCCCTGGCTGTTGCCAAACTGTTGAAAGCTGTTGTCGACAAGGAACAGCCTCAGCTGGTGATCCTTGGCAAACAGGCCATCGACAGCGACAACAACCAGACTGGCCAGATGCTCGCTGCATTGAGCGGCTACGGTCAGGGCACGTTCGCTTCGAAAGTCGAAATCAGCGGCGACAGCGTCGCTGTTACCCGTGAAGTCGACGGCGGCGCGCAGACGGTTTCCCTGAAATTGCCGGCCATCGTCACCACCGACCTGCGTTTGAACGAGCCGCGCTACGCGTCTCTGCCAAACATCATGAAAGCCAAGAAGAAGCCTCTCGAAGTGCTGACTCCGGATGCTTTGGGCGTTTCCACCGCCTCCACTAACAAGACCCTGAAAGTCGAAGCGCCGGCTGCACGCAGCGCGGGTATCAAGGTCAAGTCGGTGGCTGAACTGGTCGAGAAACTGAAAAACGAAGCGAAGGTAATCTAAATGACTATCTTGGTTATTGCTGAACACGACAACAAAGTGCTGGCTCCGGCCACGCTGAACACCGTTGCTGCTGCCGCCAAAATCGGTGGTGACATCCACGTTCTGGTCGCTGGCCAGGGTGCTGGCGCCGTGGCTGAAGCCGCTGCGAAAGTCGCTGGCGTGGCTAAAGTGCTGGTAGCTGATAACGCTGCCTACGCTCACCAGCTGCCGGAAAACGTTGCTCCGCTGGTTGCAGAGTTGGGCAAGGGCTACAGCCACATCCTGGCTGCCGCTACTTCCAACGGCAAAAACATCCTGCCACGCGTTGCCGCTGCACTGGACGTTGACCAGATCTCCGAGATCATCTCGGTAGAAAGCGCCGACACCTTCAAGCGTCCGATCTATGCCGGTAACGCCATCGCTACCGTTCAATCGAACGCTGCGGTCAAAGTGATCACCGTGCGTGCCACCGGTTTCGACCCGGTAGCTGCTGAAGGTGGCTCCGCTGCCGTTGAAGCCGTTGCTGCTGCCCACGACGCTGGCATCTCCAGCTTCGTTGGCGAAGAGCTGGCCAAGTCCGATCGTCCGGAACTGACCGCTGCCAAGATCGTCGTTTCCGGCGGGCGCGGCATGCAGAACGGCGACAACTTCAAACACCTGTACGCCCTGGCCGACAAGCTCGGCGCTGCTGTCGGTGCTTCACGCGCCGCGGTCGACGCAGGTTTTGTTCCGAACGACATGCAGGTCGGTCAGACCGGCAAGATCGTTGCTCCACAGCTGTACATCGCCGTCGGTATCTCCGGCGCGATCCAGCACCTGGCCGGCATGAAAGACTCCAAAGTGATCGTTGCGATCAACAAGGACGAAGAAGCGCCGATCTTCCAGGTGGCCGATTATGGCCTGGTGGCAGACCTGTTCGAAGCCATCCCTGAGTTCGAGAAGCTGGTCTAATCCGGCTGCTTCACTTATAAAGAGCCCGGCCTTTTGGCCGGGTTTTTTTTTGCTCTTCTGTAGGAGCGAGCTTGCTCGCGATGGACTCAAATGCGCCGCGTTTTTCCAGAATGAACGCGTCATCGTTAACGTTCATCGCGAGCAAGCTCGCTCCTACAAGGGGCATAACCGGGTATGAGTGGAGTGTGTAGCCATGGATCTGCGCCTTGTGTGGAGTTTGCTGGGATTGACGCTATTGCCCGCGCTGTCTTTCGCCGCAGGCAAATGCGAACGCCTGGTGGTGACTGGTAGCCCGGACGCGCCACCGTATCTGTGGCAAGACCCGCGGAATCCCGAACACCTGATCGGTGCCAGCGCCGATTTGCTGCAGCAAGTGGCGGGGGAGTTGGGGCTCAAGGTCGAACTGCTGTATGCCGGCAAACGCGCCCAGGCCCTGGACGAAGTGCGCAGCGGGCGCATGGACATGCTGGCGGACGCGACGTTGACCGTCAGTGAGCTGGATTCCCTGGATTACATCCATCCACCCGTGCTGGAAAACGACTATCTGGTCTGGACGCGCAAGGACTCGACGCTGGTCTACAACGAAGCACAGGACCTGCACGGCCATTCCGGTGCCGTGTCGGAAAAGGCTCGATTGACTCCGCAATTCAGCACCTTTGCCGGACAGCAGTTAACCCTCACGCACACGTCCAACCTGACCCAGGCCTTTCAGAAACTGCTGTTGGGCGAGGTCGAGTTTGTGCTGGCAGGACGTTACTCGGGCATGGCGACCGCACAGACACTGGGCATGGCCGGTGATTTGGTCACTCGCTCGCAACCGGTCGACAAGCCTGGCCTGTACCTGGCGATTTCCCATGACTCGGCCTGCAACGATCCGTGGTTGCGCGGACAGTTGGCCAAAAAGATGACAGAATTGCCCGCGTTCGGACTGACGGAAGCCGTGCTGATGCGCAATATCGAGCGTTGGAAGGCACAACGCTCACAACCGCAGCAACCCTCGCAACAACCCGTCAGTGCCCCAAAACAGTAGGGATATCTAGTGAGTATTCGACCTCTTTTCGCTGCCGTGGCCTTTGTGGTCCTGGCGGGTTGTGCAACCGATCCTGCGCCGAATGAACAGATGCGCCTGACCGAACAGGCACTCGAACAGGCCAAGGCCGTGGGCGCCACCGCCGACGATGTGCCGGAAATGAAACTGGCCGAGGACAAGTACAATCGTGCCAAGGGCAATATGACCGATCAATCCTTCAAGAATGCGCGGATGCGGGCCGAACAGGCCGAACTCGATGCGCGCCTGGCTGAAGCCAAGGTGTTGAAGGCCAAGAGCGAGGAGCAGTTGAACGTGCTGAACACCCGCATCGCCCGCCTGCAAAAGCAACTGGGAGATGCCGAATGAGCCTCAAGAGCAAAGCCCTCGGCGGTTTGATCCTGGCAGGCTGCGCGAGCCTGTCTGGTTGCGCCAGCCAGCACAGCGAGACCGCATTGCAGCAGGCTGGAGCCGATTTTCAGAAGGTCAAGGAAGACTCCAATGTGCTGCGAATCGCCCCCAAGGACGTGATTCGCGCCGGGGAGTCCCTGGCCCGTGCCGATCGCCTGTCCAGCTATTGGGGTAGCGGTTCGGACGTGGTGCATTACGCCTACCTGAGCCAGCGCTATAGCGCCATTGCCCGGGAACACACCGATCAGGCGCTCAACGAAGAGCAAGCGGCGAAGCTTGAACTGGAGCGGCAGCGCCTGCAACTGGCACTGCGTGAATCCAAACTGTTCAGCGTGCAGCAGCAAGGCAAATGGCTCGAAGAGCAGATCCTGGCATTGACGACCACCCAGACCGACCGTGGCCTGGTGATGACATTGGGTGACATGCTGTTCGACACCGGCGAAGCGGAATTGAAACCTTCGGCCAACCGTGTGGTGTTGAAGATCGTGCAGTTCCTGCAACTCAATCCCAAGCGTGTGGTACGGATCGAAGGTTATACGGACAGTACCGGGGGCAAGCAGGAAAACCTCAAGCTGTCCCGCGACCGCGCACAATCGGTGGCTGATGTGTTGATGGACCTGGGCATCGACGACAAGCGTATTCAGGTCGAGGGTTATGGCGACGAGTATCCCGTGGACGCGAATGCGTCGGAACGGGGCCGTGCGCAGAACCGTCGGGTGGAAATTGTGTTTTCCGACGAAAAGGGCCAGCTCGGCGCTGCCCGCTAAGGCTGCTCCAGGGTTGCGCTATGCACCCTGGAGGAGCTGCGGAGTGAAACGAGGCTGCGATCTGTTGATCTTGCTCTTGATACTCAAGTGAACTCGAAAAGATCGCAGCCTCGTTTCACTCGACAGCTCCTACAGTCCTACAGCCCGGCCTGCCATGCAGCGCCGGGTTTTTTTATACCTGCCGATTACCGCGCAAAACAGTACAGATTTTGCTGACACTGCACTGTATGGTCGACTATTGTGGCAACTGTCCCCGTACACTTCTAAACTGTTCCGGTATTGTTTCACACAAGAATAAAATGCCCGTGAAATCGAGTGCTGCGTCATGACCAATCTTTTGCTCTATCAACGTATTGCTCAACAACTGGCCGAAGACATCCGCCGTGGGGTCTATCAGCCGGGGGAGCGCGTACCTTCGGTGCGCAAGATGAGCTCGCAGCTCAATGTCAGCCATGCGACGGTGTTGCAGGCGTATGCCAATCTCGAGGATCAGGGGTTGATCCGCGCCCGGCCGCAGTCGGGTTACTACGTGCACCAGACGCCGGCCCTCACCGCACCGACGCCGGACATCGCCCGGGTCGAGCGCCCCGGCCTGGTCACCCGCAGTAGCATCATTCAACAAGTCCTGGTCGAATCCCGTCGTGAAGGTGTCTTCCCGCTGGGCGCTGCAGTGCCGAGTGTCGATTATTTGCCGGTGCGGGCACTGCATCAGCAATTGGCCAAAGTCACCCGTTTCCATAGTCCGCGGGCCTTCAGCTACATGTTCAGCCCCGGTTTCGAACCGTTGCGCCGACAGGTGGCGATCCGCATGCGCGATGCCGGCGTGGTGGTCGATCCGTCGGAAGTGGTGATCACCCACGGTTGCGTCGATGCGCTGCAGATGTCCTTGCGTGTGCTGACCCGTCCGGGCGATCTGATCGCGGCCGAATCGCCGACTTATTACGGGTTGCTGCAACTGGCCGACCTGTTGGGCCTCAAGGTCATCGAGATCCCCAGCGATCCGGCCACGGGCATGAGCCTGGAAGCCCTGCAACTGGCGGCCAACCAATGGTCGATCAAGGCGTTGGTGTTGACCACCCGTCTGAGCAATCCATTGGGCGGCACCATGCCGGAGGAGCGGCAGAAACAATTGCTGCGCCTGGCGTCGGACTTCGATATCCAGATTGTCGAAGACGATATCTACGGTGAGCTGATGTTCGAACAGGGGCGCACCAAGTCCCTCAAGGCCTACGATCGGCTGGATCGGGTGATCTATTGCTCGAGCTTCTCTAAAACCCTGTCGCCTGGCGTGCGGATCGGCTGGATGATTGCCGGCAAGTATCAGCAGGAAATCCAGCGCTTGCAGACCTTCAGCACGCATTCTGCGTGCAGCGTGACCCAGATGGGCATTGCCGCTTACCTGGAAAATGGTGGGTACGACCGGCATTTGCGCTTCATCCGTCAGGAATACCGGAAAAACCTCAGCGCCTTCCAACTGGCCGTGCAGCAGTATTTCCCGGAAGGCACGCAGATGACCCGGCCTACCGGTGGCTTCATTCTGTGGGTCAGTCTGCCGGGACGGGTCAACACTCAGGAGTTGCACGTGCGGGCATTGCAGCAGGGCATCAGTATTGCGCCGGGGCTGATCTTCAGTAACACCGAGCAGTTCAATCACTGCATTCGCCTCAATTGCGGCATCCCGTGGAATCGTGAAGCCGAGCGCGCGTTGATGACCCTGGGCATGCTGGCCACCCAGCTCTGCCAGGAGATGGCGGGCGGTTTGTAACAGGCTGCTACGGTGCTTGTCTTGTGGGCTGCAACAGGGGAGCATATGCACCTCTGCCGTTTGCACCCACCGTGGGATACATGAAACCGACTTTTCCTGCCGCCTGGCTTTTGCTCTGCCTGATTGCGAGTATTCAGCCGGCATTCGTCGTAGCGGCTACCGAGCAGGATCAGGAGGCCACCGGCAGTTTCCACGTCGCACCGATAAAACCCGAACCTGTGAAAAAAGCCTCGCCGGCCGAGAAACCGGCGACGCCCGTGAAAAAGCGCCAGCCCATTGCCTCCAAATCGAAACCGGCCAGCGAAGTTGTCAAGACCGAGCTTCCATCCGCCAAGTTGGACCTGAGCCTGCCCAAGGATATGGTTCAGGAGCTGAAGCCGATCGGAACGGTGCCGTTGTCCAGGCGCGAACCATTGTTACCCCAGATGTTCGGTGACAAAAGCGGCAGCAGCCCGTTCCAGCTCAACGGCCGCCTGCTCACCAATGAAATGCAGCTGCAACTGCGAAAGGAAGAACGCCGCGAGGTCGAAGGTGCGGCGCTGGATTTCGAGTTCAAGCAGTAACCTCACCAGGATCCGCGAACCGCAGACCAGACGCTTTGTCGGCGACTGGTCGGTCATGTTCGTTTGCATTGAAAAACCCGCTCGCAGGTAATTTAAAACAACTGTTTAAGCGGGTACTCTGTGCCCCGTCCTTTTACACATTGCTCGTCGCGAGGAGCTTGTCGTCATGAAATGCCGTGAGGGCTGTGGCGCTTGTTGCATTGCCCCTTCCATCAGTTCACCGATTCCCGGTATGCCCAACGGCAAAGCCGCAGGGGAGCGTTGCCTGCAACTTTCCTCCGATAACCTGTGCAATATTTTCGGCCAGCCGGAACGGCCGGCGGTGTGTTCTGCCTTCGAGGCCGACCCCGAGATGTGCGGAGGCAGCAGTGAAGAAGCGATCCGGTTGATTGGCTGGTGGGAGCAAATGACGGCGGCGTGATGTGTGGGCTTGCACCTCCGATCACCTCCGAAAAACCTGAAGGTGATCGGAGGTGCAAGCCCAACGAACGTAACTTAAACAATAAGGAATAAGACTATGGGTTCGCTGCATCGTATTGCTGTGCTGTGTGGTTTGACGGTTGTGCTGGCCACTTCGACGGCCCAGGCCGAAGACTGGAAAGTCAAAAAAGACGAAGACGGCATCAAGATCTCCCTGAGTGAAGTGGCCGGCTCCGACTACAAGGCCTACCAGGGCGTCACGCTGATGAAAACCACCATAGCCAAGCTGCGCGCGTTGCAGGAAGACGTGTCCGGAGCCTGCGCCTGGATTCACGAATGCAAAACCCAGAAGCTGCTCAAGCACGAAGGTGACCAGAGCTGGACCTACACTCAGTTCAACACCCCGTGGCCGGTTACTCCGCGTGATTCGGTGCTGCACGTCACCACCATCGAAGGCGCCGATGGCAGCCTGACCCGCAAGCTCGAAGGCGTACCAAAATACATTCCTGAAGAAAAAGGCTTCGTCCGGGTCGCCAAGGTCGACGGTTTCTGGAAGTTCGTGCCCAAGGGCGACCAGGTCGAAGTGACCTATCAGGTGCACACCGAGCCGGGCGGCAGCGTGCCGTCGATGGTGGCCAACAAGTTTGTGGTGGATGCCCCGTTCAATACCTTGAAAGCCCTCAAGGAACGCGCCGAGAAGTAACTTTATCGCTCTTTTAAGGTGACTTCGTAACGCCCCGACTCGATCGGGGCGTTTGCGTTTTTGACCGGTGCGCAGGCTTTAAATTGTTTCCGGATATGCGTTGCACGAAATTTTCAGCCACTCTCCAAGACAATTCGCCGGCTCTCCCGTAACGCGCTGCGTACTGCTGAATGCAGGATGAAACAGTCGGGATGAGGGTAGTAATCAATGGCAATGCAGCCGTTGATCGTGCAACATTTGCGCACCGCGCAAACCCCCAGGCCTTGTACGGGCCGAAAAGAGGGCAAGGCGCAGCTGTATTTTTGAAACTTTAACTTCCAATGGGTCCTAAAACGACATGGCAATCCCGGACGCCCTGAATCAGCAGCGAGCCTCTAGTAGTCGCCTGCTGCAACCGACCGTCAAATCGCATCTGGCCTACACGCTGTTGTGTGCCCTGGTCATGATGGTCATGTTCAGCCTGCTGCGCGTCGCGCTGCTGGTTTACAACCGCTCGATGATCCTCGACACACCGGCCTCGACCTTTCTCGAGGCATTCGCCAACGGTCTGCGTTTCGACCTGCGTCTGGTGGTCTATCTCAGCATTCCCTTGCTGCTGGCACTGTTCAGCGCCCGGGCCATGGCCGCACGCGGGCTGTTCCGTCTCTGGTTGACGATCGTCTCCAGCATTGCGCTGTTCCTGGGCCTGATGGAGATGGACTTCTACCGTGAGTTCCACCAGCGCCTCAACGGCCTGGTCTTCCAGTACGTCAAGGAAGATCCGAAAACCGTGATGAGCATGCTCTGGTACGGTTTCCCGGTGGTTCGTTACCTGCTGGCATGGGCCGTGGGCACCTGGATCCTGAGCCTGGCATTCAAGGGCGCCGACCGTGCAACCCGTCCCCGTGGCCCATTCAGTGGTGGTAGCATCGGCACGCGCCAGGTTGCCCCGTGGTATGCGCGCATCGCGGTGTTCGTGGTTTGCTTGCTGATCTGCGTGGTCGCCGCTCGTGGCACCCTGCGTCAGGGCCCGCCATTACGTTGGGGTGACGTGTACACCACCAACTCGATTTTCGCTAACCAGTTGGGCCTCAACGGTACCCTGCAATTGGTGGCTGCTGCCAAGAGCCGGATGTCCGAAGAGCGCGACAACATCTGGAAAGCCACCTTGCCGCAAGAGCAGGCCCAGCAGATCGTGCGTGACATGCTGGTGCTGCCGGACGAAAAACTGGTCGAGACCGACATTGCCGCCGTACGCCGTGATTACACGCCGCCGGCCGACAAGACGCTGCCGATCAAGAACGTTGTCGTGATCCTGATGGAAAGCATGGCCGGTCACTCGGTGGGTGCTTTGGGCGGGCCGGACAACATCACGCCGTACCTCGACAAACTGTCGAAGGAAGGCCTGCTGTTCGACCGCTTCTTCTCCAACGGTACTCATACCCACCAGGGCATGTTTGCCACCATGGGTTGCTTCCCGAACCTGCCGGGTTTCGAATACCTGATGCAGACCCCGGAAGGCAGCCACAAGCTGTCTGGCCTGCCGCAGTTGCTCAGTGCCCGTCACTATGACGACGTGTATGTCTACAACGGTGATTTCGCCTGGGACAACCAGTCGGGTTTCTTCAGCAACCAGGGCATGACCAACTTCATCGGCCGTAACGACTTCGTTAACCCGGTGTTCTCCGACCCTACATGGGGCGTGTCCGACCAGGATATGTTCGATCGCAGCCTGCAAGAGCTCAAGGCACGTGAAAACGGCAAACCGTTCTATGCCTTGCTGCAAACCCTGTCCAACCACACGCCTTACGCCTTGCCGACGCCATTGCCGGTCGAGCCCGTGACCAATCGCGGCAGCCTGAACGAGCACTTGACCGCCATGCGTTACGCGGACTGGGCGCTGGGCCAGTTCTTTGAAAAGGCCCGCAAGGAGCCGTACTTCAAGGAAACCCTGTTCGTCATTGTCGGTGACCACGGTTTCGGCAACGAACAGCAGATCACTGAAATGGACCTGGGCCGCTTCAACGTGCCGATGTTGATGATCGCGCCGGGCATCCAGGAGAAGTTCGGTCAGCGTGACCACACCGTGGGCACCCAGATCGACATCGTGCCGACCATCATGGGCCGCCTGGGCGGCGAAACTCGCCAGCAGTGCTGGGGCCGCGACCTGCTCAACCTGCCTGAAGGCGACAAGGGTTTTGGTGTGATCAAACCTTCGGGTAACGAGCAGACCACGGCCATCCTCAGCGACGACCGGATCCTTGTACTGCCGAAGGAAAAGGACATGGCGCCAAAGTTGTACCAGTACGAAATGGGCGCTACGCCGCATGCCGAGATCATTGCGGATGCACCGGGTACCGCTGAGTTGAAGCTCAAGCTCGAAGCGTTCCTGCAAACCGCGACCAAGAGTCTGCTGGACAACACCGCCGGTGTAGTTCACGGCACGCCGCAGTAAGTTGTGACGCAATGGAAAAGAGGCTCTTCAAGAGCCTCTTTTTTTTGCCTGGCGGATTTTTATATTCGGCCGAGCAAGAGCAGGATCAACAGTACCACCAACACGACGCCGATGATTCCGGATGGGCCATAACCCCAACTTCTGGAGTGTGGGAAGACCGGCAAACCACCGACCAGTAAAAGGATCAGAATGATGATTAGTATTGTGCCCATGTCTATTTCCTTGTCGAAAATGCAGTGAATTGACCATGCCAATCAAGGTCAGCGGGAATGAAGTAAATTCGCGCTGCTTAAATATTCCGACTCTTGCGCTTGCAGGAAAATTCCAGGTTTTTTTCAAGTATTTCGAACGGGTCTTTATCTTTTTTTGTTGCATCAGTTACTTCAGGCGCTCCCGCGGTTTGCTCGGGCCATTCAGCAATCTGATGGAGCGTGGGTCGGGCAATTTCCTTCGCTACACTCGGTGCATCTTCCGAGAACAACAAGGCTGTTTGCTATGCAAAATCGCATGATGATCACTGGTGCAGGCTCTGGTCTGGGTCGTGAAATCGCGCTGCGCTGGGCGCGTGAAGGCTGGCAACTGGCCTTGTCGGACGTCAGCGAGCCCGGTTTGCAGGAAACCTTCAAGCTGGTCCGCGAAGCGGGCGGCGATGGTTTTATCCAGCGTTGTGACGTACGCGATTACAGCCAGTTGACGGCGTTCGCCCAGGCCTGCGAAGTCAAATTCGGCGGCATCGATGTCATCGTCAATAACGCGGGTGTGGCGTCTGGCGGGTTCTTCAGTGAGTTGTCCCTGGAGGACTGGGACTGGCAGATCGCGATCAACCTGATGGGCGTGGTCAAGGGCTGCAAGGCTTTCCTGCCGCTGCTGGAAAAAAGCAAAGGCAAGATCATCAACATCGCGTCCATGGCCGCGTTGATGCAAGGCCCGGCGATGAGCAACTACAACGTGGCCAAGGCGGGCGTGGTGGCGTTGTCCGAAAGCCTGCTGATCGAACTGGCGCATCAGGAAGTCGGCGTGCATGTGGTGTGTCCATCGTTCTTCCAGACCAACCTGCTGGACTCCTTCCGCGGTCCGACCCCGGCCATGAAAGCCCAGGTCGGCAAGTTGCTGGAAAGTTCGCCGATCAGCGCCGTTGACATCGCCGACTACATCTACCGGCAGGTCGCCGCCGGCGAGTTCATGATCCTGCCCCACGAACAGGGCCGCATGGCCTGGGCGCTCAAGCAGAAGAACCCACAACTGCTCTACAACGAAATGACCGTCATGGCCGACAAAATGCGCGCCAAGGCCAGGCAATCGGCAAGCTGATCTTGCTCGCAGGCAACGCTGTGGTTAGGGTGGCCGCCATCGGCCATCCTCGCGAGACGCTTGCATGCTCAATTACCTTTGGTTTTTCCTCGCCGCGCTGTTCGAAATTGCCGGTTGCTTTGCCTTCTGGATGTGGCTGCGCCAGGGTAAAAGCATGTGGTGGGTGGTGCCAGCGCTCCTGAGCCTGACCCTGTTCGCCCTGCTGCTGACCCGGATCGAAGCCACTTACGCCGGCCGTGCCTACGCCGCTTACGGTGGTATCTACATCATTGCGTCAATCGGCTGGTTGGCCGTGGTCGAGCGGATTCGTCCGCTGGGTTCGGACTGGCTTGGCGTGGCGCTGTGTGTGATCGGTGCGAGCATCATCCTGTTCGGACCGCGATTCTCCGCGTCCTGACAGATCGGCCCTACAATCAACCGTCCTGTCAGACTTTTCCGTAAGCGGGGTGTGTCAAGGGCTGTCAGTTCGGTCTGGATTGCTGTCAGAGCATTGTAGGCGTACGGCGGGCCGGGCATCTTCAAGGGCCAGTAATCCCTGAAGGACACTCCTTATGCTCGTACTCAGCCGCGTTGTGGGCGAAACCATTTCCATCGGTGAAAATATTTCCGTGCGCGTTCTCGCGATTAACGGAAACAACATTCGCTTTGGCGTCGAAGCGCCACAGGACGTCAAAGTTCACCGCTCGGAAATCTACGAACGTATCCAGAACAAACTGGCGAAGATCAAGGGACGCTGAAGGCTTCAGTCAAACAGGTGCTTGGGCACGTCGTGCTTGAGCATCAGTTGGCACTGCTCGCTTTCCGGGTCGAAGACAATCAGTGCCTGGCCCTTGGTCAAGGCTTGGCGTACGCGCAGTACGCGGGTTTCCAGTGGTGTGTCGTCACCATTGTCCGTGCCGTCGCGGGTCACGAAATCCTCGATCAGGCGGGTGAGGGTGTCGACTTCAAGTTGGTCGTGGGGAATCAGCATAGGCACCTCGGTTGGATCAATGGCGCGATGCTACGGCGATTGGGCTGTTGCGGCTAGCCTTGGGCTAATGTGTTGTCTGGTCCGGCGTCTTCGCGGGCAAGCCCGCTCCCACAGGTGATCGCATTCCCCCTGTGGGAGCGGGCTTGCTCCGGGCGGCGTTCCGACGAAAGCGGTTTACCTGGCGATGAAGCGCCCGGATCAGTTCTCCGACCGCTGCCCCACCAGGCTGTCCACCGAAGGCACCCGCGTATCGCTTTCCATCTGTGTGTCATGTTCGAGCTGATGGCTGAAGCGGTCCAGTGAACCCTTGGCCGGTTGCGCATCGCTGGCAAACACGGGCGGGCTGAGGATGTACGCACCGAGCAGGCGGCTCAGGGCGGCAAGGCTGTCGATGTGGGTGCGTTCGTAACCGTGGGTGGCGTCGCAGCCGAAGGCGAGCAGGGCGGTGCGAATGTCGTGGCCGGCGGTGACCGCTGAGTGTGCGTCGCTGAAGTAGTAGCGGAACAGGTCGCGGCGCGCCGGCAACTCGTTGTCGCTGGCCAGGCGCAGGAGGTGGCGCGACAGGTGATAGTCATACGGCCCGCCGGAATCCTGCATCGCGATGCATACCGCGTGCTCGCTGGAGTGTTGGCCTGGCGCGACCGGTGCGATGTCGATGCCGACGAACTCACTGACGTCCCAGGGCAACGCCGCCGCGGCGCCGCTGCCGGTTTCCTCGGTGATGGTGAACAGTGGATGGCAGTCGATCATCAGGTCTTCGCCACTGTCGACGATGGCTTTGAGCGCCGCCAGCAGCGCGGCCACCCCGGCCTTGTCGTCGAGGTGGCGGGCGCTGATGTGGCCGCTTTCGGTGAACTCCGGCAACGGGTCGAAGGCGACGAAATCGCCGACGCTGATGCCCAGCGACTCGCAGTCGGCACGGGTGGCGCAGTAGGCGTCCAGGCGCAATTCGATGTGATCCCAACTGATCGGCATCTCATCCACGGCGGTATTGAACGCGTGCCCGGACGCCATCAGCGGCAAGACGCTGCCGCGGATCACGCCATTGTCGGTAAACAGGCTGACCCGACTGCCTTCGGCAAAGCGGCTGGACCAGCAGCCGACCGGCGCGAGGGTCAGGCGGCCGTTGTCCTTCACCGCACGCACCGCCGCGCCGATGGTGTCCAGGTGAGCGGAAACGGCGCGGTCGGGGCTGCTTTTCTTGCCCTTGAGCGTGGCGCGGATGGTGCCACGACGAGTCAGCTCGAAGGGAATACCGAGTTCTTCAAGGCGCTCGGCGACGTAGCGCACGATGGTGTCGGTGAACCCGGTGGGGCTGGGAATGGCGAGCATTTCCAGCAGGACTTTTTGCAGGTAACCGAGGTCCGGTTCGGGGATTTTGCAGGTCATGGAAACTCCTGATGTATTGAGGCCATCGATGGTTTCGATGAGGGGATTTTTGTTGCCTGGGCTGGCCCCTTCGCTGGCAAGCCAGCTCCTACATTGGAACGCATTCCCCTGTAGGAGCGAGCTTGCTCGCGAAGGGGTCCGCCCAGGCAACACATCACTAAGAGACTGCCGGCTGGCTGTGCGGAAACAGCAAATCCACAAACCGCTCCGCCGTGGGCTGCGGTTCGTGGTTGGCCAGCCCGGCCCGTTCGTTGGCTTCGATAAACACGTAGTCCGGCTGGTCAGCGGCGGACACCATCAAGTCGAGGCCGACCATGGGAATGTCCAGCGCCCGCGCGGCCCGCACGGCGGCGTCCAGCAGCGTCGGGTGCAGGATCGCCGTGACGTCTTCAAGCACGCCGCCGGTATGAAGATTCGCCGTGCGTCGTACGAACAGATGCTCGCCGGCCGGCAGAATGCTGCTGTAGTCGTATCCGGCGGCCTGCAAGGTGCGCCGGGTTTCCGCGTCCTGCGGGATCTTGCTTTCGCCACCCGTGGCCGCCTGTCGCCGACGGCTCTGGGCTTCGATCAATGCGCCGATGGAGTGCTGGCCGTCGCCGACTACTTCGGCCGGCCGGCGAATGGCGGCGGCGACCACTTCAAAACCGATCACCACAATGCGCAGGTCGAGGCCTTCGTGGAAACCTTCCAGCAGCACGCGGCTGTCGAAGTGGCGAGCGGCTTCTATGGCTTGCTGCACCTCCTCAAGGGTACGCAAATCCACCGCCACCCCTTTACCCTGTTCACCATCCAGTGGCTTGACCACCACGCGCTGGTGTTCATCGAGGAACGCCAGGTTGTCATCGGCATTACCCGCCAGTTGCTGCGCCGGCAGGTTCAACCCGGCAGCCCTGAGCACTTTGTGGGTCAGGCTTTTGTCCTGGCACAGGGTCATGCTGACGGCGCTGGTCAGGTCGCTCAGGGATTCACGGCAGCGTACCCGGCGCCCGCCATGGCTGAGGGTGAACATCCCGGCGTCGGCGTCATCGACGTGCACATCGATGCCACGACGGTGTGCTTCCTCGACAATGATCCGCGCGTACGGGTTGAACGCGGCTTCCGGGCCGGGCCCGAGAAACAGCGGCTGATTGATGCCGTTCTTGCGCTTGATGGCGAAGGTCGTCAGGTTGCGAAAACCGAGCTTGGCGTAGAGGCTTTTCGCCTGGCGGTTGTCGTGTAGCACCGACAAGTCGAGGCAGGCGAGCCCGCGACTCATGAAGTGTTCGATCAAATGCCGCACCAGCACTTCACCGACACCCGGCCGCGCACAATGCGGGTCGACCGCCAGGCACCACAGACTGCTGCCGTTTTCCGGGTCGTTGAAGGCCTTGTGGTGGTTGAGGCCCATGACGCTGCCGATGACCGCGCCGCTGTCCTCGTCTTCGGCCAGCCAGTACACCGGGCCACCCAGGTGGCGCGCAGTGAGCCGGGTGGCATCGATCGGCAGCATGCCGCGGGCCTGGTACAGCTGATTGATCGCCTGCCAGTCGGCATCGCTTTGCGCGCGTCGAATGCGAAAACCGCGAAACACCCGGGTCGCTTGACGGTAATCACTGAACCACAGGCGCAAGGTATCGGACGGGTCGAGAAACAGCTGCGTCGGCTCCAGCCCCAGCACTTGCTGGGGCGCGGCGACGTACAGCGCAATGTCCCGTTCACCGGGCTGCTCGTTGAGCAACTCCCCGGCGAGGCTCGCGGCATCGGCAAAGGTATGGCCGATCAGCAAGCGGCCCCAGCCGCAATGCACGGCAATCGGCGCCCCGCCGAGTTCACAGCGATCCTCGGCCAGGCGTGCCTGCAAGCGTTCGTAGGAGGGTGACTGGCCGCGCAACAGACGTTGGCTGAAAGCCGTGGCGTGAGGTTTCATCGGTCAGATTCCTTGTTCGCTGAGCCACAGGTTGAGCGCCGCCAGTTGCCACAGTTTCGAGCCGCGCAACGGTGTCAATTGCCCCTGTGGATCGGTCAGCAGACGGTCGAGCATCGCGGGGTGGAACAGGCCGCGATCCTGGCTGGGATCGAGCAGCAACTCGCGCACCCACTCCAGCGTATCGCCCTGCAAATGCTTGAGGCCCGGCACCGGGAAGTAACCTTTCTTGCGGTCGATCACTTCACTGGGAATCACTTGTCGCGCGGCTTCTTTCAAGACGTGCTTGCCGCCGTCCGGCAGTTTGAAGCGCCCCGGAATCCGTGCCGACAGCTCCACCAGGCGATAGTCGAGAAACGGCGTGCGCGCTTCCAGGCCCCAGGCCATGGTCATGTTGTCAACGCGTTTGACCGGGTCGTCCACCAGCATCACCGTGCTGTCCAGACGCAAGGCCTTGTCCACCGCCGCATCGGCACCGGGCTTGGCGAAATGGGCTTTGACGAAGTCACCGGCGGCGTCATTCGCGGTCAGCCATTTCGGTTGCACGGTGGCGGCGTAGTCGTCGTAACTGCGGTCGAAAAACGCTTCGCGGTACGCGGCATACGGATCACTCGCGCCGTCCACTTGCGGATACCAGTGGTAACCGGCGAACAGTTCATCGGCGCCCTGGCCGCTCTGGACGACTTTGCAGTGTTTGGCCACCTCCCGTGACAACAGGTAGAAGGCAATGCAGTCATGGCTGACCATCGGTTCGCTCATGGCGCGGAATGCGGCGGGCAGTTGTTCGATGATCTCTTTTTCTTCGATGCGCAATTGGTGATGCTGCGTGCCGTAGTGCCGGGCGATCAGGTCGGAATACTGGAACTCGTCACCGCGCTCGCCGCCCGCATCCTGAAACCCGATGGAAAAGGTCGACAGATTGTCCACGCCGACTTCCCGCAACAGGCCCACCAGCAGGCTTGAATCGACGCCGCCGGACAAGAGCACGCCGACATCCACCGCTGCACGTTGGCGGATGGCAACAGCTTCGCGAGTGCTGACGAGCACACGGTCGCGCCAGTCTTCGAGGGTCAGATCCGTCTCATCGGCGTGAGGGCCGTAGGGCAGGGTCCACCAGGTTTTCTGTTCGGTGCGACCATCGGCTTCGATGCGCATCCAGGTGGCCGGCGGCAGTTTTTCAATGCCCGCCAGCAAGGTGCGCGGTGCCGGGACCACGGAGTGGAAATTCAGATAGTGATTGAGCGCTACAGGATCGAGGATCGGGTTGATGTCGCCGCCCTTGAGCAATGCCGGCAGCGCCGAAGCGAAGCGCAGGCGCTGGTCGGTGCGCGACAGGTACAGCGGTTTCACGCCGAGTCGGTCGCGGGCGATGAACAGGCGTTGGGCATCGCGCTCCCAAACGGCGAAGGCAAACATGCCGTTGAGTTTTGGCAGCAGCGCTTCGCCCCAGGCGTGATAGCCCTTGAGCAACACTTCGGTGTCGCCACCGGAATAGAAGGTGTATCCCAGGCTTTCAAGCTCGGCGCGCAATTCCGGAAAGTTGTAGATCGCCCCGTTGAAGGCCAGGGACAAGCCCAATTGCGGGTCGATCATCGGCTGCGCCGAGCCGTCCGACAGGTCCATGATTTTCAGGCGCCGATGGCCCAGGGCAACAGGCCCCTGGCTATGAAAGCCCCAGGCGTCGGGGCCGCGGGGGGCCAGGTGATGGGTGATTCGTTCAATGGCTGCAAGGTCTGCAGGTTGATGATCAAAACGTAACTCGCCAGCTAATCCGCACATAAATTCCTTACCGGTTTTTCCGTTGGGGAGGGTCGATCGATACCGCGCCAGAACGGCGGGTACTCAGAAAGTGACCCTCCTCGGTAAGGGGAGTTTTAGATCGATGAGTTATATGCGCGCCAGACCACGGCCGAATCGCCCCGTGAGGGCGACTTCGGCTGCTGTATCGATTACTTGCCCCGGATCAGGCGCCGCAGGGCAAACCGATTGGGATGGCAGGCTTCGGCCACGCTTCTGGGCAACGGCAGGGGTTCGTTGTCCAGCCAGGCTGCCAGCAGTTCTCCGGACAGCGGCGCGGTGATCAGGCCGCGCGAGCCGTGACCGCTGTTGATGTACAAACCGTCAAGCCATGGGCATTCGGCGTCTGGCACCTGCCGGGCATCCTTGCCCAGCGCTGCATAAGCCTGAGTGAACGCCTGGGTGTCGGCTAACGGGCCGACGATTGGCAAGTAGTCGGGGCTGGTGCAGCGAAAAGCGGCACGCCCCTGGAGGCTTTCAGGCGCAAGATTATCGGTCTGTAGACGCTCGACCAGATCGTGGGAAATCTCTTCGAGCATGGCCATGTTGCCCAGGTGTTCGGCCGTGGTCGGCGTCAGGTCATCGCTCTTGAAATCGAAACTGGCCCCCAGGGTGTGTTCGCCCAAACGGGCAGGGGCGACATAGCCTTCTGCACACACCACGGTGCTCAGGGCCTGGCTTTGCGGGGTTTGCGCCAGGCGGGTGATTTGTCCGCGAATGCGTTTGAGCGGCAACTCGGCGCTCTCGGGGAAGCGCTGGATTTCGGCTGCGCCGGCGAGCACCACCACGGGGGCGTCGGCAAGCAATCGCTCGCCGTCCCAGGCTTGCCAACGGCCTTCAACCTTGCGCAGTTCCAGCGCATCGTGATGGGTGAGCAATTGAATCTGTGGATGCGCAGCCTGCCACTGGCACAGCGCCGGTGGGTGGACCCACCCGCCTTCGGGATAGAACAGGCCCCCCTGTGCCAGCCCGATACCGGCCACGGCCTGTGCCTCGGGTTGATCCAGCAGGTGCAGCAAGTCCGCTGGAAACGCCGCGGCCAATTGCGCCTGGCGTTCGGCTTCCTTGGCATTGAAGGCCAGTTGCAACACGCCGCAATCGTCCCAGTCGCGACCCCGTTGCAAGTGTTCGAGCAGGCGTCGGGTGTAGCCGAAACCGCTGACGATCATTTGTGACAGCGCCGTGCCGTGGGCGGATAACTTCAGGTAGAGCACGCCCTGCGGGTTGCCCGAGGCTTCCCGGGCGATGTCGTCGTGGCGCTCCAGCACTGTCACTTGCCAGCCACGCGCGGCGAGGCTGGCGGCGCTGGCACAACCGGCCAGGCCGGCACCGATCACTAGAGCCTGGCGCTCGCCGGTCAGCGCTGCCGGGCGGGCGAACCAGGGTTTATCCAGGGCCGGGGCCGGCGTTTCCTGGGGCCAGCCGAGGAACTCGCCGCGCAGGATTTCCCATTTGTGGCCGATGCCAGGGGTACGTTTCATCTTGAAACCGGCGGCGTTGAGCAGGCGTCGCACCCACCCGGTGCTGGTGAAAGTGCTGATGGATGCACCAGGGGCGGCCAAGCGAGCCAGCTCGGCAAACAGTTCGGCGGTCCACATGTCGGGGTTCTTCGCCGGAGCGAAACCGTCGAGGAACCAGGCGTCGATTCGGGCATCGAGTTGAGGCAGTTGGTCTAATGCGTCACCGATCAGCAATGTCAGGGTCACGCGACCGTTATCCAGCGTCAGGCGCTGAAAACCCTGATGGATCGCCACGTACTGCGACAGCAATTGATCGGCAAACACCTTGAGTTCCGGCCACAGCGCCAGGGCTCGTTGCAAATCGGCCGGGCTCAACGGGTACTTTTCGACGCTGACAAAATGCAGCCGCGCTCCGGCCGCCGCGTGTTGTTCGAACACCTGCCAGGCACACAGAAAATTCAGTCCCGTGCCAAAGCCCGTTTCACCGATGACCAGGCGTCCGCCCTCCGGCAAGGCAGCAAAGCGTTCCGCCAAGCGGTTTTGCTCGATAAAGACATAGCGGGTTTCGTCCAGCCCCGACTGGTCGGAGAAATACACATCATCGAACACTCGCGAATACGGACGACCTTGGTCGTCCCAGTCGAGCTGGGCGTGGGGCAATTCAGGTTTCATGGCAGGCTCGGCAACGGCAAGGCCGCCATTCTAGCCGATCGACGGCGCGGTGCTTGATCCGTGGCAAGGTATGCATTGGCCGAGACCGGGAGAATCTCTGCTGACCTTCAGTTCAATCCGCTAGTCTTGCTCACATCTGGAAGGGAGCCGCTCATGTTTGAATCTGCTGAAATCGATCACGCCATTGACAAAGAAACCTACGACGCCGAAGTCCCGGCCCTGCGCGAAGCGTTGCTCGAAGCGCAATTCGAATTGCAGCAGCAACGCCGCTTTCCGGTGATCATTTTGATCAATGGCATCGAAGGTGCCGGTAAGGGTGAGACGATCAAGGTGCTCAACGAGTGGATGGACCCGCGCTTGATCGAGGTCCGCACCTTCGACCAGCAAACCGATGAAGAACTGGCGCGGCCGCCGGCCTGGCGGTACTGGCGGATGCTCCCGGCCAAGGGGCGCATGGGGATTTTCTTCGGCAACTGGTACAGCCAGATGCTGCAGGGGCGGGTCCATGGCGTGTTCAAGGATCCGCGACTGGACCAGGCGATCAACGGCGCCGAGCGCCTGGAAAAGATGCTGTGCGATGAAGGTGCGCTGATCTTCAAGTTCTGGTTTCACCTCTCCAAGAAGCAAATGAAGGCACGCCTCAAGGCGCTGGCCGACGACCCGCTGCACAGCTGGCGCATCAGCCCGCTGGACTGGCAGCAGTCGCAAACCTACGACAGGTTCGTGAAGTATGGCGAACGGGTGCTGCGCCGCACCAGCCGCGACTATGCACCGTGGCATGTGATCGCCGGGGTGGATGCCCATTATCGGAGCTTGGCCGTGGGGCGGATTCTGCTGGCGGGCCTGCAGGGCGCATTGCAGCGACCGACGATCCATCCGGAAAAGGTCAGCGCCGCGCCAGTGTTCCCCAGTGTCGATCAAGTGAACCTGATCGACAGCCTGGACCTGACCCTGCACCTGGACAAGGAAGATTACGAAGAACAGCTGATTACCGAGCAGGCGCGGTTTTCCGGGTTGATGCGCGACAAACGCATGCGCCGCCACGCGCTGGTGGCGGTGTTCGAAGGCAACGACGCGGCTGGCAAGGGCGGGGCGATCCGCCGGGTAGCGGCAGCGCTTGATCCGCGCCAGTACAGCATCGTGCCGATTGCCGCGCCCACCGAAGAAGAACGGGCGCAACCGTATCTGTGGCGCTTCTGGCGGCACCTGCCGGCCCGGGGCAAGTTCACCGTGTTCGACCGCTCCTGGTATGGCCGGGTGTTGGTGGAGCGCATCGAAGGGTTTTGCAGCCCGGCAGACTGGCTGCGTGCCTACAGCGAGATCAACGATTTCGAGGAACAACTGACCGATGCCGGGGTGATCGTGGTCAAGTTCTGGCTGTCCATCGACAAACAGACGCAACTGGAGCGCTTCGAGGAGCGCGAAAAGATTCCCTTCAAGCGCTTCAAGATCACTGACGATGACTGGCGCAACCGTGAAAAGTGGGATGACTATCGCGCGGCGGTTGGCGACATGGTCGACCGTACCAGCACCGAGATTGCGCCATGGACCCTGGTGGAAGCCAACGACAAGCGTTGGGCACGGGTCAAAGTCTTGCGCACCATCAATCGCGCACTGGAGGAGGCTTTCGAAAAATCCGACCGGCATGAGAACAAGAAGCGTAAGGACAAGGATTGAAGCGATGGTTGCGCATACGCGAGGTGAATGATTGTCGCGGTCGGTGAAGCGCTGGACTTATGCTCGGTCCACTCTCAACTGATAACAACAATGAGGTATGTCATGCGTGAAGTGGTGATCGTCGACAGCGTGCGGACCGGCCTGGCCAAATCCTTTCGCGGCAAATTCAACATGACCCGCCCGGACGACATGGCGGCACACTGTGTCGATGCACTGTTGCTACGCTCCGGTATCGATCCGGCGAGCGTCGAGGACTGCATCGTTGGTGCCGGTTCCAACGAAGGCGCCCAGGGTTTCAATATCGGTCGCAATGTCGCGGTGCTGTCGCGCCTGGGCATCGGCACGGCCGGCATGACCCTCAACCGCTTCTGTTCCTCGGGCTTGCAGGCGATCGCCATTGCCGCCAACCAGATCGCTTCGGGTTGCAGCGACATCATCGTCGCCGGCGGTGTCGAGTCCATCAGCATGACCATGAAAAGTGTCAATACCGACAACCTGATCAACCCGCTGCTCAAGGAACAGGTGCCGGGCATCTACTTCCCAATGGGGCAGACTGCTGAAATAGTCGCGCGTCGGTACGGCGTCAGCCGTGAAGAGCAGGACCTGTACGCGTTGCAAAGCCAGCAGCGTACTGCTCAGGCTCAGGCCGCCGGGCTGTTCTGCGATGAAATCGTGCCGATGGCGGTGAAGTATCGCGTCGAAGACAAAAACACCGGTCAGGTGCAGATCCTCGACGGTGTCGTTGATCGTGATGACTGCAACCGCCCGGACACCACCCTGGAAAGTCTGGCCGGGTTGAAGCCGGTGTTCGCCGAAGATGGCTCGGTCACGGCCGGCAACTCTTCGCAACTGTCTGATGGCGCGTCCATGACCCTGGTGATGAGCCTGGAAAAAGCGCTGGAACTGGGGCTCAAGCCGAAAGCGTTCTTTCGCGGTTTTACCGTGGCCGGTTGCGCGCCGGACGAGATGGGCATCGGCCCGGTGTTTTCGGTACCGAAACTGCTCAAGGCCAAAGGCTTGCGGATTGACGACATCGACCTGTGGGAACTCAACGAAGCGTTCGCCTCGCAGTGCCTGTACAGCCGCAACCGCCTGGAAATCGACAACGCCCGGTACAACGTCAACGGCGGCTCGATCTC
Organism: Pseudomonas sp. P1_C12; assembly: GCF_056406435.1. NCBI lineage: Bacteria > Pseudomonadati > Pseudomonadota > Gammaproteobacteria > Pseudomonadales > Pseudomonadaceae > Pseudomonas > Pseudomonas sp. P1_C12. The sequence goes on along the minus strand of NZ_JBFUAE010000016.1, from coordinate 133,783 downwards.
CATCGGCCACCCGTTCGGCATGACCGGCTCGCGTCAGGTCGGGCATCTGGTTCGTGAATTGCAGCGACGCAATCTGCGTTACGGTGTCGTCACCATGTGCGTGGGAGGCGGGATGGGGGCAACCGGGCTGTTTGAGGCGGTGCGTTAAGCCTAGGGTTTTTTCGTTGTCCGCCAGATAGCTTTCGCGAGCAGGCTCGCTCCCACAGGTTTGGTGGCGTACACAACATTTGTGATCGCCGCTAATCATTGTGGGAGCGAGCCTGCTCGCGATGGGCGCACCTCGGTTGTACCCCCCAAAAAAAATACGACCCGCACAGTTTCATTCGCGGCCAGTCCGCAACTGTCCCTGTGTACGCCACCGCTGCGGGCCTAGAATGACGGCTCCTGTCAGTTGGCGTTGGGGTTCACATGCACATTTCATCGGGTCGCTGGGGTTACGGTCTGTTCCTGGCCTTGTTGACCGCGTTGTTGTGGGGAATCCTGCCGATCAAGCTCAAGCAAGTGCTGCTGGTGATGGACCCGGTGACGGTGACCTGGTTTCGCCTGTTGGTGTCTGGCGGCTGCCTGTTCATTTATCTGGCGGCCACCAGGCGTCTGCCTAGCCGCAAAGTGCTCGGTCCTCGCGGTGGCTGGCTGGTACTGATGGCGGTGCTCGGCCTGGTCGGTAACTATGTGCTGTATTTGATGGGCCTGAACCTGCTCAGCCCCGGCACGGCGCAACTGGTGGTGCAGATGGGGCCGATCTTGCTGCTGATCGCCAGCGTGTTCGTGTTCAAGGAGCGGTTCAGCCTGGGGCAGGGGATCGGGCTGTTGGTGCTGCTGATCGGTTTTGCGCTGTTTTTCAACCAGCGCTTGAGTGAATTGCTCACATCGCTGACCGACTACACCGCCGGCGTGCTGCTGGTGCTGTTGGCGTCCACGGTCTGGACCTTCTATGCCCTGGGGCAGAAGCAATTGCTGACGGTGTGGAATTCGCTGCAGGTGATGATGGTGATCTACCTGTTTTGCGCGCTGCTGTTGACGCCGTGGGTGCAACCGCTCGAAGCGTTGCAATTGAACCCGTTGCAGGGTTGGTTGCTGCTGGCGTGCTGCCTCAACACCCTGATTGCCTATGGCGCGTTTGCCGAGGCCCTGGCCCATTGGGAAGCCTCTCGGGTCAGCGCAACGCTGGCCATCACACCGCTGGTGACCTTTGTGGCGGTTGCCATGGCTGCATGGCTATGGCCTGACTATGTGCATGCCGAGACCATCAATGGTCTGGGTTATGGCGGTGCGGTGCTGGTGGTGCTGGGGTCGGCGCTGGTGGCGTTGGGGCCTTCGTTGATTGCCGGGCTCAAGGCAAGGAAGATGCGGGTGGCCTGAAGATCAAAAGATCGCAGCCTGCGGCAGCTCCTACATGCAAACGCGTATTCCCGTAGGAGCTGCCGCAGGCTGCGATCTTTTCGCTTCACTGCAAAACTCAGCCCTTGGCCCCAGCCTCCAGCATATTCTCCGGCCTTACCCACGCATCGAACTCTTCATCGGTCAGATACCCCAGTTGCAACGCCGCCTCGCGCAAGGTCAGGCCTTCGCTGTAGGCCTTCTTGGCGATCTTCGCCGATTTGTCATAGCCAATGTGCGGGTTGAGCGCCGTCACCAGCATCAGGCCTCGTTCCAGGTGTTCAGCCATTTTTTCCGCATCCGGCTCCAGACCGGCCACGCAGTGCTGCTGGAAGTTGCTGCAGCCATCACCCAGCAAACGGATCGATTGCAGCAGGTTGTGGATGATCACCGGTTTGAACACGTTCAGCTGCAAGTGGCCCTGACTGGCGGCAAAGCCGATGGCGACGTCGTTGCCCAACACCTGGCAGGCCAGCATCGACAAGGCTTCGCACTGGGTCGGGTTGACCTTGCCTGGCATGATCGAGCTGCCCGGTTCATTGGCCGGCAGCTTGACTTCGGCGAAGCCGGCGCGCGGACCGGAACCCAGCAGGCGCAGATCGTTGGCGATCTTCATCAGGGTCACGGCGAGGGTTTTCAGCGCGCCGGACAGCGTGGTCAGCGGCTCATGGCCGGCCAGTGCGGCGAACTTGTTCGGTGCGGTGATAAATGGCAAACCGGAGAGGGCGGCCAATTCTGCAGCGATGGCCTCACCGAAGCCGTGGGGTGAATTGAGCCCGGTGCCGACGGCCGTTCCGCCCTGGGCCAGCTCGCAGACCGCGGGCAGTGCGCTGCGGATCGCCCGTTCGGCGTAATCGAGTTGCGCGATGAACGCCGAGATTTCCTGACCGAAGCTGATCGGAGTCGCATCCATCATGTGGGTGCGGCCGGTCTTGACCAGTTTCATATGGCGGGCGGCCAACTCGGCCAGCCCGCCGGACAGTTCGCTGATCGCCGGCAGCAAGTGCTGTTGCACCGCCTGGACGGCGGCGATGTGCATGGCGGTGGGGAAGCAGTCGTTGGAACTCTGGGAGCGATTGACGTGATCATTGGGGTGCACCGGGGACTTGCCGCCACGGGGGTTGCCGGCCAGCTCGTTGGCGCGACCGGCGATCACTTCGTTGACGTTCATGTTGCTCTGGGTGCCGCTGCCGGTTTGCCAGACCACCAGCGGAAACTGGTCGTCGTGGTCGCCGCCGAGCACTTCGTCGGCTGCCTGCTCGATCAGGCGGGCGATGTCGGCGGGCACGTCGCCGTTGCGATCATTGACCCGTGCCGCGGCTTTCTTGATCAGCGCCAGGGCATGCAACACCGCCAGCGGCATGCGTTCGTTGCCAATGGCGAAGTTGATCAGCGAGCGTTGTGTCTGAGCGCCCCAGTAGGCTTCATCCGGGACTTCAACCTCGCCGAGGCTGTCGGTTTCGATACGGCTCATCTTGCTCACTCCTGTAGGTCCGATTGCGCAGTTTAGGCCGTGATCGACGGCCGTGGTTCCATCAGTCTGAATTTGACCATTCAACCCCTCTAAATCAGGTGCGACAAGGCTTGGGGTTGAGCGACAGACTTTTTTAGGCGCAGAATGGACGCCCTTGGGGTCTTACCTCGCCAGCTAGAAAAGGAAACTCGATGACTCGTCTTCGTGCCATCTGTACCGCCGTTGCTTTGGTCTGCGCCAGCGGCCAGGTTCTTGCCGACACCGCCAGCCATAACGCCAGTGCCGAGGCTTTCCTGACCATGGCGCACGCTGACAAACTGGGCACCCCGGTGTACATGCAAGTACAGCAGATGTTTGCCCAGCGTTTCGAACAGACCAAAGCTCCTGAGTCGAAAAAAGCCGTGCTGGAAACCTACCAGGCCAAGGCCAACGCCGCTCTGGACCAGGCCATTGGCTGGAACAAGCTGAAACCGGACATGGTCAAGCTCTACACCACCAACTTCACCGAATCCGAGCTCAAGGACCTGGTTGCGTTCTACCAGTCGCCACTGGGCAAGAAAGTCCTGGAAAAAATGCCTCAGCTGACCCAGCAATCGGCCCAGATGACCCAGGCCAAGCTGGAAAGCGCAGTGCCGGTGGTCAACAAGCTGTTGGCTGACATGACCGCCGAGCTGACGCCGAAAGACGCGGCTGCGCCAGCCAAGAAAAAGCCTTAAGCGGAGTTCGGTATGACCATGCAACAACGCATCGAATCGACACTGGCCCTGCTTCAGCCCGAGCATCTGCACGTGCTGGATGAGAGCCATATGCACAGCCGTGGGTTGCAGACCCATTTCAAGGCTGTGGTGGTCAGCGCACAGTTCGAAGGCCTGAACCGGGTCAAGCGCCACCAGAAGGTCTACGGCACGCTCGGCGAGCTGATGGGCGAGTTCCATGCGTTGGCGCTGCATACCTACACGCCGGAGGAATGGGCCCGGATCGACGCGGCCCCGGCCTCGCCGACCTGCGCTGGCGGTAGCGAGCATTAAGCTCAAAAGATCGCAGCCTGCGGCAGCTCCTACAGGAATACGCATTCCCATGTAGGAGCTGCCGCAGGCTGCGATCTTTTTTGTTAGAATGCCCAACGCGCCGCTAACCCGGCGCGTTTTTTTTCGCATCCGGTTCACCCCTTACGAGGGTAGCCACCTGGAGATTTACCCATGACACAACAGATTGTCGTGGCGGCACTGTATAAGTTCGTCACCCTGGAAGATTACGTCGCCCTGCGCGAGCCCCTGCTGCAAGCGATGGTCGACAACGGCATCAAAGGCACGCTGCTGATTGCCGAAGAGGGTATCAACGGCACCGTGTCCGGCAGCCGCGAAGGCATCGACGGGCTGATGGCCTGGCTCAAGAACGACCCGCGCATGGACGACATCGACCATAAAGAGTCGTACTGCGACGACCAGCCGTTCTACCGCACCAAAGTCAAGCTCAAGAAAGAAATCGTCACCCTCGGCGTGGAAGGCGTGGACCCGAACAAAAAGGTCGGCACTTACGTCGATCCGCAGGACTGGAACGCGCTGATCAGCGACCCGCAAGTGCTGCTGATCGACACCCGTAACGACTACGAAGTATCGATCGGTACCTTCGAAGGCGCCATCGATCCGAAAACCACCAGTTTTCGCGAATTTCCCGATTACATCAAAGCCAACTTCGACCCGGCCGTGCACAAGAAGGTCGCGATGTTCTGCACCGGTGGCATCCGCTGCGAGAAGGCCTCGAGCTACATGCTCAGCGAGGGCTACGGTGAGGTCTTTCACCTCAAGGGCGGCATCCTGAAGTACCTCGAAGAGGTGCCGCAGGAAGAAACCAAGTGGCAGGGCGACTGCTTCGTGTTCGACAACCGCGTGACCGTTCGTCACGACCTGAGCGAAGGCGACTACGATCAATGTCATGCCTGCCGCACGCCGGTGAGCGTGGAAGACCGCGCGTCCGAGCATTACGTGGCCGGCATCAGTTGCCCGCATTGCTGGGATAAGCTGAGTGAGAAGACCCGTCGCAGTGCGATCGACCGGCAGAAGCAGATCGAGCTGGCCAAGGCTCGAAACCAGCCTCACCCGATCGGCTACAACTACAAGCAAGCATCTTCCGAGGCCTGAGCCATGTCTGCGCGCCTGCTCTATGTGATGGACCCGATGTGTTCCTGGTGCTGGGGGTTTGCCCCGGTGGCCAACGCACTGGTCGAGCAGGCGCAAGCCGCAGGCGTGGAGGTGCATCTGATCGTGGGTGGTTTGCGCACCGGTAACGGTGCCGCACTGGAGCCGAGTACCCGGCGCTATATCCTCGAACACTGGCAGGCGGTCACCGAGGCCACCGGCCAGCCCTTCAAGCTTGAAGGCGCGTTACCCGATGGCTTTGTCTACGATACCGAACCTGCCTGCCGGGCACTGGTGACGGCGCGCACGCTGGCGCCGGATTGTGCCTGGAAACTGCTCGGGCTGATTCAGCACGCCTTTTACGCTGAAGGTCGCGATGTCACGCGTGCCAGTGTCCTGGTGGAGCTGGCAGAGCAGGCCGGTCTGCCGCGCATCGAATTCGCCGCCGCGTTCGACCGTGCCGATACGCACGCCGCGACATCTGCCGATTTCACTTGGGTCCAGGACCTGGGCATCGCCGGTTTTCCTACGTTGCTGGCTGAGCGAAATGGGCAGTTGGCGTTGTTGACCAATGGCTATCAGCCGTTGAGCGAGTTGTCCCCGCTGCTCGGCCGCTGGCTGGAGCGTGCTGCCTGTGCATGACCTGCCCGATGATGTTGCACCCGCTAAACGTGTCGACCGTCTGAGCTGGGCGGAAATCCGCCGACTGGCCCTGCATCACAAGAAATCCCTGTGGATCGCCAACGGCGTGGCCGTGCTGGCGACCTTGTGCAGCGTGCCGATTCCCTTGCTCCTGCCATTGCTGGTGGACGAGGTGTTGCTGGGGCACGGTGATGTGGCGCTGAAGATCATGAACCACGCGCTGCCCGAAGGCTGGCAGAAAGCCGCGGGCTACATCGGACTGATGCTGCTGGTGACCCTGACCCTGCGCTGCGCGGCGTTGATGTTCAACGTAGTGCAGGCGAAATTGTTCGCCGGACTGGCCAAGGACATCGTCTATCGCATTCGCATACGCCTGATCGAACGACTCAAGCGCATCTCGCTGGGCGAATACGAAAGCCTGGGCAGCGGCACGGTGACCACGCATCTGGTCACCGACCTGGACACCCTGGACAAATTCGTTGGCGAAACCCTCAGCCGTTTCCTCGTGGCCATGCTGACGCTGGTGGGCACTGCCTCCATCCTGATGTGGATGCACTGGAAACTCGCGCTGCTGATCCTGCTGTTCAACCCGCTGGTGATCTATGCCACGGTGCAGTTGGGCAAACGGGTCAAACACCTGAAGAAGCTCGAGAACGACAGCACCTCGCGCTTCACCCAGGCCTTGACCGAAACCCTGGATGCGATCCAGGAAGTACGCGCCGGTAACCGCCAGGGGTTTTTCCTCGGTCGCTTGGGGCAGCGCGCCCGGGACGTGCGCGACTATGCGGTGAACTCGCAATGGAAAACCGATGCGTCGAACCGCGCCAGCGGCTTGCTGTTCCAGTTCGGCATCGATATTTTCCGTGCCGCGGCGATGCTCACTGTACTGTTTTCCGACCTTTCAATCGGCCAGATGCTCGCGGTGTTCAGCTACCTGTGGTTCATGATCGGTCCGGTGGAACAACTGCTGAACCTGCAATATGCCTACTACGCAGCCGATGGTGCGCTGTCGCGGATCAACGAACTGCTGTCCCGTGACGATGAGCCCGAGTACTCGGGTGGAGTCGACCCGTTCAGTGGCCGCGAGACGGTCGGGCTGGAAGTACAGGGGTTGAGTTTCGGTTACGGTGATGAACTGGTCTTGAACCAGATGAACCTGTCCATCGCCCCCGGCGAAAAGGTCGCAATCGTCGGTGCCAGTGGCGGCGGCAAGAGCACGCTGGTGCAACTACTGCTGGGCTTGTATACGCCGCTGGCGGGCACCATTCGCTTTGGTGGTTCAACCCAGCAAGAGATCGGCCTGGAAACCGTGCGGGAAAATGTCGCCGTAGTCCTGCAACATCCGGCGCTGTTCAACGACACCATCCGCGCCAACCTGACCATGGGCCGCGAACGCAGTGACGAGGCCTGCTGGCAGGCACTGGAAATCGCCCAGTTGCACGCTACGGTCCGGGATTTGCCCAATGGCCTGGACAGCATCGTCGGGCGCTCCGGCGTGCGTTTGTCCGGCGGGCAGCGCCAACGCCTGGCCATCGCCCGGATGGTGCTGGCCGAGCCCAAGGTGGTGATCCTCGACGAAGCCACCTCGGCGCTCGATGCCGCCACCGAGTACAACCTGCACCAGGCACTGGCGCGGTTCCTGAGCAACCGCACCACACTGATCATTGCCCACCGTCTTTCGGCGGTAAAACAAGCCGATCGTGTGCTGGTGTTCGACGGCGGGCAAATTGCCGAGGATGGCGACCATCAGCAATTGATCGCCGAGGGTGGGTTATACGCCAAGCTGTATGGGCATTTGCAGCAGCATTGATCGGGCAAGCGTTTACTTCCAGATCACGTCGAGTGCATTGGGGCTGCCGTCATAGCCGAATTGTTTCATGACGACTGCGCAGGAGTCGCAGGGCGGCAAGGTGGTGGCGATCGTGATGAAATCCAGGTCTTTTGGATCTGGATATTTTTTGCGTATGACGCTAATGAGCTTGCTCTCAGTGTCCAGCGAGGTTGGGCGAGAGGTGAGCATAGGCGTGTATGTTTCAATATTGTCGATGGTATGGGGGATCGCCTGTAGCTTGCCCGCTGGGGTTATGCTTAGGGCGGTCTCCGGGAATCGGGTTCCTTTATCTATATTGAAGTAACGGGTACCGTCGACGGTTACCTCCTTTCTGTTAGCTGGATTTTGAAACATTGGCAGGAAACCGGTGTCACCTTTGCTGCCGGAAACGCTGACATAGATTTCACGCACCCCAGCTTTGGTCTTGATTTCGGCGAACGCAATATTCCTTGGGGCATGCACTGGTCGCTGGAGTTTTTGGCCGATGATGACTTGCAGTTGCTGCATCATCTTGTCGATGTTTAGAGCCAGGGGCTCGCCCCGACCCGATTGGATGGTGATGACTTTTTTCTGAAACAGATTATTGAAAACCTCCGCTGTCGTTTCACGCACGCTGTCCGGTGCTTTCTTGGACGGTGACCACGTGGCGGCACCATCCTCGGAACTTCTGATGATCATTCTGGTTTTATGATCGAAAAGAATTGCCTCCCCGGGACTGGTATCAACCTTGAGCAGCTCGAGTCGCTTGAGCGTATTGGGCTCGTGGACGCTAATTGGAATGGCAATTTCATCCATGGTTTTCATGGCGCGCTCGACGGCCTCGATGCCATGGATTCTTGCCATGTTGTTGGCATTCAGCGAGCCGGTGTAGACCACCATCAATTGCTCCTTCAGCGCTTCGGACAGCGTTGATGCTTGTTTGAATGTCAGCGGATTACCCAAGCTTCGTCCTTTTGCGAGTTCGGCAACGAAAAAGTCGCTGGCATTTAGGCGTGTAAACACATACCGCTTCGTGCCATCTGCCGCTTCGACAATAATGGCGCCGGCTCTAAGGGTATCCATTACACCCCGATCGGGAACACTGACCTTCACACGTCCAAAAATACCTTGGCAAAACTCGATGGTTGCACCGAGAGTCTCGTGTGTAGCAATCGATGCCCTTTTCATCGGTGTTCCCTTCGCGCCATTCGTATAGATACTATCTCCGAACCAGGGGGCCCAACCTTTGGTTTCATCGAAGCTGTTGATATCAGGAGTAGGGGCGGGGGCGCGAGTGACATAGCTCGTTTCGCATACATCGGCACCTGGGGCACGCCGTACCCGACAAGGCAAGGATCTGAGCATCGCCTGATCATCGATCAGGTCGGCGCGACGCAGCGTGTCGCCATCCAGCCGATACGGCACATCATCGATAAACAACGTAGTTCGGCCATCGACTTCAAGCACTTCCCGAATGCGGCTGTTTTCAGAAACTTCGACAATGACGTGATTTTTGGTGTTATCCAGGGAATTGTAATGCGATCTCCCTAACGAAATATCACCTGAGCGGGTGGTTAGCCGGGGACCGTAGGGTCTGGACGATAATGGATCGATAAAGTGGTAGTCGGCATTGTCGGGAATGGCCGATTTGCGTATGTGGATGTCGTCAATACCCTTGACGGTCGCTAACTGGTCACCCTTTACCAACGGTTTCCAGCGGCCCGCATCGCTGATCTGCGGCAGCTTGTGCGCGAAATCATAACTGCCAGCCTTGCCCGCCAGTTCCTTGATTCTGAGAAGGCTGAATCGGACAAGTTTCACCCCTCTGGCTCCCAATGCATGGAGCAGCGATCCAACACCGTCAACCGGATTCAGCGTTTGCAGGCTCGAAAACAACAGGTTTTTCGTCAGCGACACAAATGCGGGAAGTCTGGCGCGAAAGGTCAGTCGGCTTGCATTACTGATCAGTATTGCCGAGCCCGAGGCAAACTTGCCGATGGGTTGTGCAAAGGAAAGCAGGTCGGCAAACAGGCCGAACGTCCCGTTGATCAGGCGTGTTTTGTCGCCGGAGGCCAAGTCTTCGATGCTGTTCCAGAAAGGGATGAACATTTTCCCGATTTCGAGGGCTTTTTCACCCCGCGCCTCTTCGAGTTCGAAACGCGTTTGTCCGTAGGCGGCAATGCGAAGTTTTATCGGGTCCGTGAACAGCAGCTGAGTTGCAATGAAATGACTGATCGCCACGCAACGACTTGATGACAGCGTCAACGGGATAGTGTCTGCACTTTCCTCCGTCTCTGTTACGGTGGCGAAAGTGCTACCTAACTGTTCGATGATAGCCTGGCAAATCGCGTCTTCTTTCGGTTTGCTGCCCGTCGAATGAGCGTCCCAATCGAAGGGCAACGTCTTATGGCGCAGTACGCTGACGGAAACGGTCGATTTCAGACGCCACTTTTCCGTCTGGATGGCACCTCCCAAGTGTTCCGGGCCAAGGTTTTCAATACGACGTATGACGCCTGCTCTGGGCAGCAATTCGTAATACCTGGTTTCAATACCCTGTTCGTGACCCTGGGTTTCGCGCGTATGGATCGCCTGCAATATCAAGCCGTTGCGGGCTCGTAGCGGCAAGATCATTTCCGGCGTTTCATTCTGGGCCTCGATACCACGCGTTTCCTTTCTCAAGCTGTATACCCTGAGTTCGCCTAAGGCGATGGCCTGACGGTCGGCAAACGGGAGTGAGGCCAATTGACTTCTGATCAGTGTTTCATAGGCCGTTGTGGTCAATTGCAGATGGTGCTTGAAGTCGTTGTCGAACAGCGCTTTGACGTCGGGCAACCTGGTCTCCGGTGAGATAACCCACCGGGAGCCTGGTTTGCGCCATGGCCTTTCTCCGGTGACGATCCTTCGGCTCTCGTCTATTCGTATCCATTGTGTGCTAATGGTAGTGCCATCGCTTTGTGTCGCCCGCCAACTTTTCTGATCGTCGAACTTGCCGGATGCATAGACGTCGACAAACGAGTAATAGTCGTACTCCTTGCCTTCAAGCGGCGGCGTGTCACGAAAACTGGTCGGACCGGTAGTGTCCTTTCTAGCCAGTTTTCGACCATCCGAGATGAAGACATCCTCTCCAAAGATTGACTGCATTTTTGTTTTGGCGATCGCCAGTCGTTCGGGTGGTTTTTTATCGAGTTGAATGATGGCCTCATTCAACTCGTTTTTTTGGTTATCCAGTGCCGATAGCGCCAGATCAATCTCGCTCTGTGAATAGTTTTTAAGACTTTTTTGCGAAATAACCCCTTGGGTAACCGCCCAGTCCAGTGTCGGAAGCAGCCTCGCCAGAGCGATAAGATTCAATTGCTCTGGCGTTGCTCCGACGGTTCGTTTGATTGGCAGGTTGACCAATTGCTGGAAGGTCATCCGCTCGATCGAGTCAGGCTCCATGTCTTCGGCCAGCTTTACACCGTGGACAAAATTGACCCAAACAACAGAACTTCTATAGGGAAGATCAGCTGGAATGTCCGGGACTTGAAACGCTCGTGGAAATTCAGGTTGCAGCAAGCGCGCGAGCAAGATCGCCTCAGTCATTGATGACGCTCGCCGGGAGTCGAATAGGTGCTGTTCAAACTCAGCCCGGATACTCGGGTAACTCTTTCCCCAGTTCGAGCGTTGATGCCATGTGTATCCAGCGATATCAGCGGGTTTACCGCTCTTGTTTGTCCATAAGCGAATGGCTTTGCTGAGCAGTTTGATTCGTACGCCTGATGAGGTTTCTTCGCCGGGTTTTCCACCGTACCAGTTCAAGCCTTCCAACAGCGCCATTGCCAGTCGCTCTGACTCGGCGGAGCGCAAAATGCTTTCCAGCACTACCGTGGGCGTGACACGGACTTGAGCTTCGGTCGCATTGGGCACTGCGTTTTGAATCAGGTAGCTGAATAGCGAGCTTTCGGTTTCGGGAAGAAAACGCTTGACGATGGCAACGATATCTCTGTTCGTCAGTTGAGCGAGCAGGCTATCGATGGTCATAGCGGATGTCGGAGTGGCTCTCTGTATGGTTTTGAGTAGTTCTCGGTCTTCAGCTGTGGGTGAACGATTCAAGGAGTCGATATCAACACCACTGAAGAGTTGCAATGAGTGACTGGCGCGTCTTTCCTCCAGTTTGTGAATTAGCGACTCCATTTCAGTGGTGTTTTGAGTTTGCGCTGCCGGTAACGCGTAATACGTCAGAACCTGAGGAAGGCTGAGCAACTTATCCGAGCGCAATTGTCCGCCTATGCTGAGAGCTATCGGCTCGATTTTTTCGGTCAGTTCGCGCCAGCCAGGTTTTTCAGTCATGGAGAGAATGACTTCGGCACCCTTCTGGTCAACCGTCGTGTAAACGCTGCGTCCTCCTGCTGTAGACACAGATAAAAAACTCATGATCTTCAACTTTTCGACAAGTGCCAGATAGTCCGGGTGTCTGAGCAAGCTGTGCAAGTGGGTTTGCCCGACGTCATGTTCCTGGGCAAGGGGGGAGTGAGGCTGGGGAGATAAATAGATGCCGGCCAGAGCAAGGCCTCGCGCCTTGGCATCACGTAGACGGCCTAGCAGCGCGTCGTATTCTGCGAGTTGACCCAGATATTGTTGGTATGGGGTTGGTGCCGAAGCATTTGTGGTATGCATAAACAGTGACATCTCTTGATAGGAGGGACGTCAGTCTCGATGCAACAAGGACTGTCTTTGCGGTACATATATATTGGCTGTGTTGATGTTCGAAGCTTTGATCAGCTTGTCGGGACGACGAAGGCACCCTAGTCTAGCTGTAGCGATTTTCGTCCGGACGACAATCGAGCAGCTCTAATGTAAGGGACCTCATGAATCAAAAGCGGACTCTCGGAACGCCACGGCTGTTGGGCATCGTCTGGCCATTTATCGCCGTTGTGGTGTTTCAGGCCCTCTTGGGCGGTGTCAGCCTTTATGTACTGTCGGCTGTTCGCGGTTATGTCGCCGGTGAGAGCCTGTGGTCCAAGGGCCAGAAAGACGCCATCTATTACCTCAATCTCTACGCCGACAGCGGCGACGAAGCGATTTTTCATAAATACCAGAACGCCATTTCCGTGCCTCAGGGTGGGCATGAATTGCGTGTGGCGCTGGATCATCGGCCGCCGAACATCGAGGCGGCACGTGTGGCGATCCTCAAGGGCGGCAACCATCCGGATGACATCACCAGTGTGATCTGGTTGTACCTGAATTTCCGGCACTTCAGTTACCACGAGAAAGCCATCGACCTTTGGAGGGTGGGCGACGCGTATCTGGTGCAACTCGATGCCATTGCGCAGGAGATGCATCAGCGCATCACCACCAGGCAGGCCACCGATGCCGATATCAAGCGCTGGAAGGATCAGATATTCGTCATCAACGAAAGTGTGACACCGGCGGCGAAGGCCTTCAGCGATGCCTTGGGCGAAGGCTCGCGGATGATCCTGCGACTGTTGCTGGTGACCAACCTCGCCACCGCCCTGGGTTTGATTGTATTGGCCTTGATGCGCACCCATAAACTGCTCAAGCAGCGCCATGCCTTCGCCGATGCGCTGCAACTGGAGAAAGAGCGGGCGCAGATCACTCTGCAATCGATTGGCGACGGCGTGATCACCACGGATGTTTCCGGTGCGATTGCCTACATGAATCCGGCGGCCGAGGCATTGACCCACTGGAAGGCCGAGCAGGCGACAGGGTTGCCGCTGGCGGCGCTGTTCAACCTGCTGGATGAAAATGCACAGACCGACGGTTTCACCCTGATCGAGCATATTCTGAGCGGTCAACTCAGTGGCGGCAGTGAGCACTCCAAGTTGATTCAACGCCTGGACGGCAGCACGGTGTCGGTCACGCTGGTGGGTGCTCCGATCCGCAATGCCGGCAAAGTCAGCGGAACGGTGCTGGTGCTGCATGACATGACCCAAGAGCGGCAATACATCGCCAATCTGTCGTGGCAGGCGACCCACGACGCCTTGACCGGGCTTGCCAACCGCCGCGAATTCGAATATCGCCTGGAACAGGCGCTGCACAACCTGACCCGCCATTCGGGTCGCCATGCCCTGATGTTCCTCGATCTGGATCAGTTCAAGCTGGTCAACGATACCTGTGGTCACGCGGCGGGCGACGAACTGTTGCGGCATATCTGTGCCTTGTTGCAATCCGGGTTGCGCGAAGGCGATACCCTGGCACGCCTTGGCGGCGACGAGTTCGGTATCCTGCTGGAAAACTGCGCACCGGAAGCGGCGGAGAAAATTGCCGAGAGCCTGCGTCAGACTGTGCAGAATCTGCATTTTGTCTGGAAGGGCCGGCCTTTCGTGACCACTGTCAGTATCGGACTGGTCCATGTTGCGCAGAATCCGACGACGCTCGAAGCCTCGCTGCGTGCTGCCGACATGGCGTGCTACATGGCCAAGGAAAAGGGCCGGAACCGGGTCCAGGTCTATCATCCGGATGACTCGGAATTGTCCCTGCGCTTCGGCGAAATGGCCTGGGTGCAGCGTTTGCACATGGCGCTGGAGGAGGACCGCTTCTGCTTGTACGCCCAGGAAATCGCATCCCTCGGTCATACCGAGCATGGCAGTGGGCATATCGAAATCCTGTTGCGGTTGCATGATGAGGCGGGGCGCATGATCTTGCCCGACAGTTTCATCCCGGCCGCCGAACGCTATGGCCTGATGAGCTCTCTGGACCGCTGGGTTGTGCAGAACGTGTTCAAGATCATTGCCCAGTGTCAGGCCGAACAGCACCAGGGGCCGCTGGCCATGTGTGCGATCAATCTGTCAGGCACGACGATCGGGGATGAGGCGTTTCTGGACTTCCTGCGCGAACAGTTTGTGACGTATTCGATTCCGCCTGAAATGATTTGTTTTGAAATTACTGAGACCAGTGCTATTTCAAATCTTGGCAGCGCCATTCGATTCATTAATGAACTCAAAGGCTTAGGATGCTATTTTTCACTGGATGATTTTTGTGCCGGAATGTCCTCATTCGCGTATCTGAAACATTTGCCTGTAGACTTCCTGAAGATCGATGGGAGTTTCGTAAAGGATATGCTGGACGACCCGATTAACCGCGCCATGGTCGAAGTGATCAATCACATCGGTCATGTCATGGGTAAGCGCACGATTGCCGAGTTTGTCGAAACGCCCCAGATCGAGCAGGCATTGCTGGAGATCGGGGTGGATTACGCTCAAGGGTATGTGATTGAACGCCCGCATTTGTTTACCTTTGATAGCCTGTTAAGTCGTCCCGCCAGGCCTCAGCCTCTGTTGTTCAAGGCCCCTGGCACGTTCCGTTGAAACTCCTGCCGGTCTTACAATCACAATCAAAAGGAGCTCGACAGTGATCGATACATTCAACCGAACCGGACCGCTCATGGAAGCTGCAAGTTACCCTGCCTGGGCCCAGCGCCTGATCCAGGATTGCAGCGAGAGCAAACGCCGGGTTGTCGAACACGAACTGTACCAACGCATGCGAGACAACAAACTCAGTGCAAAGACCATGCGCCAATACCTGATCGGTGGCTGGCCGGTGGTCGAACAGTTCGCGTTGTATATGGCACAAAACCTGACCAAGACACGCTTTGCTCGTCATCCCGGCGAAGACATGGCCCGTCGCTGGCTGATGCGTAATATCCGCGTCGAATTGAACCACGCCGATTACTGGGTGCACTGGAGTCGCGCGCACGGTGTCAGCCTGGAAGACCTGCAGGCACAGCAGGTTGCACCGGAGCTTCACGCCTTGAGCCATTGGTGCTGGCACACCAGTTCAGCCGACTCGCTGATCGTTGCGATTGCCGCTACCAACTACGCCATCGAAGGGGCGACCGGGGAATGGTCGGCGGTCGTTTGTTCCAACGGTATCTACGCCGCCTCGTTCCCCGAGGAAGATCGCAAGCGAGCGATGAAGTGGCTGAAGATGCATGCCCAGTACGACGATGCCCATCCATGGGAAGCCCTGGAAATCATCTGTACATTGGCGGGCACCAACCCGAGCAAATCCCTGCAGGTGGAGTTGCGCCAGGCTGTGTGCAAGAGCTACGACTACATGTACCTGTTTCTCGAACGTTGCATGCAGTTGGAGCACGCAGAAAGAGCGCCGGTCGCGCGTGAGCGGATGGCACTGGCCGAGAGCTGATCCAAAGTCTGCTTGAAACAACTGTGGGAGCGAGCAGCCTCGCTCCCACATTATTTTGTGGTCGGCAGTTACCCCGCCATCTCCAACCGGTTACGACCTTCGCGCTTGGCCACATACAGTGCACTGTCTGCCCGTCGCAACAGGCTTTCGGCAGACTCGCCGGGTAACAATGTCGAACAGCCGAGGCTGACCGTCAGCAAGATCGTATGACCATCGGCCAGGTATTCTTCAGACTGCACTGCAAACCGCAGCCGCTCACCGACCATGGCCGCGGCCTCGCGGCTGGTGTTCGACAGCAGGATCAGGAACTCTTCACCGCCATAGCGAAACACCATGTCCACGTTGCGCAGCTGGTTTTTGATCGAGGCAGCGACCGCCTTGAGCACGTCATCGCCTGTGCTGTGGCCGTGGGTATCATTGACTTGCTTGAAATGATCGATGTCCAGCATCAGCACCGATAACGGTTGCAGATGGCGCCGGGATAGCTCGATTTCCCTTTGCAATGTCTGGTCCATGGCGATGCGGTTGCCGGTGCCCGTCAGCGGGTCGCGCAGTGCACTTTGGGTGGCGGTACGGTAAAGCAGCGCGTTGCGCATCGGGAAAAGCAGCGCGGCCAGCAGCGATTCGAGATTGCCCTGTTCCTGTTCGCTGAAACGCTGATTGCGGCGGAAAATCAGCTCACCCAGGTGTTCGCCTTCGTGGCTGAGGCTGTAACTGATGGAATGGTGGCCGCGTTGGCCGAACTCCAGACGCAAGTCACTGCTCTTGTGCAGGTAGCACAAAGCGTCCAGCGGCACCAATCGCTGAATCTCGCGATAGAACGTCCCAAGAATGCGTTGCGGTTCCAGACTGGTTTGCAGCTGCAGGCTCAGTTGCTGGCGCAATTGCGCAAGACTGATAGGCCTTGCCAGAAGAAGCGGTTGCTGACCAAAGCCCAGGCGCTGCAATTTGGCGCTATCGAAGTCAATTGCGTTGGTCTGGGAAGGTGGTTTCATAAGGCGTGCGCCCCTAAGCAGTAAGGCTGTCTTACAAGCAGGGTGAGAGCGGCTTAGGCTGCGCGTCGTACTGGTCCGTCAGTCCCGTAGGACATTTCGTACAAGTTTAATCTGCTTTGTAGAAGATGAGTAATCGCCGCACTCAAGCTTCGTTCCGTCTGCTTTCACGTTGCGTGTCTTAGCAAATTTAGAGCGAAAGTCGTGCCATTCGGTTCATCTTAATAAAATTTGTATTAAATCAACAGGTTGTGCTTCGTCTATTACGTGTGCAGCGCAGTATGTGACGTTTGTTTGACAGGTTCCTGGCGTGTATTCGAGTGCCGCGACAGGAAATCGGCGCGGCACCAAAAAGCGACGTACGGTCGCTACTGGGCGTTGAACGCCTGGCCGTTGATACCGGTGCTGTCCGGGCCCATCAGGTAAAGGTAGACCGGCATGATCTCCTCGGGCGTCGGGTTGTTCAGCGGATTTTCACCCGGGTAAGCCTGGGCGCGCATGCTGGTGCGGGTAGCGCCCGGGTTGATGCTGTTGGAGCGTACCGGGGCCACGGTATCGACTTCGTCAGCCAGGGTTTGCATCAGCCCTTCAGTGGCGAATTTGGAGACGCCGTAAGCGCCCCAGTACGCACGTCCCTTGCGGCCGACGCTGCTGGACGTGAACACCACCGAGGCATCTTGCGACAGCTTGAGCAGCGGCAGCAGAGTGCTGGTGAGCATGAACATGGCATTGACGTTGACTTGCATGACCCGCATGAAGTTTTCGCCGGACAGCTGCTCGATCGGCGTGCGCGGGCCGATGATCGAAGCATTGTGCAGCAGGCCGTCGAGATGCCCGAATTCGCTTTCGATCATCGCCGCCAGCTCATCGTATTGATGGGGCAGGGCGGTTTCGAGATTGAACGGGATCACCGCCGGTTGTGGATGGCCGGCGGCTTCGATTTCGTCGTAGACCTGGGTCAGGTTGGCTTCGGTCTTGCCCAGCAGCAGCACGGTTGCGCCGTGTGCCGCGTAGGCTTTTGCCGCTGCGGCGCCAATGCCACGTCCTGCGCCGGTGACCAGAATGACCCGATCCTTGAGCAGTTCGGGGCGGGCGGAATAATCAAACATAAAAAACCTCAATCCATAACAAAGCTGGAAAAGATCGCAGCCTGCGGCAGCTCCTACGTCGATCGCGGTCCCCTGTAGGAGCTGCCGCAGGCTGCGATCTCTTGACTTTAATCAGCAGCTGCAAAGCGCACTATCGAGCACCTTGCGCAACTCCAGCGGATGATCAACCACCACATCCGCACCCCAATGCCGCGGATTATCATCCGGGTGGATATAGCCGAAAGTCACGGCGGCAGTCTTGGTGCCAGCATCGCGGCCCGACTCGATGTCGCGCAGGTCATCGCCGACGAACAGCACGCTGGCCGGATCGAGATCGAGCATCTTGCAGGCGAGGATCAGCGGCTCGGGATCCGGTTTGCTGTTCTTCACATGATCCGGGCAGATCAGCAGCGCCGAGCGTTCAGCCAGCCCCAGCTGTTGCATGATCGGCTCGGCGAAGCGCAGCGGCTTGTTGGTGACCACGCCCCAGACCAGGTTGGCCTTCTCGATGTCCGCCAGCAGTTCGCCCATGCCGTCGAACAGCTTGCTGTGAACGGCACAACCGACGAGGTAGCGCTCCAGAAACTCCAGGCGCAGTTCCTCGAACCCCGGCGATTCCGGGTCCATGGCGAAGGTCACCGCGACCATCGCCTTGGCGCCGCCGGAAATCTCGTCGCGAATGTGCTTGTCGTTCATCGGTGGCAAGCCACGGTCGGCACGCATCGCCTGACAGATCGCAATGAAGTCCGGCGCGGTGTCGAGCAGAGTGCCGTCCATGTCGAAAAGAACTGCTCTGATTGGCATCGGCTTACTCCTCGCGCAGGGTCTGGATCATGTAGTTGACGTCCACGTCGGCCGCCAGTTTGTAGTGCTTGGTCAGCGGGTTGTAGGTCAGGCCGATGATGTCCTTGACGGTCAGGCCGGCCATGCGGCTCCAGGCGCCAAGTTCGGAGGGGCGGATGAATTTCTTGAAGTCGTGGGTGCCGCGCGGCAGCAGCTTCATGATGTATTCGGCGCCGACGATGGCGAACAGGTACGCCTTCGGGTTGCGGTTGATGGTGGAGAAGAACACCTGGCCGCCGGGCTTGACCATGCGGAAGCAGGCGCGGATGACCGACGACGGGTCCGGCACGTGCTCAAGCATTTCAAGGCAGGTGACCACGTCGAACTGCTCCGGCATTTCCTCGGCCAGGGCTTCGGCGGTGATCTGTCGGTACTCGACGCTCACGCCCGACTCCAGCTGATGCAACTGGGCAACCGCCAACGGCGCTTCGCCCATGTCGATACCCATCACGGTCGCACCGCGTTGGGCCATGGCTTCGCTGAGGATGCCACCGCCGCAACCGACGTCGAGGACTTTTTTACCGGCCAGGTTGACCCGCTCGTCAATCCAGTTGACCCGCAGCGGGTTGATGTCGTGCAGCGGTTTGAATTCGCTTTCGCGGTCCCACCAGCGATGAGCCAGGGCCTCGAATTTGGCGATTTCGGCGTAGTCGACGTTGCTCATGGTCTAGTCCTCTAAAACTTGAAAAATCCTGTTGCCCCGGATTGCGTTCCAGGGTGCTTACGATTCGGTGCGGCCGCTGATGCGCTGGCCCCAGGCCCTCGCGACAGCGCCAAGCTGTTGTTCATCCAGGCGTGTCAGGCGACGGTCGTCGAGCAACTGCTTGCCGGCAACCCAAAGGTGTTTCACGCAGTCGCGGCCGGTGGCATATATAAGCTGCGAAACCGGTTCGTAGACCGGTTGCTGGGCCAGGCCGGAGAGGTCGAAAGCCACCATGTCCGCGGCCTTGCCGATTTCCAGCGAACCGACTTCGGCCTCGATACCCAGTGCCCGGGCGCCATTGAGGGTGGCCATGCGCAAGGCACGATGGGCATCCAGCGCGGTGGCCGAGCCGGCGACAGCCTTGGCCAGCAGGGCCGCGGTGCGGGTTTCGCCGAGCAGGTCCAGGTCATTGTTGCTGGCCGCGCCATCGGTGCCGACCGCAACATTGACCCCGGCCTGCCACAAACGCTCGACCGGGCAGAACCCGCTGGCCAGCTTCAGGTTCGACTCCGGGCAATGAATCACATTGCTGTTGCTTTCTACCAGCAGCGCCAGGTCTTCTTCGCTGATCTGGGTCATGTGAACCGCCTGGAAGCGCGGCCCCAGCAAACCCAGGCGCGCCAGTCGGGCCAGTGGTCGTTCACCGCGCTGCTCGACCGATTGTTGTACTTCGAAGGCGGTTTCATGCACGTGCATGTGGATCGAAGCGTCCAGTTCCTCGGCGATCATCCGGATTTTTTCCAGGTTTTCGTCGCCTACGGTGTAGGGTGCATGGGGGCCGAAGGTGATTTTGATGCGTTCGTGGTGCTTGAGATCGCCAAACAGTTCAACGCCCTGACGAATGGCTTCGTCCGCCGTGGCGGCCCCCGGAATCGGGAAGTCGAGGATCGGAATCGCGATTTGCGCGCGAATGCCGCTGTTGTGCACGCGCTCGCTGGCAACCTTCGGGAAGAAGTACATGTCAGAGAAACAGGTGATGCCGCCTTTGATTTGCTCGGCGATGGCAAGGTCGGTACCGTCGCGCACGAAAGCTTCATCGACCCATTTGGCCTCGGCGGGCCAGATATGGTTTTCCAGCCAGGTCATCAATGGCAGATCATCGGCCAGGCCACGGAACAGCGTCATCGCCGCGTGCCCGTGGGCATTGATCAGGCCGGGGCTGAGCAGCATGTCGGGCAATTCGCGGGTTTCGGTTGCGTTAAGCTTCAGCGCGGCGGAACGTGGGCCGATAAACACGATGCGTCCATCACGGATGCCCACGCCATGTTCCTTGAGGACAACACCAACGGGTTCGACGGGTACCAGCCAGGTCGGCAGCAATAACAGGTCGAGCGCAGCGGCAGTGTTCGGCATCGAGGGTCGGTTCCAGTGCTTTTGTATAGGATTGCGAAGTATACCCGAGCGTCTTCGCGGGGGGATCGCTATAATCGGCGGCTTTTGTTCATGAGTGCGGGGTGAGGGATGCGCGATCGACTGTTGGCTGCGGAAAAGGTAAAGGCCATCGATTGGCGTGATGGCGCTCTCCATCTGCTGGATCAGCGTATTTTGCCGTTCGAGGAAACCTGGATTGCCTACACCAGCGCTGCTGGCGTGGCCGAGGCCATTCGCTCGATGGTGGTGCGTGGCGCGCCGGCCATCGGCATTAGCGCAGCCTATGGCATCGTACTGGCGGCCCGCGCCCGGATTGCCGAAGGTGGCGACTGGTACGCTGCGCTGGAAGAGGATTTCATGCTGTTGGCCGATTCCCGTCCTACTGCGGTCAACCTGTTCTGGGCGCTGGGGCGCATGCACGACCGGCTTGATCGCCTGAAGGACAATGCCGATCCGCTGGAGGTGCTGGAGGCCGAGGCCATCGCCATTCATGAAAGTGATCGCGAAGCCAACTTGACCATGGCCCAGCTGGGTGTGGACCTGATCCGCAAGCATCAGGGCAACGCCCAGGCGATCCTCACCCACTGCAACACCGGCGCGCTGGCCACGGGCGGCTTTGGCACCGCGCTGGGGGTGATTCGTGGTGCGTTCCTCGAAGGTATGGTCGAGCAGGTATATGTCGACGAAACCCGCCCATGGCTGCAGGGCTCGCGGCTGACCGCGTGGGAACTGGCCAATGAAGGCATTCCCGTGACCCTCAATGTCGATTCCGCCGCGGCGCATATCATGAAGACCAAAGGCCCCACCTGGGTCATCGTCGGCGCTGACCGGATCACCGCCAATGGCGATGTGGCCAACAAGATCGGCACCTATCAGCTGGCCGTCAACGCCATGCACCACGGCGTGCGCTTCATGGTGGTGGCGCCGAGTTCGACCATCGACATGAACCTGGCCAGTGGCGATGACATTCCGATTGAAGAGCGTGATGGTCGCGAGTTGCTGGAGGTCGGTGGCAAGCGCGTCGGGGCCGACGTCAATGCCTTCAACCCGGTGTTCGACGTGACGCCGGCGGATCTGATCGATGCGATCGTCACTGAAAAAGGCATCGTCGAGCGCCCGGATACCGCGAAGATGGCGCAGTTGATGTGCCGCAAACGTCTGCATTAAATCATTCGGGTTGCACGAAATCCCTGTAGGAGCTGCCGAAGGCTGCGATCTTTTGATCTTCCCGGCATAAGTCGGTAACGGTCCCGAAAAGATCGCAGCCTTCGGCAGCTCCTACAGGTCGGTGTTTACAAGTGAAAAATACGGTTGAATGCCGGTTGATCACACCTCTAAGCCCCTCTCGTCCCCTTCAAGCCTGTCACCGGTCAACTAACTACTCTCCATGCGCGTCTGGGGGATAGGTGCGTGGCGGCTCTTGTGATAACATCCGGCGGTTTCCAAGGTTGCCCCGCGGGGTGATCTTTACTGCGCAGATCCATGGCATAACTCGTTGATTTGTCGTAAGCCAATGCATGGCACTGAGCCTGCAGCGGCGAGCTTCGTTGGTCCTGACGAAGTTTCACCAGAAAAAGGAATCAGGCTTCTCATGGGCGAACTGGCCAAAGAAATCCTCCCGGTCAATATCGAAGACGAGCTGAAGCAGTCCTACCTCGACTACGCGATGAGCGTAATTGTCGGGCGGGCACTGCCGGATGCGCGCGATGGCTTGAAGCCCGTGCACCGGCGCGTGCTGTTCGCGATGAGCGAGCTGGGCAACGACTTCAACAAGCCGTACAAGAAATCTGCCCGTGTTGTCGGTGACGTGATCGGTAAGTATCACCCGCACGGTGATACCGCGGTGTACGACACCATCGTTCGGATGGCACAGCCATTCTCCCTGCGCTACCTGCTGGTAGACGGCCAGGGCAACTTCGGTTCGGTGGACGGCGACAACGCCGCGGCCATGCGATACACCGAAGTGCGCATGACCAAGCTGGCGCACGAGCTGCTGGCTGACCTGCATAAAGAAACCGTGGACTGGGTGCCGAACTACGACGGCACCGAAATGATTCCGGCGGTCATGCCGACCCGTATTCCCAACCTGCTGGTCAACGGCTCCAGCGGTATCGCCGTAGGCATGGCGACCAACATTCCGCCGCACAACCTCGGTGAAGTCATCGACGGTTGCCTGGCACTCATCGACAACCCTGAGCTGACCGTCGACGAGCTGATGCAATACATCCCCGGTCCGGACTTCCCGACCGCCGCGATCATCAACGGTCGCGCCGGCATCATCGAAGCCTACCGCACCGGTCGCGGGCGCATTTACATGCGCGCCCGCTCGATGATCGAAGACATCGACAAGGTCGGTGGCCGCCAGCAGATCGTCATCACCGAACTCCCTTACCAGCTGAACAAGGCGCGTCTGATCGAGAAGATCGCCGAGCTGGTCAAAGAGAAGAAGCTTGAAGGCATCACCGAACTGCGCGACGAGTCCGACAAGGACGGTATGCGCGTCGTGATCGAGCTGCGTCGCGGCGAAGTGCCTGAGGTCATCCTCAACAACCTCTACGCCCAGACCCAGCTGCAAGCGGTGTTCGGTATCAACATCGTCGCGCTGATCGACGGCCGTCCGCGGATCCTGAACCTCAAGGACCTGCTGGAAGCCTTCGTCCGTCACCGCCGCGAAGTGGTGACCCGTCGTACCGTGTTCGAACTGCGCAAGGCGCGCGAGCGTGGTCATATCCTTGAAGGTCAAGCGGTTGCCCTGTCGAACATCGACCCGGTCATCGCCCTGATCAAGGCGTCGCCAACGCCGTCGGAAGCCAAGGAAGCGCTGATCAGCACGCCTTGGGAGTCCTCGGCCGTGGTGGCGATGGTTGAACGTGCCGGCGCCGATTCGTGCCGTCCGGAAAACCTCGATCCGCAATACGGTTTGCGCGACGGCAAGTACTTCCTGTCGCCAGAACAGGCGCAAGCCATTCTGGAACTGCGTCTGCACCGCCTGACCGGTCTGGAACACGAAAAACTGCTGGCCGAGTATCAAGAGATCCTCAACCAGATCGGCGAGCTGATCCGCATCCTCAACAGCGCCACGCGCCTGATGGAAGTGATCCGCGAAGAGCTGGAAGTGATTCGCGCCGAATACGGCGACGTGCGTCGTACTGAAATCCTCGATGCCCGTCTCGACCTGACCCTGGGTGACATGATCCCGGAAGAAGAGCGCGTCGTGACCATTTCCCACGGTGGCTACGCCAAGACCCAGCCGCTGGCTGCGTACCAGGCCCAGCGTCGTGGCGGTAAAGGCAAGTCGGCGACCGGCGTCAAGGATGAGGACTACATCGCTCACCTGCTGGTTGCCAACAGCCACACCACGCTGCTGCTGTTCTCCAGCAAGGGCAAGGTGTACTGGCTGAAAACCTACGAAATCCCTGAAGCGTCACGTGCTGCCCGTGGTCGTCCGCTGGTCAACCTGCTGCCGCTGGATGACGGTGAATACATCACCACCATGCTGCCGGTCGAGGAGTACACCGAAGGTCACTACATCTTCATGGCCACCGCCAACGGCACCGTGAAGAAGACCCCGCTGGAATCCTTCAGCCGTCAACGCAGCGTCGGCCTGATCGCGCTGGAGCTGGACGAAGGCGACGTGCTGATTTCCGCGGCCATCACCGATGGCGAGCGCGAAGTGATGCTGTTCTCCGATGGCGGCAAAGTGACGCGCTTCAAGGAATCCGACGTTCGCGCCATGGGCCGTACCGCCCGCGGTGTGCGCGGCATGCGTCTGCCGGAAGGCCAGAAGCTGATTTCCATGCTGATCCCGGAAGAAGGCAGCCAGATCCTCACAGCTTCGGCGCGTGGCTACGGCAAGCGCACGGCGATCACCGAGTTCCCTGAGTACAAGCGTGGCGGCCAGGGCGTTATTGCCATGGTCAGCAACGAGCGTAACGGCCGTCTGGTCGGTGCGGTCCAGGTGCTCGACGGCGAGGAAATCATGCTGATTTCCGACCAGGGCACTCTGGTGCGCACCCGTGTCGACGAAGTGTCCAGCCTGGGTCGTAACACCCAGGGCGTGACCCTGATCAAACTGGCCAACGATGAAACGCTGGTCGGTCTGGAGCGGGTTCAGGAGCCGTCGGAAGTCGAAGGCGAAGAGCTGGAAGGTGAAGAGGGTGAAGGGTTTGTCGGTGAAGTCGTGATCGACGACGTTGCCGAAGACCAGCAACTCGACGCCGCCGCTGACGAAGAACCACAGGAATAAGCGGGTAAGCAGGGGGCGGATGAAAATTCGCCCCCTTGTTGTTTGTCCTCTAGGAACTGTGGAATTGATTTTAATGTAGGAGCTGTCGAGCGAAGCGAGGCTGCGATCTCTTGATCTGGCTCTTGCTTTCATTTGGCATCAAAAGATCGCAGCCTCGCTCTGCTCGACAGCTCCTACAGATTTATTGCGTGATACCACCAAATCAGAGCGAGATTGGATGTGAGCAAGAGAGCCTATAACTTCTGTGCCGGTCCTGCGGCGCTTCCCGAAGCTGTCCTGCAGCGCGCCCAGGGTGAACTCCTCGACTGGCACGGCAAGGGTCTGTCGGTCATGGAAATGAGCCATCGCAGCGATGAGTTCGTGTCCATCGCCACCAAGGCCGAGCAGGATCTGCGTGATCTGCTGGATATCCCCTCGAACTATAAAGTGCTGTTTCTGCAAGGTGGCGCCAGCCAGCAATTTGCTCAGATTCCTCTGAACCTGTTGCCGGAAAACGGCTCGGCCGACTATATCGACACCGGTATCTGGTCGCAGAAAGCCATCGAAGAAGCTTCGCGCTACGGCCACGTCAATGTTGCCGGCACCGCCAGGCCATACGACTATTTCGCCATTCCCGGCCAGAACGAGTGGAAGCTGTCGAAAGACGCGGCCTACGTTCACTACGCGCCGAACGAAACCATCGGCGGCCTGGAATTCCAGTGGATTCCGGAAACCGGTGATGTTCCGCTGGTCGCCGACATGTCCTCGGACATCCTGTCGCGCCCGGTGGATGTTTCACGTTTCGGCATGATCTACGCCGGCGCCCAGAAAAACATTGGCCCGAGCGGTATCGTCGTCAACATCGTTCGCGAAGACCTGCTGGGCAAGGCCCGCTCCCTGTGCCCGACTATGCTCAACTACAAGGTCGCGGCCGATAACGGTTCGATGTACAACACCCCGCCGACCCTGGCCTGGTACTTGTCTGGCCTGGTATTCGAGTGGCTCAAGGAGCAGGGCGGCGTCGAGGCCATCGGCAAGCTCAACGAAGTCAAGCAGCGCACGCTGTATGGCTTCATCGATGCCAGCGGCCTGTACAGCAACCCGATCAACAAGTCGGACCGCTCGTGGATGAACGTGCCGTTCCGCCTGGCTGATGATCGTCTGGACAAGCCGTTCCTGGCCGGTGCCGACGAGCGTGGCCTGTTGAACCTCAAGGGGCACCGTTCCGTGGGGGGCATGCGCGCCTCCATCTATAACGCCGTCGACATCAACGCCGTCAATGCGCTGATTTCTTACATGGCAGAGTTCGAGAAGGAACACGGCTAATGTCTGAGCAAGAACTCAAGGCACTGCGCCTGCGCATTGATGCCCTGGACGAAAAGGTCCTGGAGCTGATCAGTGAGCGTGCGCGCTGCGCCCAGGAAGTCGCGCGAGTAAAGATGGCCTCGCTGGCCGAAGGCGAAGTGCCGGTGTTCTATCGTCCTGAGCGAGAAGCTCAGGTGCTCAAGCGTGTCATGCAGCGTAACCAGGGGCCGTTGGGCAACGAAGAGATGGCGCGGTTGTTCCGCGAAATCATGTCTTCGTGCCTGGCGCTCGAGCAGCCGCTGAAAGTGGCTTACCTCGGCCCTGAAGGTACTTTCACCCAGGCGGCGGCCATGAAGCACTTCGGCCACGCCGTGATCAGCAAGCCGATGGCGGCGATCGACGAAGTGTTCCGTGAAGTGGCGGCGGGGGCGGTGAATTTTGGCGTGGTGCCGGTGGAGAACTCCACGGAAGGCGCGGTCAATCACACCCTCGACAGCTTCCTTGAGCACGACATGGTGATCTGCGGCGAAGTCGAACTGCGTATCCACCATCACCTGTTGGTCGGTGAAAACACCAAGACCGACAGCATCAGCCGTATCTACTCCCACGCCCAGTCCCTGGCCCAGTGCCGCAAGTGGCTGGACGCCCATTACCCGAATGTCGAGCGCGTGGCGGTGTCCAGCAACGCCGAAGCGGCCAAGCGGGTCAAGGGTGAGTGGAACTCGGCGGCGATTGCCGGCGACATGGCGGCCGGCCTGTATGGCTTGACCCGTCTGGCCGAAAAAATCGAGGACCGTCCGGATAACTCCACGCGCTTCCTGATGATCGGTAATCAGGAAGTGCCGCCGACTGGCGACGACAAGACATCGATCATCGTCTCCATGAGCAACAAACCGGGTGCGCTGCACGAGTTGCTGGTGCCGTTCCACGACAATGGCATCGACCTGACGCGAATCGAGACTCGTCCGTCGCGCAGCGGCAAGTGGACCTACGTGTTCTTCATCGACTTCGTCGGCCACCACCGCGACCCACTGGTCAAAAGTGTGCTGGAAAAGATCAGTCAGGAAGCAGTGGCACTCAAAGTGCTGGGTTCCTACCCGAAAGCAGTTCTCTAAGGGGCGGTAGCAAATGAGTGGCAATTTCCTCGCTCTGGCACAGCCGGGCGTGCAACAACTTTCGCCTTATGTTCCGGGCAAACCCGTGGACGAACTGGCTCGCGAGCTCAAACTCGATCCAGCCAGCATCGTCAAACTGGCGAGCAACGAAAACCCGCTGGGCGCCGGCCCCAAGGCGCTGGCGGCCATCCGCGATGCGCTGGTCGAGCTGACCCGCTATCCGGACGGCAACGGTTTTGCGCTCAAGACCCTGCTGGCCGAGCAGTGCCGTGTCGAGCTGAATCAAGTGACGCTGGGTAATGGCTCCAACGACATTCTTGAGCTGGTGGCGCGCGCCTATCTGGCGCCGGGCCTGAATGCCGTGTTCAGCGAGCATGCGTTCGCTGTCTACCCGATTGCCACTCAGGCGGTCGGTGCGCAGGCCAAGGTGGTTCCGGCCAAGGACTGGGGGCATGACCTGCCCGCCATGCTGGCGGCGATCGATGCCAATACCCGTGTGGTCTTTATCGCCAACCCGAACAACCCGACCGGGACCTGGTTCGACGCCGAGGCGCTGGACGAATTCCTGCAGGATGTTCCGGAGCATGTGCTGGTGGTGCTGGACGAGGCCTACATCGAGTACGCCGAAGGCAGCGATATGCCGGACGGCCTGGACTTCCTGGCGGCTTATCCGAACCTGCTGGTTTCCCGCACCTTCTCCAAGGCCTATGGCCTGGCTGCACTGCGCGTGGGTTATGGCTTGTCCACGGCGGTGGTCGCGGACGTGCTGAACCGTGTACGCCAGCCGTTCAACGTCAACAGCCTGGCTCTGGCTGCGGCCTGTGCAGCGTTGAAGGATGAAGAGTATCTCGCGCAAAGCCGTCAACTGAATGAGGCCGGCATGCTGCAACTGGAGGCGGGTTTCCGTGAATTGGGGTTGAGCTGGATTCCGTCCAGGGGCAACTTCATTTGCGTGGACCTGGGTCAGGTTGCAGCGCCGGTGTTCCAGGGCTTGCTTCGTGAAGGCGTGATCGTGCGTCCGGTAGCGAACTACGGCATGCCGAATCACCTGCGCGTCACGATTGGTCTGCCGGCAGAGAACAGCCGCTTCCTTGAAGCGCTGACCAAGGTTCTGGCTCGTGGTTGATGTCACTGCGCTGCAATCTGCTGAACCTATGATCGGTCGCCTGGTGGTGGTCGGTCTTGGGTTGATCGGCGGTTCGTTTGCCAAGGGTTTGCGTGAGAGCGGCATATGCCGCGAAGTGGTCGGGGTCGATCTCGATCCGCAATCGCGCAAACTCGCGGTCGAATTGGGTGTGGTGGATCGCTGTGAGGAAGACCTGGGCATTGCTTGTCAGGGGGCCGACGTCATTCAACTGGCGGTGCCGATCCTGGCCATGGAAAAAGTGCTCGCGCGTTTGGCGAGCATGGATCTGGGGCAAGCGATCCTGACCGATGTCGGCAGCGCCAAAGGCAATGTGGTGCGTGCGGCAACCGAGGCGTTCGGCGGCATGCCGGTGCGGTTCGTGCCGGGCCATCCGATTGCCGGTTCCGAGCAGAGCGGCGTGGAAGCCTCCAACGCCGAGCTGTTTCGTCGTCATAAAGTGATCCTCACGCCGCTGGAGCAAACCGATCCGGCAGCCCTGGCGGTAGTCGACCGTTTGTGGCGCGAATTGGGCGCCGATGTCGAGCACATGCAGGTCGAACGTCACGACGAAGTCTTGGCGGCGACCAGTCATCTGCCGCACTTGCTGGCGTTCGGCTTGGTCGATTCGTTGGCCAAGCGCAATGAAAATCTTGAGATCTTCCGTTACGCTGCGGGCGGTTTCCGCGATTTCACAAGAATCGCCGGAAGCGACCCGGTCATGTGGCACGACATCTTCCTCGCCAACCGCGAAGCTGTCCTGCGCACACTCGATACATTTCGCAGTGACCTCGACGCCTTGCGCGACGCGGTCGATGCAGGGGATGGGCACCAATTGTTGGGCGTATTCACTCGCGCCCGGGTTGCCCGCGAGCATTTCAGTAAAATCCTGGCCCGCAGGGCCTATGTGGACGCTATGAATTCCAATGATCTGATTTTCCTGGCTCAACCTGGTGGCCGCCTGTCCGGTCGGATTCGCGTACCAGGTGACAAATCGATTTCCCACCGTTCGATCATGCTCGGTTCCCTGGCTGAAGGTGTCACCGAAGTCGAAGGTTTCCTCGAGGGCGAAGATGCCCTGGCGACCTTGCAGGCATTCCGTGACATGGGCGTCGTGATCGAAGGTCCGCACCACGGTCGCGTGACCATTCACGGTGTTGGCCTGCATGGCCTGAAGCCGGCACCGGGCCCGATCTATCTGGGCAATTCCGGTACTTCGATGCGTTTGCTGTCCGGCCTGCTGGCCGCGCAGAACTTCGACAGCACCCTGACCGGCGACGCTTCGCTGTCCAAGCGCCCGATGAATCGCGTGGCCAATCCGCTGCGTGAAATGGGCGCCGTGATCGAAACCGCCGCGGAAGGTCGTCCACCGATGACCATCCGTGGTGGCCACAAGCTCAAGGGTCTGACCTACACCATGCCGATGGCCAGTGCCCAGGTTAAGTCCTGCCTGCTGCTGGCCGGTCTGTATGCCGAAGGCAAGACCACGGTTACCGAGCCTGCTCCGACCCGCGACCATACCGAGCGCATGCTGCGTGGCTTCGGCTACCCGGTAACGGTCAACGGTGCGACCGCATCGGTCGAGTCCGGCAACAAGCTGACCGCGACCCATATTGAAGTCCCAGGTGATATTTCGTCCTCGGCGTTCTTCCTGGTGGCGGCATCGATCGCCGAAGGTTCGGAGCTGGTGCTGGAACACGTTGGCATCAACCCGACCCGTACCGGTGTGATCGACATCCTGCGCCTGATGGGTGCCGACATCACCCTGGAAAACCAGCGTGAAGTGGGTGGCGAACCGGTAGCTGACTTGCGCGTACGTGCAGCTAAACTCAAAGGTATCGAGATTCCCGAGGCGCTGGTTCCGCTGGCGATCGACGAGTTCCCGGTGCTGTTCGTCGCCGCCGCCTGTGCCGAAGGGCGCACCGTGTTGCGTGGCGCCGAAGAGCTGCGGGTCAAGGAGTCGGATCGCATCCAGGTCATGGCGGATGGCTTGCTGGCATTGGGCGTCAAGTGCGAGCCGACCCCGGATGGCATCATCATCGACGGCGGCCAGATCGGCGGCGGTGAAGTGCACGGTCATGGTGATCATCGTATCGCCATGGCGTTCAGCGTTGCTTCGCTGCGCGCCAGTGCCCCGATCCGCATTCATGATTGCGCCAACGTCGCGACGTCCTTCCCGAATTTCCTGGCGCTGTGCGCACAGGTCGGTATTCGCGTGGCACAAGAGGCACAGTCGTGATCAGCATTGCACCGGTCATCACCATCGATGGGCCAAGCGGTTCGGGCAAGGGCACGGTCGCCGGGATTCTGGCCAAGCGCCTGGGCTGGAACCTGCTGGACTCCGGTGCGTTGTACCGATTGCTGGCCTTCGCCGCGCATAACCATGGTGTCGACCTGACCAATGAAGAGCTGCTGAAGAAACTCGCCGCTCATCTGGATGTGCAGTTCATCGCGGCGACGGATGGTCAGTTGCAACGCATCATTCTGGAAGGTGATGAAGTCAGCGATGTCATTCGCACCGAAAGCGTCGGTTCCGGCGCTTCCCAGGTGGCTGCGCTGCCCGCTGTACGCGAGGCGCTGCTGCAGCGCCAGCGAGCCTTTCAGGAGGCGCCGGGCCTTGTGGCGGATGGTCGCGACATGGGCACCGTGGTTTTTCCTGGCGCGCCATTGAAGATTTTTCTGACCGCCAGTGCCGAGGAGCGGGCACGCCGTCGATATTTGCAGTTGAAGGGCAAAGTCGAGGGTGTTAGTCTGTCGAGTCTGCTAGATGAGATACGTGCGCGCGATGAGCGTGACACCCAGCGAGCGGTAGCCCCGCTCAAACCGGCGGCTGACGCCATACAGCTGGATTCCACGGAATTATCCATCGATCAGGTGCTGGAACGCATCATGAGCGAGATCGCCATTCGCGATATCGCCGGGTGACCAAGAGGGCCGCAGGGGACCAGTCATAGTCCTGCGGTGGCTTCTTTTAAATGAAACTAACCCACACCGTCTGGGGTGTGGAGATGGGCGTATTCTTCGCCCTCATCAACAGGAATTAAAATGAGCGAAAGCTTTGCGGAACTCTTTGAAGAAAGCCTAAAAACCCTGAACCTTCAGGCAGGCTCCATCATCACCGGTGTTATCGTTGATATCGATTACCAGGCTCGCTGGGTAACCGTTCACGCTGGCCTGAAGTCTGAAGCACTCATCCCGCTTGAGCAGTTCTACAACGACGCTGGCGAACTGAACATCAACGTCGGTGACGAAGTTCACGTTGCTCTGGACTCGGTTGAAGACGGCTTTGGTGAAACCAAGCTGTCCCGTGAAAAAGCCAAGCGCGCTGAATGCTGGATTGTTCTGGAAGCAGCCTTCGCAGCCGAAGAAGTGGTCAAGGGCGTTATCAACGGTAAGGTTAAAGGCGGCTTCACTGTCGACGTTAACGGCATCCGTGCGTTCCTGCCAGGTTCTCTGGTTGACGTCCGTCCAGTGCGCGACACCACGCACCTGGAAGGCAAAGAGCTGGAATTCAAGGTCATCAAGCTGGACCAGAAGCGCAACAACGTTGTCGTTTCCCGTCGCAGCGTCCTGGAAGCCGAGAACTCCGCCGAGCGCGAAGCTCTGCTGGAATCCCTGCAGGAAGGCCAACAAGTCAAAGGTATCGTCAAGAACCTCACCGATTACGGCGCATTCGTCGATCTGGGTGGCGTCGATGGCCTGCTGCACATTACCGACATGGCCTGGAAGCGTATCAAGCATCCTTCCGAAATCGTCAACGTTGGCGACGAGATCGATGTCAAGGTTCTGAAGTACGATCGCGAGCGCAATCGTGTTTCCCTGGGCCTGAAGCAACTGGGCGAAGATCCATGGGTTGC
This sequence comes from Pseudomonas sp. P1_C12, assembly GCF_056406435.1. NCBI lineage: Bacteria > Pseudomonadati > Pseudomonadota > Gammaproteobacteria > Pseudomonadales > Pseudomonadaceae > Pseudomonas > Pseudomonas sp. P1_C12. The sequence continues at coordinate 101,572 of NZ_JBFUAE010000016.1, read as the reverse complement.
TATCAAAGCCCGTTACCCAGAAAGCACTCGCGTTACCGCGCGTGTAACCAACCTGACCGACTACGGCTGCTTCGCTGAGCTGGAAGAAGGCGTTGAAGGTCTGGTACACGTTTCCGAAATGGACTGGACCAACAAGAACATCCACCCTTCGAAAGTCGTACAAGTCGGCGACGAAGTGGAAGTCATGGTTCTGGACATCGACGAAGAGCGTCGTCGTATCTCCCTGGGCATCAAGCAGTGCAAATCCAACCCATGGGAAGATTTCTCTGGCCAGTTCAACAAGGGCGATAAAATCTCCGGCACCATCAAGTCGATCACCGATTTCGGTATCTTCATTGGTCTGGACGGCGGCATCGACGGTCTGGTTCACCTGTCCGACATCTCCTGGAACGAAGTGGGCGAAGAAGCCGTTCGCCGCTTCAAGAAGGGCGACGAGCTGGACACCGTTATCCTGTCGGTTGACCCAGAGCGCGAGCGCATCTCCCTGGGTATCAAGCAGCTGGAAAGCGATCCGTTCTCCGAGTACGTTCAAGAGAACGACAAAGGCGCCATCGTTAAAGGCATCGTGAAGGAAGTTGACGCTAAAGGCGCCATCATCACTCTGGCCGACGATATCGAAGCGACTCTGAAAGCCTCTGAAATCAGCCGTGACCGCGTTGAAGACGCGCGCAACGTTCTGAAAGAAGGCGAAGAAGTAGAAGCCAAGATCATCAGCGTTGACCGCAAGAGCCGTGTAATTCAGCTCTCGATCAAGTCGAAAGACGTTGAAGACGAGAAAGAAGCAATCCAGAGCCTGCGCGACAAGCCAGTAGCTACTGACGCTCCTGTGGCCACCACTCTGGGTGACCTGCTGCGTGCACAAATGGAAAAACAGAACTAAGTTCTGGCTTTCTGTAAAAAAGGGCGACTTCGGTCGCCTTTTTTGTGCCTGGATTTTACCTGGGCTGAACAGAGTATTGGCCTGCCGGGGTTTGTTGATGAAATCCAGGGCTCCTCAGGTTGTCTCTTTCTTAGTCGAATCAGTCGTTTATTTGCAGCTAGCCTTATGCCTGAAAGTAAGTGATGGTCAGGCGAGATACCTGGCAGGAGAACGATGGGGTAACTGCTGCACTGTTCAAAATCCTCCGGGTGTGCTGAGGCGCTGTGAAGCGCTGATCTGGTTGCTTGAAAAAGAAGGGGGGGCTATGACTAAGTCGGAGTTGATCGAGCGAATTGTCACCCGTCAGGGGCTGCTCTCATCCAGGGATGTGGAGCAGGCCATCAAGACCTTGCTTGAACAAATGTCCCAATGCCTGGCCACCGGTGATCGTATCGAGATCCGTGGGTTTGGCAGTTTCTCTCTGTGCTATCGCTCCCCGAGGGTGGGGCGCAATTCGAAAACCGGTCGGTCTCAGTCTCGATGGCAAGTTCGTTCCGCATTTCAAGCTGGGTAAGGAAGTGCGTGATCGGCTGAATGAGGATGAGGAGGGTTGCAGTGACGATTAGTTGGTGAGGCAGCCGCCGCTTCAAGCGATTCGTGATCACAGGGTTTGTGTTGTTTGTATCAATTCCATGCCTGCTCTTCGTGCTGGAAAACCAGCAGTTTGTTGTCATCTCCTTTTTAGGTTTTTCTTCACCACAGCTTCAGTTGTCGATTTTTGGCGTTGTTTCATTCTTGGTTGGAATGATTGTGGGGGGGGGGGGCGGTGTTGTGTCTGCTTATGCCTTGAGGGTCAGAAGCAGGGGCGGTAAGTTGAACATTGATTTTATTGGAATTTGTTTCTGGTGTTCAGCAGAGGCAATGATGCGGTATCCTGCGCGCGTTCGTTGAGATGGGAATTCATTGCTGTTTGCGCTTTAGTTGTTAAGGTTTTCTGGCGTAAATGTAGTCGCAATGACAACCTACAGACAATGTGGTATTGGGTATTGACGGTCAAGATCAGGGCGACGTCTCTTGGGAGTCGATGGACGATTACATCGAAGAAATTCGTAGGTGGGATGTTTCTCAGTACTTGCCGGATGATCTGCTCGTAAATATCGAGCGTGGTGCCATGAGCGCGAGCCTCGAAGCCCGGGCACCCTTGCTTGATCATCGAGTCGCGGAACTGGCGTTTTTTTGTCTTCAGAGCAGTTGATCAAAAGTGGCGTCGGGAAGTGGCCGCTTCGCGAACTGCTTAAGAGATACGTACCTACCTCGTTCTTCGATAGACCAAAGGCGGGCTTCTCTATTCCACTGGCGCAATGGTGCGTGGACCACTGAGAGAGTGGGCAGAGGACTTGCTGGCTGAGAAGCGAATCAGGAGTGAGGGCTATTTCGATTGTCAGAAAATTCGCTCAGCGTGGCTCCAGCATCAAAACGGAACGTACGATCGTAGTCTTCATTTGTGGAATATTCTGATGTTCCAATCCTGGCTTGATAAAAATAGTCGCTAATTCAGATTGAGCAAAAGGTTTTCCATGAAGATAGTTTTCAATGCGCTCTCTGCCCGCTTGGGTGGAGGTCAGACATATCTGATTAATCCTTTTCAGTTCGTACCCTTCGACGAGGATCTTGATATCCTCGTGTTTGCCCCTTCGTCACTCAAGCTGCCAGATCACCCAAGGATCCGTCGCGTCGAACCTGCCTGGCCGACAGAAAATCCGCTTGTCAGAGCCTTGTGGGAAAAGTGGGTGTTACCCGGTATCTTGAAGGCTGAAAAGGCTGACCTGCTGTTTTGTCCCGGGGGGGGAGTGGGCACTCGTGCACCAGCCGGTTGCAAGGTTGCGACGATGTTTCGGAACATGATTCCATTTGATTTGCGCGTACGAAAAAGTGTACCGTTCGGGTTGCAACGGATCAGAAATTGGTTGTTGAGCCGCATTATGCTCAAGAGCATGACTGAAGCTGATTTGACGATATTTATTTCAAATTATGCACGAGGGGGCATCGAATCGCTGACCAAGGTTAAAAACGCCGTTACTATCCCTCATGGAATTGGTTCTGTGTTTCGGACACACGGCAAAAGTACTGTTCGCCCGGATTTTTTACCAGGGAGCGAGTACATTTTATATGTGTCGAGATTTGACGTTTACAAGCATGATTTTCAAGTGGTCAGTGCTTACGGGAAACTACCTCAAGAGCTTCGTGAAAGGTTCCCGCTGATTCTAGTCGGGGAAACAAATCTGCCGGAAGCCGAGCGTGTAAAGACTCTGATTTCGACGCTAGGCCTGGAAGGCCAGGTCCTGCTACTTGGCGCTATTCCTTATCAGGAACTTCCTCCTCTGTATCACCACGCGTATCTGAATCTCTTTGCCTCGTCGTGCGAGAACAGCCCGAACATACTTCTTGAAGCGCTCGCTTCAGGTCGGCCAATGATTTGCTCCAATGTTATGCCCATGCCGGAGTTTGGCGCGGACGCAGCATTGTATTTTTCGCCGTTTGACTCCCAAGACATAGCAGACGTATTGATAGAAGCATTAACAAATCCGGAGTTCTTGAAAAAGCTGGCCGTTGCAGCGGTTGCACAAAGTGATAAGTTTGATTGGGAACAAACCTCAAGAAAAACGTGGTCCGAGTTGCTGGCGTTGGCCAAGTTGCGAAAAGCAGGTGTTTGATAAATGAGAGTTCTCGTGGTGTCGCAGTATTTTTGGCCGGAATCATTTATTATCAACGACCTGGTCAAAAGCTTGTCTGCTCAAGGGCATGTCGTAAAAGTTCTTACCGGCAAACCGAACTATCCGGATGGTGTTGTGTTCGACGGCTACCATGCTTCCGGATACCAGGAAGAAAGTTACGAAACGACAGTTGGCGTATGCCGTGCACCGCTTAGACCTCGCGGCTCTTCGGGCGCAAAAAACCTGATACTGAATTATTTGTCTTATATCGTAAATGGGCTGAAATTTTACCCGGCTGCTGTAAAAGGCGAACGTTACGACGCAATTTTTGTGTTTGCACCTTCCCCGATTACGTCGGTCATTCCCGCCATCTATTTGAAATGGAAACTCAAGAGTCATCTGGCTGTATGGGTTCAAGATCTCTGGCCAGAGAGTTTGAGTGCGACGGGATTCATCAGGAATAAATCGCTCTTGCGCGTGGTAGGGTGGATGGTCAGAGGCATTTACGCCTGCGTTGACACTTTACTCGTTCAGTCGAGGGCATTCCGGGAACCGGTTGCTCGCTATGCTGATCCCGGCAAGGTCGTGTATTTCCCAAATTGTTATCAGGATACTCCGCCAGGCTCCGAAGAGACCCGGATTCCTGCATCGCTGCTTGCGGAGCTCGAAAACCATTTCTGTCTCGTTTTTGCTGGCAACCTGGGGACCGCACAATCGGTCGAAACCCTGGTTGAGGTAGCAGACAGGCTTCGCCATCTATCCAATCTCCGAATTGTTCTGGTCGGCAGCGGTAGCATGCTGAGCTGGATCGAAAGCCAGAAAAAATCCCGATCATTGGACAACCTTGTCCTCGCCGGCCGGTATCCGGTAGGTGAAATGCCACATTTTTTCAGTCGTGCCACGGGATTGTTGGTGACGTTGAAGCAAGATGAGGCGTTCTCCTATACCATTCCCAGTAAAGTCCAGGCTTACCTTGCCGCGGGGAGGCCGATTGTCGCCGCGCTGGATGGCGAAGGGGCTCGGGTCATTCAAGAGGCCAATGCAGGCCTGACGAGCCCGGCGCAAGATGCCGAAGGTATGGCCAGGTGCATTGAGCAACTTTTCCACATGAGTTCGGATGAACGGGAGTCATTGGGGCAGTCGGGCAGGGCGTACTACCTCGAGCATTTCGAAATGGAGCGTCAAAGCCAGCGTCTCGTCGAAATCCTCTGTACCAGGATCAATGAATTGAAAGGTAGCTCAAAATGAAAGTACTAGTGTTAGGGGTCACCGGGATGCTGGGTAGCACGGTGTTCAGGCAATTCCATGGAAACCCATGCTATGAGGTGTGGGGCACTTTACGTAACCCAGGTGGCGCAAAACACTTTTCAGACGAAACTCGCAGTTCGTTGATCAGCAATGTTGACGTGCTGGACCAGGACTCGCTGGTTTCGGTGCTGGCACGGGTCAAACCGGATGTCGTCATCAACTGCGTCGGCTTGATCAAGCAGCTGGCCGATGCCAAGGATCCCCTTTCGGCGCTTCCCATCAATGCCATGTTGCCGCATCGCATTGCCAAGTTGTGCGAACTGTCTGGCGCTCGCTTGATTCACATCAGTACCGACTGCGTGTTTTCCGGACGTAAAGGGCTTTACACTGAAGAGGATATCTCCGATGCGGAGGATCTCTACGGCAAGTCCAAGTACATTGGCGAGCTTCATGCCCAGCCGAATGCAGTCACTCTCCGGACTTCAATCATCGGTCACGAACTGGGAAGCCAGTACTCGCTGGTGGATTGGTTTCTATCCCAGAACGGGTCGGTCAAGGGCTACGAAAAGGCCATTTTTTCGGGGCTCCCTACCGTGGAGCTGGCGCGTGTCATTCGAGATTATGTGATCCCGAACCCGGAGCTTAAGGGCCTTTATCATGTATCGGTGGCACCCATTGATAAATTGTCTTTGCTGAAATTGGTGGCAGAAGTTTATGAAAAGGAAATCGATATCGTCGCTGACAGTGATCTTTCTATTAATCGTTCGCTGGACTCATCAAAATTTCAATCCGCGACCGGTTACGTTCCACCTTCATGGTTGGAATTGGTCAAATCAATGCGCGCAACGCGTTGATCATTAAATACAATCAAGTCTTGGATGGTAGTTATGTTTGATAATAAAATTTTGATGATCACGGGCGGCACAGGGTCATTTGGTCATACAGTGTTGAAGCGTTTTCTTGATACAGACGTAAAAGAAATTCGTGTATTCAGCCGCGATGAAAAAAAACAGGAAGATATGCGCATTGCCCTGTCGAACGACAAGGTGAAGTTCTATATCGGTGATGTTCGCGATCGCGATAGCCTTGATCAGGCCATGGTCGGTGTGGATTACATTTTTCACGCTGCCGCATTGAAGCAGGTGCCTTCCTGCGAGTTCTACCCTATGGAAGCCGTGCGTACTAATGTCATCGGCACCGAAAACGTTCTGAATGCGGCGATTGCTTCGGGTGTTAAGCGCGTTGTCGTGCTAAGTACCGACAAGGCTGTTTATCCAATCAATGCCATGGGTATTTCCAAGGCCATGGCTGAAAAACTGATGGTGGCCAGGTCGCGGATGATTCCGGCAGCGGGACCTGTGATCTGCGCAACTCGTTACGGCAATGTCATGGCCTCGCGCGGGTCAGTGATCCCGTTGTTTATCAACCAATTGCAAAATGACGAGCCGCTGACTGTCACTGATCCGAACATGACCCGCTTTCTGATGTCGCTGGAGGACTCTGTCGACCTGGTGCTGCACGCTTTCGAGCATGCCGAGCAAGGCGATATTTTCGTTCAGAAAGCACCTGCCTCGACAGTCGCTGACCTGGCGCAAGCGCTCAAGGAGCTGTTCTCTCGTGACAATACCGTCAAGGTCATTGGCACCCGTCATGGCGAAAAACTCTACGAGTCGCTGATTTCCCGTGAAGAAATGGCCAAAGCCGAAGACATGGGGCGTTACTATCGAATCCCGGCGGACAATCGCGACCTGAACTACAAGAAATTCTTTGTTGAAGGTGAGCAGGAGATTTCCGATCTTGAAGATTACACCTCGCATAATACTGAGCGTCTCGATGTTGAAGGCGTGAAGAAAGTTCTTTTGAATCTGGAATACATTCAGGAGAAACTTGATGCTTAAGGTCATGACGCTGGTCGGCACGCGACCAGAGCTTATCAAGATGAGTCGTGTCATTGCTGAGCTGGATAAGCAGGTCAACCATGTGTTGGTCCACTCCGGCCAAAACTACGACTTCGAATTGAATCAGGTTTTTTTCGACGATCTTGAAATTCGAAAGCCCGATCACTTTCTGGGCGCCGCCGGCGATACGGCTGCCAAGACCATCGCCGAGGTGATTTCCAAGGCGGATGAAGTATTTGAAGTTGAAAAGCCGGACGCGCTTTTACTCTATGGCGATACCAATACCTGTCTTGCAGTCATTGCCGCAAAGCGCCGCAAGATTCCCGTATTCCATATGGAAGCCGGCAATCGCTGTTTTGATCAGCGAGTTCCCGAGGAACTGAATCGCAAGGTGCTCGATCACCTGAGCGATATCAATATGGTGCTGACCGAGCATGCCCGGCGTTATCTGATCGCTGAAGGGATTCGTCCTGAAACCATCATCAAGACCGGTTCGCATATGGAGGAAGTGCTCGACTACTACATGCCGAAAATTCTCACTTCCGACGTGCTGGTTCGAGAGGGGCTGGAGCAGGATAAATTCTTCATCATCAGCGCTCACCGAGAAGAAAACGTCGATACGCCGGAAAACCTCCGGGATTTGCTCAAGACACTGCGAGCCTTGGCCGACGAGTATAAGTTTCCGATCATCGTGTCCACTCACCCCCGCACCCGCAAACGTCTGGAGGCGATAGGCGAATCGTTGGATCACCCGTTGATCCGCTTTTCCAAACCATTCGGTCTGCTTGACTACATCAAGTTGCAGATGTCGGCGTTTTGCGTCCTGTCCGATAGTGGCACCATCACTGAAGAGGCCTCTCTGCTGAACTTGCCTGCCATTACCATCCGTAATGCACATGAGCGTCCGGAGGGGATGGACGAAGGGACACTCATTATGAGTGGCCTGAAAGTGGATGGCGTTCTCAATGCTGTACGTGTGGTGACCAGTCAGCATGATCGTGATCAGCGTGTCATCCCCGTGGTCAGGGATTACCAGGCGGGTCCGGTGTCCAAGCAGGTGGTTCGGGTCGTATTGAGTTACACCGACTACATCAACCGTACTGTCTGGTCGAAACCCTGAGCGGCGTCGAGGTTTGAAAATGCGTGTTTTGTTGACAGGTGCCACTGGTTTCGTAGGCCGTGCTGTACTGGGCCGGTTAGCGGCTTCTGAAGATCTGGAACCGGTGGCAGCCATTCGTGGGCATGCCTTGCCCGACTGTCCGGCGCGCGTTACAACTGTTCAAACCGCCGGGCTCGAAAGTGATGCCGATTGGTCGCAGGCGCTGGATCGGGTGGAGGTCGTCATTCACAGCGCGGCGCGTGTCCATGTGATGAATGACACCGAGTCCGATCCGCTGGTGGCGTTTCGCAAGGTGAATGTCGAAGGCACACTGAATCTTGCCCGGCAGGCGGCTGGTCAAGGGGTTCGACGTTTTGTGTTCATTAGCTCGATCAAGGTGAATGGTGAAGGTACGCCGCTCAATGAGCCCTATCTTGCTGATGCTCCACCCGCGCCAGCGGACCCCTATGGCGTATCAAAGATGGAGGCCGAGCGAGGGTTACGCGAAATCGCGATCGATTCAGGGATGGAGGTCGTGATTATTCGTCCTGTGCTCGTTTACGGCCCGGGTGTCAGGGCCAATTTCCTGAACATGATGCGCTGGCTGGACAAGGGGGTGCCACTGCCATTCGGGGCTATCCATAATCGACGCAGTCTGGTCGCGCTCGACAATCTTGTTGATTTAATAGTGACCTGTATTCGTCACCCTGCTGCAGCGAATCAGATTTTCCTTGTGAGTGATGGGGAAGATCTGTCCACTACGCAGCTCTTGAGGCGCATGGGGCAAGCGCTGGGCAAGCCTGCACGGTTGTTGCCTGTTCCGAGTGTGCTGCTTGAGCGAGGAGCGCAGCTTTTAGGTAAGCAGGCTTTATCGCAACGGCTTTGCGGGTCGTTGCAAGTCGATATAAGCAAAACTCGAAAGCTGCTGGGCTGGACTCCTCCCGTTAGCGTCGATGAAGCTCTGGTGTCGGCTGCGAACTACTACAAGGACAGGCAGCGATAAGCTGGCTAACGGCAGTGCTGGTTCAATTGCAAAATTGATTTTGGCTGTTTCAGGAAGTTGATCTTTGAACACAATTTGGTTGTTGGCTGCTGTGGTTGGTGTTTCATTTTTGGCCACGGGTGCATTGCGCAAGTATGCCTTGGCACGCAGTTTGATAGATATTCCGAATTCACGAAGTTCACATTCGGTCCCGACACCGCGTGGTGGAGGTGTGGCCATCGTCCTGAGTTTTCTGATTGCGTTACCGGCGCTTGTCTGGGTAGATGACATGGCCTGGCCCATGGCGTTGGCTCTACTTGGAGCCGGTGGGTGGATAGCAGTCATAGGTTTTCTTGACGACCACGGACACATTGCTGCCCGGTGGCGCCTGCTGGCGCATTTCGCTGGTGCCATCTGGGCATTGTTCTGGATTGGCGGCATGGCCCCGATCAATGTGTTCGGTTACGAAATAAGTCTGGGATGGTTTGGTTATGTCATCGGGGCTTTTTTTCTAGTCTGGATGCTCAATCTCTATAACTTTATGGATGGTATTGATGGTCTGGCGAGTGTCGAAGCGATTTGCACCTGTGTCGGCGCTTGTCTGGTGTATTGGATTGGCGGTCATGTGAGTCTCTCCATTGCCCCGTTTGTGCTGACAATGGCCGTACTCGGTTTCCTTGTCTGGAATTTCCCGCCAGCGCGTATTTTCATGGGCGATGCCGGGAGTGGTTTTCTAGGCATAGTGCTGGCGGTGTTGGCCCTGCATGCCGCATGGACTGCACCGGTGTTTTTGTGGGCATGGCTTATCCTGTTAGGCGTATTCATTGTTGACGCCACTTTTACCTTGCTGCGACGCCTGTTGCGTGGTGACAAGGTCTATGAGGCTCATCGCAGCCATGGATACCAGTACGCTTCACGGAAATTCCGCAGCCATCGTGTGGTCACAGTCGTAATAGCCGCTGTCAATTTGTTGTGGTTATTGCCGGTCGCTATATTGGTCGTCATGCAGTACCTGGATGGTGCGACAGGATTGATTCTTGCCTATGTGCCTTTGGTGGCGCTGGCATTCAAATTCCACGCTGGCGAGTTGGAAATCGCGAACAATGCGTGATGGTTGCTCTGGCTATCACGCAATGCCTTATCCACAAGAGATACCAAAAGCTGTAGTTGCTGTATCAATGCTGGGAGCTTCGAGAGGTGTTTAGAGGGGTTATGGATAAAATTCGGGCGCATTTATTAAGTCTGCCAAGACGACATAAGCGAATTTTGCTGGTTCTGACTGATATTTTTCTGGTCTGGTTTGCCTTGTGGATGGCGTTTGTTGTACGTCTGGGGCTGGACGAGATGGTCAACCCCCTCACTCAGCATGTTTGGCTTTTTGTCAGCGCACCTGTCGTGGCAATTCCCCTGTTCATCCGCTTTGGCATGTATCGCGCGGTGATGCGGTACTTCGGAAATGATGCGCTCATTGCCATTATCAAGGCCGTCACATTATCGTCCCTGATCCTGGGCGTCTTGCTGTACTGGTACAGCAACCATCAGAACGTCGTTCCCCGCTCGATCATATTCAACTACTGGTGGTTGAGTCTTATCATGATCGGGGGATTGCGCTTCGCCATGCGCCAGTATTTTATGGGTGATTGGTTCAGCGCGGTTCAGCATGTTCCGTTTACGAGCAGGGATGATGGCTTGCCAAAAGTCGCGATTTACGGTGCGGGGGCCGCCGGCAATCAACTCGTTACCGCCTTGCGAATGGGGAGGGTCATGCGACCTGTTGCCTTTATCGATGACGATAGTGGTATTGCCGATAGGGTTATTTCGGGGCTGCAAGTATATAAGCCTAAACATATCCAACAAATGATCGACAACACGGGCGCTCAGGAAATTCTCCTAGCCATCCCGTCATCCAACCGTGGTCGCCGCCGCGAGATTCTTGGTTTTCTCGAAGGTTTTCCTCTGCACGTTCGAAGTGTCCCGGGCTTCATGGATCTGGCCAGTGGCAGGGTCAAGGTCGACGACATCCAGGAAGTAGACATTGCCGACCTGCTCGGCCGCGATGCTGTTCCGGCTCAGGGGGATTTGCTCGAGCACTGCATCAAGGGGCAGTCCGTTCTGGTTACAGGTGCTGGAGGCTCCATTGGCGCCGAACTCTGCCGTCAGATCCTGGCACTCGGACCCACGACACTTTTGCTGTTTGAGCATAGCGAGTTCAATCTCTACAGCATCTTGTCCGAACTGGAACAGCGAATTGCACGAGAGTCATTGCCGATTCGTCTTTTGCCAATTCTTGGGTCTGTGCGCAATCAGGAAAAACTTCTGGATGTGATGAAATCCTGGCGTGTGGATACGGTGTATCACGCCGCGGCTTACAAGCACGTGCCTATGGTCGAGCATAATATTGCTGAAGGTCTGCTCAACAATGTGATCGGCACACTGAATACAGCACAGGCGGCACTTCAGGCCGGTGTCTCCAACTTTGTATTGATTTCGACTGACAAGGCCGTGAGGCCTACCAATGTAATGGGCAGTACCAAGCGTCTTGCCGAGTTGACGCTGCAGGCGCTCAGTCGAGAGATGGCACCGGTATTGTTCGGTGACACGACCAACGTTTCTCGGGTTAACAAGACGCGCTTCACAATGGTGCGGTTTGGGAACGTTCTGGGATCGTCCGGTTCGGTTATTCCGCTATTTCACAAACAGATCAAGTCGGGGGGGCCACTGACGGTCACTCACCCCAAGATTACTCGATACTTCATGACCATTCCCGAAGCCGCGCAGCTGGTTATTCAAGCGGGTTCCATGGGGCAGGGCGGGGATGTTTTCGTTTTGGACATGGGGGAGCCTGTGAGGATTGTTGAGCTCGCCGAGAAGATGATCCATTTATCTGGTTTGAGCGTCCGTTCGGAAAAAAATCCGCATGGCGACATCTCTATCGAGTTCACGGGCCTGCGTCCGGGTGAAAAACTTTATGAGGAATTATTGATCGGTGACAACGTGGCTGCCACTCAGCACCCGATGATCATGACTGCCAACGAGGATTACCTGTCCTGGGATGTGCTGAAGGTCAAGCTGAGCGAATTGCTCCGCGCCGTTGATCAAGACGATTATGCGCGTGTTCGCCAGTTGTTGCGCGACACCGTTAGTGGCTACTCCCCGGATGGTGAAATCGTCGACTGGATCTACCAGCAGCGACGCCTGGAACCCTGATTGTTTCATATTTTGCAATGTACATATTTTTGACAGCGCCATTACATAGCCTAAGTTTGAGGAGCAGCTTCGGAAAAAGCTGCCTTCTATAACGCCGTCATGGAGCTTCAATTATGCGTACAGGCTATTTTTACTCTCTGGTTTTTGCCCTTCTCACCAGTGTTCCCGTCGTTACTTTCGCTGCTCCAGTGACCAGTCCCGAGGTGCTCAAGACACCTCAGGTACTGGATGTGGCCGCCAAGGGGCAAGTGGGCAAAATCGATCTTAATCGTGCCGATTCAGCAACGCTGCAGCGTGAACTGTCGGGTATAGGCGAGGCCAAGGCCAAAGCGATTGTTGCATATCGTGAAAGCAATGGGCCATTTGCGTCAGTAGATGAACTGCTGGAAGTGAAGGGGATTGGTAAAGCGCTTCTGGACAGAAATCGCGAGAAGATCGAATTGAACTAAGCGTGTAATTGAACGAAAAAGGCCGATCATTGCAGGCTGTGTAAAAACCTAGCAATCTGCTGGCCGGTTAAAGAAAATGCCCGTATGGCAAGATACGGGCATTTTTCTTATACGCTATATCCAAGGTGAAAAACCGCTCCTGGTGGCCTGAGCGGTTAATTCGTTGTAAGCGCTCCATGAACCCCACATTCAAAGCGCTTAGCTGATCCCGGATGCTGTGCTCCCGATTCCCTCAAGAGCCAGCCCGCCATGATGCGCCCCGATGCAAAAGTCGAAAAAGTCTATCTTTACCCCAAACCCGTGGACTTTCGAAAATCCATTGATGGCCTGGCCGCGCTGGTCGAACTGGATATCAAGGTCGCGGTATTCGACCCTGTGCTTTTCGTCTTCCTCAACAAGCCGGGCTCAGGAGGTGCCGACGCGTCTGCTTGATGGCTATCGCGGCTACGTGATGACCGATGATTATGCCGGTTACAACGCGCTGGGCGCGCAGGAGGGGGTTGAGCGTTTAGGCTGCTGGGCGCATGCACGACGCAAATTCGTCGAAGCGCAAAAAGTACAGCCCAAAGGCAAGACGGGACGTGCCGACATCGCGCTGAACCTGATCAACAAGCTTTATGGCATCGAACGCGATCTACAGGCCGGCAACGACGGCGAGCGTAAAACCGGTCGTCACGCGCACAGCCTGCCGGTGCTGGCTCAGTTGAAAAACTGGATGGAAAAGACACAGCCTCAAGTCACAGCTCAGAACGCCCTGGGCAAAGCCATCAGTTATCTGGCCAACAACTGGAACAAACTTGCGTGGTATGTCGAGGAAGGCTACTTGCCGATTGACAACAACCCTGCCGAACGCGCCATCAGGCCCTTCGTGATCGGAAGGAAGAACTGGTTGTTCACCGACACGTCCAAAGGCGCGACGGCCAGTGCTCAACTTTACAGCCTGGTCGAGACAGCCAAAGCCAACGGCCAAGAGCCCTATGCGTGGCTGCGCCACGCACTTGAGCGCCTGCCGACGGCCTCTTCGGTTGAGGATTACGAAGCTTTACTGCCCTGGAACTGCTCGCCGGTATCGCGTAGTTAAACGCGCTATCCATCTTGATGGCTGGCGGGGTTTACGGATCGCTTACGAAGTGTCACCGTGTTCATGAGAGATCCTCCGCCAAAAACGAGAAAAGCCCTGCAAGCGTAAACCTGCAGGGCTTCTCGGTCAGGCTGACCATCTCAATAAACCCGCCGTAGCGGGTCATGTTGAGATTGAAGCTGTTATGAAGTCATAACGTTTAAGTAACGCTGATTCGTTTCCTCACGTTAACTCCAGCTAATACCGGACAACAAATGAACAGCGTGAACGCGTAAGGCATCCAGACAATTGGCCGCTGATATATACTAAACAGGAACAGCGCGAAAAACAGTAATGCCCATTTCGGCAAATCAGCTCTACGCAGAAGCGCGATAGCAAGCAAAATCATAGAGCCTGCAAAAAGGATCATCCCGATGATCCCAAAGTCCGTGAATATTCTCGTTACCACTTGAGAGACTCCACCAAACGTTACGCTAGCGTCAGAGCTTACCCCGAACATAAGAGTCTTCAAACCTGAAGACCAATAGTCATTGAGCAGTTTCTGCATTTCAGGAAGCGATCTATTGTTTATGTACTGAGTCTGACGCAAGGTTGAGGCCGGTAATTCAGTGGTGTTTTTCACTACCGAAGCTTCCGATGCCTGCGTCTCTGGGAAGCTAGCAACTAGCTCCGGAGGAGAAGACAATGGTCCTGTCAAGCTAGGCGCCGATGTAGTGACTTCGACTCCAGGGCCTTTCGCATTCGTTTCTGTGTGGAAAGAATCTGGCTTGATGACTCCTGCGGCAAGCAGCCCTGCAACTACGCTCAGAGCGAGAGGCGCCAAGGTTCTGGCAGATCGGGTCAGCACCAGGCGAGCAGCAAAACCAGCGACTGTCAGCACTGCAAACGCCAAAGAAAACGAGAGCAACCCGCCTACGAAAAGTAGGATGGTGGCTGTTGACCTGATCCGGAACCTATGGGCTGCGAGCAGAAATGCTGAAACGGTACCCACCATCCCCGGCTCATCATAAACCGCACACAAACGGTAGAGCGTTCCGCCCCATGGTAGAGACGTCACGTTATTCCCAAGCAATAGCACACCGGGCACATTCAGATAATAACCCCCCGCTGCGGCCATTACAGGGTTTAGAAGCGGGCTGTGATTAAAGCTGATTTGAAGCCCGAGAATGGCGCCAATCGATACCAAAACACCTGGCAGCAAGCTCAACCCGAAGATAATCGAAAATGCTTTTATAAGTTCGGCTCTCCGACTGTCTTCGAATACGAAGAGCGCTAGCATAGTCGGCAGAACGAAATACCAACGTGTAAAGCTTCCGTCCGTTTTCGGGAGGAAGCTTATGTAGACTATAAAAATTGCCATCATGGCAAAGCCGATCATTTCACTTTTACGTGGCCTATCACCAGCGATGAACGCGAGCGCCGCAATGACGCCAGCCGTTAGTCCGGCAAGTGCAATATGCCTACTGGAGCCCCATAAAAAGTACGGATTCAAAGATATCCATGAACACAGCGCTAAAGCAGGGGCAAGCAAGAGACTGCCACGATTGACGAATGATGAATACATTCCTGATTTCCTTGAAATGCTAAGCCGATAGCCGGCAAGTGTATCGGGCACTCGGGATCTACTTGGCGCTTGCCACAATCGAGTCTCGCTTAGCTCGGGTGAGCTCCACGACGCATACCCTGTCGACCCCCACTATATCCAGAGAAGCTATCGCACAGGACATGTCGGATTGGTTTTGCTTACTCCAAGAGCGTGAGCCTACTTTGATTAGGCATCCCTCTTGATCTCTTACGGATTTTGGGACCGCATCAATCAGGTCCACATCCGGGATACTACAATCTCTCGCTTCCTGATCTGCCGTTTTCCAAGCTGCAGCTGCTTACTCTACCAAAGACGAGCCCAGCGCAGAGGAAGAAATCAAAACCAGAGCCAACCCCGCCAACGTAATCCGTTTCGGTGATGCACAGCGTATTACCTTGGCCAAAGTCATTGCCAGTCGTCCTTTAGGCGAACATATAGTCAGTAGGCCGGCATGCTATCAGCTTTGAGACTGGTCTGCGACAACACACCAGCCGTCCCTGGCATAGGATCGCTTGGGCTACTTCTCCGCTTCAGCCTTCCTGGCTGCAGCCAGAGCTACCTTTTCCGTATCGCAAGGAGGACCGACCTTATGGGTACCGTCGGCGTAGACGAGCTTCGCGCTGATCTTCCCGCTGCGCGGCCATTGTGTGTACTGAATTTTCATCCTGCGAGAGCCTCCGCTACGACCGTACCAGAAGAGGCCAAAGCCGCTCCGTTGTAGTAGGTCTGATACTTGTCGAGGTACACCACCGCGCCTGTCACCCCACTGTTCACATGATACAAACGCGCCTTGTTCATATCGTTTCCGCTCAGCACCGTCTTGGTCGTGCCGTTATCGGTAGTTATGGTGCTTGACGGCAAAACGCTGTTTGCATAGTCGCCAGAACGGTTGTCGGGATTGATAGTGTTTCGATGCAGGTAAGGCTTAAAGCAACCCGACAGATAGATGAACGGATCGTAGATGCCCGTGTAGCGGGACGAGTAACCAGGGTGCTCCAACTGATTGATCGTGATTTGAGGCTGTTCGACGTTGATCAACGCCAGCGCCCCGCCGTTGGTCGTGATGTTGTTGTCATGGATGGCCATCTGCTGAGCGCCAGACAAGCCGATCACCTCGATACCGCAGTTGCGACCGGTAATCGTGTTGTGCTGGATCGTGAGGCTGTCGCCCATGTAGGTGCCGTGGATGCCGCTGTTGATCCAGCAACGCTCCACCACGCCTGTGAAGAACCCGTCGAGATTCTTGACGCTATTGTCGAACTCCAGGCCACGCCCCAGAACATCACCGATCTCAACGTAGCCGATACTCAGCCTTGGCTGTTGATGCCAGCTCATCCCGTAGCCCAAGTAGTCACACATCCATGACCCGGCTACCCGGCTCTTTTCCCGGTTCAGCGTCAGTTTCAGACGCTGCCTCAAGAACCGCTCGACGCCGGCCATCACTCGCTCACCGGAACGACGCCTACGCACATAAATGTTCGCATCGTCGGCGTAGCGCACGAAACGATGGCCTCGCCGCTCCAATTCACGATCGAGTTCGTGGAGCAGGATGTTCGACAACAACGGCGAGATAGCGCCGGCAACAATAGAGCAAACTCTCGGATAAAATGGGGGCTGTGCATTGTCATGGAGAGTTTTGCTGCGAGGTATGCGGGATGCCCCGGCGTCGAGATTGTTCTCGTCATTGAGGTCATCGCCCCCACTGACGGGAGAATTCAGTCATGAGCCGAAAACCGCGGATCTGGCGTATTCGTCTGGCTTTTGAGCCAAATCGATTCTCTTGTGAAGAGCTCGAGAGGGTCTACGAGCAGCTAAAACCGACAGAAACGCGGACTTCCTCAGAGTTGTCGCAATCCCGGTCCCCTGTGAAAAAGCATCGTACTGCCAAGCGAGGTGAGCAATGAGCCAGGCTGTGATGGTGGCGCTCTATGCCCGGGTATCCTCTGACCAACAGGCTAAACGCGGCACGATTGAAAGCCAGATTGCCGCGCTGATGGAGCGGATCGTGGCTGATGGCGCCCAAGTCGTTGAGGACATGCGCTTTATCGACGCTGGCGTCAGCGGCGCGACGCTGATTCGCCCACAATTGGAACGGCTCAGAGACCGCGCTGCACTTGGCTTGGTAGATCGTCTCTACGTCCTGTCCCCCCAGACCGGCTGTCACGAAAATATGCCCACCAGGCATTGCTGATGGAAGAACTATCGGCGTGCGGCGTACAGGTCGTATTCCTCAATCATGCCATCGTCGCGGCAAGCTTCATGGCGCCAAGCGGGGCAGTACCAGAGCTTGCGCGACAAGCCATTAGCTACTGATGCTCCTGTGCTACCACTCGGGTTGAACAGGATATTGGTTCCCGGGGAGGATTGCAGAAACTCAAGGCGCTTCAGGTTGTCTTTTTCTTTAATCGGATCAGTCGTTTATTTGCAACTAGTCTTATGCCTGAAGGCGAACGACGGTCAGGCGAGGCGTCTGGCATAAGGATGTGAATGAAAAGGCTCATTGTCGTGATTGCCGTACTGACATTGGCGGGTTGTACGACTAATGCAAGGACCCATGCGGTACACGGGGTCAGTGGCGTCGAGATCGATTGCTCGGGGCTGGGATCGGGGTGGGAGAGGTGTCAAAAGCGAGCTGACAGGGAATGTAAGGGGGCAGGTTACAAGGTTGTGGCCAGGTCCGACGACGCCAAGGATGAAGATGAATACTTCTTTGGCTTCAATCCTGCGGGTTTATTGACACGGACCATGTTGGTTATCTGTAGGTGAGCTGGGTGCCGGGGCGCGGACGCTCATGCGGGGAGAGAATGCGGTAAATGCAATGGGCTGTTCAAAATCGTCCGGGCGTGCTAAAACCTTTGAAGCGCTGATCTAGCTGCTTGAAAAAGAAGGGAAAAATATGACGAAGTCGGAGTTGATCGAACGAATTGTCACCCATCAAGGACTGCTCTCATCAAAGGATGTGGAGCTGGCCATCAAGACCATGCTTGAGCAAATGTCCCAATGCCTGGCCACCGGCGATCGCATCGAGATCCGTGGCTTCGGCAGTTTCTCGCTGCACTATCGCGCACCGCGCGTGGGACGCAATCCGAAAACCGGTCAGTCTGTCAGCCTCGATGGCAAGTTCGTTCCGCATTTCAAGCCCGGCAAGGAGTTGCGTGATCGGGTGAATGAGGATGAGGAGGAAGTGTCGTGATAGTAAACGGAGTTTGGGTTGTTACTGATGTCTAATATTAAACGCGTAATGCTTGCGGTTTTGTTGTTGCTATTGATCTTAGTGGTCTTAGTGTTCGTCCTGGAAAACCAACAAACCATTTCGATGGTGTTTCTTGGGTGGACAGGGCCTGCATTGCCCGTGTCGGTAATTGTAGTGCTTTCACTGTTGGTAGGGATGGTGTTGGGGCCTCTATTGTTTTGGCTATTGCTTAGGATCAGGAAGGTGTCGCGGACGTCAGCCAAGTAAATTGTAAAGAGATGAGCGTTCGGTTGACGGTTCAGTGATGTTTTCCGGGTATCGGTAATCCATCGTTTTCGATTTGTTATATCTGCAACTTTTTTCACTTCGGTAGATAGAGTGGTTCCTCAAGAATGCAGGAGAAGTGCGCCTGCTAGTCTGCCTACCTTGCTTGTCGATGGGGTATAACTTTAGTGTGGTATTTGTTGGGGTGTCTGTACTGCTCAGTCTACGGGCTCGATGGTAGAAACTAGCAGGTTGTTAAGGCTGGAAGAAGATATTAACTTTCGGCAGCGGTAGCATGCTTGAGTTGGGGCAGGAACAGTAAAAATAATCACTGTTTTGATGATTTGTTATTGTCGGTGCGATGTTCTGTGGGTTGCATGTAATAAATATTTGAGAGTTTCTCAATTTTGTTGGTTGGTTTAAGTGATGAGGAGATATCTTCTGCGCACTATGCAGTAAAGTCCAATCACATCTTACGGCCGGTTGCCCTATCATGACGGCCTTGCAAGGAGAGGGGGCTGCGTGATCGTTGAGTCGGGCGCCTGACTGGTTTGTGATCCTGATAACACTGCCGCATTGGCGGCGCGCTATTACCGTATTCCAGCAGGTAGTCGCAATCTAAGTTATAAAAGTATTTCATCCGGGCGAGAAAGAAAAAATTCAGGCCAAGCCCGGATGTTCGACTCTTACTGGTGTAAAATGACAGTCGTACGGGAATGAGCGCATTCTAAGCGTCATAAAAATAGGTGTGGTTGGAGCGTTCGAAGGGGTTATGGAAAGATTCCGGGTTTTGTTATTAGGTCTTCCGCGCCGCAGTAAACGACTGATCCAGGTTGCTGCTGATGTCGCGTTGGTGTGGCTAGCCCTGTGGATGGCATTTGTTGTCCGATTAGGCATCGATGAGATGGTCAACCCGCTCACTCAGCATCTCTGGCTTTTTTTGAGTGCGCAGTTTGTAGCAATTCCACTTTTCTTTCAATTTGGAATGTATCGCGCAGTCATGCGCTATTTTGGTAATGATGCCCTTATTACGATCGTCAAAGCGGTAAGTTTGTCATCGTTAATTCTTGGCGTTGTCGTGTATTGGTATAGTAATCATCAGAATATTGTGCCGCGGTCAATAATTTTTAATTATTGGTGGCTAAGTTTGGTCATGATCGGTGGTCTTCGACTGTTCATGCGTCAATACTTTCTCGGTGATTGGTTTTCCGCAGCTCAACATGTTCCTTTCACCAACCGGGATAACGGATTACCTAAGGTGGCCATTTATGGAGCTGGTGCTGCCGGAAATCAGCTTGTAGCAGCTTTGCGAATGGGACGAGCCATGCGTCCGGTCGCCTTTATCGATGACGATAGAAGTATTGCCAGTCGAGTTATTTCTGGGCTTAAGGTTTATAAACCAAAGCATATCAAGGAGATGATTGAAGCTACCGGTGTGCAGGAAATTTTATTAGCGATACCCTCCACATCTCGTGGGCGTCGTCGAGAAATACTTGGTTTTCTGGAGGAATATCCCCTTCATGTTCGCACTGTCCCCGGGTTCATGGATTTGGCTAGCGGACGCGTAAAAGTCGATGATATCCAAGAAGTAGATATCGCCGACTTATTGGGGCGTGATGCAGTTGCTGCCCAACATGAGTTACTCGAACATTGCATCAAACAACAGGTCGTACTTGTTACCGGGGCTGGTGGGTCTATAGGTTCTGAGTTGTGCCGGCAGATATTGTCATTGCAACCCACGGTCCTCTTATTGCTCGAGCATAGTGAATTTAATCTCTATAGTATTTTGTCGGAGCTTGAGCAACGAATTGTTCGGGAGTCGTTGTCTACGAAAATTCTTCCGATCCTCGGATCGGTCCGTGATAAGGCTAAAATTTTAGATGTGATGTCAACATGGCATGTAGAGACCGTCTATCACGCCGCGGCTTATAAACACGTTCCGATGGTCGAACATAATATTGCCGAGGGTGTACTCAATAATGTAATGGGTACACTTAATACGGCCCAAGCTGCAATCCAGGCAGGCGTGGCTAATTTTGTATTGATTTCGACGGATAAAGCTGTACGGCCTACAAATGTCATGGGTAGCACTAAGCGTCTTGCCGAACTGACGCTTCAAGCTCTCAGCAAGGAGCCCGCACCGGTACTATTTGGTGACACTGCAATCATATCTAGAGTCAATCGAACCCGATTTACGATGGTCCGTTTTGGAAACGTTTTAGGTTCTTCGGGCTCGGTGATACCATTATTTCACAAACAAATAAAATCAGGTGGCCCGCTCACGGTTACTCATCCTAAAATCACTCGTTACTTCATGACCATTCCAGAGGCGGCGCAACTGGTTATTCAGGCGGGCTCTATGGGGATGGGAGGTGATGTTTTCGTGCTGGATATGGGCGAACCGGTAAAAATTGTTGAGCTGGCAGAGAGAATGATTCATCTGTCAGGTTTAAGTGTTCGTTCAGAAAAAAATCCGCACGGTGATATCTCCATTGAGTTTACTGGGTTACGCCCGGGAGAGAAACTCTACGAAGAACTGCTGATTGGTGACAACGTAGTTGCAACTCAGCACCCGATGATCATGAGTGCTCACGAGGATTATTTGGCCTGGGAAGTCCTCAAGGTCAAGCTGGCGCATCTGCTTGCGGCGCTTGATGAGAATGATTACTCTCTCGTTCGACAATTATTGAGAGAAACAGTCCATGGATACACCCCTCAAGGAGAGATAGTGGATTGGATTTACGAACAGCGGCGTCTTGATCATTAAGCCGGTTATATTACGGATTTTAACTGAAAAGAATCCTGGATCCATGGCGGGCTGAGTAGTCGTACTGAATAGACGTATTATATTTTTTAAGCTGTTTTTATATTTTTGATGGCGTTGGTACAAATACTAGGGCTTGAATTGTGTGTGCATTTAAGGAGTGAGTCATCTTGAATCTTGAGACAAGTGATACTGAATGCGAAGTTCACGCTACCATTGAACAGCGTATCGTTGTGATAGGTGGAACTGGCTTTGTTGGTCAGCATTTACTCAATTCTTTAGTTGATTACAGCAAAGAGTTCGAAATTATTTTCGCGGTCCATCGAAACGAGCCACATTGGTTAACAGAATCGCCTATACAGGTTCGACATTTTGACTTGGATGATAGCGCGTCGTTAGAAAAAATTTTGAATTGCGGCAGCATCGTTTTGAATTTGCTGCGGCCAGACGGCACCGGATGGTTCTTGTCAGCGATCAAGAATATTTTGCGCGCTTGCGGCAATGCACGTGTTAAGCGTTATATCCATGTTTCAAGTATTGACGTTTTTGGAGCAAGCCAGGACAGCATTTGTACTTCGGCTTCACAGATCGTGCCTATCACGCCTTATGAGCGTGAGCATGCCGCTGCTGAGAAGTTTGTGAGCGCCGTCAATGCCGAGCATTTCGAAGCCTTGATTTTGCGCCTTGGCGCGGTATTTGGTGTCGGTGGATTAAATGTTGTTTCATTCGTAAGGGAAGTTTCGAGTGCCCCTGGCTGGAAACTCGCATTGCGCCGTTCATTGTACGGTGCGCGGCGAATGCATTTGGTCAGCGTTGAAAAAGTAGTCGAGGTTTTATTATTTGTTACAACGGCGGCACCAATAATTCAGGGGGAAATTATTGTAGTGACTGAAGACGCTGACGCTGATAATAATTTCGCTTATCTTCAGGATTGTTTGTTGGAAGTATTTAGCCGTACTGCAGTATTGCATATTCCTTACCTCCCCTCGCGAGTACTGCGTTTGGTATTAAATGCCAGAGGGATTAGTAATACCGATCCAATGCGTCGCTTCCAAGAAGATCGATTGTTGCAACTTGGATTGCCAGATTCTGCACTGTTCACCCAGCGCCTTAAAGGTTACTTGAGTCACTTGAGGGCTACGGTATGAATGTTTTATTGATTAATATTTCACTTGATGCACAGCGTGGGGGAGGGACTGCGGAACGCACAAGACACTTAGCCAATACCCTTGCGGATAAAGGCTGTCGTTGTGAAGTCATCGCGATGTCCGGTGATTCCTGGCAATCAGAGTTTAATACTCGAGGTGTTAAAACCTACATTACTGGAAAAATGGGTCAACACTTTCCAATCCCATTGGTCAATTTTATGCGTCTGTGGAAAGCGGTGAAGTCTGCTGACATTATCCATATCATGGGCTACTGGAATTTGTTGAGCATTATTACCGGCTTCTTCGCCAGGATCGCGCGGACTCCTTATGTACTTTGCCCCGCGGGTGAATTTGCTTCCATCGGAAAGCCTAGTCCAGTTAAGAAGCTGTTTCATTTGTTGCTTGGTAAATCACTTATAAAAAGTGCGTCGGGGTTTATTGCAATTACTCAGTTAGAGCGAATACTAATTGCAGAAGTTACAGGTTTTTTGCCGGATCGTATCCCGGTGTTTCCGAATGGGGTGGCGGAGCCCGCGTTAACCCCAATACGTACACTGCAGAATCTGCCCGAAGAGCCGTATATTTTATTTATGGGTAGGCTTGCCCCTGTCAAAGGCCCTGATTTGCTTATTAAAGCCTATCTCTCTACAAAGGCAGCCCACCATTATCCTTTAGTGCTTGCCGGGCCAGACTTCGGAATGCAAGCCGAGCTTGAGGCCTCTTTGATTGGTCATGAAATAGCTCGTCAGATTCATTTTATTGGATTTCTCAATGAGGCCCAACGGAATGAAGCTTATCAACATGCATTGATGCTTGTCATTCCCTCCAGATCGGAAGCCATGTCACTTGTTGCTCTGGAAGCAGGAATCACAGGTTTGCCGGTATTGCTGACAAATACATGTGGCTTTGACGAAGTACAGACAATCAACGGGGGAAGAGTAGTCGAGCCGACAGCCGCTGGTATCAGTAGAGGGCTTCAGCTCATGCTTTCAGAGGCCGACGATTTGACGCTTAAAGGGCAACGACTTAAGTCGTTTGTAATCGACCATTATAGTTGGCATGTAATTGTAACTAATATGGTCGATTATTTTGAAGGTTTTATTCAGGATAATTAGAGTGCTTGTTGATGTAAAGAGTTGATGGGATGCTTTTGTTTATTTAGTATCCATCTCAGCACAATTAACCCTATAAGAAAAGCGGTTATCTCAATCACGAAAAAAAGAAACGCTCTGGGGAAATTAATTTGCACTGTCAAGTATGCCATTCCAACGCCAATAGTAGCGCTTGTCATAACATTATTCAGTAACCGTTTAGCGGCAAGCTCGATGCTATAACCCAAGAAGAATAATAGTGCCATGCCAGCAAAAAGCACGAGATGATTGCCGCTGTAATACAGTACTGCTATAGGGCCAGGGATTGTCATGAATGTAAAATTTTCTAATCTTTCATACTGTGCATTAGATATTCGCTGATATATTGCTTGTGTGCCTTGTGCTGGATCTTCTTTTAAGCCTCTCATAAAAAGATCTAAATTCAGGTGATGATTGCTCGTTACTGCTAAAACTCCTTCAGCACCAATCCATCGGTCTACGATTAGCTTGCTCAATTCGTTTGCGATTCGTTTGAACTTCAGTTCGGGTGACAGTTGATGCGGGGTGACGTATGGCTCTGGGGTGGCGTCGTGTATTAAAGTTTTTTCGGATAATTTCAACGACGTCCCGGATTCTTCCAGATTTCCTTTCACGATGGTTTTTTCTGTATAAGGTACTGCCTTTGCAAACGAAGAAAGGCGATCGACTGATACGGAAATTATCGAAAATGCAAACAATAAAGCGGTCGTCGAAAAAATCTTTATCCAGCCAATTTTTGATATGTTCCACTCTAGTTTTCTCCCTTGTATCAGGTAAGCAATAAAAGGGGCCGAAACATGAAGGATCATTTGTGCACGACTGCCCATCGAAATTGATGTCAGTGCACCCTCAATAATGACGATATAAAAAAGCATGTTCGGAGTTAATTTTCCGCTTTTTACCAACCAGTAAGCCAAGGTGAAAAGAGCAATAGAGTTTCCCCAGGCGACCATGAAGGAAAAGACTACGTAAATATAACTAGGTAGCTTTAAAGTTGGTTCGTATCCAACTTTGATAATCGAATAGTAATAGTTAAAAATTAGAGAGGCAATTGTGAAGATGATTGCCATGCCCAAGAGTGTTGATAAGAGCTTTGTGTTTATATTGGTTTCTAGTTCTTTTCTTTTTTGAAAGCCGGCCACGACAATAAAGTAGCAGATAAGCAACGCGCTAAATGCTGTGATCAGTACTGCAATGGCGTTGTTCCATGCAGCTGGCGATTCATCAAAGCCTCCTATGGGCTCAATGAAATTGTTTCCAATGAGCAAGTGTAAAGTGATTTTTGCCCAGCAACCTAAAATCAAAAAAGAAAATAGAAAAAATATGAAGTAGCTTTTCGGTCGATTTTTAATCGTGGCATATATTATAGCAATGCTCAGTGTGCAATAGATTGCAAATAAAGCGACCATGCCTGGGTAATAGAAGCCTGCCCATATGCTAAGTAAAGTCACTGTGGCGACAATCCATGTTGTTGTCGCTTTATTATCAAAATAGCCTTCTGAGATCTCGTTCATTTTTTTACCGATGCGGATTTATAAATGCCGATTACGTAGCTGATCATCTTGCGAGAAAATAGTGATGAAGGGCTTAGTATTGCGGCCCGAAACATCTGCTTTAAACTGATGAGGTAACGGCCGGAGAAACCGTGCATGAATCCTGACAGCAGATAGGCGTTTGCCATCGCCCTTTTTTTCCAGCGAAGAAACTTTTTGGGTAAACCATTCGTATTATAAAAATCTTTAATAACGATAACTGGCTCATCTGAACGTTGAACACTGGAGGGATTATAGGTAGTTGACCCAGAGTGAATGCGGAAATCTGCTAGCGCCTCCGGGACTCGGATGAATGGGCCGTGTTGACAAAAGCGTAGAAAAAAGTCCATGTCCGGAATGTTTCTTAACCCGGTATTCCAGTCGCCCACTAGCGCCCAGGTTGCCCGTTTGAATAGCGCGCCCGGACCAGGCAAACATTGGAAGTTGGCAATGAGCAGGTTCTCAGAGTATTCGGGGGCTGTAATGGTCCTAACATAATTTGAGTCTTCGTCGATCACGCAAAAGTCCGGGTATGCCAATACTGCTTCAGGTGACAACGCCATTCGCGAAACTATCGTCTCGATTGCATTAGGATGTAATCTGTCGTCAGCACTTAGATAGCCCAACAAATCACCAGAGCTTTGTTTCCATCCAAAATTCATGGCAGCGCTTTGTCCAGCATTTTCTTGTCTGAAATGCGAAAACTGCATAGGATGATTCTTCAGCAAATTCGGAGTGTCATCGGTTGATCCATCATCAACCACAATCAGTTCGATATTTTGATAAGTTTGTTTTTTGACGCTATCAATTGCATCCAGCAAATATCGAGCTGTATTGTACGTGGGGATGACAATAGTGACTTTCGGCAGTGTCGTCATTTTATCGTCCATGTGGATTCTCTTAGTGAAAATAGGATTGGCTGAATTTGATTGTTGATTTAAAGTTGGCAGTTGTTTTCAAGTTGAATATTCGATTTACATAATGAATCATCAGGGCTGACTGAATAATACTGCCCGAGCTATAAACGATCGCTAATCCAATTATGCCGAAATATATGAATGCCACACTTCCTCCGGCGATCATCAGTACACCGCTGGCAATAGAGATTCGCATGGTGATATGTTGTTTTTGCAACATGACCAAGACCATGCCGGCGGTTCCAGCGAAGGTCTGAATAACTTGAGCGAAGCCGAGAACGATAAATAGAAAGTAAGCTTCTGAATACTCTTCTGGCCAAGCCATTGCAATAATGAGTTGACCTAAAATGGCAAATAATAGATAGCCCGTGATTGCCATTCCCGTTGCTACACCCGCACCGATACCCATCACTTTTTGCAAGTAACGTTTTTTTCGTCGAACCCACAGACGCCCAATTGATGGCGCGATGACTGTATTGACTACTGCCAAGGGAATTATCACCAAGATAGCAAGCCGTGATGCCAGGCCATAGATTGCTACGTCAGCGGTGCTGCCAAAGAAAACAATGATCCACAAGTCTGCTTGAGCTATGATAAATAGCACGCTTGTGGTGGTAAGGTTAGGTATGGTTTGCCACAATATTTCGGAATAACTTACAGTTTCTTTGGTTTCCCCATCATGAGTATTGTGCCAGCGCCACAGGGAATGTCCACCCAGTAATGCGGTACATAAAACACCAAGAACTCCCGAAAAGAGAAGGGTGTCCAATGAAAGTGTTATCTTTGACTGCCAGGCAATAATGACGGCAGCAGCGCTGGCGACAGCAGTACCAACCACCAGGAAACTCGCCTGAACAAAGTGTCCTAAAACCCGGTGTTGCTCGGATAGTAAAGTTACCGTGGCAGCTAACATCATACTGATTGAGATAAGTGGTGCTAATTTCTGCAGCGCGCCTGTCAACTCTGAGTGCAACAGGTTTTCCAGTACCGTTAGAGTTATCAAAAAAGTAACCGCGAACAGACTTGCCGCTGAGCATCCAATGATTAAAGTGCGCCGTAAAGTTTGCTTTACCCTGGCAGTGTCTTTATCACCGATGGCTCTGGAGATAATAGCTGGAGCTGTAATGCTTAAACCTAACTGACCCAAAGTGGCAAGCGCTGCTATTATGGATTGGCACAAAAAAAACAAGCCCACGGACTCTTGCTTCATAGTGAGTGGCAGTAGAATTCCGGTCAGGGCCCCGGTACCAAGCAGGAGAAATCGACCGACGATGGCTGCAGCACTCGCAGCCACTGGAGAGGATAGAGCGCTGATATTTTTCTTCGCAGTCATTTATTGAGATTTCGCAGCAGGTCATAATGCAGCTGCCGATTTTCACGTTTTTTCAATGCCCTGTCTACAGCCAGGGTCCTCCAGTTCTAACCGATCGGCGGAGGCTGTGATTCCTGCCGTGGCTGACCAAACTTGCTCGCCTGGAAAATGCTGCGGTTGGTGACTCGGCAATCCACAGGCTATTTTAGCAACGCTAAAGGGGGTGGAATCAGTTCCATTCACTGCCTCTTGACGGAGCGCTACCTGGTTTCAATCATCCCATTGACCTATTGATGGTGCATCTTCTCAAGGCGCTACACGCAACTCTTATAGTTAATCTTTCTGTTTTTATTTAATTTCCGGTATTGCTAGATAATTTATTCGGAAAGATTCGCGATTTAAATATAATTTTTTGGGACATGCTTCGTTCATCGCATTGCTGCTGGAATCGTACTGCCAGCTCCTGCGTTTACATTGAAGAAAGTTATCTGGCCAAACTCATTCATCTCGACGTTTGATTGTTTCACATCCCGCAACAGACACATTTTTGACATCCTCCTGCGTCACCCGGTTTGAGGAAGCCGTTTTGGAAAAGCTGCTTCCTCAACCAATGTCATGGGGCGCCATTTATGTGTACGGACTATTTCTACTCCCAGGTTTTTGCCCTGCTCACCAGCACCTCTTTTACCGCGAATGCAGCGCCTGCAGCGAGGCCAGAGTCTACCAAGGCTCCGATGTCGATGAAGGCTTCAGCGAATGCGCAATCTGGAACGGTGGTTTTTGACAAGGCCGATGCGCCGACGTTGCAGCGAGAGTTACCCAGTATTTGGGGAGAGCAAGGCTTCGGCGATTGTTGCGTATCGCGAAAGTAATGGTCTGCTTGTGTCCTTCGACGAGGTGTTCGAGGTGAAAGGTATCGACAAGGCCTTTCAAGATAAGAATCGCGAGAAGCCTCGGTTGAACTAAGCTTGTAAATCAGCCTTGGAGGCCGGTCATTGACCGGCCTTTTTTCATTTTGGCGACTGCTGCGAGGTTTTGCCTTCCGTCGACAATGAAAAAATTACGACTGTCATATGTCGATTAGATTATGTATATAATAAATACGCCGCTCGTCCAGGCACGCTGAGACTCAAGCGCTTATCTATCCCTCTGGCATCTCCCAGGAGCCAAGTCATGACGTCCATTCAGTCCCAAGGCACCGCCCTCATCACTGGTGCTTCTTCCGGTATCGGTGCGATTTACGCGCAACGGTTGGCAGCGCGAGGTTTTGATTTGTTGCTGGTTGCTCGTGACCAGGAGCGGCTTGAAGCAGCGGCAAGCGCGCTGCGCAATGCTCATGGGGTTCAGGTGGAGGTGCTCAAGGCAGATCTGACGCAGAAGGACGACGTGCTGAAACTTGAACAGCGTCTGCGCAGCGATTCGAGTATCAGCCTTTTACTGAACAATGCCGGCGTAGCCGCGGATGGCTTGTTGGCCAACGCCGATACCGATCAACTGGAGCGAATGATTCAGTTGAATGTTACAACGGTGACGCGATTGGCATCGGCCGCGGCGGCCAGTTTTGCCAAGGCGCGCCGGGGTACCATCATCAACATTGCTTCTGTGGTAGCGCTGTTTCCCGAACGCTTCAACGCCACCTACAGCGCCAGCAAGGCCTATGTATTGAGCCTGACCCAGTCGTTGAATGCCGAACTCGATGGCACCGGGGTCAAGGTCCAGGCCGTATTGCCTGGGGTGACACGCACCGAAATCTGGGAACGCTCCGGTATCGATGCTTCGCAGATTCCGGCCGAGATGGTCATGGAAGCGGGCGAGATGGTCGACGCGGCACTGTCGGGTCTGGATAAGGGCGAGTTGGTCACCATTCCTTCGCTGCCGGATGCCGCCGACTGGGATGCCTTTGTTGCGGCACGCCTTGTGATGGCGCCCAATCTTTCCAAAAGCAAAGCCGCTGCGCGTTACAAATGAAACGCCCCTAATCGACTGAGGTATTGCGGTATGAGTGATCGTCGTGTGGTTGTAACGGGCATGGGCCTGGTGTCGCCGCTGGGGAGCGGTGTCGAGGCAGTCTGGACGCGGCTGTTGGCCGGGCGTTCCGGGCTGCGCAATTTACCGCAAGAGGTGGTTGCCGACCTGCCGGCCAAGGTTGGCGGTGCAGTGCCTGCGTTGGCTGACGATCCGGAGGCGGGGTTCGATCCGGATCGGGCAACCCCACCCAAGGAACAGAAGAAGATGGACCGCTTCATCCTGTTCGCCATGGAAGCGGCGCGTCAGGCACTGGAGCAAGCCGGCTGGCAAGCATTGGACGCCAATGCCCAGGAGCGCACGGCCACCATCATCGGTTCAGGTGTAGGTGGTTTCGGCGCGATTGCCGATGCGGTGCGCACCACCGATAGCCGTGGTCCGAGACGTTTGTCTCCATTCACTATCCCTTCATTTCTGGTCAACCTCGCGGCAGGTCACGTGTCAATCCAGCATGGTTTCAAAGGGCCATTAGGTGCGCCGGTCACGGCATGTGCCGCCGGGGTTCAGGCGATTGGCGATGCGGCGCGGTTGATTCGCGCGGGTGAGGCGGATATCGCGGTGTGCGGTGGTGCGGAAGCGGCGATCGATCGGGTCAGTCTTGCCGGGTTTGCGGCTGCTCGTGCCTTGTCCAGCGCTTACAACGAAACGCCTGAGCGCGCTTCGCGACCTTTCGACAGTGGTCGCGATGGCTTTGTCATGGGAGAAGGGGCCGGGCTGCTGGTCATCGAATCTCTGGACCATGCGCTGGCCCGCGGCGCCAAGCCCCTGGCGGAACTGGTCGGTTACGGCACCAGCGCCGATGCCTTTCACCTGACCGCCGGCCCCGAGGACGGCAGCGGTGCGCGGCGAGCGATGTCGTTGGCATTGGCTCAGGCCGGTGTTTCACCGGCTCAGGTTCAGCATCTGAATGCTCATGCAACCTCGACTCCGGTAGGTGATCTAGGTGAGCTGGCGGCGATCAAGGCGTTGTTCGGTGCGCAAAACGGCATCGCCGTGACATCGACCAAGTCGGCGACCGGGCATTTGCTCGGTGCAGCGGGTGGGCTCGAAGCGATCTTTACGCTGCTGGCGATTCGTGACCAGATCGTGCCGGCGACTCTCAATTTCGAGAACCCGGACCCTGCCACTGAAGGTGTCGACATCGTTCATGGCAACGCGCGGCCGATGGCCATCGAATACGCGCTGTCCAACGGCTTCGGATTTGGCGGGGTCAATGCCAGTGTGCTGTTCAAGCGTTGGCAGGATTAATCCTGTGAATGTTTGAGGTGATCGCGTGCGACGTCGAGAATCCGTTGGGCAAACTCGGCGTCGGCAACGCTGCGCGATAACAGCAAGGCGCCGACCAGCGTCGACATGATGACGATGCTGCGGTCGGCGGTGCGCTCACCGTCAAGGGTGTGCTGGATCTGATCGAGTCGCGCCTGGAGCACGACGTCGCTGGTTGGACTCGGTTGACCACGCAGCCCCAGTTCCGAAGAAATGGTCAGCAGCGGGCAGCCCTCGTGAGGCGAGGTTTGATGCCATTCGGACAGATAAGCGTCGATGAAGGCTTCGAGTGGATGCTCCTCGGCGAAAATTTGCGCGCACAACTTGTCGACTTGTTCGCCAGCCTCTTGCAAGGCTTTTTCCACCAGTTCGTCTTTGGACTTGAAGTGCGAGTAAAAGCCACCGTGGGTCAAGCCCAGTGCTTTCATCAGGGGTTGCAGCCCCGTCGCGCCGATACCGTCGCGTCGAAATCGCGCTGAAGCTTCTTTGATTATGCGTTGGTGGGTCTGGGCTTTATGGTCCTGCGAGTAACGCATCTGATATCTCCGCATCAATGCGGCCCATATTAACCAATGAAAATTGCATGGTGACTGTACTTCTACTTCTAAAAAGCATGCAGATGCTTCGATATGGGCACAAAAGCGACATGATTTCAGGAGATTCCACGCAAAAACAAACCCCGCCGTTCAAGGCGGGGTTTTCAGTCAGCGGTCCTGCGCTTCCTTGGCGTCCATTTCCGCATTGCGTTCGGCGACGCGTTTACGTTGCTCTTCGGTCAGTTCGACCTTGTTGGCGGTGTCGCGCAGCATCATCAGACCACCAACGATCGAGCCGATAGCAACGACCAGAATCAACCAGGCATACCAGGGCATAGGACTCTCCTTGAAAAGCAGGCGGTCGGCGAGGGCTCGCCAACCGATCGTGCATACCACTTTGAGTGATGGGGTTTCATCGCAGTTCCATCGCTATCACCCCCATTCTATGCCTGTTGTTCGAGGTTCACTCGAACGCTTTCAAAGTCCGGTCAGCATCGCATCCGCCGGTGCGTCGGCACGCAATTGCGCGGTGAGCATGAAGTACACGAAACCTGCCGCCATGAAGCCCAGGAAGATCAGGCCGATCAACGTGTTGAACCAGGCCATCGCCACCAGGCACACCACCGCCAGCATCAGTGCAATGAACGGCACCAGCGGGTAGCACGGGGCGCGGAAGGTGCGCTCCAGGTTCGGCTCGGTTTTACGCAGTTTGAACAGGCTGAGCATGCTCATGATGTACATCACGATGGCACCGAACACGGCCATGGTGATCATTGCGGCGGTCAGCGTCATGCCGCCGAGGTTGATCAAGCCGTCGCTGTAGATGGCTGCAATGCCGATCACACCACCGGCGATGATCGCCCGGTGCGGAGTTTGGAAGCGCGACAGTCTGGCCAGGGACACCGGCAGGTAACCGGCCCGGGCGAGGGCGAAGAACTGCCGCGAGTAGCCGAGGATGATCCCGTGAAAACTCGCCACTAGACCAAACAGGCCGATCCACACCAGCATGTGCAGCCAGCCCGAGCTTTCGCCGACCACGGTTTTCATTGCCTGTGGCAGCGGGTCGTTGATGTTCGACAGGGCGCGCCAGTCGCCGACGCCACCGGCGAAGAACATCACACCCATCGCCAGCAGCACCAGGGTCAGAATACCGCTGATGTAAGCCTTGGGAATCGTGCGCTTCGGGTCCTTGGCTTCTTCGGCGGCCATGGCTGCGCCTTCGATGGCGAGGAAGAACCAGATGGCAAAGGGGATCGCCGCGAACATCCCGGCAATCGCCGGAGCATCGAACACGTCGGAACCGGCCCAGCCATTGAGGGCGAAGTTGCTGAAGCTGAACGCGGGGGCGACTACGCCCATGAACACCAGTAATTCGGCGACGGCCAACACGCAGACCACCAGTTCGAAGGTCGCTGCCAGTTTCACACCGAGGATATTGAGGCCCATGAACACGATGTAGGCACCGACTGCCGCGTGTTTCGGGTCAAGGGCTGGAAACTGGACATTGAGGTAGGCGCCGATGGCCAGGGCAATCGCCGGCGGGGCGAAGACGAATTCGATCAGTGTCGCCAGCCCGGCGATCAACCCGCCTTTTTCGCCAAAGGCGCGACGGCTGTAGGCAAAGGGACCGCCGGCGTGAGGAATGGCAGTGGTCAGCTCGGTGAAACTGAAGATGAAGCAGGTGTACATGGTGGCGACCAAAAATGAGGTCACCAGAAAGCCCAAAGTCCCGGCCACGCCCCAGCCATAACTCCAGCCGAAATACTCCCCGGAAATCACCAGCCCAACCGCAATGCCCCACAAGTGCAAGGTGCCCAGCGTGGGTTTGAGTTGTGTGTTCATGTTTTTGCTCCCTGAGTGGTTTGGAAAGCTCGGGGGAGGCCAGTGCAGTGGGCGTGCCATTTCACGATGGTGCGTCGTAATAGGATGAAAGGCGTCGTATCGGGGATGTTCGCCACAGAATGCGCGAATTTTGTGCGTCAGTCAGGGGCGGCGCTGGTGTAAATGCCGCTTTCGCGAGCAAGCCCGCATGCCCGCTACCCGACACCGTTGCAACGCGCAGGTTTGGTATTTCAATGCAGGTGCGGGCAGCGGTTGATGCTCAGGCTTGCTGAGTGAGGCACTCGCGCAACGCCGTTTGCCAGTCAGGTTGACTGACACCCCAATCGCGTTGCAAGCGACTGCAATCCAGGCGCGAGTTGAGCGGCCGGGCTGCGGGTGTCGGGTAGTCGCTGGAGGGGATCGGTAACAGGTCGGCGCAGGGCTTGCCCTGTTGTCGCAATGCTTCGCCGATCGCCTGTGCGAAGCCGAACCAGGAGGTTTCACCTTGAGCGGTCAGATGATAAGTACCCCAGTTGGCAACTTCGTTCGCCTGCCAGCGTTCGATCAGGGCAAGGGTGCTATTGGCGATTGTACCGGCCCATGTAGGGGCGCCGATTTGATCGGCGACTACGCGTAACTCCGGTTTCTCTTGCAGCAAACGCTGCATCGTCAGCAGAAAGTTACGGCCATGAGTTGAATAGACCCAACTGGTACGCAGGATCAGGTATTTACCTTGCACGTCCCTGATTGCCTGCTCACCGGCCAGTTTGCTCTTGCCGTACACCCCAAGCGGATTGGGCGTGTCGTCCTCGTTGTAAGGTCCGGCTTTACTCCCGTCGAATACATAGTCCGTGGAGTAATGTATCAACGGGATGTCGAGAGCCAGCGCTTCTTCGGCAAGGATGCCGGGAGCTACCGCGTTTATGGCAAAGGCTGATTGCGGCTCGCTTTCTGCCAGATCAACCGCTGTATGGGCCGCGGCGTTGATGATCAGATCGGGCCGGACGTTTTGCACCTGACGGCGAATCTGATCGGGTTGCGCAAGGTCGAGCTGATCGCGACCCAATACGATCAGCTCGCCGGCAGCCCCCAGTCGCCGTTGCAATTCATGTGAAACCTGACCGTGTCGGCCATTGATGAGTATTTTCACGGGAACAGTCCAGTCTCGTTACCGGGCGAATCGGGCTCGCACAGGTTCATTGCTCTTCCCCCGCCAGTTTGGCCAGGTACTGGCCATACCCGGTTTTGCCGAAGTACCGGGCGCGCTCCAGCAACTGTTCGCGGTCGATCCAGCCATTTTCATAGGCGATCTCTTCGAGACAGGCGACTTTGAGGCCTTGGCGGTGTTCGATGGTTTGTACGTACTGAGAGGCTTCGAGCAAGCTGTCGTGGGTGCCGGTGTCGAGCCAGGCGAATCCTCGACCAAAACGCTCGACCTGCAGATCACCACGTTGCAGATAGGCATTGTTGACGTCGGTGATTTCCAGCTCGCCGCGAGGCGAAGGCTTCACCGCCTTGGCGATCTCGATCACATCGTTGTCGTAGAAATACAGGCCGGTAACGGCATAGCTGGATTTCGGCTTTTTCGGTTTTTCTTCGATCGAAAGCGCACGGCCATCTTTGTCGAAATCGATCACGCCGAAGCGCTCGGGGTCTTTGACCCAGTAACCGAACACAGTGGCACCGCAAGTGCGTTTTGCCGCGTTCTGCAATTGTTCGCCAAAGTGCTGACCATGGAAAATGTTGTCGCCCAGGATCAGGCACACGGGGTCATCGCCAATGAACTCTTCGCCAATCAGAAAAGCCTGGGCCAGACCGTCCGGTGAGGGCTGCTCGGCAAAGCTGAAATTCACCCCGAACTGGCTGCCGTCACCCAGCAGATTGCGATATTGGGGCAGATCCTGCGGGGTGGAGATCAGCAGAATATCCTTGATACCGGCCAGCATCAGCACCGAGATCGGATAGTAGATCATTGGCTTGTCGTAGACCGGCAACAGCTGTTTCGACACTCCAAGCGTAATCGGGTGCAGGCGCGTGCCCGAGCCACCCGCCAAAACGATGCCTTTCATCATGCGAGCAGCTCCTTGGGGTTGATGGCGCCAAGGCGTTCGCCCTGATAGCTGCCGTCTTGAACGCGGCGGCACCATTCCATATTGTCCAGATACCATTGAACGGTTTTGCGCAGGCCGGTTTCGAAGGTCTCTTCGGGTACCCAGCCCAGTTCGCGTTCAATCTTGCTGGCGTCGATTGCGTAGCGCAGGTCATGACCAGGGCGATCCTGGACGAACGTGATCAGGTCGGCGTAATGCGCAACGCCCTCAGGCTTGTGCGGTGCCAGTTCTTCAAGCAGGGCGCAGATGCCACGTACCACGTCGATGTTCTTTTGTTCGTTGTGCCCGCCGATGTTGTAGGTCTCGCCGACGGTGCCGGTGGTCACCACTTTGAGCAGTGCCCGGGCGTGATCTTCGACGAACAGCCAGTCGCGCACTTGCAGGCCATTGCCATACACCGGCAGCGGCTTGCCGGCCAAAGCATTGAGGATGACCAGCGGAATCAGTTTCTCGGGGAAGTGGAACGGCCCGTAATTGTTCGAGCAATTGGTCAGCAGCACCGGCAAGCCATAGGTTCGCTGCCAGGCACGGACCAGGTGGTCGGACGCTGCCTTGCTGGCGGAGTAGGGCGAGCTCGGCGCGTAGGGCGTCGTTTCCGTAAACAGATCGTCGACACCGTGCAGGTCGCCGTAAACCTCGTCAGTGGAAATGTGATGAAAGCGGAAGGCGCTTTTCTCAGGCTCCGGGAGGGCTTGCCAATAGGCGCGGCTGGCTTCGAGCAGGCTGTAGGTGCCGACGATGTTGGTCTGGATGAATTCCGATGGCCCGTCGATGGAACGATCGACGTGGGACTCGGCTGCCAGGTGCATGATCGCGTGAGGCTGGAAACGCGCCAGCACTGCACTGACGGTCGCCTGATCGACAATATCGGCTTGAACGAACTCGTAGCGAGTGTCGTTGGCAATGCTGGTCAGCGACTCGAGATTGCCGGCATACGTCAGTTTGTCCAGGTTGAGCACATCATGCTCAGTGTGTTGAATCAGCTCGCGGACAAGGGCCGAGCCTATGAAACCGGCTCCGCCGGTAATAAGGATACGCACGTTGGGCCAGCCTTCTTCAGAAATGCGAATAGCGGTAGCTTGCAGGCGCGAGCGGGGAGGTGCAAGAGTTCTTGACCCCACTCGGTTGCGTCGCGCCAATCGGGCGGGATTATCCATGACTTGCAGCCTTCACTCACTACTCTCGCGCACAATTTAGAGTTCTACCTGCGACACTCCCGTTTTTTCCGCCCCGCACCCTGTAACCCCTGCATAAACCCACTCTTTACGTTTTCTTTATGCCTCTCCCGCACCCTCGATCTCGTTCCTTTACAGCCTCCTTTCCGACAATGACTCCACACGCGGCAATACGCCGTAACACGGAGAACTTCCATGAGCGTTCTGGACGGGGTGTCACTACTGCTGGCAGTGGGGCTGTTCATTTATCTGTTGGTTGCGCTGCTGCGCGCGGACCGGAACTAGGAGCGGCTATGCACAGTTATGACTATTGGCTGATCCTCGGGTTTTTTGCCCTGGTATTGGTCCCGGCGCCGTTTCTCGGGCGCTTCTACTACAAGGTGATGGAAGGTCAGCGCACGTGGTTGTCGCCGGTCCTTGGGCCAGTCGAACGTGGCTGTTACCGACTGGCCGGGGTTGACCCGCAAGCCGAACAGAGCTGGCAGAAATACGCCCTGGCCTTGCTCGCCTTCAACCTCGCGGGTTTCCTGCTGCTGTTCGCGATCCTGCTGTTCCAGGACCACCTGCCGCTGAACCCTCAGAACCTGCCGGGCCAGGAGTGGACGCTGGCGTTCAATACCGCCGTCAGCTTCATGACCAACACCAACTGGCAGGCCTACAGCGGCGAAGCGTCCCTGAGCTACTTGAGCCAGATGGTCGGCCTCACCGTGCAGAACTTCGTCAGCGCCGCCACCGGTCTGGCCGTACTGGTTGCGCTGTGCCGCGGCATCGGTCGCAAATCCACTGCATCGCTTGGCAACTTCTGGGTCGATATGACCCGCGCCACCCTCTATGGCCTGCTGCCGCTGTGCCTGCTGCTGGCGCTGTATCTGGTCTGGCAGGGCGTGCCGCAAACCTTCGCGCAGTATGTGAATGCGGTGACGGTGCAAGGCGTCGACCAGGTCATTCCCCTTGGCCCGGCGGCCAGTCAGATTGCGATCAAGCAATTGGGCACCAACGGTGGTGGTTTTTTCGGCGTGAACTCGGCGCATCCGTTCGAGAATCCGACCGCGTGGAGCAACCTGTTCGAGATGGCCTCGATCATTCTGATCCCCGTCGCGCTGGTCTTCACCTTCGGTCATTACGTGAAGGACCTGCGCCAGAGCCGCGCGATCATCGCCTGCATGCTGGCGCTGTTCCTGATCGGCGGCGCGACCTCGCTGTGGGCGGAATACCAACCGAACCCGGCGTTGAACTACGCTGCTGTCGAACAGACCGCGCCGCTGGAAGGCAAGGAAGCACGTTTCGGCACCACCGCCACGGTGTTGTGGTCGGTGACCACCACGGCCGCGTCCAACGGTTCGGTCAATGGCATGCACGACAGCCTCAACCCGCTGAGCGGCATGGTGGCGCTGGTCAACATGATGGTCGGCGAAGTGATCTTCGGCGGCGTCGGCGCCGGGCTCTACGGCATGTTGCTCAACGTGCTGATCGCGGTGTTCCTCGCCGGCCTGATGATCGGCCGCACCCCGGAATACCTCGGCAAGAAACTGCAGGCCAGGGAAGTGCAATTGCTGGTGGTGACCCTGATGGTCATGCCGATCGGTGTACTGGTGCTCGGCGCGATCGCCGCCAGCCTGCCAGGTCCGGTGGCCGCCGTGAGCAACCCGGGCGCTCATGGTTTCAGTCAGCTGCTCTACGCCTACACCTCGGCCAGTGCCAACAACGGTTCGGCTTTCGGTGGCTTCGGCGCCAACACCCCGTTCCACAACCTGATGCTGGGCCTGGGCATGTTGATCGGTCGCTTCGCCTACATCCTCCCGGTGCTGGCCCTGGCTGGCAGCCTGGCGATGAAGAAAACCGCACCGATCGGACAAAACAGCTTCCCGACCCACGGCCCGCTGTTCGTGACCCTGCTGACCGTGACCATTTTGCTGGTGGGTGGTTTGACCTTCCTGCCGACTTTGGCATTGGGACCAATCGCTGAACATCTGAGCATGGGATTCTAAGGAAACCATCATGAATATGCCTGCAATCAAGCCTGCCGCCGTCAAGGCAGCGGAACAACCGAAAACCGCGATCTCGGCCCTCTGGCGCCCGGCGCTGCTGCAAGCCTTCGTCAAGCTCGACCCACGGCAATTGCAGCGTGCGCCGGTGATGCTGGTGGTCGAACTGACCGCGATCCTGACCACCGTGCTGTGCTTCATTCCCGACACAGCGGTGCCGACCTTCGTCGCCGCGCAAATTGCGGTGTGGCTGTGGTTCACCGTGCTGTTCGCCAACTTCGCCGAAGCCCTCGCCGAAGGTCGCGGCAAGGCCCGCGCTGACAGCCTCAAGGCGGGTAGCGAAGGCCTGAGCGCCCGGCGCAAGAGCGGCAATGGCAGTTTTCAAGTGGTGCCCGCCATCAGCCTGCGCAAAGGTGATGTGGTGCGCGTCGACGCGGGGGAGATGATCCCCGGTGACGGCGAAGTGATTGAAGGCATCGCGGCTGTCAACGAGGCGGCGATTACCGGCGAATCGGCGCCGGTGATTCGTGAGTCCGGTGGCGACCGCTCGGCCGTCACCGGTAACACGCGGCTGGTGTCGGACTGGCTGTTGGTGAAGATTACCGCCAACCCCGGCGAGTCGACCCTGGACCGCATGATTGCCCTGGTCGAAGGCGCCAAACGCCAGAAAACCCCGAATGAAGTGGCGCTCGACATCCTTCTGATCGGCCTGACCCTGATCTTCCTGCTGGTGGTCGTGACCCTGCAACCGTTCGCCCACTTCGCCAATGGCAACCTGCCGCTGGTGTTCCTGGTGGCGCTGTTGGTCACGTTGATTCCGACTACCATCGGCGGTTTGCTGTCGGCCATCGGTATCGCCGGGATGGATCGCCTGGTACGCCTGAACGTGATCGCCAAGTCCGGTCGCGCGGTGGAAGCGGCGGGGGACGTGCACGTCTTGCTGCTGGACAAGACCGGCACCATCACCTTCGGTAACCGTCGTTGCTCGGCGGTGTATGCCGCGCCAGGTGTGACAGCCAGGGAACTGGCCGAAGGCGCATTGCTGGCTTCGCTGGCCGACGACACCGCTGAAGGCAAGTCGATCGTCGAGTACCTGCGTGGCACTCATCCGCAACCGGAACCGTCTGCCGATGTGCTGACAGTCGTGCCATTCAGCGCCGAAACCCGCTTGTCCGGTGTCGACTATCAGGGCCGCGTGTACCGCAAAGGCGCGGTGGATTCGTTGCTGGCGTTCGTCGGCCTGACCCGGGCTGATCTGGCTGCACCGTTGTCCCGTGAAATCGACAAGATCGCCCAAAGCGGCGGCACCCCGCTGCTGGTGTGTGCCGACGGCAAGTTGCTCGGGGCGATCCACCTCAAGGACGTGGTCAAGCCCGGTATCCGCGAGCGTTTCGCCGAGTTGCGCAAACTGGGGATCCGCACCGTCATGGTCACCGGCGACAACCCATTGACCGCTGCTGCCATCGCCGCTGAGGCGGGTGTGGACGATGTGCTGGCGGAAGCCACGCCGGAGAAAAAACTGGCGCGCATTCGTCACGAGCAAAACGACGGTCGTCTGGTCGCCATGTGCGGCGACGGCGCCAACGACGCCCCGGCCCTGGCCCAGGCGGACGTCGGCATGGCGATGAACGACGGCACGCAGGCAGCACGTGAAGCGGCCAACATGGTCGACCTCGACAGCGACCCGACCAAGCTGCTGGACGTGGTGCAGATCGGCAAGGAATTGCTGGTCACCCGCGGTGCGCTGACGACCTTTTCCATCGCCAACGACGTGGCCAAGTACTTCGCGATCCTGCCGGCGCTGTTCGCCTCGATTTACCCGCAACTGGGCGTGCTCAACGTGATGCACCTGAGCAGTCCGCAGAGCGCGATTCTCTCGGCGATTGTGTTCAACGCCCTGATCATCGTGGTGCTGATTCCTCTGGCGCTACGCGGCGTGCGGGTTCACGCGGCGAGTGCGGCGGCGTTGCTGCGGCGCAATCTGCTGATCTACGGCCTGGGCGGGATCCTGGTGCCGTTCGTGGGCATCAAGGCGATCGACATGCTGTTGACGGCGTTGCATCTGGTTTGATTGCCCTCTGTAGGAGCGAGTTTGCTCCGGGCGGCGTTCCGACGATGGGCGTTAACGATAACGCGCCATTTCTGACAAAACGCGGCGCCTTCAGATCCATCGCGAGCAAGCTCGCTCCTACAGTTGTTTTTACGAATTCGAGGATTTTGATATGTCCACATTGATACGCCCGGCCCTGAGCCTGCTGGTCCTGATGACGCTGATCACCGGCGTCGCCTATCCACTGGTGGTCACCGGCGTGGCCCAGGTCACGTTTCCGGATCAGGCCAACGGCAGCCTGGTGCGTGATGCCGAGGGCAAGGTCCGTGGCTCTTCGCTGATCGCCCAGGATTTCGTCGGCGACGCCTGGTTCCACCCGCGCCCTTCGGCCGGTGCCTTTGCCACCGTGTCGAGCAGTGCCAGCAACTTTTCGCCGAGCAACCCGGCGCTGGCCTCGCGGGTGATCGACGACGCCAACAAACTGCTGGTGCCAGGCCAGGGGCCGGTGCCCTTGGCGCTGGTCACTACGTCCGGCAGCGGTCTCGATCCGCACTTGCCACCGGCGGCGATTGCCTATCAACTGGCGCGTGTCGCGACGGCGCGCAACCTGCCGGTAGCGACACTGCAACGACTGCTGGACGCTCACATCGAGCAACCACTGGTAGGCCCGCCAGTGGTGAATGTGCTTGAGTTGAATCGGGCGCTGGAAAACCTGTAGATCAAAAGATCGCAGGCTTCGCCAGCTCCTACAGGATGTACGCCATCTGGCGTAGGAGCTGCCGCAGGCTGCGATCTTTTAATGCCACACCCATATATCAAGTCAAACAAGGCAATGAAAATGAGCAACTCCGGCCGCGCCGACGCGCTGTTAGCAGACCTGCCCCGCGATGGCCGTGGCCGGCTCAAGGTGTTTCTCGGCGCCGCGCCGGGTGTCGGCAAGACCTACGCCATGCTGCAAGCGGCCCACACCCAGTTACGCCAAGGGGTGAAAATCATCGCCGGCGTCGTCGAAACCCACGGCCGGGCCGAAACCGAAGCCCTGCTCGGCGGCTTGCCGCAGCAGCCGTTGGTGCGCTCGGAATACCGTGGCGTGTTGCTTGAAGAAATGGACCTCGACGGTCTGATCAAAGCCAAACCAAAACTGGTGCTGGTCGACGAACTGGCGCACACCAACGCACCCGGTAGCCGTCACGAAAAACGCTGGCAGGACATTCAGGAACTGCTCGCCGCCGGCATAGACGTGTACACCACGGTCAACGTCCAGCATCTGGAAAGCCTCAACGACCAGGTGCGCGGCATCACCGGCGTGCACGTCCGCGAGACCCTGCCGGACTGGGTGTTGCAGGAAGCCTATGAACTGCTGCTGATCGACTTGCCGCCGCGCGAGTTGCTGGAGCGTTTGCGCGACGGCAAGGTCTATGTGCCGGAGCAGGCGCGGGCGGCCATCGATGCGTTCTTTTCCCAGACCAACCTGACGGCCCTGCGTGAACTGGCGATGCAAACCGCGGCGGCTCAGGTCGATAACGATCTGGCCCAGGGCTATCGTCAACTCGGTCAAGCGGCGCCAGCCGTGCGCGGGCGTTTGCTGGTAGGGGTCGACGGCGATGCCCAGGCCGAGCGTCTGGTACGCCATGCCAGCCGTGTGGCCCAACGGCGCCATCTGCCCTGGAGCCTGGTGCACGTGGACAACGGCAGCGTGCATGACGAGCAGTCACGTCTGCGCCTGCAGAGTGCCCAGCAACTGGCCGAACGCCTGGGGGGCGAAGTGGTGTTGCTGC
The DNA here is from genome assembly GCF_056406435.1 of Pseudomonas sp. P1_C12. Taxonomy (NCBI): domain Bacteria; kingdom Pseudomonadati; phylum Pseudomonadota; class Gammaproteobacteria; order Pseudomonadales; family Pseudomonadaceae; genus Pseudomonas; species Pseudomonas sp. P1_C12. The sequence continues at coordinate 59,443 of NZ_JBFUAE010000016.1, read as the reverse complement.
GCGCCGGTGAAGTGGCGAAAACCCTGATTCAGCATGCGGCCGAACGCCGCGCCAGCCTGGTGCTGGTCGGCCAGTCCCGGCCGCGTTTGCGCCGACGTCTGTTCGGTGGCGGGCTGGCTGCGCGATTGCTGCGTAATGCGCGCGGACTGGAGATCAACGTTCTCGACAGCAATCACCAACAGCATCAACCCCATCAGCGGTCGATGCATTCACTGGTCTGGTTCGACTACGCATTGGCCGTGGTCGCGACGGTTCTGGCCAGCGCCCTGGCCTGGGCCGTGGCGAGCGTGCTGCCACTGCCGAACATCTCCCTGGTGTTCCTTGCGGCGGTATTGCTGGTGGCGGTGCGCAGCAGTCTCGGCCCGGCGCTGGCCTGTGCGGCGCTGTCGTTCCTGACCTATGACTTCCTGTTCATTCCACCGAATTTCTCCTTCAGAATCCAGCGCGAAGAAGACGTGCTGACCTTGCTGTTCTTCCTGCTGATGGCGGCCCTCACCGGCAACCTCGCGGCGCGCCAGCGCAGGCAATTACAGGCCCTGCGCGATACCCAGGAAGAGACCAGCGAATTGCTCGACCTGTCACGCAAACTCACCGCCGCCACTGACCGCCAGGCCGTGGTCAGCGCGGCCGCCCAGCACCTCAACGGCTGGAGCGATGTGCAACTGTGCCTGCTCAATCGCGACGGGCAAAACGGCTGGAAAGTCGAAACCGGTGGCCCGCTCGAGTTCACCGAAGCCGAACGCGCCGCCGCCGATTGGGCCTGGCAGCACGATCAACCCGCGGGTGCGGGCACCGGTACCTTGCCGTTCGGCCGCTGGTGGTGGTGGCCGTTATCGGTGGAGGACGGCCCGCTGGCGTTGCTTGGCGTATGTGCCAACGAAGGCCAGACCCTGAGTGGCCAGCGCCGACGCTTGTTGACCGCGCTGAGCCAGCCGCTGGCCCAGGCACTGGCCCGGGCGCAACTGGCCGATGATCTGGAAGCGGCGCGGCTGCACGGCGAAACCGAGCAACTGCGCAGTGCCTTGCTGGCGTCGGTGTCCCACGATTTGCGCACACCGCTGACGTCCATGCGCGGCAGTATCGACAGCCTGCTGGCCCTGGGTGAGGCGATCCCGCTGGAGGATCGACGTGAACTGCTCGAAGGCACGCGCGATGAAGCCGAGCGCCTCGACCGCTACATTCAAAACCTGCTCGACATGACCCGGCTCGGCCACGGCGCGCTGAAGCTGGCACGGGACTGGGTGTCGCCGGCCGATATCATCGGCAGTGCGCTCAATCGCTTGCGCGCGGTACTCGCGTCGCTGCAGGTCAGCACCGAAGTACCGGCGCAATTGCCGCTGCTGTTCGTCCATGCCGCGCTGATCGAACAGGCACTGGTCAACGTGCTGGAAAACGCCGCGCGGTTTTCGCCGCACCACGGACGTTTGCAATTGCGCGCCGGGGCCGATGACAGTGAGCTGTTTTTCTCGGTCTGCGATGAGGGGCCGGGAATTCCGGAGGCGGAACGGGCGAAGATTTTCGACATGTTCTACACCGCGGCGCGGGGTGATCGTGGCGGGCAGGGTACCGGGCTGGGGCTGGCGATTTGTCAGGGCATGGTCGGTGCCCATGGCGGGCGTATCAGCGTTGCCGACGGTATCGAGGGGCGCGGCACCTGCATCACGTTGCACCTGCCGCTACAGGCTCAGCCAGGATACGAGAGTGAAGGCTGATCGTGCTTGCGCTACTCTCTTGCCACTTCTTTGTGTTGATGTGAATTCATGAGCCAGACCGCGACCATTTTGGTCATCGACGACGAACCGCAGATCCGCAAATTCCTGCGCATCAGCCTCGCTTCCCAGGGCTATAAAGTGCTGGAGGCCGGCACCGGCAGTGAAGGATTGGCACAAGCCGCGTTGAACAAACCGGACTTGCTGGTGCTCGATCTCGGCTTGCCGGACATGGACGGCCAACAGGTATTGCGCGATTTTCGCGAGTGGTCGACGGTGCCAGTGCTGGTGCTCTCGGTGCGCGCCGGTGAAGGGCAGAAAGTCGAGGCCCTGGATGGCGGCGCCAATGACTACGTGACCAAGCCGTTCGGCATTCAGGAGTTCCTGGCGCGGATTCGTGCGTTGTTGCGCCAGGCGCCCGTGGGCGAGGTGCAACAAGCGGCGCTGACCTTCGGTCCATTGACGGTCGACCTGGCGTATCGCCGGGTGTTGCTCGACGGTATCGAAGTCGCGCTGACTCGCAAGGAATACGCCGTGCTGGCGCAACTGGCGCGACATCCCGGGCGGGTGATCACCCAGCAGCAATTGCTCAAGGACATCTGGGGGCCGACGCACACCGAAGACACTCATTACCTGCGCATCGTGGTCGGGCACTTGCGCCAGAAACTGGCGGATGACCCGACCCGGCCACGGTTCATCGTGACCGAGGCGGGGGTGGGGTATCGGTTGTTGAGTGAGGGCAGCCTTTAGTTTTGTGCTGAATGATCCGGCCTCATCGTCGGAACGCCGCCCGGAGCAAGCTCGCTCCCACATTGGATCCTGGTCAGACACAAATTTCGTGGACACCGAAGATTTACTGTAGGAGCGAGCCTGCTCGCGAAGAGGCCCTGATAGTCACCCGAGAACTTTCAGGCGTTCAGTTCTGCTCATTCTCATACCGATCCAGCGTATCCCGCGCAATCTCCCGTCCCAGCGCGATCAGCTCCGGCGCCTTGTAGAACTCGAAAAACCGACACACGCGTTTAGGCACGTTGATCAGGATGTCAGGCGGATACCCGGCAATCTTGTACTGCGCCAGCGACGTCTGCATCACCTCGAAACTCTGGTTGATCAAATCCAGCAAGGACGCCGGCCCGACGTTGTCGATGATGAACGAACCGGTGGCGGAGCGAGGGGCGCCACTGGCTTGCGGAGCGGCCGCGGGTTGCTGCGCCTCGGGCTCGGCGGATTCGATCCACGGGTTGAAGTCCGCACCTTCGGCCTTCAAGGCTTCCTGTTCCAGAACCAACAATTGTTCAGCCTGTTTGCGCCGGAACGGCAACTTCGAGCCGACGGAGTTGATCAGGCTGTCGAAGCGGGTCTTGAAGGCAGCGGGACGCTGGATGACCGGCAATTGATAGTGGCGCTGGTTGGTGGAGTTGAGGTTGACCGCGATGATCAAATCGCAATGGCTCGACACTACGGGCACGATCGGTAGCGGGTTGAGAATGCCGCCATCGACCAGCATGCGGTTGCCCTGCATCACCGGGGTAAACAGGCTGGGAATCGCTGCCGAGGCGCGCATGGCCTGATGCAGGCAACCTTCCTGGAACCAGATTTCCTGCTGGTTGGTCAGGTCGGTGGCAACCGCGGTGTAGGGAATACGCAAATCTTCGATGTTGATCTCGCCGACGATCTTGCGGATCTGCCCGAAGACTTTCTCGCCACGGATCGCCCCCAGACGAAAACTGACGTCCACCAGACGCAACACGTCGAGATAATCCAGGCTCTCGATCCAGTCGCGGTAATCATTGAGTTTGCCGGCGGCGTAGATCCCGCCCACCACCGCGCCCATGGAGCAACCGGCGATACAGGCAATGTCATAGCCGCGCCGTTCGATCTCTTCAATGACCCCGATATGTGCATAACCCCGGGCTCCACCCGAGCCCAATACCAGTGCGACACGCTTTTTCATGGATCGCCCTCGCTTGAATGGTTCAACAATGCACCCATCGAGGGGCACGCTTCAATCGCCTTGGTCGTTCGACGGGGCAAGAGCGTCGTATTTTCGACACTCCATGGCGGCACATGGTTATTCTCGTCAGCGCTATAGTTTGCATAGCGGACCAACGGCACTTTTCAGGTGCCACACCGTCTTACCTGCACGACTGTTGACCTATCTTTGAGGAGTGAGTGATGAAAGCCTGGATCTGCGTGCCATTGATTGCCCTGGCGCTCGCCGGTTGTGCCGGCAAAACCGCTTATCGCGACAGTTGCGGTAGCAACCTGGATGCTGCATGGCATGAACTGGACTTGGCCAAGGCCGAAGGTTTTGCCGGGACCGTCAGCTACTCCAAGGCCCTGTCGCTGTTGACCGCAGCCAAGACCCAGCAGCAATTCGAGGGGTTTGAAGGCTGCACCACCAAAGCCGAGAAGGCCCGTTTCTATATTCGTGAATCGCGCGCGGGGCGTTAAAAGCGAAAAGCGGTTACAAGCTCTAAGCTGCAAACTGCAAGACCCACCGAGCTTGCAGCCTGGAGCTTGCAACCTGGCGCAGTTTACGGAGTAAACCCCCATGATCGATCGGTTGGTGGCTCAGGTTCTGGGCCTGGAAGTTCGTCTGCTGGCCTGTCAGGCCCGCCTGAAAGAGCGTACAGACCCTGAAGCGTTACACGACCTGCGCACGACCATGCGTCGGTTACGCAGCCTGTTGCGACCCTTGCGCGGGCTGCCCGGTGTCGAACAACTGGAAGCGGCCGCCTCCCGGGTGGGCGAACTGAGCACGCCATTACGTGATCGCGAAGTGCTGGCGGCGTACCTGCTCCAGCACCATCAACCCCAAGCCGCACAGTGGCGCATGGCGCAAATGGCCGAGGCCTATCCGGCCGTGGCGGCCAGCCCTGAACTTGCGCAATTGCTGATCGTCCTCGATGCATTTCCGCGTTTTCTGCGCGCCGCCCAGCGCCAGGGATTGCTCAAGGGCTTGCGCAAGCGCATCGAAAAACGCCTGGGCAAGCAGTGGGGAAAACTCGACGAGGCACTGCACGACCCGGCTCATGACCGTCATCGGCTGCGGCTGCTGATCAAGCGTGTGCGCTATGGCATCGATGCTTACCCCGAACTGGACCGTTTGCCGAAAGCGGCCATGTCCCGGTTGAAATCGGCCCAGGGCGCGCTGGGCGACTGGCACGATTGCGTGCAATGGCTGGCCATGGCTGAACAGGAAACGGATTTGCAGCCCTGTGTTGCGGTCTGGACAGCCACCATGGCCGAGGCTGAACAGCGTGCGGACCGGGTGCTGGAAAAACTGGGTAAGGCCTGTTTCAAATCCTGAAAACACCGGAGATCCATTGTAGGAGCGAGCCTGCTCGCGATGAGGTCGTGACATTCAAAATTGATGTTGGCTGTCCGGGCGCTATCGTCGGAACGCCGCCCGGAGCAGGCTCGCTCCCACAGGGTTATGTGTTCGGCTCTTCTGTCAGTACTTTTGGCCGGAATGGGTGCTGTATAGCCTTCTCCGGCTGGGTAAGATCCCTTCATCTTTTTTCGATCCCTGAGGTTTTCATGCGTTTCTCCGAACTGCTCGACGCTGTCCGTAGCCAGCCGCATGAGCTGTCTATCCCGGCCTCCTGGGCGCAGGGGCGCGCCAGTTTCGGTGGCCTGGTGGCTGCTTTGCAGTACGAAGCCATGCGTGCCCGGGTTCCGGCGGATCGGCCGGTACGTTCGTTGGCAATCACCTTTGTCGGCCCGGTTGAACCCGAGGTTCCGGTCAGTTTTGAGGTCGAGGTGCTGCGCGAAGGCAAGGCGGTCAGCCAGGTGTTGGGCCGGGTGATGCAGAAGGGTCAGGTGGTGACGTTGATCCAGGGCAGTTTTGGCGCCTCGCGCCCCTCGGAAGTGGCGGTGACCGCTGAACCGGCACCAGAAATGAAGCACTGGGACGAATGCCAGGAACTGCCTTTTGTCGAAGGCGTCATCCCGGAATTCATGCGGCATCTGGCGATGCGCTGGAGTATCGGCGGGCTGCCGTTCAGCGGCAGCACGTCCCGGCAAATGGGCGGTTGGGTGCGCTTGCGCGGCGACGTGAAAGAAGAGGCCATCAGCGAGGCGCATATCCTGGCGCTGGTGGACGCCTGGCCGCCGGCCCTGATGCCGTTTTTGAAGAAGCCGGCGATGGGCAGCACGCTGACCTGGACCATCGAGTTCGTGCAACCGCTGCTGGAACTGAACACTCTGGACTGGTGCAAATACCTGGTCGAAACCGAATACGCCGCTGACGGCTACGGGCATGCCGCCGCAAAAATGTGGAGCGCGGATGGCCGGTTGATCGCCATGAGCCGGCAGACGGTGACGGTGTTCGCCTGATCAGTGACGACGGTGGCGCTCACGCCAGGCGCGCCACCAGCCACCGCTGAGGAAGAACCGCGGAAACGTGAGGAACTGCTCGACGAACAGGCGCGATACCGCATCCTTGCGATCGCTGAAGGGTTCGGAGGCTTGGGTCTCCAGGCTGTGGCCGTGGCGTTGCAAGGCTAGCGCCGCCATCACACCGATCACGCCGATGGCGATGTTTGCCAGGCTCAGGCTGAACACTCCGGACACGATCAGCAGAAACGCCACGATGAACAGCGGCACCGCGATCAGGTGCAGCACCAGATTGGTCGGGTGCTGGTGGTTGTTCGGGTAAGCTCGCCATTGCCAGGCGGGAAGGTTGGGGTGACGTTTGCCCATGATGCCGATCCTCGATCCATGTTGAACAGATGTGTTGAAGAATAGGCCGGGTCTATGCTGGCGGCGAATCAAGGCTGGCTATTGGCTTGATAGGTGCCATGACTGGAATTGATGGTGCCAGTCCTGACGCCTTCGTCGGAACGCCGCCCGGAGCAAGCCCGCTCCCACATTTTGACCGTATTCCAATGAAAGAACGCGGTCACCTGTGGGAGCGGGCTTGCTCGCGAAGAGGCCCTCAAAGCTTGAGCTGACCTATCGCCTTGCTCAACGCCCCGGCCAACGCCGCCAGCTCATTGCTGGTGATCGCCGAAGTCACCGTCTGCTGCACCGTGTTCTCGGTCACGTCACGGATGTTCACCACCGCCCGGTTCATCTCTTCCGCCACCTGGCTCTGTTGCTCGGCCGCCACCGCGATCTGTGTATTGCTTTCACGCATCTGCGCCACTGCGCTGGTGATCTCGGCCAATGCCGAACCGGCCTCTTGCGCCTGTTGTACGCAGTCGTCGGCCTTGAACGAACTCTCTTGCATGAAATCCACGGCGTCCCGTGTGCCGGCCTGCAACGCCGAGACCATGAGGGTGATTTCATCCGTGGAGGCCTGCACGCGTTTGGCGAGGTTGCGCACTTCATCGGCAACCACCGCAAACCCGCGGCCCATCTCGCCGGCCCGGGCCGCTTCGATAGCAGCGTTCAGCGCCAACAGGTTGGTTTGCTCGGCAATGCTGTGAATCACGTTGACCACGCCGTTGATCTTCTGGCTGTCCTCGGCCAGGCGTTGAATCATCTCGGCGGTCTGCTGGACGCCGGTGGACAGTCCGGCAATCGACCGCTGCACCCGCGTCACCACTTCCTGCCCGCTGCCGGCCAGGGTATTGGCCGATTGCGAAAGGTCACGGGTGGCGCCTGCGTGTTGGGCGATGTGATAGACCGTGGCCGTCATTTCATTGATCGCCGTGGCGACCTGATCGGTTTCGCTTTGCTGGCCCTGCATGCCGAGGCGCACTTCATTCATGCTGGCCGCCAGCCGTGCGGCGCCGACGTCCAGTTGCCGGGCGGTGCTGGCGACGGTGTTGACCACCCGTTGATAACCGGCCTGCATGGCGTTGAAGGCGCTGGCCATCTGCCCGACTTCGTCACTGCAAGCCAATGGCACGCGGGCCGACAGGTCGCCGGTTTTCTCCACGTGCAACATGACGTCTTTCAAGGTGTTGAGCTGGCTGAGCAGGAAGCGGATCAATAGCTGCGATGCGCCGAGCATTGCCAGCATCAGGATGAACACGGCCAACGCGTAGTCGGCAAAACGTTCGCTGAACACCTGGCTCAGACTTGGGCCCTGGGCAATCACGGCCACCTGCTGGCCACCAATGCGGGTAAAGACTTCGGCGCCCATCAACGGGTTGTCACCGAACAGCGGCATCGCGTTGATCTTGACCCAGCCATTCGCATCGGCCAGTTCCGGCACGGGTTGCCCATCGAGCATGGGCGTCTGCCCGCGATTGTACGTCAGCAGATTTGCGGCGTTGGGCAGCGGCTGCCCTGCAGGCCAGGCTTCGAGCAGTCGCGCCTGGGCCTGGGCCGAAGCCTGGTTGGCATGACTGCGGGCGTGCTGTTCGAGCTGCACCGCGTACAGCACCAGCAGCAACGTGGTGACGAAGGCGACGGCATTGACCGCCCAGAATTTGTATTTCAGCGAAATGTTGCTAAGCCAGGCACCCATGGAGGTTTTCTCTGATAGCGGAAACAGTTTTGGCAAGGTGCCATCATTGTGCCGCTACTCAGGTGGCTGATTCTTGATGCAGATCAACTTCAAACCTGTGGGATTTATGTTTATCAGGAGATAAATGGCAGTCCATAAAACGCCCGTGCGCACGCTGTCGTGTGCGCCGCCAGATCTTCCTGGCTTTCCCCGCGATGCAGCGCCACTTCGCGCAGTACTTCGGTCAGGTACGCCGGCTCGTTGCGCCCGTTTTTCGGCTTGGGGCGCAGGCTGCGCGGCAGCAGATACGGTGCATCGCTTTCGAGCATCAGGCGTCCGCGCTTGATCTCCTTGACCAGCGGATGCAAATGCGTGCCCCGGCGCTCGTCGCAGATCCAGCCGGTAATGCCGATGTGCAGGTCGAGGTCGAGGTAGCTGAACAGCGCCTTCTGCTCCCCAGTGAAGCAATGCACAACGGCGGCCGGCAGTCGGTCGCGGAAGTCGCGCAGGATCTCCAGCAGACGCTGGCTGGCGTCGCGTTCGTGCAGAAAAACCGGCAGCTGCAATTCGACGGCCATGGCCAGATGTTCTTCGAGGACTTTCTCCTGTTGCGGGCGCGGCGAGAAATCACGGTTGAAATCCAGCCCGCATTCACCCACGGCCACCACATTCGGCTCCATGAGCAAGCTGCGCAAACGTCGGGCGCTGTCGGCGTTCCAGTCGCTGGCGCAGTGAGGGTGAATACCGGCGGTGGCGAACAGGCGCTGGGCGCTTTCGTCCAGTTGCTGGCACAGCTCAAGAGCCTGTTCACTGCCCTCGACACTTGTGCCGGTCAGCACCAGTTGGCACACGCCGGCCGCGTAGGCGCGGTCGAGTACGGCCTGGTGTTTGTCGGCAAAACTGGCGTTGGTCAGGTTGACGCCGATATCGATGAGTTGCATGGTGCTACCTCGGCCCAAAGGCCGGAAAGCATATCAGAGCCGTGGATTTATAAGAAAAGCCAAGAACTACAACGGGTTAACGCTGTCTCTTGAGCCGCGGACCAGGCTGGGTTGGTAGTTTTGCCATCATTGTGCCAGTCTTTCGCACTTTGCCAGCGCCTTGGGCGCTCTGTTTTTGTCGCCGCGCTTGATGGTTTTCGTCATTGAAGCGGGCCTCATATTCTTTCCGGAGAGTGGATGATTCGTCCCTCGGTTTTGCTACTGCTGTGTTGTTCGCTGCTACTGCCGATGTCGGCGGTCGCGCGTCTGCCCGGGCCGCTGCAAGCCGTACCGGCCAGCAAGGTGCGCGACCTTGCGGAAATTCGCAGCAGTCGTGTGCTGCGGGTGTTGGTCAACCAGAGCCGTAACAGTTCCGGCGAAGTCCAGGGGCAGGCGATCGGGGTCGAATACCACCGTCTGAGAGCGTTCGAGCAATACCTCAACGGCCACGCCCGAGACGGTCAGGAAATCACCCTCAAGATCATTCCCAAGGCCAAGGATCAACTGCTCGGCGCATTGCAGCGCGGGGAGGGCGATCTGGTGGCGCCAGGCGAGTTGCTCGATCTGCAACCCGGCTTCGCCGTCAGCACCAGTGAGCCGATTGCCAGCAACATCCCGTTGGTCCTGGTGGGCATCAAGGGCGAACGCCGCTACACCAAGCTTGAACAGCTTTCCGGCAAGACCCTGGCGTTACCCGCCGGCAGCGCCGCCGGGGATGCCGTCAGCCAGATCAATCAAAAGCTCGCCTTGCACAAACTGCCACCGGTCACAATCGAATGGGTCGATCCGAGCCTTGCCGTCGAGGATGTACTGGAGATGGTGCAGGGTGGGATCTTCCACCTGACCATCGTCGAGCAGCCGATCGCCGAACGCTGGGGCAAGATCCTGCCCAAACTGCGTTTCGACAAGCAGGTACTTGTCAGTGATCCGGGAGAGGAATTCTGGTTCGTGCGCCGCGATGCCTCGATGCTGCGGGCCAGCATTGATCGCTTCCTCACCGGTTACAAAAAACCATCGGATCAGGACGCCGCGTTCCTGCGGATCTATCGGCGTCTCTATCAAGTGCACTATCCACTGGCCAAGGCGGACCGGCAGCGTCTGGAAAAACTTCGCCCGGTGTTGCAGAAACACGCCGATGCCCAGGGCATGGACTGGCTGAACCTGGCGGCGCTGGCCTTCAAGGAATCAGCCCTGCAACCAGCCGCCCGCAGTGGCGGTGGCCCGACCGGTCTGATGCAGATCACGCCTTCTGCGGCGCAGCAGGTGGGGGTCAACAATATTCAGGACGTAGATGGCAATGTGCAGGCCGGGGCCAAGTACCTGGCGATGATCCGGCGCAAATTCTTTGCCAGCCCGAAACTCAACGAGCGCGAACGCATGGCCTTCGTGCTGGCGGCCTACAACATCGGGCCGGAGCGGGTCCAGGGCATGCGCGCCGAAGCCCGGCGGCGAGGGTTGAATCCCAACCAGTGGTTCTTCCAGGTCGAGCGCGTTGCCATGGAGCAAGTGGGTATGGGGCCCGTCAGCTATGTTAATAGCGTGAACAAGTATTACTTGGCGTTCGACCGGGAGCGTGAGTCGTTGGAGCCCGAGGGACAACAGGTTGCCTCACGCAAGTGATCAATTAATCTGATTGTTATTGCGGGTTTTTTGCGCTTTTAATATGTGAATTACTGATTAATATAGCGGCCAACCAACACACACTGACAAGGAATGAAACAGCATGAGCACTCTGATCAACAAGGTACTGTTTACCCGCGCCGGCTACGGCCTGACGGTTCTGCGCATCGTGGTCGGCATTATTTCCGCCGCTCACGGCTCGCAGAAGCTCTTCGGGGCATTCGGTGGCTATGGTCTGGCTGGAACCGCGCAGTACATGGAAAGCCTCGGACTGACGCCGGGTTACCTGATGGCGACACTGTCTGGCGGCATCGAGTTCTTCGCCGGCCTGGCCCTGATCATCGGCCTGCTGGTTCGTCCGGCCGCACTTGGCCTGACCTTCCTGTTGCTGGTCGCGATTTTCTCGGTGCACATCAGCAACGGACTGTTCATGGCCAACAACGGTTATGAATTCGCCCTGGCGTTGCTCGGTGGCAGTATCGCGGTATTGATCGAAGGTGCGGGCAAACTCTCGGCGGACCGTGTCATCACCGGTTGACCGCTCTGGCTCAACGAAAAGGCCCGCATTGTGCGGGCCTTTTTTGTTGACGGTCATTCTTGACACTGTCCAGTCAGCTTCTCTAGGATGTTGCTCATGCGCCGATTTAAACAGCTACTTGCGGGGCGCCAGGTGACTCATTCAGTTGCCGATAGAAGCCAGAACAGGCTTCGAAATACCGCTAAAGCGCTGGTTCGGTGTTGCCTCTCACCTGCCATGCAGACTTTTGAGGCAGAGACACGACACAATGAATGCATTAAACCCCGTTATACGTCCCGCGCCGATCACGGCACATCTGACCCAGCGCAATCCAAAAATCCTGCTTGGCGGCAAACATCAGCCGACGCTCTTGCGTTATCTCGATGGCTGGCCACGTCGTACCGGCGGTCCCGCTGCCTTCCTGATCCAGTTTGTCGAAGACGGTGAGTCGCTCGCTCGTTTCGCCGACGACAGTTTCGATCTGGCGGTGATTCAATCCCCCAGCCTCGAAGACGCTCCTGAAGTGATCAGGCAACTGACCCGCGTTGCCCGACAAGGGTTGATTACCCGGCGCTGAGGCCGGGAACGCTGCGGTTCACGGGTACTCGATTGCCACGATGTACACACACTGCTCACCCGTCGGTGTCTGGACCCGGACTTCGGCGTCCAGTGCCTTGCCGATCAATGCGCGGGCCAATGGCGAATCAATGCTGATCAGGCCCTGTTTGAGGTCCAGTTCATCCGGCCCGACTATGCGGTAGCGCGACTCTTTGCCCTCCTCATCCTCGATCGTGACCCAGGCGCCGAAATAGACCTTGTTCGGATCGCTGGGTTTTTCGCTGACCACCTTGAGCGCTTCCAGGCGTTTGGTGAGAAAACGCACGCGGCTGTCGATCTCTCGCAGCATCTTTTTGCCGTAGGTGTATTCGGCGTTCTCCGAGCGATCACCCTGGGCCGCGGCTTCGCTGACAGCCTGGGTAACCTGGGGCCGACGTACATGCCACAGCTCGTGGAACTCGGCGCGCATCCGCGCTTCACCCTCGGGGGTGATCAGCGCGGTGCCAGCAGTGCGGGGAGGGCGGTAACGGCTCATGACAGCTTCTTGTGGTGAGGATGGCAGGAGTCTATCAACCCTCGCGCAGGACTGTCAGCGGGCTGACGTTCAATGCCCGGCGGGTGCCGAACACCCCGGCACCACCAATGAGCACGGCGCCAACCAGTGGCAGGAACAGCAGCCATGGATGCGGATGCCACGGCAGGTCAAAGGCGTAGCGATAGAGCACCCAACTCACCACCTCCGAGCCCAGCGCCGCCAGCAAGCCACTGACTGCGCCCAGCAAACCGAACTCGATGCGCCGCGCCTTGACCAGCAATTGCCGCTCCGCCCCCAGCGCACGCAGCAGCGCACCCTGGCGAATGCGTTCATCCAGCGTCGCTTGCAGGCCGGAGAACAGCACCGCCATCCCCGCCGCCAACACGAACAACAACACGTACTCCACCGCCAGGGTCACCTGGGCGAGGATGCTGCGCAATTGCTCCAGCAAGGCTTCGACCTGCAGGATGGTCACCGCCGGGAAGGCGCGGGACAGGTCGACAATCTGCTGATCGTGACCCGATGCCAGATAGAAACTGGTCAGGTAGGTCGCCGGTAGATCCTTGAGGGTGCCGGGCTGGAAGATCATGAAGAAGTTCGGCTGGAAGTTGTCCCAGTCGATCTCCCGCAGGCTGGTGACTTTCGCCTCGCGATTGACCCCGCCAACGCTGAAAATCAGGTGGTCGCCGAGCTTGATTTTCAAGCTTTCGGCGACCTTGCCTTCTACCGACACGCCGGGAACATCGTCCGGCGTCTGTTCGTTCCACCAATGGCCGGCCGTGAGTTTGTTGCCCGACGGCAGGTCCGCGGCCCAGGTCAGACTCAGGTCGCGCTGGATCGCCCGATCACCCGCAGATTCTTTGGTGACGATCTGTTGCACCGGCTCGCCGTTGATGCTGATCAATCGCCCCGGCACCACCGGGTACAACGGTGCCGATTGAGCCAACACGGCGATCAGGTGGTTGGTGAAGGCCTGTTTATCTGCGGGCAGGATGTTCAGGGCGAAGTAATTGGGGGCGTTTTTCGGCAGCTGGTTCTGCCAGGTGTCCAGCAACTCGCCGCGCAGCAGCGCAATCAGTGCCATCGACAGCAGAATCAGGCCGAACGCCAGGGACTGGCCCGCGGCAGCGAGCGGATGACGCAGCAGTTGGCCCAGTCCCAGGCGCCAGGGCAAGGACGCACGAGCCAGCATGCGCCGCAGACTCTTCAACAGCAGCAACAACAAACCGCCCAGCACCAGCGCTGCAATCACGCCGCCGCCGAGCAGGGCAAAGGTCAGCACCAGGTCCAGGCTCAGGCGCCACATGATCAGGCCGAGGGCGCCCAGCGCTACACCGTAGACCATCCAGGTACTGGAAGGGATCGGCAGCATATCCCGACGCAGCACGCGCAATGGCGGTACCCGGCCCAAGGCCGCCAGCGGCGGCAAGGCGAAACCGGCGAGCGCCACCAGTCCGGTGCCGATCCCGGCAACGGCCGGAAACAGTCCGCCCGGAGGCACGTCGGTCGGCAGCAAGTCATGCAGCAGGGCAAACAATCCCAGTTGTGCGAGCCAGCCGAGGAGGGCGCCGCTGATGCTGGCCAGCAGCCCGAGCACAGTGAGTTGCAGGCTGAACAACACCATGGTTTCCCGGCGCGACAGCCCGAGGCAGCGCAGCAATGCACTGGCATCGAATCGGCGGGTGGCGAAGCGGGTTGCCGACAGCGCCACCGCCACGCCGGAGAGCAATACCGCCACCAGGCTGGCCATGTTCAGGTAGCGTTCGGCCTTGCCCAGGGCGCCACCGATCTGTCGATTGCCGTCGCGGGCGTCCTGCAAGCGCTGATTGGCGGCAAGCCCCGGCTTGATTAGTTGCCGGTACGTCTCGAGTGCCTGAGCGTTGCCTCGCCATAATTCGCGATAGCTGACCCGGCTACCGGGTTGCACCACGCCGGTTGCTGCAAGGTCGCCGAGATTGATCAGCACCCGCGGCGTCAGGCTGTAGAAATTGCCGGCGCGATCGGGTTCGTAAGTCAGCACCCGCGCCAGTTTCAGGGTTTTCATGCCGACATCGATGCTATCGCCGATCTTCAGGTCCAGGGCGGTCAGCAGGCGTGCCTCGACCCAGGCTTCACCGGTTTGCGGTCCGCCACCGACTGTTTCCGTGGCGAAGGGGGCGGGCGCGCTTTTCAATTCGCCGCGTAGCGGGTAGGTGTCATCGGCCGCCTTGATGCTGGACAGCTGAATGCCGTTATCGGTGGCGATGACGCTGGAGAACTCCACCACTTGAGCGTGTTCCAGACCCAGTTCGGTGCCGCTTCTTATCTGTTCGGGGCGCGCAGGCGAACTGCCTTCCAGCAGCAGGTCGGCACCGAGGAACTCGGTAGCGCGCAGCATCATGGCGCCGTTCAGGCGCGCGCCAAAGTAACCGATGGCGGTGCTGGCGGCCACGGCCACCAGCAAGGCGAAAAACAACACGCGCAATTCACCGGCGCGGGCATCGCGCAGCAATTGGCGGATGGCGAGGCTGAACAGGCGCAACAGCGGCAGACGTGCCATCAAGGCTCCAGAGGGGCGACCAGCAGGCCGGCTTCAAGACGGATCAGGCGCCGGCAGCGATGGGCCAGGCGTTCATCGTGAGTCACCAGCACCAGGGTCGTGCCGCGTTCCTGGTTGAGCTCGAACAGCAAGTCGCTGATGCGCTCGCCGGTGTGGCTGTCGAGGTTGCCGGTCGGTTCGTCGGCGAACAGCACATCGGGCTCGGCGGCAAACGCGCGGGCAATCGCCACGCGTTGTTGCTCGCCTCCGGAGAGCTGGCGTGGCGAGTGAGTCAGGCGTTGGCCCAGCCCGACCCGTTGCAGCAATTGGGTGGCGCGTTCGCGGGCGTCTTTGCGGCCGTCGAGCTCCAGCGGCAACATGACGTTTTCCAGGGCATTGAGGCTGTCGAGCAACTGGAATGACTGGAACACGAAACCCACGTGTTCGGCACGGATGCGCGCACGCTGGTCTTCATCGAGGTTGCTCAGGCCTTGCCCGGCGAGAGTGACCTCGCCACTGCTCGGCAGGTCGAGGCCGGCGAGCAGGCCCAGCAGGGTGGACTTGCCGGAGCCGGAAGCGCCGACGATGGCCAGGCTGTCGCCCTTGTTCAGTTCCAGGCTGAGTTCGTGCAGGATGGTCAGTTCACCTTCCGCGCTGGGAACCACTTTGCTAAGGTCCTTCGCGATGAGAATGCTTGCGCCCATGGAGAGTCCGATGCGTGTCTGGTTTTTGAGTGCTGGCCTGGCCTTGATGTGCATGGCCCAAAACGCAGCGGCGGGTACAGTCCTGATCGTTGGCGATAGTATCAGCGCCGGTTTCGGGCTGGATACCCGGCTGGGGTGGGTGTCACTGCTTGAGCAACGGCTCAGGCGCGAAGGTTTCGACGACAAAGTGATCAATGCGTCCATCAGTGGCGACACCAGTGCCGGGGGCCAGGCACGCCTGCCCGCGCTGCTTGCAGAGCATAAACCGGAGCTGGTGATCCTCGAGTTGGGCGGCAATGACGGCCTGCGCGGGATGCTGCCAACTCAATTGCAACAAAATCTTGCGTCGATGATCGACAGCTCTCGGGCCAGCGGGGCCAAGGTGTTGCTGCTCGGCATGCAATTGCCACCCAATTATGGTGCGCGGTACACCAAGGCGTTCGCCGATGTCTACAGCAACCTGGCCGACGAGAAGAAGATCCCGTTGGTGCCGTTTTTCCTCGACGGCGTGGGCGGCCATCCGGACTTGATGCAGGCTGACGGCATACACCCGGCGGCCGGGGCCCAGGACAAGTTGCTGGAAAATGTCTGGCCTACTCTAAAACCGCTGTTATGACACTTTTCTAGAGGCAGGCTTTCGGCTAAGGTGGCGCCCCCGATTTGGAGCCCCCGATGCCGCGTCCTGCCTGGTCACTTTTTGCCTACCAACTGATCGAGCCTGACGAACAGCTGGATCTGTTCGCCTGCCAGGAAGTGCGGGTGCATCTGGTGACCCGTCAACTGGAGCTGGGCGGCTCGGCGGACCGCACCTTGTGTGGCAGTCTGTTGCCGGCGCAACCGCGCTGGTCGAGTGTCGATCGCCGGGTGTTTCAGGATCAGCGTCTGTGCTCGTTGTGCCGGGCCATTCTTGAGTCGCAGAAGCGGGGTACGTCGCCGATCTGGCCTGAATTGCGGTTTGAGCTTTGATCCGTCAGGAATCGAGGCGGCCTTCGAGCCGACCTGTCTTTTGTTGACCGTGTACATATCCGTTTCTTCGGTAACGGCGACTTATGGTTCCGCTCTTACAGCGGGTCACTTTTGGCAAACGCCCCAAAAGTAACCAAAAGGTCTCGCCCCTTACGTACGGCCCCTCGCTTAGGCTCGGCGTTCCTTCGCTGCGGTATTCATCCGGGGGCATTGCCCTCCGGTCGGCTTCGCTTCGACCTACATGCAATGAGTTCGACTGCGTCGAACGGCGCTGCGCGCCAGTCCCCGGATGAACACCTCCGCTCAGCCTCCCGAGGGGGCGGGTGGATCAAGATCAAGAGCTGCAGGCGAGCTAACGCTCGGCCTGTTGAGTGGTGAGGAGCGTGGGTGTACGCCGGTCTGCCTTTGCTCTTCTGTGGGAGCGAGCTTGCTCGCGATAGCGGCCTGCCAGTCGAGCAGATACCTCACAGACGAACGAACCCAGCAAACAGGTCGGCCGGTAGGCCGCCTCGGACGCTGTTGCGGTGTACGCCCCCTCGTGAGGCCGAGTGGAGGTTCTGCGTAGTGGGCAACCCGGCATGGATGCCGGGTTAGCCGCCGCCGGCCATGGATGGCCGATGGCGGCGGGCCCACGGAGCAGGACCGGAGCGAGGGCATGCCGAGCCTAGGCGAGGCACCGAATGTCAGGGGCAAGAGCCCTTGGTTACTTGGGGCTTTTCCAAGTGACCCGCCGTAAGGGCGGAACCCTAAGTGGCCGTTACCGCAGCAACGGATATGTACACCCTCAAAAATCCATACCGCCTGACACAAAGCCATCGCGAGCAGGCTCGCTCCCACACGGGATCGAGGAAAATCGCAAAATCGCCTTACAGTGCCTGCAATCGGGCCATCTCCCCGAAATAACGGACAGCGGTGTACAATCGCGCTCTTATATCTCTGTTGATCATGCGAAGGATTTTCCGGATGTTGCCGCGCTTTCCTGCCGTCACCCGCTGCCTGACTCTTGCCGCCCTCTTTGTGGCCGGCCCAGTCGCAGCATTGGAGTTTCCCCTGCCACCGCCCGGTGAAGACATCATCGGCCAGGTGCAGGTGATCAAGGCCAAGTACGAAGATACCTTCGCCGACCTTGGTACCGCCTACGATCTGGGCTACACGGAAATGGTCGCGGCCAACCCGGGTGTCGATGCATGGTTGCCAGGCACCGGCACGGAAATCATTCTGCCGACCCGCTTCATCCTGCCACCGGGCCCGCGTGAAGGCATCGTGATCAACCTGGCCGAGTACCGCCTCTACTACTACCCGAAAGGTAAGAACGTGGTGTACACGTTCCCGCTGGGTATCGGTCGTGAAGGCTGGGGCTCGCCGATTGCCCACACCAGCATCACCGCCAAGACGCCGAACCCGACCTGGACGCCTCCGGCTTCGATCAAGGCCGAGCACGCAGCAGACGGTGATCCGCTGCCCAACGTCGTGCCGGCCGGCCCAGACAACCCGCTGGGGCCGTTCAAGTTCACCCTGGGCACACCGGGCTACCTGATCCACGGTTCGAACAAGAAGTTCGGTATCGGCATGCGCACCAGCCACGGTTGCTTCCGCATGTTCAACAACAACGTGCTGGAAATGGCGGGCATGGTGCCGGTCGGTACGTCGGTGCGGATCATCAACGACCCGTACAAGTTTGGTTTGAGTGGCGGCAAGGTCTATCTGGAGGCGCATACGCCGCTGGACGACAAGGGCAACCCGTCGGTGGTCGACAAGCACACCGCGGTCATCAACGCGATGCTCAAGCGTGAAGACATCACTAACAACCTGCGCATGAACTGGGATGTGGTGCGTGATGTGGTTGCCGCTGAAGACGGCCTGCCGGTGGAGATTGCTGTGCCGGGCAACAACGCCGTACCGATGGTGTCGAGCACTCCGGTCGACCCGATGCAGTAAGCTTGTAAAGAGCCCGTCGGTGCGGACTGCGTCGACGGGTTTTTTATTGCCTGGAGAAACGCCGGGCAATAAAAAAGCCGACCCAAAAAATGGATCGGCTTGATAACAATCCCGAAGGATTATTACTTGCGGCTAGCTTTGTCCAGCATGCGCAGAGCACGCTCGTTAGCTTCGTCAGCAGTCTGTTGTGCTTTTTGAGCAGCAGCCAGAGCTTCATCAGCTTTACGGTAAGCTTCGTCTGCACGAGCCTGGGAGCGAGCAGCTGCGTCTTCAGTAGCGGTCAGACGTGCTTCGGTTTCTTTCGATGCGCTGCTGCAACCGGTAGCCAGAACTGCGGCCAGAGCCAGAGCAGAGAATTTCAGAACGTTGTTCATCGTGTTCCCCTTCAAGGACTTTCTATTAAGTAGCTATCTCCTCCGATTGAGGAAATAGCCGGCGTACATACTACCTATTACTTGTAGTAAGTAAAACTGACGTGACGCAAGAAGCAAAAAAAATTGTAGGCGTTGATTCTTTTTCGAGCAACTTTTAACTGAACTGATTAAAAAACATCCAGCTGCAAGGCCCGTGGCTGAGCCAGCTGGCGAGAAAAAGTTCCTTCGGCATACCGCTCTTTTTCCAGTCTGGCTAGAGCCCGTCTACATGGATTCGTCTACACTTTTGTTCGGCTTTTGCGTAGCGCCTCCCAATATCTTTCTCGATGTTCAGGTGACTTTAACAACGGGCGCTCGTCTTAAGTCTCAACATCCGGCAATGTTCAGGCTATCGACCCGGAGTGATCTTCGGTCGAGCCATTCCTGCGTGATCCGGAGCAGCACCCGCCAACCCGCACGATGACGAGCGCACCTTGAGCATTTCTGCCAATGGTGCCTACTATTTGTAGGTGCTCGGTAGCGCGAGATCGGTGCAGCTCTTCTCGGTGTCCATTCAGGCACGGGGTGGCGTAGATGTTCCTTCGCCGGAAAAACATCGGTAAGGTAGGGGTCGGAATTCCAGACCCGCGAGGAGTAGTGATGAGCGAGGCGTTGTCCATCCACCATGACCAGGCTGGTCATCAGTTCGAGACCAATGTGGACGGTCATCGTGCCTATCTGACCTACATGGATCTGGGGAAGCAGACCCTGGATATCTATCGCACCTTCGTGCCCAACGCATTGCGTGGTCGCGGTATTGCGGCAGCCTTGACCGAGAAGGCGCTGGAGTACGCTGACGAAATGGGTTACACCGTCATTCCATCGTGCTCCTACGTCGAGCGCTACATGGAGCGTCACCAGCGGCATGCGGCCAAGCTGAGTCAGTGACCTTCAACAAAACGAACGCATAAAAAAACGCCGGGCTCAGCCCGGCGTTTTTGTGCGGAAAAACGATCAGCTGCGATCGCGTTTGGGCAACACATCCTTGAGCTTGGCATGCATGCTGCGCAAGGTGTTTTCGGTCGCGGTCCAGTCGATGCAGGCGTCGGTGATCGACACGCCGTATTGCAGGTCGGCGAGGTCTTTCGGGATCGCCTGGCAGCCCCAGTTCAGGTGGCTTTCAACCATCAGGCCGATGATCGACTTGTTGCCTTCGAGGATCTGGTTGGCGACGTTTTCCATCACCAGCGGTTGCAGGGCCGGATCCTTGTTGGAGTTGGCGTGGCTGCAATCGACCATGATGTTCGGCTTGATCTTCGCCTTGTTCAACGCCTGCTCGCAGAGCGCAACGCTGACCGAATCGTAGTTCGGCTTGCCGTTGCCGCCGCGCAGCACCACGTGACCGTAGGCATTGCCCTTGGTGGTCACGATCGACACGCCACCTTCCTGGTTGATGCCCAGGAAGCGATGCGGGCTGGAAACCGACTGCAGGGCGTTGATCGCCACGGTCAGACCGCCATCGGTGCCGTTCTTGAAGCCGACGGCCGAGGACAGGCCGGACGCCATTTCGCGGTGAGTCTGGGATTCGGTGGTGCGCGCGCCGATGGCCGACCAGCTGATCAGGTCCTGCAAGTATTGCGGGGAGATCGGGTCGAGGGCTTCGGTGGCGGTTGGCAGGCCTTTTTCGGCCAGGTCCAGCAGCAATTGGCGACCGATGTGCAAGCCGTCCTGGATCTTGAACGAGTCGTCCAGGTACGGGTCGTTGATCAAGCCTTTCCAGCCGACGGTGGTACGGGGCTTCTCGAAATACACGCGCATGACCAGATACAGGGTATCGGACACTTCGGCAGCGAGAGCCTTCAGGCGCTCGGCATACTCGTGGGCGGCCTTGATGTCGTGGATCGAGCAAGGCCCGATGACGACGAACAGGCGGTGGTCGGTGCCATCCAGAATGTTGCGAATGACTTCGCGGCCCTTGGTGACAGTGCGCAGTGCGGTGTCGCTCAGGGGAATATCGCGCTTGAGCTGATCGGGAGTGATCAGTGTCTCGTTGGAGGCGACGTTTAGGTCGTTGATCGGTAAATCAGCCATCGTTTACTCGTCAGGTCACGGGTGCCGGCCGCCAGCGAACCCGCGCGGCGGAGCACAGCAAATTAAGCGCGTCGGGGAGCCGAACCTTAGCGCGTTACACCGTGGCTCGACAATGGGCAGACACTGGTTTAGGGGCCATTCTCAGTCAGTTTCCCCAACGTGGCCGGCAAACCCGTCGGGAACGCCCCTAATCCAGCACAGGCAGGGCAAAAGCCTTGCGCACCGATTCGTGAGAAAACTCGTCGGCATGCTCCTGGAGCCATTCGAGGGCCAGGGCCTGGATACCCTGCAAGTCGTCGTGGGCGTCATGCAGGCGGCAGTAGCGTTCGATCTGGCACACCTGCTCGCCCATCCGGGCGCTGAACAGCATTTGTTCGTCGACGAAGGCGATGCCCACCAGATAACCGCGCTTGCGCCGCAGGCACCAGGCGACATAGCCCAGGTAACGCGCGTCCGGATTCACGGTCGGCATGCGAACTTCCAGCGCTGTGCCGTGGCGCCACGCGCGGTGATAATTGCAAGCCATGCCCCCGAGGCTGATAGTGTGCAGTTGTCGTCGCGAAATACATTCAGGTTTCAGCAACGTTAATTCGACGGGCACATCGTCAGGGTGAGGAATAAATCGTCCCATGAACACAGACTCCATGTGTCGGCCATCTGACATTGTTCTCCCAAGTATAGTGGTCGAATTGGAACTGACCGATTTTGACGCCGACCAACGGCTGCTGGCGATGAGCGGTGTATCGCTGGTTATTTTCACCAGTGTCGGCTGCGCCGGTTGCCGGTTTGCCCGCGAGCAATTGCCGACACTCGACCTGGCAGTCGATCGACTGTGCTGGATCGATGCCGGCAACAACGGCGGGGTGGTCGAGCGTTATCAGGTCTTTCACTTGCCGGCGCTGTTTGTCGTTCGCGACGGCGAATTCTTTGGAGCACTGAAATCGCGCCTGACCGACACCGAGCTCAACCGGGCCGTGCGCCAGGCGCTGAGTCGAACAGCAGAGGAGTTGCCATGATGGGGACAGTTGCCAGGCCGACGATCGGCATAATCGGGACCGGCGCAATCGGTGGTTTCTACGGGGTAATGCTGGCGCGTGCCGGTTTTGATGTGCATTTTCTGCTGCGCAGCGAGTTTTCCGCTGTGGCCGAGCACGGGTTGCAAGTCGATAGCGCGCCCCATGGCGCGCTGAAACTGAACCCGGTGCAGGCTTATTCGAACGCTGAAGACATGCCGCCCTGCGACTGGCTGCTGGTGGGCGCGAAAACCACCAGCAACGCCGACCTGGCACCCGCTATCCTGCAAGCGGCGGCACCGAACGCCAAGGTACTGCTGTTGCAAAACGGCCTGGATGTCGAAGACAGCCTGCGCGCGTTGCTCCCCGATTCTCTGCATGTGCTTGGAGGGCTCTGCTACATCTGCGTCCATCGCGAGGCGCCGGGCGTCATCACTCATCAGGCGTTGGGCGCGGTGCATGTTGGTTATCACAGCGGTCCTGCCGATGGGCCGGCACGCACTGCGATTGTCGAGGAAGGTGTCGGCCTGTTCCGCAGCGCCGGTCTCGATTCCCAGGCCATGGCGAATTTGCATCAGGCGCGTTGGCAAAAACTGGTCTGGAATATCCCTTACAACGGTCTCTCGGTGTTGCTGGGAGCGAGCACCACACCGTTGATGGCCGATGCCGACAGTCGCGAACTGATCAAGGCGCTGATGGCTGAAGTGGTGCAAGGCGCAGTCGCGTGCGGGCACGGTGTACCGGCGGGGTATGCCGAGCACTTGTTCATGGTGACCGAAAAAATGCCTGACTACTGGCCGAGCATGTACCACGATTTCCTGCACAAACGACCGCTGGAGCTGGCCGCGATCTACGCCCGGCCACTGGCGGCCGCCAGGGCCGCGGGGTGTGAGATGCCGCGCATCGAGGCCTTGTATCGCAGTTTGAGTTTCATTGATCGACGAAACACCTGAGTCGACCAACCTGAGGGAGAAGGGCATGCCGAAGGCAATTGACGACAAACTGGTGCTGGCGATTTCTTCGCGAGCGCTGTTCGACCTGAGCGAAAGCCACAAGGTCTATCTGTCGAGCGGTGTCGAAGCCTACCGGCAGTATCAGATCGAACACGAAGACGAAATCCTCCAACCCGGCGATGCCTTTGCGTTGGTGCAGAAACTCCTGAACCTCAACAATAGCCTTGGCCGTGCCCGGGTCGAGGTGATTCTGGTGTCGCGCAACAGCGCCGACACCGGGCTGCGGGTATTCAACTCGATTGACCATTACGGACTGGCAATCTCTCGCGCGGCCTTTGTCGGCGGGCGCAGTCCGTATCCCTACCTCAAGGCCTTTGGCTGCGACCTGTTTCTCTCGACCCACGCCGAAGACGTACGCAATGCACTGGACGCCGGGTTCGCCGCAGCGACCATTCTGTCGGGCGGTGCCAGTCGTGCGGCCAGCGACGAATTGCGCATCGCCTTCGACGGAGACGCGGTGCTGTTTTCCGATGAGTCGGAGCGCGTTTATCAGGCCGGTGGTCTGGAGGCGTTCCAGGCCAGCGAGCGTGAGGCCGCCCGCGAGCCGTTGCGCGGTGGGCCGTTCAAGGGCTTTCTCGCGGCCCTCAATCTGTTGCAGCGTGAGTTCCCGGAGGACGCCTGTCCGATCCGTACTGCGCTGGTCACGGCGCGATCGGCGCCGGCCCATGAGCGAGTGATTCGCACGTTGCGCGAATGGGACATCCGTCTCGACGAGTCGCTGTTCCTCGGCGGCCTGACCAAGTCAGCCTTTCTCGAAGCCTTCGCGGCCGATGTGTTTTTCGACGATCAGGCCGGCCACTGCGAATTGGCCCGTGAAGTCGTCGCCACCGGTCATGTGCCCCATGGCATAAGCAACGAGCAAAAGGTTTAAGCCCACTGTTCAATGCGTTGCGCCGCATGTCGTAGTCGCCAAGGCACTGCTAAGCTGAATCAAATCTCCGCCATGTTGGCAGTCGAGGAGGTCATATGATTCGTTCGATGCTGTATGCCACTGACCTTGGCCTGTACGCGCCCGTGGTGATGCAGCATGCCCTGGAACTGGCCCGGACCTTCAATGCCGATTTGTATGTGGTGCATGCGGTTGAACCCATGGGGTTGTTTGCCGAGTCGGTGCTGCAAAGTTATCTCGATGAACAGGCGCTGAACGAGTTTCACAGCCAGGGCCTGAATACAGTGATTGCCAGTATCGAGCAGCGGGTGCTCGACAGTTTTCGTGAGGAGTTGGGGGATGAAGGGGAGCACGATCTGGAGCGGATTCAGGCAGTACGGGTGGTGCAGGGCGACCCATCGCAGGTGATTCTGGACCAGGCGCAGAAACTCTCCGTGGATTTGTTGATCGTAGGAAGTCACAGCCACGGTGCGGGTGCGGAAACGCCTTTGGGGCGAACCGCCGCCCGTGTGCTGCAACTGTCCAAGGTGCCGGTCTATCTGGTGCCGCTGGTGCAACGTCGTCGCCAAGGGGATCTCTAGAACACGAATAATGGCAATTTGACAAAAAAGTTCTAGATTTATTCTTCGAACCATTAATATAGTTATATATCGTCGCTCATGCCCGTGGCGTCTACCTGCTTTGAGGGATTCATATGAAGCTTCAACAATTGCGCTACATCTGGGAAGTGGCGCACCACGACCTCAACGTTTCCGCTACAGCCCAAAGCCTTTACACCTCTCAACCGGGCATCAGTAAACAGATCCGTCTGCTGGAAGACGAACTGGGCGTCGAGGTTTTTGCCCGCAGCGGCAAGCACCTGACCCGCGTTACCCCGGCCGGCGAACGCATCATCACCACCGCTGGCGAAATTCTGCGCAAGGTTGAAAGCATCAAGCAGATCGCCCAGGAATTCTCCAACGAGAAGAAGGGCACCCTGTCGATTGCCACCACTCACACCCAGGCGCGTTATGCGTTGCCGCCGGTGATCAGCAATTTCATCAAGCAATACCCGGACGTGGCCCTGCATATGCATCAGGGTTCGCCCATGCAAATCGCCGAAATGGCCGCCGACGGCACCGTGGATTTCGCCATCGCCACCGAAGCGCTCGAGCTGTTCGGTGATCTGGTGATGATGCCGTGCTACCGCTGGAACCGTTGCGTGGTCGTGCCTCAGGGCCACCCGCTGACCAAACTGTCGAAACTGACCCTCGAAGCCCTGGCCGAATACCCGATCGTGACGTACGTGTTCGGTTTTACCGGCCGGTCGAAGCTCGACGAAGCATTCAGCCATCGTGGCCTGACGCCGAAAGTGGTGTTCACCGCCGCCGACGCCGACGTGATCAAGACCTATGTTCGCCTGGGTCTGGGCGTGGGCATCGTGGCGAAAATGGCTGTCGACAGCAAACTCGACAGCGACCTGGTGGTGCTTGATGCCAGCGAACTGTTCGAGTCCAGCGTGACCAAGATCGGCTTCCGTCGCGGCACCTTCCTGCGGGGTTTCATGTGCGACTTCATCGAGAAGTTCGCGCCGCACCTGACCCGCGAAGTCATGGCCAAGGCCATTCAGTGTCACAACAAGCAGGAACTGGAAGAGCTGTTCGAGGGCGTCGAACTGCCCGTTCACTGATAGTGTTTCCTGCCGGTCAAACCACCTCGGTGACAGCGAACTGTTGCCGAGCGCCCGCCACCAGAATCTCCACCTCATCGCCCTCGAACTTGCCCAGCAGGCTTTTGCCCAGCGGTGAGCGCGGGGTGATGACGGTTATCAGTTGCCCCACCAGATCGACCTTCAATCCGGCTGCATCGGGGGCGAGAAACAGCCATTGTTCGCGCCCCCTTTCGTCCTCGAGCCCGAGCAGCGCGCCCACTTCGATGCCCCGCTGATCGTCATACGGGCGCAGGGCCAGGTTCTGGCAGAGGCTCAGTGACTGGCGAATTTCCTCGACCCGCCTGGCTTGCCCGGCCGCGAGATAGGACGCTTCCAGCCCCAGGGTGTCGTATTTGTTCTCGGCGATGTTTTCTTCATGGGTCGCCGTTTCGTAAGCGGTTTGCGCGGCCCGTTCGGCGATGTCTAGATCGATCCGCAGCTTGTCGAGAATCAGTTGGTGGACTGTGTGCTTATTCATGATCAATCGCAGAATTGCAGGACGTTGGCGCGGCTTTTTTCGCTGGGTGCAGTCCGGTCCTGTTGCAGCCAGAACTGACAGCTTGGGTTGGATAGGTTGCGACTGCTGCTGCGCGCCTGATCGAGCCGTTGCTGCTGCTCGTTCTTGCGCAGGTTTTCTTCATATTGCTCAAACAACGGACTCTGTGGCGGAATGTCCGGCACCGGTTGCGCTGCCACCGGTGGTTTGGCCAGTTGCTCCACAGCTGCTGCCACAGGTGCCAGTTGCTCGCTGAAAAGCAGGCGCGAAGCGAGCCAGCAGGTCAGCACAATGGCAATGAATCCCAGCCACATGCCGAGGGCGATGCTGCCGGTCAATTGCAGGGCATTGAGGCTGATTGGGAAAGAGCGGTGCGGAGTGGGGCGGTGGGGCATGGTTGCTTCCTGGCGAAAGGTCACGGGCGAGTGGCGATTGTCGCATGAAGAATAATCACCGTCGGCTCTTCTGCACGGGGTAATTTATGCGGACAATCGGCGCCTTTGCCAACGGGAACCTGGAATGCCTGAAATGAAAACCCGCTGGGATATTTTTTGCACCGTAGTCGATAACTTCGGCGACATCGGCGTGACCTGGCGACTGGCCCGACAACTGGTCGCCGAACATGGGCTGGCGGTGCGTCTATGGGTCGATGATCTGCGAGCGTTCGAGCGCCTGTGCCCGGAAATCGACATCCACGCTGCGCAGCAGTGGCAACAAAACGTCGAAGTGCGCCAATGGCCAGCCGAGTGGCAACCGACCGAAGCCGCCGATGTGGTGATTGCTGCATTTGCCTGCCAATTGCCGAGCGCCTACATGGACGCCATGGCCGAACGGGAAAAGACGCCGCTGTGGATGAACCTCGACTACCTGAGTGCCGAGGACTGGGTGATCGGCTGCCACGGTTTGCCCTCGGTGAAGTACAAAAGCGTGCAGAAGTTCTTTTTCTTTCCGGGGTTCCAGAAGGGCACTGGCGGGTTGTTACGTGAGCGTGGATTGCTTGAGCGTCGTCGGCAATTTCAGCAAAACCCGCAGGCTCAAAGAGAATTCCTGCACGGTTTGGGGATTGATCGTGCACCCGGTGCGCAGTTGATCTCATTGTTTGCCTACGAAAACACCGGGCTGGCCAGTTGGCTCGATGCGATGGCTGGCGATTCTACGGCCACTCATCTGCTGGTGCCGGAAGGGCGGATTCTCGGCGACGTAGAGCGTTGGCTCGGTGTGGAGGGTTTGGCGGCCGGTGCCGTGCATGTGCGTGATGCCTTGACCGTGCAAGTGCTGCCATTCGTCCGCCAGGACCAATACGACTTGTTGCTATGGTGTTGCGATTTCAATGCCGTGCGCGGCGAAGACTCCTTTGTGCGCGCTCAATGGGCCGGCCGGCCATTTCTCTGGCACATCTACCGGCAGGAAGAAGATATCCATCTGGACAAACTCGAGGCCTTCCTCGAAGTCTATATAAAGGGGCTTTCTGAACCTGCGCGGGAGGCGATCAGCGGTCTCTGGCGGGCGTGGAACGCTGGTGAAAAAATAGCCGACCACTGGCAATTCACCCGTAAACACTGGCCAGAGCTGGAAAAACACGCCGAGGCGTGGTGTCTGGAACAGGCCTTGCAGGCCGATCTTGCCACGGCGCTGGTACAGTTTTATGGAAATTGGATATGATACGCGGCCTAGATTTTTGTAAATCCCATCCAAATTCGGATATTCGCAATGAAAACTGGTAAAGAACTGAAACCCGGGACCGTGATTCGTCTCGAAAACGATCCTTGGCTGGTTCAGAAAGCTGAATTCACCAAGTCCGGTCGTAACAGCGCGATCATGAAGACCAAGCTGAAGAACCTGCTGACCGGTTACAAGACCGAGATCGTTTACAGCGCCGACGACAAACTGGACGACGTAATCCTCGACCGCAAAGAAGCGACCCTGTCCTTCATCAGCGGCGATACCTACACGTTCATGGACACCACCGACTACACCATGTACGAGCTGAACGCTGAAGACATCGAAGCCGTTCTGCCTTTCGTTGAAGAAGGCATGACCGATGTTTGCGAAGCGATCTTCTTCGAAGAGCGTCTGGTTTCCGTAGAGCTGCCGACCACCATCGTGCGTCAGGTTGACTACACCGAAGGTTCCGCTCGCGGCGACACTTCCGGCAAGGTGATGAAGCCTGCCAAACTGAAGAACGGTACCGAGCTGTCGGTTGCTGACTTCATCGAAATCGGCGACATGATCGAGATCGATACCCGCGAAGGCGGTTCCTACAAAGGCCGTGCCAAATAAGCACCGCTTGAGGAATGAAAAAGCCCGACCATTGAGTCGGGCTTTTTTGTGCCTGAAAAATTGCTTGAGCTTTACTTCAAGTGTTCCTTGAGCTCCTGCGAAGCCTGCAACATCGCCGAACGCACCGCCGGCACCTGGCTTACCACGTTGAGCAAACCGTAGTCGTGGATCAAGCCGTTGTAGCGAATCGAGGTCACCGGCACACCGGCTTCATCGAGTTTGCGGGCGTAGGCTTCGCCTTCATCGCGCAACACGTCGGCACCGGCGGTCTGCACCAGCGCTGGAGGCAATCCTTTCAACTGGGCGGTGGTCGCGCGCAGTGGTGAGGCGTAGATCTCGTTCCGTTGATTGGCGTCGGTGGTGTAGTTGTCCCAGAACCACTTCATCATGTTTTTGGTGAGGAAGTGCCCTTCGGCGAACTGGTTGTAGGACGCTGTTTCGAAGTTGGCATCAGTCACCGGCCACAACAGCACCTGGAACTTGATCGCCGGTGTGCCCTTGTCCTTGGCCATCAGCGCAACCACGGCCGCCATGTTGCCGCCGACACTGTTGCCGGCTACTGCCAGGCGCTTGCCATCGACGTTGATCTCTTTACCGTGCCCGGCCACCCATTGGGTCGCCGCGTAAGCCTGGTTGATTGCCACCGGGTAATGCGCTTCCGGCGACGGCGTGTAGTTGACGAAGACGGCCGCTGCACCCGAACCCGTCACCAGGTCACGTACCAGCCGCTCGTGGGTCGGGAAATCTCCCAGTACCCAGCCACCGCCGTGGAAGAACATGAATACGGGCAGCTCACCCTTGACCCCGGCCGGCCGGACGATGGTCAGGCTGATCGGTTGGCCGTCGACTTGAATGGTCTTCTGGCTGACATCGGCTTTTGGCTGCGTCAGCTTCACCCCGGCCTGCGCGCCTACCAGAACGGCGCGGGCCTCGGCGGGCGTCATTTGCTCCATCGGCTTGCCGGTACCGGCGTTCAGAACGTCGAGGAATGCCTGGGTGTTGTGTTCAACCCCAGTACCTGCGAACGCGTTGCTGATGGACAAGGCGAGAAGGGTACCGGTCAAGACTTTGCTGAAAGTGTTCATGTTCGTTTCCTGTTCGGGCCTGGGTAGTCAGCGCTTAGACGGTTACGTGCAGACGCACATCGACGTTGCCACGGGTGGCGTTGGAGTACGGGCAGACCTGGTGGGCCGCGTCGACCAGTGCTTGTGCGTCGGCTTGTTCAAGACCGGGCAGGCTGATGTGCAGGTCGATGTCCAGACCGAAACCGCCAGGGATCTGGCCGATGCCGACATGGGCGGTGATCGAAGCGTCGTTCGGGATGCTGCGCTTGGTCTGGCTGGCCACGAATTTCAGGGCGCCGATGAAGCAGGCGGAGTAGCCGGCGGCGAACAGTTGCTCCGGGTTGGTGGCTGCGCCGCCGGCACCGCCGAGTTCTTTCGGGGTGGCGAGTTTGACGTCGAGGATGTTGTCGCTGGAAACCGCACGACCGTCACGGCCACCGGTGGAAGTTGCGATTGCGGTGTAGAGAGTTTGCATGGTGAAAGCCTCGTTTAATGTTTGGTGTGTTTGCGCTAAATGTTTGCGCGCTAAGTAAGTGCGAGATGAATGTATCGCGCTAATATTTAGCGCGCAATATAAAAAACAAAATAAATTTGCCAGGACAGACGAACGGTTGAGAAGGATTGGCTGGAACTATTGAGTTAGAGCGACTGGAGGTTATGCAGGCGGCTTTTCGGAAGGGGAATCGAGTTCTGTGGGACAGCACAAAGCAAATGTGGGAGCAAGCCCGCTCCCACAGGGGATTTGTGGTGGATTGAAGACTAGAGGCTGTCTTGCAGGTGGCGACGCAACTCTTGCAGCTCCGCTTGCAGGTTTTGCAGGCGCTCCAGTGTCATCCCGCTAGCGCCGAGGATGCACTGGGGAATATCCCGGGCCTTGTCGCGCAAGGTCCGGCCCTGTTCGGTGAGTTCGACGATCACCACACGCTCATCTTCGCGGCTGCGGGTTCGGCTGAGCAGGCCTTCGGCTTCCAGGCGCTTGAGCAGCGGCGTCAACGAGCCTGGATCGGTCAGCAACCGCGTGCTGATTTCACCTACGGTCAAACCGTCCCTTTCCCACAACACCATCATCGCCAGGTATTGCGGGTAGGTCAGGCCCAGCGCTTGCAGCAAGGGTTTGTAGACCTTGGTCATCATCAGCGAAGTGGAGTGCAGGGCGAAGCAGGCCTGATTATCCAGCAGCAGGTTGTCGCAGTTGTCCGGGGAGTTGCGCTCGGTGGTCATGTCGAAGCCTTGATCTGTGATCTTAGGAATCTAGCGGGCGAATCTTTAATGCGCCAGATAAATTTGATCAGTGCTGTTGCAAATGGGTTTGCAGCAGCAGATCCCAGGGTGGAACCGGGCTGAAGCGGGTTTTCAGGTACTCCAGCAACAAGCGACTGCGGGAGTTGGGTTGCTGTTCCAGGCGCAAGGCGTAGATGCCGGTGCTTTCCGGTTTCGGCAGGCCGCTGTCGCAGAACAGCGGCAGCAACTCACCCCGCAACAGGTACTCGCTGACCAGCCAGGTTGGCAGGTGCGCGATACCCAGTCCGGCCAGCGCGCCGCAGACCAGCGCCTCGGCATTGTTGGCACTCATGCGGACCCGCGCCGGCCGGTGCAACTGCATTTGCCCGTCGCGCTCGAAACGCCAGGCGAAGGGCGGGGCCAGGCCATCCCAGTCGAGTCCGTCGTGTTCAGTCAGTTGTGAGGGCTCGGTTGGCACGCCGCGACGCTGCAAGTAATCAGGGCTGGCGCAGGCGATACGCACCATGCTCGCCAGTGGCGTGGCTACCAGCCGGGTATCGGCCAATTGCCCGGCGCGCAGCACCAGATCGACCTTGCCGAGGTTCAGGCCCTGCATGTCGACGAAGCTGTCGATCAGGTGCAGTTGCACATCGAGACCGGGATAGAGCAAGAGGAAATCGGCGATCACCGGTGCCAGGTGCCGGCGCCCAAAGGCTGTCGGCGCATCGATGCGAATCAGACCTTCCGGCGCGCTGCTCAGAGACACCGCTTCGGCCCGGGCCAGGCGCAACTCGGCGACGATCCGCCGTGCGCGCTCGGCAAAGGCCAATCCCGCCGGGGTGGCGCGTACTGCATGAGTGCTGCGCAGGAACAGCTGACTGCCGACCGCGCTTTCCAGGCTGTCGATTCGCCGTGCCACGGCCGAAGGGGTCAGCGGATGACGGCGCGAGGCGGCGGAAAAACTGCCGGTTTCCAGCACGTCGAGGAACAAGACCAGTTGGTCGGTCAGTTGATTGGGGTTCATGGCAGGTTTGCGCTTGTGCGAATTTGGCACAGCCATTGTGCGATGCTGTGCGTTTCCGCGCCAGAAGCAACTGCGTAGGATCAAAGGCCTGACGGCAACGGGGAAAATGCTGTGATTGAGTTTTTGATGTATCTGGTGTTCGGCGCTACGTTGGGCACGCTCGGCGGGTTGTTTGGCATCGGCGGCGGCCTGATCGCCATTCCGCTGCTGGGCGTGCTGTTCGGGCTCGATCAGCAGATAGCCCAAGGCACAGCGCTGGTGATGGTGGTGCCGAACGTGATGCTGGCGCTGTGGCGCTATCATCAGCGCAACCGGATCGAACTGCGCCACGCGCTACCGCTTGCGATCATGGGGTTCTGCTTCGCCTGGCTCGGATCGATCTGGGCGGTAGGTATCGATGCGCAAACCATGCGCATAGGCTTTGTCGCGTTTCTGATCGCGCTGTCGGCGTACAACCTCGTTCGCATGTTCGCCGCCAGCGCTCCGCCGGCTTCGCAGATGAACTATTCATGGCCCTGGCTGGGCGTACTGGGTGCTGCATCGGGCACGATGGGCGGGTTGTTTGGCGTGGGGGGCGCGGTGGTGGCGACACCGGTGCTGACCAGTCTGTTCGGCACCAGCCAAGTGGTTGCGCAGGGGTTGTCGTTGGCGCTGGCCTTGCCGAGTACCGGGGTGACGCTGGTGACTTACGCCGTGCACCATCAGGTCAGCTGGGTGATCGGCTTACCCTTGGCGGTCGGCGGGCTGATGAGCATCAGTTGGGGCGTGAAGGTTGCCCACGCATTGCCGGAGCGGCTGCTGCGCGGGCTGTTTTGCGGGTTCCTGGTGTTCTGTGCGGCGATGCTCGCCTTCAAAGTTTGAAGCCTTCGATGATGTGCTCGGCCAGGCACTCGGTGATCGGTGACGGGTTATGCAGGTTGCGCACGAGCATGATGCTGGCCTCGGGCAGCAACGGCAGGTCCTCGGCTGCACCGAGGATGCGCATGTCCGCGGTGATCAGGCTTTCAAGCTGCGCCGTGACGGCCAGCCCGGCGCTGACTACTGCCATGATCGCCGACAGGCTGTCGCTGTTGTACGCCACCCGGTAGTCGCGCCCTTGGGCATCCAGGGCATTGCAGGCCCACAGGCGGCAGAAGCAATCACTGTTGAACATTGCCAGCGGCAGCGGCGTCTGCTCATGAGCGCTGTAGCATTGCGCTTCGGCCCAGACAAAACGTTCCTTGCGCAACAACTGGCCGATTTCGCTGCCCGGCTCGCGGGTGACGATGGACAGGTCGAGGTCCTGGCGCATCAGCAGTTGCTTGGATGATTCGCAGTGCACTTCTATCTGAATCAGCGGGTAGGTCTGGGCAAACCGGCGCAGAATCCCCGGGAGGAATCGCATCACATAATCGTCCGGCGTGCCGATGCGCACCGTGCCGACCATGTCGGGTTCGCGCAAGGTATTGAAGACCTCACTGTGCAGCTTGAGGATCCGCCGCGCATAGCCCAGCAACACCTGGCCTTCAGCCGTCAGCCGCACCTGCCGCCCATCGCGCTGGAACAACTGACGCTGCAGCACATCTTCTTCCAGGCGTTTCATCTGCATGCTGACGGCTGACTGGGTGCGGTTGACGATTTCGCCGGCGCGGGTAAAGCCGCCCTGGTCGGCGATGGCGACGAAGGTGCGCAACACTTCGGTATCGATACTCGGGTAGGCGGACATCCATCAATCTCCGAGATATGTGACATCAGAAACATTCGTTGGATTGATCTTAGACCCGGCGCGAGACTGGAGCCATCCAAACGGAGGGCAACAAGATGAAAGGTCAACATGAGTTCCACGGTGCAGAAAAACACTCGATTCACGTGATATCCGATCTGCTGCACAAGGTCGGCCGCTGGTACGAACTGCATCGCGAGCGCGAACTGCTGGCGAGCTTGAGCGACGAAGCACTCAAGGACATCGGCATGAGCCGTGCGGATGTGGAGAACGAGTCGATCAAACCGTTCTGGAATGACCCGATGCATAAATGACCCGATCAATAAATGATGAGTGCCACGCTACACAAACCCCTTACCGGTGAGGTAGGTTGCGAGCAGACAAGGAGGCACCCATGCGCGCAACGTTGTCCTTTACCCTCAACCAGGCTCGGCGTCTGGCGCTGGCCGCCCAAGGGTTCAACGGGCGGTCGCCGCCAGCGGCGATCAAGGCTGTTGCACTCAATCGCCTGATCGAACGGCTGGGCATTTTGCAGATCGATTCGGTCAATGCATTGGTGCGTTCGCACTACCTTCCGCTGTTTTCCCGCCTCGGTAACTATTCTTCCGATTTACTCGACCAGGCTGCCTGGGGTCAGGGTAGGCGACGTACGTTGTTCGAGTATTGGGGTCATGAAGCCTCGTTATTGCCACTTTCCATGTACCCATTGATGTGTTGGCGCATGCAGCGTGCAGCCCGTGGCGAAGACATTTATCAGCAATTGGCGCGCTTTGGCCGTGAACAGCAAGACACCATTCGCCGGGTGCTGGCTTCGGTCGAGGAGCAGGGCGCGCTGGGGGCCGGAAGTCTGTCGACCCGTCAGGAACGAGCCGGTCCCTGGTGGGACTGGAGCGCGGAAAAGCATGCGCTGGAGTGGTTGTTCGCGGCCGGTGAAGTGACCGTTGCCGGACGGCGCGGATTCGAAAGGCTCTACGATCTGCCGGAGCGGGTGATTCCCCGGGCGGTTCTTGCGCACCCCGTCCTGAGTGAAGGCGATGCCCAGCGCGGCCTGTTGCGGCATGCGGCAACGGCCTTGGGAGTCGGTACGGAGAAAGACTTGCGTGACTATTTCCGCTTGAACCCTGCGGACAGTCGTCCCCGTTTGGCCGAGTTGGTCGAGGCCGGTGAATTGCTGGCCTGCGAAGTCCAGGGCTGGCGGCAACCGGCCTATTGTCTGCCCGAGCCAAAAGTGCCGCGCAAAGTCGCAGCCAGTGCATTGCTCTCACCGTTCGATTCGCTGATCTGGGAGCGCAGCCGGACGGAGCGGCTGTTTGATTTCCGCTATCGATTGGAGATCTACACGCCGCAGGACAAGCGGGTGTACGGCTATTACGTCCTGCCGTTTTTGCACAACGAGCGGATTGCCGCACGGGTAGACCTGCGCGCCGAACGGGGGGCGGGCCGTTTGGCCGTGCATGCGGTGCATGAAGAGGAGGCGGGGCTGGACGAGGAGGGGATGCTGGCGTTGGCGGTCAATCTGCGGCAGATGGCGGATTGGCTGGGGCTGGCGCAGGTTCAGCTGAATTGCCAGCGGGCGAGTGCGGCAAGGTTGCGGGTGGCATTCACACAAATTGGCGGTGCTTGAGCTGGCCCCTTCGCGGGCAAGCCCGCTCCTACAGTGATCGAGCCGATCACTGATTTTGTGTACGGCGCGAATCCTGTAGGAGCGGGCTTGCCCGCGAAGGCGATATATCAGGCAGTCAAAATCTACCGCCGAACCTGCTTCAGTGTCTCGGCAATCAAAAACGCCAGCTCCAGCGACTGATCGGCATTCATCCGCGGGTCGCAATGGGTGTGGTAGCGATCCGACAAACCATCCTCGGTAATCGGCCGCGCACCACCGATGCATTCGGTGACGTTCTGCCCGGTCATTTCGATATGGATACCACCGGCATAACTGCCTTCGGCTTCGTGCACCTGGAAGAACTGCTTCACTTCGCCAAGGATCTGCGCGAAGTCGCGGGTCTTGTAGCCGCTGCTGGCCTTGATGGTGTTGCCGTGCATCGGGTCGGAACTCCACAGCACCTGCTTGCCTTCACGCTGGACGGCGCGGATCAGCTGCGGCAAGTGATCGCCGACCTTGTTCGCGCCCATCCGCGCGATCAGGTTCAGGCGACCCGGATCGTTCTGCGGGTTGAGCACGTCGATCAAGCGAATCAGGTCGTCGGGGTTCATGCTCGGGCCGACCTTGACCCCGATCGGGTTGTTCACCCCACGCAGGAATTCGACGTGGGCACCGTCGAGCTGACGGGTGCGGTCGCCGATCCACAGCATGTGGGCCGAGCAGTCGTAGTAGTCGTTGGTCAGGCTGTCGCGACGCACGAAGGCTTCTTCGTAGTTCAGCAGCAGCGCTTCGTGGGCGGTGAAGAAACTGGTTTCGCGCAACTGCGGCGAGGTGTCCATGCCACAAGCGCGCATGAACGCCAGGGTTTCATCGATGCGGTCGGCCAGGTGGCTGTATTTTTCCGCCAGCGCCGAGTTGGCGATGAAGTCCAGGTTCCACTTGTGCACCTGATGCAAATCGGCAAAGCCGCCTTGGGCGAACGCGCGAAGAAGGTTGAGGGTGGCGGTGGACTGGTGATAGGACTGCAGCAGGCGTTCCGGGTCCGGCACGCGGCTTTTTTCGTCGAAACCGATGCCGTTGACGATGTCGCCACGGTAGGCGGGCAAGGTCACGCCGTCGATGGTCTCGTCGTTGGCCGAACGGGGCTTGGCGAACTGCCCGGCCATGCGCCCGACCTTGACCACCGGGCAGCCGGCGGCAAAGGTCATCACGATCGCCATCTGCAACAACACCTTGAAGGTGTCGCGGATTTTCGCCGCAGAGAACTCGGCGAAGCTTTCGGCGCAGTCGCCACCCTGCAACAGAAACGCGCGACCCTGGGTCACCTCGGCAAACTGACGGCGCAACTCCCGGGCTTCGCCGGCAAACACCAGCGGCGGATAGCTGGCCAGGGTCTGCTCGACCTGCTGCAAATGCGCGGCGTCGGGGTATTGGGGTTGTTGCTGGATCGGCAGGGCGCGCCAGCTGTCAGGGCTCCAGGGTTGGCTCATCACGGTCTCTAGTGTTTTCGCTCGGGCCTCCATGTTATCAGCAAATTAGTGCGTGACCTGTTCCCGTCGCTTCGCCGACAATCTCGCCTTTGCCGCTCTCTATACGCGGTGTTATTGCGTTGCCGGCCCCGGTGACGATCAGGAGATGAAATGACTGAGGAGCGCGTCGAGCATCTGCTCGCCGAGGTACAGGACGAGTTCGGCGTGATTCGTGTGCTGGAAGTGGCCGATTACCGTTTTCTCGAGTTCGGTGATGCCATCGAGCAAAGCTGCGTGTTCACCGCCGATCCGAGCTGGCTCGAGTACGACTATACCCGGGCGATGCTGATCGGCGCGCTGTGCCACGAGCAACCGGAAAGTGCGCTGTTTCTCGGTCTCGGCGCCGGTACGCTGACTCAGGCCTGCCTCAAGTTCCTGCCGCTGGAAGATGTCGAAGCCATCGAACTGCGCCCGGATGTACCGCGCCTGGCCATCGAGTACCTGGGGCTGGATGACGATCCGCGCCTGTACATCCGCGTTGGCGATGCGCTGGAGCTGCTGGACACCGCCGAATCGGCCGATCTGATTTTCGTCGACCTTTACACCGATGTCGGTCCGGGTGTCGGGCATCTGGCCTGGAGCTTTCTGGAAAACTGCCAGAAGCGATTGAACCCGGGGGGCTGGCTGGTCATCAATCAATGGGCTACCGACGATGGCAAACCCTTGGGCGCCGCGTTGTTGCGTGGTTTGTACCACCGACATTACTGGGAGCTGCCGGTGAAGGAGGGCAACGTGATTCTGATCGTGCCGTCGGAGCTGGATCAGGAACTGGACATGGACGGCCTGATCGCCCGCGCCGAAGCGCTGGCGCCACGGTTGGGGTATTCGCTGGATTCATTGATCAAGTGCATTCGTCCGGCTACCTGAGGAGCACAGATCCCCCTGTAGGAGCCTTCGGCAGCTCCTACACAGATTTTCAGCGTCCTTTGAAAATACCGGGCCGCTTCTCCAGCATCGACCGCACACCTTCCTTGACGTCCTCGCTAGCCATCAACTTCTTGACCAGAAGCGGCAACGCCTGTGCAGCAGCGGTTTCCCCTTCATACCGGGCCTGTCGAGCAGACATCAGCGTCGCCTGCACCCCTAGCGGTGCCTGCCGGGCGATCCGCTCGGCCAGTTCAATCGCCCGGGGCAGCAAGTCCTCGCTGGCCATGACCTCCTGCACCAGGCCCAGGTGCAAGGCATCACGGGCGTCGAATTCATCACCGGTCAACAACCAGCGCATGGCATTGCCCCAACCGGAGACTTGATGCAGACGCAGGGTGGCGCCGCCGAACGGGAAGAGCCCGCGTTGCACTTCCATCTGCGCGAATCGGGTGTTGCTGGCGCACAGGTTGATGTCGGCGGCCAGCATCAACTCGATGCCGATGGTCAGGCAGTAGCCCTGGGCGGCGACGATTACCGGTTTGCTGACCCTGGGGCCTGCGAACACCCCCCACGGATCACAGCCGCCAGGGGGGACCTGCCAGCCGTCTGCGAGCGTGGTGCTGGCATTGACCAGGTCGAGCCCGGCGGTAAAGTGCTCGCCATGAGCAAACACCACCGCCACACGCGCCTCGCTGTCGGCTTCGAACTCGCCATAGGCCTGGCTCAACGCGTTGAGCAAATCGAGATCGAAGGCGTTGCGCTTTGCCACCCGATCCAGACCGATCATGAACACATGACCATGCCGTTCGCGGCTGACTCGACTGGAGCAGGGCTGATTCATGGAGCGATCCTCGGGGTGGGAAGGGCGTGCCAGACCGGCGGACTGCACGGCAAAGGGTGAACCGTTTTAGCGCCATCACCCGCAAGGCCGGGCCTTTGAAAAATAGACGGCTGATCGATTATTCGCAAAGCCTGTGACACAACGGCGTATCCGGTGGATTTCCGATAAAAAAAGCTCCCTTTTTTGGCAAATTCCGGTATAGTGCGCGCCGG
The DNA here is from genome assembly GCF_056406435.1 of Pseudomonas sp. P1_C12. Lineage (NCBI taxonomy): Bacteria > Pseudomonadati > Pseudomonadota > Gammaproteobacteria > Pseudomonadales > Pseudomonadaceae > Pseudomonas > Pseudomonas sp. P1_C12. The sequence continues at coordinate 21,107 of NZ_JBFUAE010000016.1, read as the reverse complement.
CCTTTAGCCGGGCCGCGTTTAGGTAGAGCAATTCCCCGAAGTCAGCTTCGGCTGCACGTCCGTACTGCGGACTCTCCCTTGACGATTCTTTTCATTCATTCGTTTTCGCAAATCCCCGCCGACAAAGCTGCCAGGGCGACTCTTGAGTCTCAACACGGCACGCGCAGCTTTGGAGCATGGGTCTTTGCGGATGCACTTAGAGGCAGACCCATGACCCAGGAAACCGGCGGCTTCGCCGCTTTTAATCTTAATCCGAATATTCTTGCAGCCGTCACCGCGACTGGCTACGAAGAGCCTTCGGCTATTCAGCAGCAATCGATCCCGATCATCATGGCCGGTCACGACATGATTGGTCAGGCGCAAACCGGTACGGGTAAAACCGCTGCGTTCGCCCTGCCGATCCTGCATCGCATCGATCCTGCAAAGCGCGAACCGCAAGCCCTGATCCTGGCCCCAACTCGTGAGTTGGCGCTACAAGTTGCAACCGCTTTCGAAACCTATGCCAAGCAAATGCCGGGCGTAACTGTTGTGGCTGTCTACGGCGGCGCGCCGATGGGCCCACAGCTGAAAGCAATCCGTAATGGCGCACAGATCGTTGTCGCCACTCCGGGCCGTCTGTGCGACCACCTGCGTCGCGACGAAAAAGTACTGGCGACCGTGAACCACCTGGTTCTCGACGAAGCCGACGAAATGCTCAAGCTGGGCTTCATGGACGACCTGGAAGTTATCTTCAAGGCCCTGCCTGTCACCCGTCAGACCGTATTGTTCTCGGCCACCCTGCCGCAGTCGATCCGAGCCATTGCTGAACGCCACCTGCGCGATCCGCAACACGTGAAGATCCAGACCAAGACCCAGACCGTTACCGCGATCGAGCAGGCTCACCTGTTGGTTCACGCTGACCAGAAGACTTCGGCCGTTCTCAGCTTGCTGGAAGTGGAAGATTTCGACGCCCTGATCATGTTCGTGCGCACCAAGCAAGCGACCCTGGATCTGGCCAGTGCCCTGGAAGCCAAAGGCTACAAAGCCGCTGCGCTGAACGGTGACATCGCCCAGAACCAGCGTGAGCGGGTGATCGACTCCCTCAAGGATGGCCGTCTGGACATCGTTGTGGCGACCGACGTTGCCGCTCGTGGCCTGGACGTTCCGCGCATCACTCACGTATTCAACGTTGACATGCCGTACGATCCAGAGTCCTACGTTCACCGTATCGGCCGTACCGGCCGTGCCGGTCGCGAAGGTCGTGCACTGCTGCTGGTGACTCCGCGTGAGCGCCGCATGCTGCAAGTGATCGAGCGCGTAACCGGTCAAAAGGTTGCTGAAGTTCGCCTGCCAGACGCTCAAGCTGTTCTGGATGCGCGCATCAAGAAGCTGACCAACAGCCTGTCGCCGCTGGTGGCCGATGCCGAATCGACTCACGGTGATCTGCTGGATCGCCTGACTGCCGACATCGGTTGCAGCCCGCGTGCCCTGGCCGCAGCCCTGCTGCGCAAGGCAACCAACGCTCAAGCGCTGACCCTGGCTGCAATCGAGAAAGAACGTCCACTGGTGCCTAACAATGCACCGCGTGGCGATCGTCCAGAGCGTTCCGGTGATCGTCCTGAGCGTGGTGACCGCGAGCGTCGTGCTCCGATGCCACTGGGCGAAGGCCGTGCACGTTGCCGTACCGCGCTGGGTGCGCGTGACGGTATCGCTGCCAAAAACCTGCTGGGCGCCATCCTCAACGAAGGTGGTCTGGCGCGTGAAGCCATCGGTCGCATCCAGGTGCGTGACAGCTTCAGCCTCGTCGAGCTGCCGGAAGATGGTCTTGAGAAGTTGCTGACCAAGCTGAAGGACACTCGCGTTGCCGGTAAGCAATTGAAGCTGCGTCGCTACCGCGAAGATTGATCCGCTTTCGGGCTGATTGATCGAACATAAAAAATCCCCGACTGGCTCGGGGATTTTTTATGCCTTATTGGCTAGCCGAAGCGATAGATGTCCATGCCCAATGCCCCCATGGTGAAGCCTTGGTGGGCAATGCTGAACTGCCCACCGGCGGCACGGGCAAAGTACAGCGGTAACAAGTGTTCGTCGCTGGGATGGTTGCGCACGGCATTCGGTGCCTGCACGCGATAGTCGTGCAGCGCGGCTTCGTCGTTCGCGGCGAGTTTTTCGATCATCCAGTCACGAAACGCCTGAGCCCAAGGCTCAACGCTTTCGGGACCGGCATGCCAGTCCAGTTCCCGCAGGTTGTGGGTGATACTGCCTGAGCCGATCAGCAGGACTCCGTGCTCGCGCAGGCTGGCCAGCGCGTGGCCAACGCGGGTCTGCAGGGTGGGGCCGCCACGGGTGGGCAGCGAAACCTGGACAATCGGGATGTCTGCCTGCGGATACATCAGTGATAAAGGCACCCAGACGCCATGGTCGAAAGGCCGATTGCTGTCGATACGTGCTGGAAAGCCAGCGGTTTTCAATAACCCGGCAACCTCTGCGGCGAGTCGTGGGTCGCCTGGGGCTGGGTACTGCACTTCGAACAGGGCTTTGGGAAAGCCACCGAAGTCATGCCAGGTTTGCGGTTGTGGATTGCCGCTGACCAGCAGCTCATTGCTTTCCCAGTGTGCGGAAACAATCACGATGGCTTTTGGCTTCGGTATCTCGGCGGCCAGGCGGGCGAGTGCCGGCCCGCTGGCGCCGGGTTCCAGGGCGAGCATGGGGGAGCCGTGGGATATGTACAGGCTGGGGAACATGAATGAGCTCCTGAGAGTTAAGATGCAACATCTTCAGTCAGATCATTAATCTAAATCTAATATAAGTTTTAGGGTGTTTTGATCGAATTTTCGGGGTTATTTATGCAGCCGGAGTTTTGGCACAAGAAGTGGGCGGCGAACCAGATCGGCTTTCACCTGCCGCAGGTGAACCCTCATCTGAAGCGGTTCTGGCCAGCGTTAAGCCTTGAAGAAGGCGCGCGCGTGTTGGTGCCGTTATGTGGAAAAAGCCTGGATTTGCTATGGCTCGCCCATCAAGGCCATGAGGTCTTGGGGGTCGAACTGTCGGAAAAAGCCGTCGAGGAGTTTTTCAGCGAGCATGGCTTTGATCCGGCCGTCAGCGAGCAGGGGCCTTTCAAGGTCTATCGGGCAGGTTCCATTGAACTGTGGTGCGGCGATTTCTTCGAGCTGACGGCAGGCGATGTTGCCGATTGCTCCGCGCTTTACGATCGCGCGGCGTTGATCGCGCTGCCGGCGGAAATGCGAGAGCGCTATGCCGCCCATTTGAAGCGGATACTGCCGAAGGAGTCCCATGGCCTGGTGATTACCTTGGACTATGACCAGGCGCAAATGCCCGGCCCGCCATTTGCTGTACTCGATGATGAGGTGCGGCGGTTGTTCGGGGACTCGTGGACGCTGAAGATTTTGGAAGATCAGGATGTGTTGAGTGAAGGCGGGAAATTCCTGGAGGCGGGTGTTACGCGGCTGGAGGAGCGGGTGTATCGCCTGACGAGTCATTAATAGCAAAAGATCGTCCGAAGGCTGCGATCTTTTGATCTTGAAAAAAAACGGGGCGATCAGATCGCCCCGTTTGATTACCGCAAAACTATCAGCCCCGACGACGAGCCAGCGCATCGATACGTTCTTCCAGTGGCGGGTGGCTCATGAACATGCGAGCGAACCCTTGCTTGATGCCACCGTTGATGCCAAAGGCGTTCAGGGTGTCGGGCATGTGCACCGGCAGCCCCTGTTCCGCCCGCAGGCGTTGCAGGGCACCAATCATCGCGGCGGTGCCGGCCAGGTTTGCACCGGCTTCGTCGGCACGGAATTCGCGCTTGCGCGAGAACCACATGACGATGGCGCTGGCCAGAATGCCCAGAACCAGTTCGGCGAAGATGGTCGCCACGTAGTAGGCAATGCCCTGGCCTTCTTCGTTCTTGAAGATCACCTTGTCGACGAAATTGCCGATGATCCGTGCGAAGAACATCACGAAGGTGTTCACCACGCCCTGGATCAACGCCAGGGTAACCATGTCGCCATTGGCCACGTGACCGATTTCGTGGGCCAGGACGGCTTTCACTTCATCCGGCGAGAAACGCTCGAGCAAACCCTGGCTGACTGCGACCAATGCGTCGTTCTTGTTCCAGCCGGTGGCGAAGGCGTTCGCCTCGTAGGCCGGGAAGATACCGACTTCGGGCATCTTGATTCCGGCTTCGCGGGACAGTTGCTCGACGGTTTGCAGCAGCCATTGCTCGTGACGGGTGCGTGGCTGGGTGATGATCTGGGTGCTGGTGCTCATCTTCGCCATCCACTTGGAGATGAACAGCGAGAACAGGGAACCTGCGAAACCAAAGACCGCACAGAAAATCAGCAGCTGATTGAGGTTGAGGTCAACCCCATTGGCCGCCATGAACCCGTTGAAGCCGAAAAGGCTCAGGGTGATGCTGGCAATCAGCACGACCGCCAGGTTAGTGGCCAAGAACAGCAGGATGCGCATCATGGTTGTAGAAATCTCCTCAAGCTAAAGATGTAGCGTACTGCGGGGTATATAAGGTGCTGCACCGGGGGATTCAACCGGGTGACTATTTCAAACTGTGTCCTACGGCAACAGTCTAGCTGCTTGCAGGGCATTTCCGACAAGTGTGCGGGAAGTGTTTGTCAGTCAATTCGTGTCGAAGGCCCCGCCTTTGTTAGGCGCGAGCAGCCAAGGCGCTGTCCGGCAGCGACAAAGCGACTGCCAGTGGCGCATTGCAAACAAATGTTGCCGGATCAATCACCGTGCGACCTGTGGGAACGTCGCACGGTGACAGTTCGCTTACTGGCGGTAGGACTTGAGGAAGCCGCCGATGCGTCCGATGGCCATCTCCAGGTCATCGACACGGGGCAGGGTCACGACGCGGAAGTGGTCCGGCCATGGCCAGTTGAATGCGGTGCCTTGAACCACCAGCAGCTTTTCGGAGAGCAGCAGGTCGAGGACAAATTTTTCGTCGTTATGGATCGGGCAGACCTTGGGGTCGATCCGCGGGAATGCATACAGCGCACCCATCGGCTTGACGCAGCTCACGCCCGGAATGTCGTTGAGCAACTCCCAGGTGCGGTTGCGTTGTTCCAGCAGGCGACCCTGCGGCAGCACCAGGTCATTGATGCTCTGATAGCCACCCAGGGCGGTCTGGATCGCGTGCTGGCTCGGCACGTTGGCGCACAGGCGCATGTTCGCCAGCATGTCGATGCCTTCGATGTAGCTCTGGGCGTGGTGTTTCGGGCCGGAAATGGCGATCCAGCCGGAACGGAAACCGGCGACGCGATAGGACTTGGACAGACCGTTGAACGTCAGGCAGAGCAGGTCGGGCGCCAGGGAGGCGGTGCAGATGTGCACGGCATCGTCGTAGAGGATCTTGTCGTAGATCTCGTCGGAAAACACCACCAGGTTGTGCTGACGGGCCAGTTCCAGCATGCCCAGCAGCACTTCCTTGGAATACACCGCGCCGGTCGGGTTGTTCGGGTTGATGATCACCAGGGCCTTGGTGTTCGGGGTGATCTTGGCCTTGATGTCGGCCAGGTCCGGCCACCAGTTGGCTTGCTCGTCGCACAGGTAATGCACCGGATTGCCGCCGGACAGGCTCACGGCTGCGGTCCACAATGGATAGTCCGGCGCTGGCACCAGCACTTCGTCGCCGTTGTTGAGCAGGGCCTGCATCGACATCACGATCAGTTCGGAAACGCCGTTGCCCAGATAGATGTCTTCAATGCCGACGCCTTCCACCTGCTTTTGCTGGTAGTACTGCATCACGGCCTTGCGCGCACTGAACAGGCCCTTGGAGTCGCTGTAGCCCTGGGCGGTCGGCAGGTTGCGGATCACGTCCTGGAGGATTTCATCCGGTGCTTCGAAACCAAAGGGCGCCGGGTTGCCGATGTTCAGCTTGAGGATGCGATGGCCTTCCTCTTCCAGGCGCTTGGCGTGCTTGAGCACCGGGCCGCGAATGTCGTAGCAGACGTTGGCGAGCTTGTTCGATTTGCTGACCTGCATGGCGATGTGTTCCCGAAAATGAACGATCCAGACGGCGTTTGGACAACCGTGCTGGGAATCCTGCGTATTCACACAGGCCTGACGCCTTGAGATGCAGCACCCATATTTCCGTTTGAATGCGCGTGGTCTGGCTGCCAGACTGGCGTTTGACGAGGCGCAATCATACGTGCCGCCCGATCCGTGGAAAAGGTACAGATCGGGCTTTTTCAGCCGCTGAGGTGTGATGATGGAAAAGTTGGAAAAAACCCTGGAAGAATGGAAGGCGATGCTCGATCCAGAGCAGTACAACGTGTGCCGCCTCAAGGGCACCGAACGTCCGTTTTCCGGCAAATACAACGCCACCAAGACCGACGGTGTCTACCACTGCATCTGCTGTAACGAGCCGCTGTTCGACTCCAGGACCAAGTTCGATTCCGGCTGCGGCTGGCCGAGTTTCCATTCGCCGATCGGCGACAGCGCCATGACCGAAATCCGTGATGCCAGCCACGGCATGATCCGCACCGAAGTGGTCTGCGCCAAGTGCGACGCGCACCTGGGGCATGTATTCCCTGATGGTCCGCCGCCGACCGGTCTGCGCTATTGCATCAACTCGGTGTGCCTGGACCTGGTGCCCCGCTCGTAATGCGAGCCCTGTAGGAGCTGCCGAAGGCTGCGATCTTTTGACCTTAAAAAGGCCGGATCAAAAGATCGCAGCCTTCGGCAGCTCCTACGGTTGATCGGCGTTTTGATTAATTAAATTGCACGCAATTCAATTGCTCGCTATTTTGTTATCTCTTCCATCCACTCGGACCCTCAAACATGAGCGACAACCTGCTGAGCATCCCTTGCACCACCATCAAGGGTGAGCAAAAGACCCTGGCGGATTTCGCCGGCAAAGCCGTGCTGGTGGTCAACACGGCCAGCAAGTGCGGTTTCACTCCGCAGTACAAAGGCCTGGAAGAGCTGTGGCAGACCTACAAGGACCAGGGCCTGGTGGTGCTCGGTTTTCCCTGCAACCAGTTCGGCAAGCAAGAGCCGGGCAACGAAGGGGCGATCTCCGAATTCTGCGAGCTGAACTTCGGTGTCAGCTTCCCGCTGTTCAAAAAGATCGACGTAAACGGTGCCGACGCCCATCCGCTGTTCGTGCAATTGAAAAAGCGTGCACCGGGTGTGCTGGGTTCCCAGGGCATCAAGTGGAACTTCACCAAGTTCCTGATCGGCAAGGACGGGCAATTGGTCAAGCGCTTCGCTCCGGCGACCAAGCCGCAGGACCTGACCCGCGAGATCGAAGCCCTGCTCAAATGAATACCTTGTCAGTCGACTCCCTGAAGCTCGATAGCCAACTGTGTTTCAAGCTGTACGCGGCTTCCCGGGCGGTGATTCGCGCCTACAAGCCAATGCTCGATCAGTTGGGCCTGACTTACCCTCAGTACCTGGCGATGCTGGTGCTGTGGGAGTGGCAGGAAGCGGCCCCGGAGCAGCCGACCGTGAAGGCGTTGGGCGAGCGTTTGGCCTTGGATTCCGGCACGCTGACACCGTTGCTCAAGCGCCTCGAACAACTGCAACTGGTGCAGCGTCAGCGTTCGGCGCGCGATGAGCGTGAAGTGCATCTGAGCCTGTCGCCAGCCGGCACGGCCCTGCGCGATCAGGTAGGGCCACTCAAGGCCCGCCTGTTGTGCGACAGCGGGGTCGATCTGAACCGTCTCAACGATTTGCGCGATGGCCTCGATCACTTGTTGGGACAGATCAAGGCGCTGTCGTAGCGGGGATCCACAAGTCCAGCAGGGAGGCCAGTTCTTCCCGCCGGAAGGGTTTGGCCAGGTAGTCACTCATGCCCGCGGCACGACAGCGTTCGCGCTCTTCCGACATGGCGTTGGCCGTCAGGGCGACGATGGGCAGTTGGGGCCAGCGGCCGCTGCGGCGGATTTGCCGGCTGGCCTCATAGCCGTCCATCACCGGCATGTTGCAGTCCATCAGCACCAGATCGAACTCCCGTTGTTCGAGTTGATCCAGGGCTTCGGCACCATGGGCCGCGGTGGTCACCTCGCAGCCGAGTTTGCCGAGCATGCCCTTGGCCACCAGTTGGTTGACCGGATTATCTTCCACCAGCAGCACGCGCCCGCGGCGCTGCGGGCTTTGCGCGTCGAGTGGGACATTGTTGATCGGGTGGGTTTGCGGTTGCAGGATTCGCCGCAACAACTGATGCAGCGAATTGCGTGCCAGGGGGCGGGCCTGCTGTTGCAAGGGGGTGAGGGTGTTGACCTCTTCGCTGGGCATGAAATTGCCATAAGCGGTAATCAGCAGGATCGGCGCGCTGAGAGTGGGGCGCAAAATGAACAGGCACTCGGGGCAGTCGGTGATGAGCACGTCGGCCGCCAGGCCAAGCAGTGGGTCATCCATGGAGCGCCGTTCGTAGTCCAGTCCCCAGCCAGGTAACAGGCCGTTCAGCAGTTCGCCCAGCCCGCTGCTGGCGGCCGTGATGGCGATGACTTTGCCCTTGAGCGAAACAGCCGGCATTGCACGGGTATGGCTGGGCAATGGCAAGTCCGCGCAGAACTGGCTGCCAAAACCCGGCTCGGAGTCGATCGTCAGGCGCCCTTGCATGGCTTCGCAAAGGTTGTAGGTCAGCGCCAGGCCCAGCCCGGTGCCGCCAAATTGGCGGGTAATACCGGCGCCGGCCTGAGTGAAAGGCTGGAAAATTTTCACTTGGGCATCCAGAGGGATTCCGATGCCGGTGTCACACACTTCGATTCTGACGCCGTCCCCGAACGTCGACAGGCGCACGTCGACACGCCCGAAACGGGTGAACTTGAGGGCGTTGGACAGAAGATTACTGACGATCTGCCGCACCCGGGTCGGATCGCCGAGCACGAGTGTCGGGAAATGCGGATCGATCAGGCAGGTCAGTTCGACGCTGGGGGCGGCGTTCTGCGATAACAGGTTGGCAGTGTCTTCGATCAGCGAGCCGAGGTCGAAGGGGATGTGTTCGAGTTCGAGTTGACCGGCATCGAACTTCGACAAGTCGAGAATATCGTTGAGCAATTCCACCAGCACTTTGCCCGAGTCATGGGCGATGGACAGCTGTTGCTGTTGTTCGGCAGTCAGCGGCCCGTCGAGGGACAGCGCGATCATCCCGAGCAAGCCATTGAGGGGCGTGCGGATTTCATGGCTCATGTTGGCCAGGAACACCGAGCGGGCGTCGGCCATGTCCAGTGCTGTGCTGCGAGCGACTTCCAGTTCCTGGTTGGATTGGCTCAGCCGGACATTGATCGCGTTGAGTTCGGCAGTGCGGGCCGAGACGATATTTTCCAGTTGGCCGAGATACTCGGTCAGGCGGTTTTCCGCGTTGCGCCGTTGCTGGATTTCGGTGGCGATGTTTTTGAATTGCTGATTGGCAACCTTGACCAGCACGCCGATCTCATCGTCGGCGTGCCCGGCGGGACACTCCAGTGAGCTCGGCTCGGTGCTGCTCGGGTCGCGGCCGCTGAGTTCACGGATGACCCGCACCAGGGGTTTGGTCAGCATCACATAGAACAGCGCCAACAGGATGCCGGACAGTAGCAGGCTGCGGGCGAAGCCATTGAGCAGGGTCACTTCGGCCCGGCGCAGGAACCGGTTGCCGAAGGCGTAAGTGTCGACGTTCAGCCGCAGCGTACCCAGGGATTCGCTGGGTAAATGATCCAGGTAAAGCCGGTCTTCGAACTGTCGGTTGGCGCCGAACAGGTAGTCACTGAGCATCCGGTATCCGTTTTCCACCCCGGGTCGCTTGACGCTGGCCAGCACAGTGCCGTTGTTGTCGGTCAGTTTCACGCCAGTGATCGCTGGCGAGCGCAGCAGGCCCAGGGTCAGTTCCTTGGCGAGTTCGGCGTCGATGTTGTAGGCAATTCGCGAGGCCGGGTTGTGGCTGATTTCCAGCAATGAAAGGATTTCACGATTGATGGAGGCGTCTTCACTGGCATAATCGATGCCTATTTGCAGCAGGCTGAGCAGCGTGCCCAGAATGAAACCGACCAGCACGGTAAGCCGGGCTTGCTTGAATGACAGCCGGTTGGTGAATTTGATGTCCATGGAGGGGTGAACCACTTCCGTTTCCTTTCGCTGCTCAAGCATAGTCGATCATGCCTGCCTGTTGATGTTCTCGCGAGGCCTGTACTGCGGGGGCCGCCGCTTGTGTGACGCTGTGTTTCGTCGCTGTATCACCATCATCACTGTGAACGTGCCCGAGGAGAAGTCGTGGATTCCCGATTGAATGCTTTTCTTGAACGCGCCGATGCCGTTCTGGCCCGTATCGAGCCGTTGCTGCCGGCCCCCCGGCCAGCCATCGACTGGACGCAATGCCTGGCCGCGCGCTGGCAGCGTGAGTCGCGCGGCGGTTATCTGATGCCGCTGGAGGTCAGCCTCGACATGCATTTGTCGGACCTGATCGGCGTCGACCGGCAAGTCGAGCAGCTTGGGCGCAATACCCGGCAGTTCCTCGATGGCATGCCGGCCAACCACGCCTTGCTCTGGGGCTCGCGCGGCACCGGCAAATCGTCACTGGTGCGCGCCTTGTTGGCCGAGCACGCTCAAGCCGGTTTGCGCTTGATCGAGATTGAACGTGATCACCTGGCAGACCTGCCGCGAGTGGTCGAACAGATCGGCAAACTGCCCCAGCGTTTCGTGCTGTTTTGCGATGACCTTTCCTTCGAGTCGGGCGAGGGTGATTACCGAGTGCTCAAAAGCGTCCTCGATGGCTCGCTGGAACAGGCGCCGGATAACGTTTTGCTGTACGCCACGTCCAACCGTCGCCACCTGGTGCCGGAAAAGGAAAGTGACAACGAAAACTGGAAACGGGTCGACGGCGAACTGCATCCCAGCGAGGCGGTGGAAGACAAGATCGCGCTGTCGGACCGCTTCGGTTTGTGGCTGTCGTTCTATCCGTTTACCCAGGAACACTTCCTCAACGTCGTCGAGCACTGGATCGGTCAGTTGGCCGGCAAGGCCGGACTGGCGTGGCAGCGCAGCGAAGAGCTGGACATTCTGGCGGTACGCTGGGCCACCGGCCGGGGCAATCGTAATGGACGTTGCGCTTATCAATTTGCCCGTTATTGGGTCGGGCTGAAACTGTTGGAGCACAAGGCATGATCGATTTACAAAAGAGCGGCCAGGGCCTCGAAGGCTACGGCATGCTGCACGCGCAGCTGGAGTCCTTGCTGGCGGACGAGCGGGACTTCATCGCCAATGCCGCACAGTTCTCGGCGTTTCTGTTCAATCAGCTCGATGACCTGAACTGGGCCGGTTTCTACCTCAACCGCCATGAAGAACTGGTGCTGGGGCCGTTTCAGGGGCAGATCGCTTGCGTGCGGATTCCGTTCGGTTGCGGCGTATGCGGGACAGCGGCAGCCACCTTGCAGACTCAGTTGGTCGAAGATGTGCACGCGTTTCCCGGTCACATTGCCTGCGACAGCGCCTCGAACAGCGAACTGGTGGTGCCGCTGGTCAAGGACGGCCGATTGATCGGCGTGCTCGATCTCGACAGTCCGAAACTGGCGCGTTTCACTGCACAGGACCAGGCAGGAATCGAACAGCTGGCGGCGATTTTCCTGCGCCTGACCGACTGCTGATCAAGACCCCAGGCCTGCCTTGAGCAGCAGGCCTGACGCCGGTTTTCTCCATGACGGTCAACGCACTGCCGAGGGTCCAGGCATCGTCAAGGCTCTGTCACTTTGCCTTCGTCGTAGTGCTCGATCTGACGTAGTAACGCGTCCTCCAGCTCAAGCATGGCGCACTCCATGGATTTGCAGCATGCAGCCACTTTTTCGCGATCGAAATCCTCATGGCAGGCTGCTTCGAGTGCCTCGCAGCGGTCGATCAAGCGGGATGCCTGCACTATCCGGGCTGCGCCTTTGATTTTGTGGGCAATGTCCTGCAGCGCCTGCGTATCCCCTGAGCTGGATAGTGCCAACAGTGTTTGCAGATCCTGGCGGTTGCTATTCACTAACTCGTTGAGCAATCGCCGGTTCAACATCGGGTTGCCTCCGGTCATCAGTTTCAACCCGTGCAGGTTGAACGCCGGGGTTGTCTGGGTGGGCCCAATGCCTTCCACCCATTGACTCAAGGCACCGAGGCTGAGGGGTTTGAACAGGCAGTCGTCCATTCCCGCCTGTTTGCAGCGCTGTACTTCTTCCGGTTGCGCGTTGGCGGTAAAGCCGAGAACGGTGCAGGGAGGACGATGGTTTTGTCGTTCATGCTGGCGAATGGCGCGGGCCAGCTCGTAACCGTTCATGACCGGCATGTTGCAATCGGCGATCACCAGATCAAACGGCCGGTCTTTCCATGCATCCAGTCCCTCCTGGCCATCGGCCGCGACGGTAAATCGATGCCCAAGAAACTCCAGTTGCTGGCACGTGAGCAAGCGATTGGCCGGGTGATCGTCGACTACCAGCACACTCAACGGGGTTGTAGCGACGATGATTTGCGTTTCGGCCACCTGGGCTGACTGTTGTAGCGGCAACGTTTCCAGCAGTAGCAACACCTCCACTTGAGTGCCGACGCCCGGTTCGCTACGCAATTGCAGATTGCCGCCCATCATCTCGCAGAGGTTGCGGCTGATCACCAGCCCCAGCCCTGCGCCCCCCCTGGCCGATTGCATGGCGTTGTCGGCCTGTGCGAAGGGTTCGAACAGGTGCTGTTGATCCTGTTCGCTGATCCCGATACCACTGTCGTGAACCTGCACCCGCATTTGCACGTGCTCAGGTTGCGTTGCCGGCTGCAGATCGACAATGACCCGGACCTGGCCTTGCTCGGTAAACTTGATGGCATTGCTGATCAGGTTGGACAGCACTTGTTTGAAGCGCAAAGGATCCAGCAACACATCGAAGGTCGGGTTGGCCGATGAAAACTCCAGTACCAGCCCGAGCTTCTTCTGTCGGGCCAGGCCATCGAAAATCCGCACGACCGAGGCTACGAGTTCACCCGGACTAACGCGCTCCGGGCTCAGGCTCAAGCGTCCTGATTCGATTCTGGCAATGTCCAGAATGTCGCCAATCAGCTCCAGCAACCCTTTCGCCGAGTTGTATGCGACATCGATGGTCGCGCGCTCCGGGTGCAGATGATCAAGACGCTTGAGTGTCAGTTCAAGCATGCCAATGATTGCATTCATCGGCGTGCGGATCTCATGGCTCATCGTGGCCAGAAACGTGCTTTTGGCCCGGTTGGCGTTATCGGCACGTTCTTTCGCGCAACGCAGATCATCGAGCAGTTGCCGCCGTTCGCTGATATCGATCCAGCCACCGATAATGCCTTGCACTTTTGCGCTGGAATCCCGATAGGGAAGAATCCAGTGATAGATCGTCAGCCGCCGGCCGCCAATGTGCAGTTCGCGATCGACGATCAAAGGTCTGCCCTCGGCCACCACGCGTTGGTAGTCAGCCTGGTACTCCCGGGCTTCGAATACATTGCTCATCGATCCCTGCATGACACTTTTGCCGATGACATCTTCACGCCTGGCGCTGAACGCTTGCAGGTAACTGTCGTTGCAACTTTGCAGTAGTCCCTGGCGATCACGTACGTAGATCGGATGGGGCGTGCCATTGACCAGCGATCGCATGAACTCGAACTGATCGTTCAACGCACGCTCGGCGGCCTTGCGTTGCTTGATCTGGCGTCGCATGTAGTCGTTCCACGCAATGGAAATCAGCAACAGCACGCCGGCACCAATGACGATCTGATAGAACAGTCGTTGATAGTTGCGCCAGGTGTTTTGCGAAGACGCCGAATAGCCACGCCAACGGCTGTTGATGATGCCCAGTTCTTCCGGCGAGATGCTTAGTAACGCCTTGTCGAGAATCGCGTTCAGCTCTTTGGCGCCCCGAGCGGTGGCAAGGGAAAACGCTGCCTGCTCGGTGCCGATGGTGGTGCTGATTTGCAGTGTGTGCTCGAACAGTCGCGACGAAATGAAGTAATTGGCAATGATCAGTGAGTTCACCGCGCCCTCGACCTGGCCTCCGGCGAGTAACTCTACGGCGCTGAAGGTGTCCGGGGCTTCAATCAACTTGATCCGGGGAAATTCTCTGCGCAGGTAATCCATGAGTGGATTGCCACGGGCAATGGCCAGGCGCTTGTCCTGCAACTGCACGAGGTTGGTCGGGCTGTCGGCGGCTTTGCGGGTCAGCAGGACGTAGGAATTTTCCAGAAAGGGTCGGGTAAAGTTCAGTTGGGTTTGACGTTGCGCGCTGGGAAGCAACGCGGCGATCACATCGGCCTTGTTGTCCTTGATCTGTTTGATCATCTCGTCATCGCTCCGACTGTGCTGGATGTCAAAGCGCAAGCCGGTGCGCAGCCTGATCAGCTCAAGCAAATCTGCGGTGACCCCGCGAAAGTTGCCGTTGCTATCGAAAAACGTCAGTGGCGCAAAGGCTTCGTTGACGACGACGCGCACTATCGGGTGGCGTGCCAGCCAGCGTTCTTCCCGTTCAGTGAGTTGCAACTTTTGATCGGTCAGCAGAATGTCGCTACCGGCGCTCCAGCGTTTGGCGATGTTTTCTCGTTCACTGGAGGGGATGGCCGTGATCGTCGCGTTGATGATGCCAAGCAGCTCGGGGTTGCTCCTGTTCACGGCGAAGCTGAAACCATAGGCTTCATGTTTGCCGAAGTTGGCCATCCGGATGTTGTTCAAGTATCCCTTGTTGATCATGTAGTGAGTTGAAATGGTGTCACCGAGAAACACGTCCGCCTGATCGAAAGCAACGGCGTTGATTGCATTCTGGTAGGAGGGATAGGACGTGATGATCGCCTTCGGGTACAACGCCCTGACTTCCGTCAGCGGCAAGTAGTGATACACCATGCTCAGGCGCAATCCGGCCAGGCCCTCGGTGAGGGATCGGGTTTCCCCTTCGCGGGTCACCAAGACGGGTTGGTCGACGGCATAGGGTATCGACAGTGCAATGTCGGCATTGCCAGCTTCGAATCCATTGGCGGTGCCTAGCAGATCGACTTCGCCGCTTTCCAGTGCAGCGATCGCGGCCCCTCGGGAATCGAAACGCTGAACCGTGACGGGCAAACCGGTTATTTTTCCCAGAAGACCAGCGTAATCGGCGGTAAACCCTTCATAGTCCTGCCCACTGGTGGTCAGGTCGAAAGGGGGGTAGTCCGGGGCTGACGTCCCGAGCGTCAGTTCATGTTTTTGCTTTATCCATTGCCGTTGGGATTCATCCAGTCGAACCTCCATTGCTCCGGCCTTCGAACGGCTGAGCAGTGTGTAGTGTTCACTGTTCGGTGCCCCAAACAACGAGGTGCTCACGCATAGACCTGCAGTCACCTGTATCAGATAAACCTTCAAACGGCTGGGCATCGAGGGTCTCACACTAGCGCGTTTCGTTTAGCCATCTCGATTAGTTCAACCAGGGATTTGGCTTTGAGCTTCTGCATGAGGCGCTTTTTGTAGGTGCTCACGGTCTTGTTGCTCAGAAACATCCCCTTGGCGATTTCCTTGTTTGTGCGACCTTGGGCAAAAAGTTGCAAGACCATCAGTTCCCGGTCGTTTACGGATTTGAACAGTTCCAGTTCGATGCAGCGTGTTTCATCTCCTCGGATGGGGTTCAAGGCCTCGCTCGGAAAATAGTTGTAACCTGCAAATACCGCTTTTATGGCGCTGACCAGTTCACTGATGTCCTCTTGTTTGCAGACATAGCCCGAGGCACCGGATTGCATGCAACGAATGCCGAAAAGTGTCGGGCATTGTGCTGTCAGTACCAGTGTTTTAAGAGGTGTATTCATGGCGTTGAATCGGGATAGCACTTCCAGGCCATCCAGTTTTGGAATGCTGATGTCGAGAATGACCAGATCCGGCATGCATTCGCGAACCATCTGCATGGCGTCGACCCCATTGTCAGTTTCGCCGACGACTTTGTAACCTTCATGCTCCAGCAGCATTCGAACGGCAAGGCGGATAACCGGGTGATCGTCGACAATAAAAACGGAGTTCATAATCAAGTCCCATGCGAGCTCAAATAAAGCGCGCACCTTAGCTCAGATACTTGAAGGGGCGCATGAACTGACCGAGCTGTAGCAGCAATATAGGAGAAATCCTACAGATCAAAAGGAATGGGACTACGTGTTAACTAGGTTTCTTATTAGGAAGGCTAAGAAAGTCCAGCGCTTTGGTGCACTTTTGAAGGAAGTTGTTTGTAAGTTTTACGTTGTATGTTTTCCGGCTTTTATATGTTTCTTTTTTCTATAGTAGTGCTGAGGTCAACAAGTCTCTAAATTCAGATTGTTTCAGTGGTTTTATCAAATATCCCAATAATGGCAGCCCGTAATCAGTGGCCGTTTTTACAAGCTCATCCAATTCAGACGTTGTCAGGCTACTCAGAATGATCGCCTGTCTGATCAGCCCTCGCTGGCTGGCGAACCGGACCAGATCGAGTCCCGTCAGATCGGGCAGGCATTGATCGCATAAAAGAATGTCGAACGGTTGGTCGGCCCCGAGCATTTTCTGCATGGCGCTTTTGGCGCTATCGGAGGTAGTCAGTCGGGTGAAGCCATAACTTTCCAGCAAGTACTGAGTGGCTATTAGTTGGAAGGGATGGTCTTCCACCACGAGGATGCGTAGATCGTCTTCGGCCATGGGGCGCACTTCATCTGTCGAACAGAAGGGAGGGCGATTGTTTCGCGAGAGTGCCGGACAAGCGATCAGTTTGCTCGACAGGTGCTGTAGGGCGATTCGACGAAACTTGAGTGCTGTTGGAGTTTGAAGGGGAGATCAGCCATTACGAATGCTGTAATGGCTGATCAATCGATACACCTCAGTGGCTGGCGCGTCCGGTCATTTCCAAGGCCATGTCACTGGCATAGCTGTCGGTCATGCCGGCGATGAAATCAATCATGCGCAAAAACGAAGTGTGCAATGGGCCGTGAGGGTCGGGTGCATTGTTGCCCAGCAGATCAAGGATACGACGGCTCTTGAACGACGGCGTACGTCCGTTGTGCTGCTCCAGCGCTGCGCCGCAAAAGGCGTTGAGCAGGATTTCCAGTGTGGTGTAGGCACCGATCTCGTGCAGAGTCTTGCGCTTGTCCTGGAAGATTTTCTTGCGGGCCATGTCTTTGGCATTCAGCACGCAACGCTTGGCGGGACCATGCATGTGTTCCACCAGGTCGCCGGAAAGCGTACCGGCCAACAGCGCATCCTGTTGCTCGACAAACGCCCGGGCCGCGGCATTGGTCAAGTGTTCGATGGCTTTACCGCGCAGTATCGCCAGTTTGCGTCGGCGCGAATCGCCGGGACCAAGCTGGCGGTAGGTCTCAGGCAAGTCATCGCCCACCAGGCCCAGCAACAGGGACTCGACTTCGGCGTATTCCAGCAACTCCATTTCCAGGCCGTCTTCCAGGTCGATCAGTGCATAGCAGATGTCGTCGGCAGCCTCCATCAGGTACACCAGAGGATGTCGCGCCCAACGTTGCTCCTCCAGTTGTGGCAGGCCGAGTTTATGGGCGATCTGCTCGAGTAGCGGCAGCTCGCTCTGATAACAGCCGAACTTGTGTTTCTTGTAGCCCAGCGAGTCGGCGTGCCTGGCCGTCCATGGATACTTCAGGTAGGTGCCCAGCGTTGCATAGGTCAGTCGGGTGCCGCCGTCGAACTGGTGATACTCCAGTTGAGTGAGTACCCGAAAGCCCTGGGCATTGCCTTCGAAATTCAGGAAGTCATTGCGCTCGGCTTCACTCATTGCATCCAGCCAGCCACGGCCGGCGGCTTGCTGGAACCAGTGCCGGATCGCGTCTTCACCGGAATGGCCGAAAGGCGGGTTGCCGATATCGTGTGCCAGGCAAGCCGATTGCACCACCATCCCCAGGTCGCTGGGTTCGCACCAGTCGGGCAGGGCATTGCGGATGGTTTCGCCGACCCGCATGCCCAGTGAGCGCCCCACGCAACTGACTTCCAGCGAGTGGGTCAGGCGCGTATGAATGTGATCATTGCTGGACACCGGATGGACCTGGGTCTTGCGCCCGAGGCGGCGGAAAGCCCCCGAGAAAATGATGCGGTCGTGGTCTTTGTGAAAAGGGCTGCGACCGAGCTCTTCAGGGCTGTGCAGAGGTTTTCCGAGGCGTTCGCGGGTAAGCAGAGTGTGCCAATCCAAGGCGGGGTCTCTCCGTCAGGTGACTAATAGCCTAGCTTCCCGTTTCGCGCCATGACCTGCAAGCGGAACTACAGTCCGGCGGCGTCGATATCGATGAGTAACCGACGCCGAAATCATCGATGGCTATCCGCGCGCCGGCTTGCCGGTAAGGCACCACCACATGTGCCAGACTCATCAGTCTTTGCGCGAAGAGCCTTGCATGATCAGTGTGATCAGCGGCCCTAGTGTTGTGCCGAGGCGGATCAGCCGGGTCAGGCTGCTGAGGCCGCCACCGTTTTTTGCACCCTTGCCGGTCAGATAGCCCAGCAAGGTGACGGCAGCCACGCCCCAGAGTGGAGCGTGCTTGACGCCGAAGCCGTCCTTCAGGTTTTGCGTTATCCCGCGCACCCGCTGCAAAGGTTGTAGCAGTTGCGCGGATTCGTGGCGGATTTCCTGACGATGCATTTCCATGCGCAAGCGGATCAGGGCTTTGCGCATTTCCGTGCGTGAGCTGTTGTGTGGCAGTTCAGGCAGGTTCATGGCATCAGGCGCTCCCGATCGTTGGCCAGCTCTTCCAGTGTGCCGTGGAAGGGCGAGGACTCATCGAAAATCGCTGCTCTCAAACGCATTCCACAGAATATGGCGGCGAGGGTGTAGAACACACAGAGCCCGATGATGGCGGTCAGGCGATAGGTGTCCCAGAACACAATAAGCACCAGCGTCGACAACCCCACCAACAGCAGCAATGCAAACACCAGCGCCAGGCCGGCAAACAGCAACAGGCTGACGGTGCGGGTCTTTTGTTCCTGCAATTCGATACCGAACAGTTCGACATGGCTGTGCAGTAATCCAAGGAAGGCAGCGCCCAGGCGCCGCGATGAGGAGCTGGTTCCCGCTACAGACGGGCCGGATTCACCGATCGACATATCAGCGCCGGCTGGCCAGCAGGCCGATCAGGAAACCCACACCGGCCGCGATCCCGACGGATTGCCAAGGGTTGGCCTGGACATAGTCTTCCGTGGCGGTGACTGCTGCCTTGCCGTGTTCGCGCAGGGAGTCTTCGGTCAGCTTCAGGGTTTCACGGGCCCGCAAGAGACTGTCGTGAATCTGCTCGCGCAATTCATCGGCCTGATCGCCGGCCAGGGTCGCGGTGTGCTCCAGCAACCGTTCGGTGTCACTGACCAGTGTCTGAAAGTCGTTCATCAGGATTTCTTGAGCAGTCTTTGCCTTGGTGCGGGCCATGGGGGATCTCCATAAGTGGCTTTCTGATGCGTTCGAGTATGAGCCTTCGGCGAAGGTTCAGTACAAATGACTGGTACAACTTTTGCTACGTCGTGGTGCGCCGGTCCGCACCATTGCGCTATGGCCGGGCATGATTTCAGTAAAACCGTAGGACCAACAATCAAAAACTCGCGTAAACGTCCGGGGCGCGTTTTTCCTGGAGGGCGTCCGTGCGCCAAAGTGGTTCAACGAGATCAGTGCGCTGATGCTCCGAAGCCGCAACTTGGTGCGTGGACAGTCATCGCGAACTGCTTTGGTGCTTTTTTCTGCCATAAGGTCTGCCCATCCCATGGAAAACCTGCAAAGCGCTGTGGACACCCTGGTCCATAGCTCCAACACGCTGTTCATTCTGATCGGTGCGGTCATGGTTCTGGCCATGCACGCCGGTTTTGCCTTTCTCGAAGTCGGAACCGTGCGACAGAAAAACCAGGTCAATGCGTTGTCGAAAATCCTCAGTGACTTCGCTGTTTCGACACTGGCCTACTTCTTTATAGGCTATTGGATTTCCTATGGCGTGACATTCATGCAGCCAGCGGCCGTGCTCAATGCCGACCATGGCTATGGACTGGTGAAGTTTTTCTTCCTGCTGACCTTTGCCGCGGCGATCCCGGCGATCATTTCCGGCGGGATCGCCGAGCGCGCCCGGTTTGTTCCCCAGTTGTGTGCAACCGCGTTGATCGTCGCGTTCATCTATCCGTTCTTCGAAGGCATTGTCTGGAACGGCAACCTGGGTTTGCAAGCCTGGTTGCTGGAGCGCTTTGGCGCCGGTTTCCATGACTTCGCAGGATCGGTGGTGGTGCATGCCATGGGCGGTTGGCTGGCACTGGCGGCGGTGCTGTTGCTCG
Organism: Pseudomonas sp. P1_C12; assembly: GCF_056406435.1. Lineage (NCBI taxonomy): Bacteria > Pseudomonadati > Pseudomonadota > Gammaproteobacteria > Pseudomonadales > Pseudomonadaceae > Pseudomonas > Pseudomonas sp. P1_C12. The sequence continues at coordinate 922 of NZ_JBFUAE010000016.1, read as the reverse complement.
GGCCGCGTAATGGCCGCTATCGCGACGGTCGGCTGGTCGCGTTCGCGCCATCGAGCATCCCGTTTCTGGCACTGGGCTCGTGGATCCTGATTGTTGGCTGGTTCGGCTTCAACGTCATGAGCGCGCAAACCCTGCAAGGTGTCAGCGGACTGGTGGCGGTGAACTCGTTGATGGCCATGGTTGGCGGTACGGTGGCGGCGCTGATTGTCGGGCGCAATGACCCCGGCTTTTTGCACAACGGCCCGTTGGCGGGGCTCGTGGCAATCTGTGCCGGTTCCGACCTGATGCATCCTGTGGGCGCGCTGGTCACCGGTGCCGTCGCGGGGGCGCTGTTTGTCTGGTGCTTTACCGCGGCCCAAGGCAAATGGCACATCGACGATGTGTTGGGTGTGTGGCCGTTGCATGGCTTGTGCGGTGTGTGGGGCGGCATCGCCTGCGGCATTTTCGGCCAGACCGCTTTGGGCGGGTTGGGCGGGGTCAGCCTGATCAGCCAGTTGATTGGTACTGCGCTGGGCGTCACTGTGGCACTGGCCGGCGGGTTTGCCGTGTATGGCGTGATCAAGGCGTTGCATGGATTGCGCCTGAGTCAGGAAGAGGAGTATTACGGCGCGGACCTGTCGATCCACAAGATCGGTGCCGTGAGCCAGGACTGATTCAGGTTTTTTCATCGTCCGTGGCATTAGGGGGCGTTCTCAATTAGTTTCCCTACCGCGCCGGGTCTGCTGTTGTGCAGGGCAAGGCGCGAGAAGCGCAGTTTGGTCATTCCAAATCAGCTTCGAGCAACACAGCCCTGCACAACAGCAGGCCCGGCCCTTCGGGTTGTGCCTTAAAGCTGGCCATGCTGCGTTGCAGGCCTTGGAAAGGGAACAACCATTCCCAGCGGCCTACGCCTTGCCTGGCCAGCTTTAAGGCGACAACGCGG
>NZ_JBFUAE010000015.1:0-168950 GCF_056406435.1 Pseudomonas sp. P1_C12 | reverse complement strand
GTGTGTGAAGACGCAATGAACCGAAAGTTCGACGCTCGCAAAACACCGAAAGCTATCACATACCCAATTTACTGAAACGTCGAAAGACGCTTCGGTACCCGAATTTCTTGACGACCATAGAGCATTGGAACCACCTGATCCCATCCCGAACTCAGCAGTGAAACGATGCATCGCCGATGGTAGTGTGGGGTTTCCCCATGTGAGAGTAGGTCATCGTCAAGATTAAATTCCGAAACCCCTATCTGCGTCTGCAGGTAGGGGTTTTGTTTTTGTCCGCAGGAAATCGAAACTACTGCCCCAACCGTTCCAGCGTATGCGTCAACGGTTCCAGAGACACACAGATAAAACCATCAAGCGGCCGATTGAGCTCTTCCACCAGCAAGATTGTTGCCCCGGTCGACAGGGCACACATCAACAGCACGACGACAATGGTCCCGTTGCGTGGTGCAAACAGGCCGAAGGAACCGAAGATAATCGCAAGCCACGACACCAGGATCACCAGCATCACCGGTGGGATCGATTGATTGGCTTGCAGCAGGGTCAACCAGCGGGTGGCAAAAACCGTGTCCATGTCTTGCAATGCCGCGGCTTTGAGTGAGCGTTGATCATCGTTGCCCGGCGACAGTGATTCGACCTGGCGTTGTAGACCTTCAGAGCGACGGATGACTTCGGGGCTATCGAGCGTTGCAATCTGACGGTGATCGCGAGAGGCGAGTACTTCCGTGACTTCGGCGTAGTTGTGCTTGAGCTCGGTGCGGATGTCCTGGGTGCCGGCACCGTAGCGGGCCAGCATGCGGTCGAATTGAACCACTTTCGCCGCCGCACCCTCCAGTTCGGCATTAGCCGTATCGAAGGTGCTTTTGGCTGAGGAAACGAGCAGGCCGAGAACCAGCGCCGACATCGTTGCGATGAGGCCGGTAGCCAGCTTTACCACCGCGACGGAGTCATCGCTCAGATGATGGCTAGGTAATCGCTCCCTTACGTACGAGCCCAGTAGTGCGCTGCCGAACAGGCAGGCGAAAACGATGAGGGCGATCACCACATCATTCAAATTCAACCTCCGCTGACGGTGTCTCCGGGGCGTGGGGGAAACTATTGGTACTTGATCACGATGCCTTTGAGTTTGCGCCGCTATCCATGTGGCTAGTTGACGGTAGCAGACAGACCGGGAGTTGCCAGAACGCCCAACCTTTTCAGGTTGGGCTTTTTTGTGCCTTCAATACTGTCGTTCGACAAAGGCCGTTTACTGATCCTTTTCGCAATTGACCATCCACGACACACCAAAACGGTCGACCAGCATGCCAAAGCGCGCCGCCCAGAACGTGGTTTCCAGCGGCATTTGCACGTTGCCACCGTCCGCCAGGGCATTGAAGACCCGCTCGGCCTCGGCAATGCTGTCGACGTTAAGTGAAATCGAACAGCCACTCATTTTATCGATGGGGCGATCCGGTGTGGTGTCCGAGCCCATGATGGCCTGATCGCCCACGATCAGGCGGGTATGGATGATCAGGTTGTGCAGATCCTTGGGGAAATGCTCACCGGCCGGCGTTTCGCCGAAGGTCAACATGGCTTCGATCTGGCCCTGCAGGCACTGCGCGTAGAACGTGAAGGCCGCTTTGCAGTCGCCGTTGAAGATAAGGTAGGGATTGATTTTCATGGTCGGCTCCAGGTGCTCGAGTACATACATCGGTTTGGACGCCGGTTTTTTCGGCGAATTCCGATTGTGTCGAGCCGACAAGCAAAGCGCTAAATCTTTGTCGAAGCTTGTGTTTCTTTAGATGTTTTTTCGATAGGACGCGCGAGGCTTATCGCCTCCGGCATACGCCGTGGTGCAAGCACACGTTCGATGGCGCCGCTGACCATGCTTTCCAGCAGCTCCTCACGTTCCTGCTCGTCCAGCACATGGGGCGTCAGCCAGGTGGGGGCGCTGTTGAGCAGGGCACCAATGGCATGCCCGGCGGCCAGCAGGCCTTGCTCGCTGAAACGGGACTTCGCGCCCAGCATCTTCAGCAGCGTACGTTCGTATTGCTCGCGCAATTGTTGAACCCGAGCCTGTTGCTCTTCGTTCAGGCAACCGCTGTCGCGCTCCACCAGGCGGAAATGCCAAGGCATCTCCCGATGCAGATTCAGATGGGCGCGGATCAGGCTGTTGAGTTTGTCGCGTTTGCCCGGGGCTTTTTGCTGGATACGTCCCAGGGTGGCCAGCAACTCCTCGTAGAACTCCTCGATCAGGTCGAGCAGCAGATGCTGTTTGCTCGGGTAATGGTGATACAGCGAGCCTGGAGAAAGCCCCAGGCACGTCGCGAGCTCACGCATGCCGACCTGGCCGAACCCCTTGCAGGCAAACAGCTCCAGGACTTTGTCCCGGTACTCGGCAAAGCGCGAGCAACGCTCAGGCATAGGCATGGAAGCCGCGCCCCGTTTTGCGTCCCAGGTAACCGGCGGCGACCATTTCCTTGAGCAACGGCGCCGGGCGATATTTGCTGTCGTTGAAACCGTCATAGAAAGCTTCGAGGATCGACAACAGGGTATCCAGGCCAATCAGGTCCGCCAGGGCCAACGGGCCGATAGGCTGATTGCAGCCCAGGCGCATGCCGGCGTCGATGTCTTCGGCGCTGGCCAGACCTTCCTGGAACACCAGGATCGCTTCGTTGATCATCGGCACCAGGATCCGGTTGACCACGAAGCCCGGACGGTTGCCGGCGGTGATCGCGGTTTTGCCGAGGGTGGTCGCCATGTCCAGCGCCAGTTTGTGGGTCGCGTCACTGGTTTGCAGGCCGCGGATGACTTCGATCAGGCCCATCACCGGCACCGGGTTGAAGAAATGCAGGCCGATGAAGCGCTCAGGCTGGCTGACACTGGCGGCGAGTTGGGTGATCGACAGCGACGAGGTGTTGGAGGCAATGACGCATTCGCTGCTGACTTGCGCGGCGATCTGTTGCAGCACACGCAGTTTCAGGTCGAGATTTTCCGTCGCCGCTTCGATGACCAGCTGCGCGTTTTGCAGGCTGCCGTAATCGGTGCTGGTGCGGATTTTGTCGAGGGTGGCCTGTTTCTGCTCCAGCGTCAGGGTTTCCTTGGCGATCTGCCGGTCCAGGTTTTTACCGACGGTTGCGACGGCTTTTTGTAACGCGCTTTCTGATATGTCGAGCAAGGTCACGTTGAAACCGGCCATGGCGCAGACTTGTGCGATGCCGTTGCCCATGGTGCCCGCACCGATCACCCCGATGTTTTGCAGATTCATGTTCCCATCCTTCGATCAAACCCTGCGATACCTTGGCCGCGACTGCAGCCGAAGGCGTACTATTGCCGCGAGTCTAGAGCCGGCAGGGCGGTTGTCCTATGCCAAAACTGTTCAACGGCAATGATGTTTTTTGCCATTCGGGTGATGAGAGAGAAGCGTACCAATGCGGGAAAAGGACTCGGTTGCCGCCTATTTCGTGCAGGCAATGATCCATGGGCTGAGGGATGACCCGCAGCGCGTGACGGCCGTGCTCGAACAAGCGGGCATTGATCCGGCGGTCATGCACCAACCCACGGCGCGGGTGCCGGCCAACGCGTTTGCGGCGTTGTGGCTGATACAGATTCGCGAGCTCGACGACGAGTTTTTCGGGCTCGACTCCCATGGCATGCCGCCGGGCAGTTTCGCCCTGATTTGCCGTGCCCTGATTCAGGAACCCGATCTGCACAAGGCCATGCGCCAATGCCTGGCCAACTTCGGGTTGTTCCTGTGCGACTTTCGCGGCTCGCTGGCCGTGCGTGGCAAGCGTGCGGTGATCAGCCTGGAAACCCGTTCGACGGATAACGATGCCAGTCGGTTTGGTGAAGAAACGTTCCTGGTGTTGATGATCAGCCTGCTGTGCTGGCTGGGTGGCCGGCGCATTCCCATTGATCGCGCGGACTTCCGCCATTCGCGCCTGTCGCTGGGTGACGATCGCCTGCTTTGGGGCCCAAACCTGACCTTTGGTGCCGAGCGCACCGAAATCGAATTTGCCAGCCACTACTTGCGCCTGCCCGTGGCGCAGGACCTGGCTTCGCTAAAGGTGTTTCTGCGCACCGCGCCGCAATGGCTGGTGATCCGCTTTCGTAACCAGCATGGCCTGGCGTCACAGGTTCATCAGCGCTTGCGCGGCAGTCATTACAGCGAATGGCCGACATTGCAGGCCTTTGCCCTGGAACAGCACCTGAGCCCCAGCACCTTCCGCCGCAAACTGGAGCGTGAAGGCTGTTCCTATCAGGAGATCAAGGACGAAGTACGCCGTGGCGTAGCCTTCGAGCAACTGCGTCAGAGCGACGCGAGCATCAGCGATATCGCCGAGCAACTGGGTTTCCAGGAACCCAGCGCCTTCCATCGGGCGTTCAAGAAGTGGACCGGGGAAAGCCCGGGGCGCTATCGGGCCCGCTATCAGGGGGAGCAGGGCGTTGAGGTCGCCACCCTACAGGAACCCTGCGAGCCCTGAGCCATCGTCGGTCCGGTAGCAGGATTTCAGGGCCACCGGGTTCGGTGATTTCGATCAGGGTCATGGTCTGCGGGAGTGTCATTTCATACACCTGCATTGAGCGTTGGCGATTTGGTCGAGCGACTGAGCAGTCGGCTGCCCAGTTCCAGCAACAGCGCTACAACGATGGCCCCGGCGGCAATCACGAACATCAAGGCATGATGGCCACCACTGGCATTGAACAGCGCCGAATAAGCAAACCCCGAGAGGGCCTGGAACGTCGCGAACGACACGGTGGCGCGGCTCCAGGCAATCTGCTGCTGGTGATGGTTGGGGATCAATTCATGCACCCGGGCCAACGCCAGCGGCACGATGCCGGGCGGGAAGGAGCCGAGGATCACCGCCAGCAAAGCCAATGCCGCGAACGAACTGCTGATCGATAAAAGGCCAACCGCCAACGCCTGTATTACCAGCACGATGCGGATCCCCGTTTTCGCGCCCAGTTGGTCGGCCAGAAAACCGTAGCTCACTGGCCCGACAATCGCGCCAAGGCCATACATCACCCAGATCAGCGCGCCGACATGCGCCCCGGCATTGAGCCCCCGGGCGACGTAATCCACCAGGAACACCATGGCCGGCACCAGTCCGGCGGCCATGAACGCGTATTGGGCGAACAGCAGGTAAACGCTCGGGTCGGTGGGGGCAGGCGACGAGGTATCCGACGGCGCAGCGGCGACCGGGTGCGCAGCGGTTGGCCAGCCAAACCAACTGGCGGCGGTGAGGACCAGGGCCAACAAGCCAAGGCCGAACCAGGTTTGCTGCAAGCCGAGGCTCAGCAGCGGCGGCACGATCGTTCCCGAGCCGGCAATACCCAAGCCGATGCCAAGGAATATCGCACCGCTGGCCAGGCCCCTGCGGGTTGCCGGTACGTGAGGCAATACGGTTCCCGCCACCAACACCATGATCGCGCCACCGGCGATCCCCGACAGCAGGCGCCAGCCGAAGAACCAGCTCATCGACAACGGAAAACCACAGGCGAAAAACGCCAGCGTCACTGCCAGCATCATCAGGCGCAGGGCGGTCTTGTTCGAGGTCCGGCGTGCCAGCGGATGGCCGATCAGTGCGCCGATCAGGTAGCCCACCAGATTGGCTGCACCGAGGTACACCACGTCGCTGGCGGAAAACCAGTGGGCCTGGATCAGTGAGGGAATCAACGGCGTGTAGGCGAAACGCGCCAGGCCGATGCTGACCAGGCTGGCGCAGAGGCCGGCGAAGATCGGCAGCCAGATCGCGCTGGGCGCCGGGGTAAGGGGAGGCGATGAACTGTGCATGTGCATTGTCCTGTAAGGTCACTCAGGCCTCCAGCATATCGAGGTTTTTCGAAGCATTAATGCAGCGATTACGCGCTATGATGATGCGTAATTGCATCATCAGGAGAGTGTGATGAATTGGGATGACGCCCGGGTATTTCTCGCGGTTTGCCGTGAATCGACGTTGCGTGGTGCGGCGCGGGTGTTGGGGGTCGACCAGGCCACGGTCGGCCGGCGCATCACGGCGCTGGAAAAGTCATTGAGTGCGACCTTGTTCCTGCGTACCTCCGAAGGTTATGCGCTGACGGCTGTCGGCGAAGCGGCACTCAAGGCCGTAGAGAAAATGGAGCATTCGGCGCTGGAGCTGGAACGCCAGATCCAGGGCCTGGACGAACGCCTGACCGGCACGGTTCGCGTCAGCACCACCGACTCCCTGGCGATCGATTTCCTGATCCCGGCGATCGCTCGTCTGCATCGACAACACCCGGATGTACGGGTGCAACTGGACGCCACCACGCAGATCCTCAGCCTGGCCAAACGCGAGGCGGACATCGCCGTACGCAACACCCGACCGGACAACCCGGACCTGATCGCTCGCCGAATCGCCCGCTGGCCGGTGGGTCTGTTTGCCTCGCAAGCCTATGTCGATGCCCTCGGCGTGCCGGAGCCCGGATCGGCGTTCGCCGGGCATGACCTGGTGGTGTATCAACCGTACTTGCAGGGCAACAAGGACCTGACGCTGGTCTCGGAACCGGTGGCGCGCGGGCGGATTGTCGCGAGCCTCAGTTCCAGCCTGCTGGTGCGCCGCTCGATTGCTGCGGGAATAGGGGTCGGGGAAATTCCGGTGTACATCGGGGAGAAGGAGGGGCTGGTCAGGTTGTGGCCGGAGCGCTCGCGGCCGTTGCCCTATGACATCTGGCTGGTAACCCATGCCGACCTGCGGCATACGGCCCGGGTCCGGGCGGTGATCGATGAGATTGTCGCGGGGTTTGCCGGGACTGGTGAATAATTCCAGACAACACAAATCCTGTGGGAGCGAGCTTGCTCGCGATGGCGTTGTGTCATTCAACATTGATGTCGTCTGACACTCCGCTATCGCGAGCAAGCTCGCTCCCACAGGGTTTTGTCATGGCATTTCCGGCAGTTCCTGTGGGCGCAAGTCGAAGACCAATACTTCAGCATCCACGCCGTTGCTCAAAGTCAGCGCCTGTTCATCACGAACCCGCATACCGTCGCCTTCCTGCAACAACACACCGTTGAGTTCGACGCTGCCCCGGGCCACGTGTACATAGGCGTAGCGGTTGGCGGCGAGTTCCAGGGTGGCGCTTTCCTTGCCGTCGATCAGTCCGGCATACACCCGTGCATCCTGACGCACCTTCAACGAACCCTTGGCGCCGTCCGGCGAGATGATCAGTTGCAGGCGCCCACGTTTTTTCTGGGGGCTGAAGTGCTCTTGCTGATAACGCGGTTTGGCGCCACTGACGTCGGGCACGATCCAGATCTGCAGAAAGTGCACCGCCCGGGTGCTGGAGTGGTTGAACTCACTGTGGGCCACGCCACTGCCTGCGCTCATCAGTTGCACGTCGCCGGGGCGGATCACCGAACCGGTGCCCAGGGTGTCCTTGTGTTCCAGGGCACCTTCAAGCACATAGGAGAAAATCTCCATGTCGCGGTGCGGGTGCTGGCCGAAGCCTTTACCAGCGGCAACGCGGTCGTCGTTGATCACCAACAGGTCAGAAAAACCCTGCTCTTTCGGGTTGCGATAGCTGGCGAAGGAAAAGGTATGGAACGACTTCAACCAGCCGTGATTGGCCAGGCCACGATCCGAGGCTTTGCGAAGAGTCAGCATGATGAAATCTCCTGTGGGGACGTGAATTCGTCCGACTGAGGAGAAGGTTAATGGTTACTGGTTGATGCAATAAGTAGGTAGAAATTGAAATACTGTCTCGTTGTGGTTGACGGTTTTTTGTGAAATGAATCGCCGGTGTTTGAGGCATAATTCGCCCTAACTCCCGACGACCAAACCTGTGGGAGCGGCGGTGCGGCGATCCCACAGGTTTCAATGTCAGTCAATGCTTCCTGATTTGATCCCAGTGAATTCCAATCCATGAAAACCGTGGCAATGGTGCTGTTTCCCGACTTTCTCCTGCTCGATATGGCCGGGCCCATGGAAGTGTTTTCCATCGCCAATCGTTATCTGAAACCCGACGATCACTATGTGCTGTCGACCATCGGCACTGAGCCCGGCGCACTGCGGGCGTCCAACGGGGTGAGCGTGCATGCCGACCGGCACATCGATCAGGCCTGCGAGGGTTTTGATTTGCTGCTGGTGCCCGGTGGTCCCGGTGCCTACAACGAACGGCATCCGCCATTGCTCGACTGGCTCAGGCACAACGTCAGCCGGTCCGCCGCTTATGGCTCGATCTGCACCGGGGCGTTCGTGTTGGGGCATGCAGGTTTGCTCGACGGCTATCGCGTCACCACCCATTGGCACTACACCGAGCGGCTGATCAAGGGCTTTCCGAAGGCGACCGTCGAGACCGATCAGATCTTTGTCCAGGACCGTAACCTGATCACCTCCGGTGGCGTCACTGCCGGGATCGACCTGGCGTTGTCGGTGGTGGCGCAGGACCACGGCAAGAAAGTCGCCCAGGACGTGGCCAAGGTGTTGCTGGTGGTGATGAAGCGCCAGGGCGGACAGGCGCAGTTCAGCCCGTTGATGGCGGCGGTGGCGCCTCACGAAACGGCGATTACCCGCGTGCAGAACCATGTGCTTGAACATCTCGATGAAACCTACAGCATCGAGCGCATGGCGGGTCTGGCCAACATGAGCCCGCGCCACTTCGCCAGGGTGTTCGCCCGGGAAGTGAACATGACGCCGATGGAGTTTCTGCAAAGCGCACGCATCGATTGCGCCAGGAACCTGCTGGAAACCACCGAGTTGCCGCTCAAAACCGTGGCGTTCAAAAGTGGCTTCGGCAGTGTGCGGCACATGCGTTTTCTATTCAGTGAAAAGCTCGGCCTGACCCCGACCCAATACCGCGAGCAGTTCAGCTAGCGCGCATGTCCGTCGTGCGCACCGCAATGGCCGTGACGCTCCCCCCGTGGCAGTTGTATGGTCACCGAGGCCTGCCAAGATACCGCTGAACTCATTGCAAGGACGGTGCGGGGCCTGGGCTGGAAGCCAGGTTTCCAGCGGGTGACGGCCCATGAACAGCCTCAGAGATATAAACAGCGAAGCGGTGCTGCAATTCGGGCCCTACGCTTTCCACCTCAGTCAGCGACTGGTGCTGGAGGGCGATCGACCGCTGCGCCTGGGCGGCCGTGCCCTTGACGTGTTGCAGGTGCTGGTCGAGCACGCAGGTTCAGTGGTCAGCAAGGAAGAGTTGATTGCGCAGGTCTGGCCGCGCTCCGTGGTCGAAGAGATCAACCTGCGGGTGCACATTGCCGCCCTGCGTCGTGCCCTGGGCGATGGGCAGAACGGCCAGTGCTACATCGTCAACATTCCCCAGCGCGGCTACAGTTTTGTCGCCCCGGTGCAGCTTTCGCCAGAGCCTGTAGCGTTCCCGAGCGGGACCGTACAAAAGCTCCTGCACAACCTGCCGGCGCGGCTCACGCCGATTACCGGGCGCGATGCGGTTGTCGGCAGCCTGGTGCGGCAGTTGCCGGTGCGCCGATTCATGACCCTGGTCGGGCCTTGCGGGATCGGCAAGACCACCGTGGCGCTGCGCGTGGCCGAACTGTTGTTGCAGCACTATCGGCATGGCGTGTGGCTGGTGGACCTGGCGGCGATCGATGACCCGGCGCAAGTGACTGATTACCTCACTCGAACCCTTGAACTGAAGGTCGGCACCACGCTGGAGACGCTGGCGCAGCGGCATGCCTTGTTGGTGCTCGACAATTGCGAACACCTGCTCGAACGCTGCCAGACGTTGATCGAAACACTGCTGCACTCGATGCCCCGGCTGTCGATCCTCGCCACCAGCCGCGAGCCCCTCAAGGCGTCTGGCGAAACCGTATTGCGTCTGCCACCGCTGGCAGTGCCGCCGGCGTCAGGGCTGCGTAGCGTCGCCGAGGTCATGGGCTATTCGGCGGTGCAGTTGTTCGTCAGCCGTGCCCGGGCTCGTTTGCACGGGTTCACCCTGCGCGAACAAGACCTCAGGACCGTACGGGATATCTGCCGACGCCTCGATGGCCTGCCGCTGGCGATTGAACTGGCCGCGGCGCAAATCGATGCGTTGGCGCTGGTGGGGTTGCAAGCGCAACTCGACAACTGTTTTCAGCTGCTGACTCAGGGCCGCCGCACAGCCGTTCCCCGACATCAGACCCTCAAAGCCGCTCTGGACTGGAGCTACGAACGGTTGACTGCCGTGGAGCAAACCGTGTTGCAGCGTCTGGCGGTGTTCAAAATGGCGTTTACCCAGGAGGCAGCGATTGGCGTAATCAGCTGCGACGTGCTGCCGGTGGCCGAGCTGATCAAGGTGATGGAGAACCTCGCTCTCAAGTCACTGCTGTCCCAGGAGCAGGGTGGCGGTGTGACCCGTTACCACTTCCTCAATACCACCCGCACCTACGCACTGGAAAAACTCGAACTCAGTGGCGATTTGCGTGCCCTTGAAATGCGTTATGCCGGCTACATCAGTCAAGCGCGCTGGCCTTCAGGCGGGCAGGTGGCATTGCAACTCGTCGAGTAGCCGGCGAACCGTCATCAGGTCTGGCGTGGCAAAACCTTCGGTGAAGCGCTGGTAGATCGGTGCCAGCAGGTCATACGCCCTTTGGCGGTGGCCTTGACGCTGCCACAGTTGCGCCAGCGAGGTGGCGCTGCGCAGCTCCCAGGCCAGGGCACCCTGGGCTTTTGCCACCTTGAGTGCCTTGAGCAGCACGGTTTCGGCCGTTGCTACATTGACCGGGCAATCCGTTGCCAGCAATGTCTTGGCCCTGGCCCGCAGAATCTCTGCCGTGCTCCAGCCCGACACACCGTTTTGCGCGCGTTCGAGCAAACCATCGTCGACGTATGCCGTATCCAGCGTGACCATGATGTCTTTGATCAAACCGACACTTTGGCGGCCGGTCGGTCGAACATCGGTGCCGCCGATAACCTGCGCGTAGTATTGCGCCCAGTTGTAGAACAGTAGAACCGAGTGTTTCTGCGCCTGTTCCAGGAGCAGGCGCAGGAGTTCGCGGGCGCAGCGGGTGTCGCCGTTGTAGTAAGCGATCAGGCAGCCGGAGAGCGCCAGGGTGTAGCAGATCGATGTGCCGTGGTTGATCTGCAATGCGATGTCCAGTGCCTGCCGGGCCGCGCGCCAGGCCTGCTCCGGTTGGCCTTGCAGCCAGAGGATGCGCGCGTGGATGGTCAGCGCCGCAACGCTCTGGTCGTATTGCACGCCGAAACCATGGGTGAAACGGTTGAGATGACCGCTGTGGGCCATGCGTTGCAGCACCTGTTCGGCATGCTCCCGAGCCTGATGCTGGTCACCGCAGAAGTGCAGGGCCAGTACCCGCAATCGATGCATGCTCAGGGACATCAGGGCGTCGTCATGCAGCCCCAGTTGATCGAATTGTCGGCTCTGCTCCTGGGCCATCCGGTAATGACCGCAACAGAGATTGACCGCCAGGTGACCGGAAATCGCCAGTAACTGGCCAGCCACATCGTTGCACTGTCGGGCCAGGCGGTGGGCGCTGACGAAGGCGCCGACGGTTTCGTCGGTACCCCCCTGCGCGTGATAACAGGCGCTGCCCAGGGCCAGCATGAGGGCCATCTTCAGGCGCGGGCAAGGCTCGGGTGACTGCTCGAGCAAGGCCAGGGCCTTGCGCACATAACCGCCGTGTTCCTTGAACAGTGACAACTCCTGCCACAGGGGAGTGGACTTCGCGGCCAGGCGTATCGCCAGTGCCTGCGGCCCTTGAGCGTGCAAACCCCAATCGAGGGCTGCACGGATGTCCTCCAGAGCCCGGCCATAGCGCTCGATCCACAGGTCGGTCGAGGTTTTCTCCCAGTCGTCCTGCGCCTGTTGCATCAGCACCAGGCAGCGCTCGGCATGGCGTTCCCGCGTGCCGGGCAGGTCGGCGGTTTGCGCAAGTTTTTCCAGGGCGTAGCCGCGGGTGGTGTCGAGCAGACGGTAGTACACGTCTTCGTCGCCCACTTCCACGTTCAGCAACGACTTGGCGACCAGTTGCGTGATTGAACCGAACACCTCGCGCGGTTCTATGTGTTCGCCGACAATCACCGCGGCTGCCGACTCCAGGGTGAAACCAGCGCAAAACACACTCAGTCGGCGCAGGCAGGTCTTTTCGCAGGCAGTGAGCAGTTCGAAGCTCCAGTCCAATGTTGCACGCAGGGTCTGATGGCGTGCCAGGGGCGTCTGGCAGGACTGGTTCAGCAACCGGAAGCTGCTTTGCAACTGCGCCAGCAAGCCGTGCAATCCGAAGTTGCCCACTTGCGCCGCTGCCAGTTCGATGGCCAGTGGTATGCCGTCCAGTCGATGGCAAATGTCTATCAGCAGCGGCAGTTCATCATCGGTCAGTTCAAAGCTGTCATGACTGGCCATGGCCCGCTCGACAAACAGTTGCAGGGCGGAAAAGGTCATGGCCTGGGCGCGGTCGAGGACGGCGATGGGCGGCGGGCAGTCGAGTGACTCCAGACGCTGGACGAATTCCCCTTCGGCCCGCAGGCTCTCGCGGCTGGTGGCGAGGATGTGCACGTGCGGCGCACTGCGCAGAATGTCTTCGCTGAGCTGGGCAATGGCGTCGACCAAGTGTTCGCAGTTGTCGATGATCAGCAGCATGTGGCGATCGCGCAGAGAGTCTGCAAGTCCGCTCAGGGGAGCGTCGTCGTGCAGGGCCAGTTCGAGTAGCGTCGCCAGATGACCGTTAATCATCAGCGGGCAGTTGATCGGGGCCAGGTCCAGCAGGTGAATGCCGTCCCGGTAGCGACCGATCATTTGTTCGGCGACCCGCAGGGCTACGGTGGTCTTGCCGATGCCGCCGGGGCCGAGGAGGGTGATGAAGCGCTGGCGGGGCAGTTGCTCCATCAGGTTGTCGACCAGGGTCTGCCGGCCGATCATGCGCGTGCGGCGCACCGGCAGGTTATGCCGGCTCGACGCGGTACGTGCGGGCTCCGGCGCTTGCTCGGCCTGTTCCAGTGAATGCGGTGCGACGAAACTGTACCCGCGCTGGGCCACGGTGATGATGTAGCGCTGGCCGGCCTGACCGTCGCCGAGCGCCCTGCGCAACGCGGCCATTTGCACCCGCAGGTTGATGTCTTCGACCACGCTGCCGGGCCAGACCCGGGCGATCAATTGTTGCTTGCTGACCACGTTGCCGGCGTGTTCCAGCAGGATCAACAGGATGTCCATGGCGCGCCGACTCAGGCGCAAGGGCTGGTCGGCCTCCATCACCAGGCGTTGTCCGGGGTAGACCCGGTAGGGGCCGAAATGAACAGCCTGTTCGGGGGAAAGGGTCAACGAGTCGCTCCTGCTGCATCCGTCTAATACGCGGTTTTCGAGCATATTCCTCAGGTTTTTTACCCAGCGCAATGCGCCGCCCGGGTGACTGAAGGGGCAGGCATTGACTCTAACGTATCGGCCAATGGCTGTCGGTCCCGTGATCATTGGGCGCGACAGACGGACAGCAGTTGCCGAGGCTTTTTGCGCGCCATGGAAATTTAACAACGTTTAACTCGTCGCGCGTCCGGTCTGCGCCAAAACTCGCTCCTACAAAGGGATTCAATCCATCGCAAGGACAGAGCAATGAGCAACGTGGTGGTGGTCTATCACAGTGGCTACGGGCACACCCGGGTCATGGCCGAAGCCGTGGCCGGGGGCGTGGAACGGCACCTGGGCAGCACCTGCCAGTTGATTCCGGTCCAGGAGGTGGACGAGCACTGGGAGCGGCTGCACAACGCCGACGCCATCATCTTCGGCGCGCCGACCTACATGGGCAGCGCCTCGGCGGCCTTCAAGGCATTCATGGAGGCCACGGCGGCGTTCTACCTGGCCCAGCCCTGGCGCGACAAACTCGCGGCCGGTTTCACCAATTCCGGCTGCCTGTGCGGCGACAAACTCAGCACCTTGTTGCAAATGGCCGTATTCGCCGCCCAGCACTCGATGATCTGGGTCGGCCTCGACCTGCTGCCGGCGCGTTCCAGCACCGGCGCGTTCAACGGCCAACTCAATCGCCTGGGCAGCTCACTGGGCGCCATGGCCCAGTCGAATGTCGAACAATCCCCCGACGATGCCCCTCCGCCCGAGGATCGCTGCACTGCCGCGCACCTGGGCGAGCGCGTGGCGCGCCTGGCGGATCGCATGAACCCGCTACCGGTTTGATTCACACCCCAACCCTCGTTAAGGAGGCATCACCCATGAGCACCTTTACTACCCGCGACGGCGTCGAGATCTACTACAAGGACTGGGGCACCGGTCAGCCGATTGTCTTCAGTCACGGCTGGCCGCTGAACGCCGACAGCTGGGAGTCGCAGATGATTTTCCTGGCCTCCAAGGGCTACCGGGTCATCGCCCACGACCGTCGCGGTCATGGGCGTTCCAGCCAGCCGTGGTCGGGCAATGACATGGACCATTACGCCGACGATCTGGCGCAGTTGATCGAGCTGCTCGATCTGCAAAACGTCGTGCTGTTCGGCTTCTCCACCGGCGGTGGCGAGGTGGCACGTTACATCGGTCGCCACGGCACCGGGCGCGTGGCCAAGGCCGGGCTGATTTCCGCGGTGCCGCCCCAGATGCTCAAGACCGAAGCCAACCCCGGCGGCCTGCCGCTGGACGTGTTCGACGGCATCCGCCAGGCCTCGCTGGCCGACCGTTCGCAGCTGTACATCGACCTCGCCAGCGGCCCGTTCTTCGGCTTCAACAAACCCGGCGCGAAACCGTCCCAGGGCATGATCGACTGGTTCTGGATGCAGGGCATGATGGCCGGGCACAAGAACGCCTATGACTGCATCAAGGCGTTCTCGGAAACCGACTTCACCGAAGACCTGAAGAAGTTCGACGTGCCGACCCTGGTGGTGCATGGCGACGCGGATCAGGTCGTGCCCTACGAAGCGGCGGGAGTCTCCTCTGCAAGGCTGGTGAAGGGCTCGACCCTGAAGATTTACCCGGGCGCCCCTCACGGTTTGACGGACACCCACAAGGATCAGCTCAACGCTGACCTGTTGGCGTTCTTGAAAAGTTAAAAAGCCGGATCAAAAGATCGCAGGCTTCGCCAGCTCCTACAGGGTTGCGTGCATGCCCGTAGGAGCTGCCGAAGGCTGCGATCTTTTGCTTTTAAGGCCATGCACCACCTGACTGCGCCACGCAAACGGATTGATGCCTTCGCTGCGGGTGAAAATGTGGCAGAAGTGCGCCTGATCGCAGAAGCCGCATTCGAGGCTGATCTGCGTAAGGCTCATGTCGGTGTACTGGATCAATTGCTTGGCCAGGGCCACGCGCTGCTGGCGGATCCAGTCCTGGGGCGAGAGGCCGGTGCTGCACTTGAACGCGCGGGAGAAGTGACTGCGCGAGAGGGCGCAGGCCTGTGCCAGTTCGCTGACTTCCAGGCTGTCGCCCAGGCGTTCGAGGATCAGTTGTTTGACCAGCCGTTCGCGCTGCGAGCTGAGGCCGCCGGTGTTGGTCTTGCGTGGTTCGCTGGCAAGTGCGCGGGCGGAGGTGTGCTGTGGGAAAGCCATGGCCATTGTCCGGTCGGGGGAGGAAAAGCACTGGCGCCCGGTTTGAGCGATCAGCACCGTTACTCTGGAAAAACAGTTCTGCGCTGAGGGCTTCATTGTTGGCGGCGCCCGCTGTGGCTGACGAGTTAAACGTTGTTAATTCCATGCCCGAGGTTGTGAACACAGCACATCGTTGCAAGTGCGGGCGACGTCGATGGGCACAAGATGCGCAATCTGGAGCGGGCCACAACGGACCGTCGATTGGTTTGAAAAGGTGAACAGATGAAACGGACATGGCAGGGAACGCTGGGCGCCATCGGCCTGGTTCTGATATCCGCCAACGCGCTGGCCCAGGCGCCTGCGCAGGTGGGCTCGCAAGTACCCGGTTACTTCCGGCTGGCGCTGGGGGATTACGAAGTGACGGCGCTGTTCGACGGTTATAACGACCTGTCGCCGAAGCTGTTGCAAGGCATGAGCCAGAGCCAGATCCGCGCGCTGTTGGCCCGTCGTTCGATTGAAACCCCGGGTGTGCAGACCGCCTTCAACGCCTTTCTGGTCAATACCGGTAAACAGCTTGTCCTGATTGATACCGGGGCAGGGCAATGCATCGGTCCTACCGCCGGCCAGCTTGCGGCCAACCTGCAAGCGGCCGGCTACAAACCCGAGCAGGTGGACGCCATCCTGATCACCCACCTGCACCTGGATCACGTCTGCGGTCTGGTGGATGGCCAGCAGCAACCGCTGTTCGCCAATGCCACGGTGTACGCGGCCAAGGCCGAAGCCGACTACTGGCTCGACCCGCAGGCGTTGGCCAAGGCACCGGAAGCGGCCAAGGGCTACTTCAAAATCGCCCAGGATTCCACCGCACCTTACGTGGCCGCCGGCCGATTCAAGACCTTCACCCCCGGCCAGTCGCCGCTGCCGGGCGTGGTCGAGGCGCAACTGGAAGCCGGACACACGCCGGGCAGCACCACGTACCGTTTCACCTCGCAAGGGCAAAGCATCCTGTTCATGGGCGACCTGGTGCACAACCTCGCCGTGCAATTCCTGCACCCTGAGGTATCGATCGGTTTCGACGTCGACAGCCAGCATGCGATCAAAAGCCGCAACCAGGTGTTCAGTGCCGCTGCCACCAGCAAGACCTGGGTGACGGCGGCGCACCTGCCATTCCCCGGCATCGGTCATATCACCGCCGAAGGCAAGCATTTCCAGTGGGTGCCGGTGGAATACGGACCGTACAAACGAGCGGCGAACGTGCCGTTGATCGAGTAAAGTCGGCAGTTCTCGCGCCTGGCCGACCACACAAGGAACCCGAGCCTATGAACCGTAACGATCTGCGTCGCGTCGACATGAACCTGCTGGTGATTTTCGAAGCCCTGATGTTCGAAAAGAACCTGACCCGCGTCGCCGAAAAACTGTTCATGGGTCAGCCGGCGGTGAGCGCCGCGTTGGGGCGTTTGCGCGATCTGTTCGACGACCCGTTGCTGTTGCGCAACGGTCGCGGCATGGAACCGACGGCGCGTGCGTTGGCGATTCTCAAGGAGTTGCAGCCGGCGATGGACACCATTTCCGGCGCGGTCAGCCGGGCCAAGGAATTCGACCCGGAGACCAGTTGCGATGTGTTCCGCATCGGTCTGTCGGACGATGCCGAGTTTGGTTTGTTTCCACCGTTGCTGCGTCAGTTGCAAGAGGAAGCACCGGGCATCGTCGTGGTCGTGCGGCGGGCCAATTACCTGTTGATGCCGGCGCTGCTGGCGTCGGGGGAAATCTCGGTGGGCGTGAGTTACACCACGGATCTGCCGGCCAATGCCAAGCGCAAGAAGCTGCGCGATATTCCCTGCAAGGTGCTGCGCGGCGACACCCGGCCGGGGACGCTGACCCTGGATGAGTACTGCGAGCGGCCCCATGCGATGGTGTCGTTCTCGGGGGACTTGAGCGGCAATATCGATCTGGATCTGGCGAAGGTCGGGCGCTGTCGTCGTGTGGTGCTGGGGGTGCCACAGTTCAGTGGGTTGCGGGCGTTGCTCGCCGGGACCGAGATGATTGCCACCGTGCCGGATTATGCGGCGTGTGCGTTGGTGGAGGGGTGTGGGTTGCGGGCCGAGGATCCGCCGTTCGAGATTGAGGCGGCGCAGTTGTCGATGGCCTGGAGCGGGGTGCATGACAATGATCCGGCGGAGCGGTGGTTGCGGTCGCGGATCAGTCAGTTCATGTCTGTGGCTTTGGATATTCCTTCATGATCGAGTACATATCCGTTTCTTCGGTAACGGCGGCTGGCGGTTTCGCCCTTACGGCGAGTCACTTTTTTTACAAGCGCCTAAAAAAAGTAACCAAAAAAACGCTCGCCCCGAACGTACGGCCCCTCGCTAAGGCTCGGCGTTCCTTCGCTGCGGTATTCATCCGGGGGCATTGCCCTCCGGTCGGCTTCGCTTCGACCTACATGCAATGAGTTCGACTGCGTCGAACGGCGCTGCGCGCCCATCCCCGGATGAACACCTCCACTCAGCCTGCCGAGGGGGCGGGTGGATCAAGATCAAGAGCTGCAGGCGAGCTAACGCTCGGCCTGATGAGTGGTGAGAAGCGTCTGTGTACGCCGATCAACTGTAGGAGCTGGCTTGCCAGCGAAGGCGGCCAGCCAGCCAACCAATCTCTCACAGATGTACTCAGCACCTGTAGGAGCGAGCCTGCTCGCGATAGCGGTGGATCAGTCAACACCAGTGCCGGATGTAATGCCGCCATCGCGAGCAAGCTCGCCACAGGGAATATGCAGTGTTCTGACAGCCCTGTTTAAAAGCCGTCAGCCTCTATTCCTGAAAGGCACACCGCCTTGCGTCGTTGCCTACAACTACGCCAGAATCCGCCGGCTTGTGAGTCTTGTACTCGGTCTTTATCGTTTCCCTGTCGCTGTAACTTCAGCGACCGGGTTTAGCGACCCGACCAGGTATAAGCGCAACAAGGCTCCAGTCTCTATTGCACATATTCGTGTGTTTGCAATTTTCGACATGGTGGCTGTGCGCGGGAGACCTTCGGGTCTGCCGGGTCTTATACCTCCCGGTTCGCTAACCTGCGTACAGCTGCCACCCTTACTTGTTTAGCGACGGGTTTTGGTGGTTTTACCAGGTATAAAGGAGCTCCGCCATGTTCAAACCAACCCCGAATCCCCCGCAATCCGACGACGTTTCCCCCTACGATTCGCTCGACTCCAGAAAGCTCCACGAAGCCGCCGACCGCGCACTGGATCACTACCTCAATCCCCCGAAAGATCCGGCTCCATCGCACAAACCCAGCACGATGTTTGTCATCGCCCCCGACATCAATACCGAAACTCTATTGGCCCACGCCTGCGAATCCCTGGCCTCGGCCAGCATCATGGCCAGTGACCTTGCGGGATTTCTGCAAAGCCCTCATCGCAACGCGCTGCTGGGGATTGCGCAGATCATCATGCTTGGTGAGCTGGCGGTGAATCGGGCGCTGGATAATCTCGACCCGCAGGAATAACCCGGTAGAGGCAACAACAAATAAACCTGTGGGAGCAAGCTCGCTCCCACAGGGTTCCATGTCGTTTGGTCGATCTCGGTCTTCCCGCAAACAGAGCACGTACATTCAATTTTTCCTCCCCCCGTCCCGGCACTATCGAATCCAGTCCCGGCGCATCGGCGCCGGTGTTTTTTCATTTGTGCGGGTAGGCCATGGACGCTTCGCGACGCGATGATCGGGCGCAAGACTGGGGGCTGCTGTTCCTGCGGGTCAGCGGCGGGCTGTTCCTGTTGTGGGTGCACGGTTTGCCCAAGCTGCTGCACTACAGTGCCGAGTTGCAAAACATCGAAGACCCTTTCCACCTGGGCGCGAACCTGACGCTGGTGCTGGCGATTTTCGCCGAGGTCGTGTGCCCGCTGCTGATCGTCGGCGGGTTGCTGGCGCGTCTGGCATGTTTGCCTATTCTGTTTGTGCTGTGGGTGTCGATGTTGATCGTGCATCCGCAGTGGACCCTCTTCGAAGGCCAGTTCGGCTGGCTGTTGCTGATTGTCTTCACCAGCATTTTCATCGCCGGGCCGGGACGGCTGGCGCTCAATGTCCGTTTCGCCGGAGCCTTGCGTTATGTCTGAATCCAATCGCCGTGAGCCGGCAAGTCCCGGGCCTGATGAGGTGGTGACCCTGATCGTCAAACACCGGGTCAAGGCCGGTTTCGAAGTGCCTTATGAAGCCTGGCTGCGCAACATCGTCAAGGTGGCCGCACAGAACGTCGGGCACTTGGGCGTGGATGTGGTGCGTGGCAAGCACACCGGCCTCGATACCTACACCTGCGTGCTGCGTTTTTGCTCGACCGAAGCGATGCAGAACTGGCTCGATTCACCGCAACGCCAGGCACTGGTCGACGAAGCCGCGCCGATGCTCGCCGATGGCGACCAGACCGAAGTCAATCCGGTCAACGAGTTCTGGTTTTCGCCCCAGGCCGAAGCCGGGACGCCACCGCCGCGCTGGAAGCAAGCAGTGGTGACGCTGCTGGTGATCCTGCCGCACACCTTGCTGGTGCCGCTGCTCTGGGGGCCGTTGTTGCGGCTCAACGCCTTGCTCTCCAACTACGTGGTTGCCACGTTCCTGATCACCCTGACCATCGTGCTGTCGGTGGTTTACATCTTCATGCCCATGGCGACGCGTCTGTTTGCGCCCTGGCTGTCTCCCGCTACTTTGCACGAGGAACCGTGATGAACGCCGATCTGATTCTGTTCAATGGTCAATTCCACACCGTTGACCGCGAAAAACCGCTCGCCAGCGCCGTGGCGATCAGCGACGGTCGTTTTGTCGTGGTCGGCAGCGATGCCCAGGCCATGGCCCTGCGTGGTTCGAACACCCAGGTGATCGACCTCAAGGGCCGTTGTGTGGTTCCCGGGCTCAACGACTCGCACTTGCACCTGATCCGTGGTGGCTTGAACTACAACCTGGAACTGCGTTGGGAAGGTGTGCCGTCACTGGCCGATGCCTTGCGCATGCTCAAGGATCAGGCTGACCGCACGCCGACGCCGCAGTGGGTGCGGGTGGTCGGTGGCTGGAACGAATTCCAGTTCGCCGAGAAACGTATGCCAACGCTTGCAGAGCTCAATCAGGCCGCACCGGACACACCGGTGTTCGTCCTGCACCTGTACGACCGCGCCTTGCTCAACCGCGCCGCGTTGCGCGTAGCCGGTTACACCCGCGACACGCCGAACCCGCCGGGTGGCGAGATCGTGCGCGACGCCAACGGCGAGCCGACCGGCATGCTGGTGGCGCGGCCCAACGCGATGATTCTGTACTCGACGCTGGCCAAGGGGCCGAAGCTGCCGCTGGAGTATCAGGTCAACTCGACCCGCCAGTTCATGCGCGAACTCAATCGCCTGGGCCTGACCAGTGCCATCGATGCCGGCGGCGGTTTCCAGAATTACCCGGACGATTACCAGGTGATCGAACAGTTGGCGAAGGATGAGCAACTGACCGTGCGCATCGCCTACAACCTGTTCACCCAGAAGCCCAAGGAAGAGTTGACCGACTTCAAGAACTGGACCGGCAGCGTGAAGCTGCACCAGGGCGACGATTACCTGCGGCACAACGGTGCCGGGGAAATGCTGGTGTTCTCGGCGGCGGACTTCGAAGACTTCCTTGAACCGCGCCCGGACCTGCCGCAAACCATGGAAGCCGAACTGGAGCCAGTGGTGCGCCATCTCGTTGAGCAACGCTGGCCATTCCGCTTGCACGCCACCTACAACGAATCCATCAGCCGCATGCTCGATGTGTTCGAGAAGGTCAATCGCGACATTCCGTTCAACGGCTTGCCGTGGTTTTTCGACCACGCCGAAACCATCACCCCGCAGAACATCGAGCGGGTGAGGGCGCTGGGCGGCGGCATTGCGATTCAGGATCGCATGGCGTTCCAGGGTGAATATTTCGTCGAGCGTTACGGCGCCAAAGCGGCCGAAGCCACGCCACCGATCAAGCGCATGCTGGCCGAGGGCGTACCGGTCGGTGCCGGTACTGACGCCACGCGGGTGTCGAGCTACAACCCGTGGACCTCGCTGTACTGGATGGTCAGCGGTCGCACCGTCGGCGGCATGGAGTTGCACGCCGAAGGCCTTTCGCGCCTGACTGCACTGGAACTGTTCACCCATGGCAGCGCCTGGTTCTCGTCGGAGCAAGGCAAGAAAGGCCAGATCAAGGTCGGGCAATTGGCCGACGTCGCGGCCCTCAGCGCGGACTTTTTCAGCGTCGATGAAGAGGCGATCAAGTGGATCGAGTCGGTGCTGACCGTGGTCGGCGGCAAGGTGGTGTACGGCGCCGGTGACTTCGAGAAGCTCGGGCCGGCCAGCGTACCGGTGCTGCCGGACTGGTCGCCGGTGGTGAAGGTCCCGGGCCACTGGCGCCCGACGTCGCCGATGCAGGCCCAGGTTCACCATTGCAGCGGCCCGTGCGCGGTGCATTCCCACAGTCATGAACGGGCGCGCCTGTCGAACGCGCCGGTCAGCGATTTCGCCGGTTTCTGGGGCGCCTTTGGCTGCTCGTGTTTTGCCTTCTGACCCATTTAAAAAAGCGCCGGCCCAACAGGTCGGCGTTGACTGCGACAACCATCCACCAAGGAGTTTCCAATGAGCAACGTACCTTACAAGCGCCTGAACAAAGACGATGCCGTGGTATTGCTGGTCGACCACCAGACCGGTCTGATCTCGCTGGTACAGGATTTCTCGCCCAACGAGTTCAAGAACAACGTGCTGGCCTTGGGTGACATCGCCAAGTTCTTCAAATTGCCGACCATTCTAACCACCAGTTTCGACAGCGGTCCGAACGGTCCGATCGTGCCGGAGCTCAAGGCGCAGTTCCCGGACGCGCCGTTCATTGCACGCCCGGGCCAGATCAACGCCTGGGACAACGAAGACTTCGTCAAGGCGATCAAGGCCACCGGACGCAAGCAACTGATCATCGCCGGTGTGGTGACCGACGTATGCGTGGCGTTCCCGACCCTGTCGGCCATTGCCGAAGGCTTTGAGGTGTTTGTGGTGACCGATGCTTCCGGCACCTTCAACACCACCGTGCAGCAAGCGGCCTGGGCACGCATGTCGGCCGCCGGTGCGCACCTGCTGAACTGGTTCTCTGTGGCCTGCGAGCTGCAAGGCGACTGGCGTAACGACATGGAAGGCCTGGCCAACCTGCTGTCTGAGCGCCTGCCGAACTATCGCAACCTGATCAATAGCTACACCAAATTTACGGCCAAATAAGACCCGTCAGTCGCTCCCACAAGGGATCCAGGCTGTTCACAGTATTTGTGAATGACACAGATCCAGTGTGGGAGCGACGGTGCGGCGATCCGACCTGCTCGAGATGGAGGCGACGCGGTTTGCCGCGTCACCGGTTCAAGGCGTGACGATATTGAACTGCGGCGCGAAGGTATCGAGGCTGCTCATCAACTCCCCAAGCTTCTTGCCATTGCCTTGCAACTTGATCAGGCCTTTCTGGATCGCCGCCGGGATATCCAGTTGCTTGAGGCTGATCTGTTCCAGGGTGGCCTTGCTCATGGTCACGCTGGCGTCCGCCTGGGGATTGAGCCCGGCACGGTGGGTCAGCACACCATTGCGCAGGGTCAGGTTGAAGTCCTTGTTCTGATCCTCGAAGGTCCAGTTCAGGGTCAGGTCATGGCCTACAGCCTTTTCACTGTCCAGGCGAACCGCCAGGAAGTCGAAGAACATCTGCGGGCTCATCGCCCGAACCATGTCCACCGATACCGACGTGCCCGCTTGGGGTGGCACGCCATCGCGCAGTTCCATGGCACCGGTCAGGTACATGTTGCGCCAGGTGGCGTTTTCACTTTGATAGCCCATTTGCTCCAGCGTCTGGGCCTGGGATTTGCGCGCATCGCCGTTGTCCGGGTTGGCGAACAGCAACTGATTGCCCAGTTGCGCGGCCCAGCGGTATTCACCCTTGGCCATTGCCGCCTGCATTTTCCCCAGCACGGCCGCTTCGCCGCCCATGGCTTCGACCGAACGCTTGGCCGTTTCTACCGGTGGCAGTGGATTGAGGTTGGCCGGGTTACCGTCATAGAAACCCATGTAGCGCTGATACACCGCGCGGGTGTTGAAACTCAGCGAGCCGTAGTAGCCACGGGTGTACCACTTCTGGTCGAGGGTGCCAGGCAGTTTCTTGATCGAATCGGCGATTTCCAGCGACGTCAGGCCCTGATTCAGCAAGTGCAGGGTGCGGTCGTTGAGGAAGGCGTACATGTCGCGCTGGTCGGCGAGGAAGGTGCGGATGCGTTCGCCGCCCCAGGTCGGCCAGTTGTGCTGGGCGAACAACACATCGCTCTTGTCACCGTAACGCGCCAGGCTGCTGTCCAGGTACTCGGCCCAGGCCTTGGCGTCGCGCACTTGCGCGCCGCGCGGGGTGAGGATGTTGTGCATCATTTGCGTGGCGTTTTCTGCCATGCACAAGGCGCGCAACTGCGGCAGGTACAGGTTCATTTCCGCCGGTGCTTCGGTGCCCGGGGTCAACTGGAACTCCACGTCGAGGCCGGCGATGGTGCGGGTTTCCAGTTCCTTGTCGATCAGGTCGGTGGGCGGGATCAGGGTGACGGTGCCGCCGCTCGGCGTGCTCTTGCCCAGGCCGGCATCGACCTGGCCTTTTTCGCCCCGGGGCAGCAGGCTGCCGAACTGGAACTGCGCGCGGCGGCTCATGGCGTTGCCGGCGTAGACGTTCTCGCTCATCACGTGTTCCATGAACCCGGCGGGGGCGAACACCTTGACCTTGCCGGCTTTGACGTCGGCTTCGTCGATGACCCCGCGCACGCCACCGAAGTGGTCGACGTGGGTGTGGCTGTAGATC
This sequence comes from Pseudomonas sp. P1_C12, assembly GCF_056406435.1. Classification (NCBI taxonomy): domain Bacteria; kingdom Pseudomonadati; phylum Pseudomonadota; class Gammaproteobacteria; order Pseudomonadales; family Pseudomonadaceae; genus Pseudomonas; species Pseudomonas sp. P1_C12. The sequence goes on along the minus strand of NZ_JBFUAE010000015.1, from coordinate 144,708 downwards.
ACCGCCACCACCGGTTTGTGCGGACGGTTCTGGTAGTACAGGTCCAGTGCTGCCCTGGCGGTTTCGGCCATGGTCAGCGGGTCGATGATGATCAGCCCGTCATCGCCTTCGATGATGGTCATGTTGGCGAGGTCAAGGCCGCGCACTTGATACAGTCGAGGGCTGACTTCGAACAGTCCGGCATGGGCGCTGAGTTGGGCCAGGCGCCAGAGGCTCGGGTTGACCGACTCCGGGGCCTGATCCCTGGCGAGGAAGTCATAGGCCTGGATATCCCAGATGACCTTGCCCGAGGCGTCCTTGACCTGGCCCTTGAACGGCGCGATCAGGCCCTTGGTGACCGACTCGTAGTCGGTGCGGTCGGTGAAGGGCAGTTGTTGCAGCACGGCGGCGTTACTGGCCGTGGTTTGCGGGCTGGCCGCGACCGGTCCGTCGGCGGCGACCACCGATTGCGCAAGGCAGGCAGTGATCAGGCAAGCGAGCAGCCCACGAGGGCTCAAGGTGAAACGAGGCATGGCGTCTCCGTTTTTATCGTTATGGTCAGACCAGCTTCGAGGGTAGGGCGGGGCTCGGGCAGGGCGATCATCAGCAACGGACAAAAAACATTCAGGGCCGCTATCCTTGGACCAGGCATATCCAGCAGGTTGACCCATGCTTGAAGTCCATGGCGTGTTCAAAAGCTACGCCACACCGCAGGGGCCGCTGCCGGTGCTGCAAGGCGTCGACCTGACGCTCAGGCCCGGCAGCAGCCTGGCGCTGATGGGCGAGTCGGGCAGTGGCAAAAGCACCTTGCTGCACCTGATCGCCGGGCTGGACAGGATCGATCGCGGCAGCATCCGCAGTGGCGAGCATCGTCTGGAACAGATGAATGAAGGGCAACTGGCGAACTGGCGTCGTACGGAAATCGGCCTGGTGTTCCAGCAATTCAACCTGATCGGCAGCCTGCGGGTCGAAGACAACCTGGCGATTCAGGCGCGTCTGGCCGGGCGCCATGACCCACACTGGCAGGCGCACCTGGTGCAGCGCCTGGGCTTGGGCGAGCTGCTGCGGCGCTACCCGGAGCAACTGTCCGGCGGTCAGCAGCAACGGGTCGCGCTGGGGCGGGCGCTGGCGTCGCGCCCGCAACTGCTGCTGGCCGACGAGCCCACCGGCAGCCTCGATGAAACCACCGGCGCCGAGGTGTTGCAGTTGCTGCTGGAATTGCTCGACGACAGTCCCACCAGCCTGTTGATGGTCACCCACAGTCCCGGCGTGGCGGCGCGGCTGGCGGAAAAAGCGCTGCTGTGCGGTGGTCGTCTTGCCGGTGTGGGGGCGCGCTGACATGCGCATTTTCGGCGAAACCCTGCGCGCCCTGCTCAGCCACTGGCGGCAGCACCCGGTACAGTTTTTCAGTGTGCTGACCGGGTTGTGGCTGGCCACCAGTCTGTTGACCGGCGTCCAGGCACTCAACAGCCAGGCCCGCGACAGTTATGCCCGCGCCAGTCGGTTGATCGGTGGCGAACCTCAGGCCAGCCTCAGTGCGCCCGGCGGCGGCACGTTTCCACAGCAATGGTTTATCGATCTGCGCCGAGCGGGGTGGCCGGTGTCACCGGTACTGCAAGGGCGAGTCACGCTCAAGGGCCATGAAGAGCAGCGCTTGCAGTTGATGGGCATCGAGCCGGTGTCGCTGCCGGCGGGCGCGGCGGTGGCCGGGCAGGCCCTGGCGATTGAACAGGTGGTCGATTTTTTCAGCCCGCCGGGCACTACCTGGATATCGTCGCAAACCTTGCAGGCACTGGATTTGCGTGAGGGTGACCGGCCCTTTAACCTGGCTGGCGCGGCACTGCCGCCGTTGCATGTGCAGGCTGATATGGCGCCCGGTGTGCTGCTGGTGGACATCGGTTTTGCCCAGCAGATTCTGGGGTTGCCGGATCAGTTGTCGCGTCTGCTGTTGCCGAAGGACTTCACTGCGCCGCTGCCGGATTCGCTCAAGGGACAGCTGCAACTCAAGAGCGCCGGTGAAGAAAACAACCTGGCGCGCCTGACCGAAAGCTTTCACCTGAACCTCGATGCCCTGGGGGTACTGTCGTTCGTTGTCGGCCTGTTTATCGTGCACGCCGCCATCGGGCTGGCGCTGGAGCAACGGCGAAGCCTGCTCCGGACCCTGCGTGCCTGCGGTGTGAGTGCGCGGATGCTGATCGCTTGTCTCGCCGTCGAATTGGGTGGATTGGCCCTGATCGGCGGTGTGGCCGGGGTGGTCAGCGGCTACCTGCTGGCCGGTGTGCTGTTGCCCGATGTCGCCGCCAGCCTGCGTGGCTTGTATGGCGCCGAAGTGGCGGGGCAGTTGAGCCTCAGCCTGACATGGTGGTTCAGCGGTATCGGCTTGAGCCTGATCGGCGCGTTGCTGGCCGGTGCCAGCAGCCTGCTGCGGGCGGCGCGCTTGCCCTTGCTGGCGCTGGCCGACCCGCAGGCCTGGCATCAGGCCCATGCCCGCTGGTTGCGACGCCAGGGCGGGGTGGCGGCAATGGCCGGGGTGATCGCGCTGCTGGCGTTGATTTTCGGTGACAGCCTGGTCATTGGCTTCGTGTTGATGGCGGCGCTGTTGATCGGTGCCGCACTGGCACTGCCGGTGGTGCTCAGTTCGCTGCTCAGTCTCGGTTCGCAGCGCAGTCGCTCAGTGCTCGGCCAGTGGTTTGTCGCCGATTGCCGTCAGCAACTGCCGGCCCTGAGCCTGGCGTTGATGGCGCTGCTGCTGGCCATGGCGGCGAATATCGGTGCCGGCAGCATGACCGCGGGGTTCCGCCAAACCTTCAGCGACTGGCTCGAGCAACGGCTGACGGCCGAGCTTTACCTCAACCCACAGAACCCGGCCCAGGCCCGGGAGCTGCACAGCTGGCTCGACCAGCAGCCGCAACTGGCGGCAGTGCTGCCCCACTGGCAGGTGTCGATCCAGTTGCAGGGCTGGCCGACGGACTTGTCGGGGATCATCGACCATCCGACCTATCGCCAGCACTGGCCGCTGCTCGAGACCTTGGGCGACAACCCTTGGGAGCGACTGGCCAGGGACGATGCGGTGATGCTCAGCGAGCAACTGGCCCGGCGCCTGCGCGTGCAGCTCGGCGATCACCTGACGCTGCCGACGCCAACCGGCCCGTGGTCGCCGCGGATCGTCGGGATCTACGCCGACTACGGCAATCCCAAGGGCCACATTCTGGTCAATATCAATCACCTGCAGCGCGGCTGGCCGCAATTGGCACCGAGCCGCTTCAACCTGCGCATCGAGCCGGCGTCGATCCCTGCGTTCGTCGCGGCGTTACAGGCGCGTTTTACCCTCGACGACAGCCGCATCGTCGATCAGGCGCGGCTCAAGGGTTGGTCCACGCAAGTCTTCGAACGCACTTTTGCCGCCACCGCCGCGCTCAATAGCCTGACGCTGTGCGTGGCCGGGGTGGCGCTGTTCATCAGTCTGTTGACGCAAAGCCAGAGCCGTCTCGGGCAACTGGCGCCGCTGTGGGCACTGGGGGTGACACGTCGGCATTTGATGTTGCTCAACCTCGGGCAAACCTGGTTGCTGGCGCTGCTGACCCTGGTGCTGGCGTTGCCGCTGGGCATAGCCCTGGCGTGGTGCCTGGACACGGTGATCAACGTGCAGGCCTTTGGCTGGCGCCTGCCGTTGCGGGTGTTTCCATGGCAACTGTTGCAATTGATGGGGCTGGCGCTGGTGGCGACGCTGCTGGCTTCGGCCTGGCCGTTGTACCGTTTGTACCGCACGCAACCGGCGGACCTGCTGCGGACGTTCGCCCATGAAGATTAAGCTCGGCGTGTTGCTCCTGACGCTGCTGGCGAGCGGTTGCGATCAACCGGCACCGGTAGAAAAGGGTTTTGCCGGGCTGGGCAACCAGGCCGCTGCGTTCACCAAGGTGGTGCCCGGTCGGGTGTTCAGCTTCCCGGCGGATCACGGCCCGCACGACGGCTTTCGCATCGAATGGTGGTACGTCACGGCCAACCTGAAGGACGATCAGGGGCATGAGTTCGGCGCGCAATGGACGTTGTTCCGCAGTGCCTTGAATGCCACCCCCGAGGTGGCGGGTTGGCAGAATCAGACGATCTGGCTCGGTCACGCGGCGGTGACGTCGGCGACGGTGCATCACGCGGCTGAACGCTATGCCCGTGGTGGCGTCGGTCAGGCCGGTATCAGCCTCACGCCGTTCAATGCGTGGATCGACGACTGGCAGTTGCGCAGTCAGGCGACTGCCGACGACCCGTTAGCCGACCTGCAGCTCATTGCTCGTGACCGGCGTTTCAGTTACCGGTTGCGGTTGACCTCGACAGGTCCGCTGGTGCTTCAGGGGGACCAGGGATTCAGCCAGAAATCCGAGCAGGGTCAGGCCTCGTATTACTACAGCCAGCCGTTTTTCCAGGCCAGCGGTACGCTGGACATCGACGGCCAAACCTTTCAGGTCAGTGGCCCGGCCTGGCTTGACCGCGAATGGAGCAGCCAGCCCCTGACAAGCAATCAGACCGGTTGGGACTGGTTCTCCCTGCACCTGGACAGCGGCGAGCAGGTGATGCTGTATCGCATGCGGCAAAAGGACGGCGAGCCTTACCTCATCGGCACCTGGATCGACGCCCGGGGCCAGACACAATTGCTGCACGCCAGCGACATCAGCCTCACGCCACAAGACACCGCGCGTGTGGCAGGACGCGAGATGCCCGTGCGCTGGTCGATCAAGATCCCCGCCAGACACTTCGATATCACCATCACCGCGCTCAATCCCCAGGCCTGGATGGACTTGCGCATTCCATATTGGGAAGGCCCGGTGCGCCTCAGTGGCAGCCATGCAGGGATCGGATATCTGGAAATGACCGGGTACTAGCCACGAAAATCAGAGGCCCGCGGCGACCACTCGCCAAACAGCGTCTATGCTCATCGCACACAGGGCGTTGAGCCTGGCTTCAACGCCGTTTGTTGCCATCAATCACAGGGAATGTTCTGCCTATGAAACGCCATGCACTGACCAAAGCCATCACCCTCGCTACCTTACTGTCTGCCGCCAGTTTTGGCGCGGTGGCCGCCGATATCCCGTTGTCCGAAGTCGTGGTGGCTGATCAGGTCACCACCACAGTCGTTTCGGTTGATACCGCGAATCATTCCGTGGTCCTTAAAGGTCCGCAGGGTAATGAGTTCCCTGTGCAACTGACCGACAAGGCGAAAAACCTCAAAAACCTCAAGGTCGGCGATACGGTCGATATCCGGGTTACCAGCGCCGTTGCGGCCTACCTCGACACCGATGTCGACAAAGGCCTGCCGGGCACCGCCGAAGCCACCGGTGAAATGCGCGCAGCGCCAGGTAGCGCCAACCCCGGCGGCGAAGCTTACCGCCAGGTGAAAGTGCAGCTGAAAATCACCCACATTGACGTGAAAAAGCACAAGGTGACCTTCGAAAACCCGGAAGGCCAGTCCAAGACGGTTGACGTCAAACGACCCGAGGTCCAGGCCAAACTCAAGGACTTGAAAGTCGGGCAAAGCGTTAACGTGGTTTATACCGATGTATTGACGGTGACCAGCAGGCACTGATATTGGCTCTGAACGGGTTGATTGTTTTTGTGCAGCTTTTGTATAGGAATAATCAACTCGTATGGTCGAACTGGTGAGTTTGTGGCTCGGTGCGGGATAGGATTTAAGTCGACATTTTATTACATATGGTGTCGATAAATTTCATCTTTACCGCACGGACATATTTAGCCACTTCTACTAAAATACTTTCCGTTCGCCCAGTGCAGGGCTCTTTACCAGTGCATGGATTGCCGAGGCCAGTGCACTGGGCGAACACTTTTTTGCTGTATTGAAAGTTTCGGATATATAAAAAACGGGCGACCAACAGGTCGCCCGTTTTTTATTGAGCGGTGAGACATCGTTCAGTCATGTTTTTTATTGACTTGAACAACATCGGCCAACGCCGCGAAACACTGCTCGATCGAACGCCGCTGGCTGTCGGCATACAGCTCCAGTTCATCGATCGTCGGCCGCCCCAGAGCCTGTTCGAAGGCTTGCTGGTTGGAGTGCACGCCGTAACGGGTCTGCGCCGCATCCCCAAGGTTCGACTGGAAAATCCCCGCCGCGCTGACCGGCAGGAAGTCTTCGTACACCAGCGGTTCAACCCGCAGGCAACCGCTGCCGAGCAGGTCTTCCAGGGCGGCGTTTGTCAGGTCACCCGCCGCCAGGCCTTGTTCCGTGACGAAGTAGCGGAAGTAAGCCAGGCCCTGTTGGCGCATGTCTTCCCAGGTGTCAGGGAGTTCGTTGAAGTGCTGCGCCATGAGCGCGTTGTAACGCTCGGCGTTGGCTTCGTTGGGGAAGTCCTTGAGTTCGTCCCGCGCGGCATTGAGCAAGCGGTCGTACAGTGCCCGGCCTTTGGGCGTGAGGGCGGCACCGCGCTGTTCGATTTCGCCGAAACGGGCGCTGTGACTGCCGCGAGCCTGGTTTTGATCGGTGAAGGCAATCGGCTCGTCCAGGGCCTTGAAACTGGTCTGGCGCAACAGGATCGGGCATTGGCGGCGGGGCGGGCCTTCGATCACCGCCTTTGGGGTGATGCCATGGGCCGGCATTTGCGCCTGGACGATGTCGATGTCCAGGGTCCGTGGTGTCAGGTGGTTGATGTGCGGGCCCTTGAACGCCACCACATCGGCGATCAGACGATGCTGGGCGCTGAGTTGTTGATACTGCTCGGCAGTGACGGTGGCGCTGTGGTGCCAGCGAAACGTTTCCAGAGCCTGTTCGACGAACGCCAGGGCTTCCTGCTCGGTCAGGCCACCCCGGGATTCGGCACGTTCGATGAGGGAGAGGGCCGTGGGGGTGAAGATCGCGCGCTGGTCGAGCATCGACTGGGCGAACGCTCGCAGCTCCAGGTCTTCGATCAATTCCAGGCGCAACAGCGAGGTGAATACCCGAAACGGGCTGACCTGCAACGCCGCTTCATGCACCGCGCGAAAAGCCGTGGAGTGCACCGGCACGCCGGCGGGTGTCAGGTCGTAGTAACCCACCGGATGCATGCCCATCACCGCGAACAGGCGGGCGAGGGTCGCCAGTTCAGCGGCCGTACCGACGCGGATCGCCCCATGACGCTCCAGGTCCAGGCGCTCGATTTCGCCGGTGCTCGTGAGCTGTTGTGCGACTTGCGAGTCGCTGTCCAGCACGCGGCGGTTGGTCTGTTCCACCAATTCCATCAACGCGCCGTACAACGGCACTTCCTCGCGATACATGTCGGACATCGCTTTGGAGAAGCGTTGGCGGATCAGGTCAGGGCTGACGAAGTTCGGGTGGTTCATGAACAGGATTCCTGGCGCGGTGACGTAAAGGATGGACGAAAGATCGCAGCCTTGCGCGACGCCGACAAACGAAGTTTCTGACGAACTTCATTCTGCAAAGGACTGCATGCCTAGGGGACACTAATTGAGAACGCTCCCTAGTGCAGTCGTTGATCCTGTGGGCTCTCCGAGCGCAGCGATGCCAAAAACTCCCGATACAGCCGCGCCGAACCGGTGGGGGCTTCCACCATGGGCATGTGCCCGACGGCGTCCCAGATATGCACGCGCAGGTCGGCGATGCCCTTGCTCCAGACCGCCACGCTGCTGACATCGATCAGCCGGTCCTTGCGCCCCCACAACAACAGGGCCGGGGCGGTGATGTCGGGCAGATGCGGTTCCATCGGCGGACTGGCGCGCATTTCGCGGAAGATTTCTTCCAGCTCCTCGCGGGACTGTTCATAGCGCTGGGCGACGGCATCGAGAACCAGCTTCGGTACCCAGGGTGGCGAAGCCATGGTCATGGCGTAGAAGCGCTGGAATTCTTCGCGCGAGTGAATCAGAAACGGGTTGTGGCCCTTGGCCAAATGCCGCTCGAGGTCACTGGGCTCGGGCGCGGTGACACCCGCCGGGTCGATCAGCGCCACGGACACAATGCGCTCGGGGTACGTGGCCGCGAGCCATGCGGCCATGTAGCCGCCCATGGAATTGCCGATGACATGGACTTTCTCCACCCCGCACACGTCCAGCAGCTGGATCATGCGCTTGGCCTGTAGCGGGATGTCATAGCCGCCGCCGGCCTTGAAGCCGGTTTCGCCATGGCCGGCGATGTCCGGAATGATCACCCGGTGGCTGCCGACAAAGTGCCGGGCGAAACGCAGCCAGAGGTTCTTGTCGGCGCTGAAGCCATGGAGCATCAGCACATTGCTGGTGGCCTCGTACGGTCCGCCTTGCCAGGTCGAGACGGTCATCTCGGGGATGGGCACGACGATTTTGTGCAGCCGGTACAACTTGGCCTCGGCCGCCATGTTCAAGTCATAGAGCCAGTAGCCGATGGCCGGGTAGGTCAGCCAGCTCCAGGCGACGAACACTGCGAGAACGACGAACAACAAAAGCATCACGCGTCTCCCTTGTATCTGCTCAGGACAAAATGTGATCGGCGGGTTTCAGCGCTCGGGTCAAGCGATGAAAGCTGAAGCTGAACCCCGGAAACATGGCAATCACATGACCGCTCCTGCTTTGATACCAACTGTGGCAACCACCGGACTTCCACACGGTGCGTTCCATTTCCCGGTGGATCATTTCAGTGTAGGTACGTTCCGCCTCATGGCGAACTTCGATGCTGCGTAAACCTTGATCCTTCAAGGTGCGAATGCAATCGAGGATGTAATTCATCTGGGATTCGATGATGAACAGCGCCGAGGTGTGGCCAATACCGGTGTTCGGCCCGGTGACGATGAACAGGTTGGGGAAGTCGGGCAGGGCGGTGCCAAGGTAGGCCCGCGGGTATTGCGCCCAGACCTCCTTGAGACATGTGCCGTTTTTGCCCGTTACCGGGTAGCAAATCACCCCGTCGGTGGCATCGTAGCCGGTGGACCAGACGATCAGGTCCACGTCGATGTGTTGACCCTCGAGGGTAACGATGCCGGTTTCGTCGATGGACGCGATACCTTGTTCGCGGCTGTGCAGCGTCACGTTGCTACGGGCCAGGGCCGGGTACAGCGTGCTGGACAGAATTACCCGTTTACAGCCGATGGTGTAGTCCGGCGTCAGCTGGCGCCGCAGTTCGGTGTCCGGCACCTGGTGTTTGAGAAAACGCAGGGCCTGGCGCTGGACCATGTGCACCGCCGGCTTCGAATACTTGAAGCCAAACACCCGGGTTTCGAATTGCCAGTAGATACCCCAGCGCAGCAACTTGTAGGCGGGTTTGAGCCCCAGCAGCCAGCGCTCGAAGCGGCCAAACCTGCGATCAGCCCGGGGCAATACCCAGTGGGGCGTGCGCTGGAACACATGCAAGTGCCCGACGTCCGGGGCAATGGCCGGAATGACCTGGGCCGCACTGGCGCCGCTGCCGACGATGGCCACGGATTTTTGCCGGTAGTCGTAGCCGTGATCCCAGTTGTTGGTGTGAAAAGTCTTGCCCTGAAAGCGTTCCTGTCCGTCGAAGTGCGGCACCACTGGTTGACTCAGCGGCCCGGTCGCGTTGATCAGGAACTGCGCGCAAAACGTGCCTTTGTCGGCGGTGTACAGCGTCCAGCGTTTGTTGGCGTCGTCCCATTCGACGCGCTCGACATTCGCGCTCAGTTCTACCTTGTCCCGCAGGCCGAAGTGTTCCACCACATGGCGGGTGTAGCGGCGCAGTTCGGCCTGTCCGGCGAACATTTGCGTCCAGCGATAAGGGGCGAAAGACAATGAGTAAAGCGGCGAGGGCACATCGACTGCCGCGCCGGGATAGGTGTTCTGGCACCAGGTGCCGCCGAAGAAATCCCGTCGTTCCAGCAGGCGGAAATCGTCGATGCCGGCCTTGAGCAGATTGATTGCAGCACATTGGCCGCCAAACCCGCTGCCGATGATCAATACTTGAAAGGTCTGCATGGGCCTCCTCTTATGGTCATTGATCAACCCTTCTTTCATGTATAGCCGTTTCTGGAGACGAGGCTTTTGCTTTTACACGAGCGTGATGTCGCGATATTCAGCCTGTCAGTCGGTGATGGCTATTTGATCTCACCCTGATAGACTCCAGTACACAGGCACAGGCTGTTTTCGCATTCCGTCGAGTGGCACAGAGGCCCTATGGCAAAATCGGGAGGAAAGGGGGTTTCATTGGCCAGGAGGCTCTATACATCGCGAATCCTCGGGTTGGCCCTGGGATTGGTGTGCGTGAGTGTGGCGATGTATCCACTCGATCCGGCGCCCTGGGTCTGGGGATTCATGTGGTTCAACGGCCTGGTCTGGCCGCACCTGGCTTACCAATGGACGCGCCGGGCCAGGACGCCTTATCACGCCGAACACCGCAATCTGCTGATCGATGCCTTTCTCGGCGGTTTCTGGATTGCCGCGATGCATTTCAATCCACTGCCCAGCGCGACCACCATTTCCATGATGGCCATGAACAACGTGGCCATCGGCGGCCTGCGCTTCCTGCTGGCCGGGACGGCCGCGCAAGTGCTGGGCGTCGGTGTTGGCTTGCAGATGTTCGCCCCGGCGTTCATTCCTGCCACCAGCCCGGTGCAGCTCTATGCCTGTTTGCCATTGCTGTGCCTGTATCCGTTGGCGCTGGGCTGGATCTGCTTCCGCCAGGCCCATACCCTCGGCCGTCAGAAACGTGAACTGCTGGCACTGAGCCGCACCGACAGCCTGACGGGCTTGCTGAACCATGGCACCTGGAAGGACCAGCTGGAGGTCGAGTTCCAGCGTTGCAAACGTCAGCAAAAAGGCGGGGCGATTGCGCTGATCGATATCGACCATTTCAAAGCCATCAACGATACCTACGGCCATGTTGCCGGTGACATCGTCCTGCGTCAGTTGAGCAAAATGCTCAGGCACAGCCTGCGAGCGACCGATGTCGCAGGGCGCTACGGCGGTGACGAGTTCTGCGTGATCCTTCCGGACCTGCCCCTGAACCGCGCCGCCGCCGTCATGGAGGCCCTGCGCGATCGATTCGCCACCTTGGGGGACGAGCAGAACCCGGCGCTGAAAGTCAGCCTGAGCATTGGGCTGGCGTCATTCAACCCGGCCCACGCCGACGCGATGCTCTGGCTCAATGACGCCGACCATGCGCTATACGAAGCCAAGACCAGCGGGCGTAATCGAGTGATCTGTTGCGGCAATGGCAAACCCCATCGCGAACTGCTCGACTCGGTGTGACTGTCCACAGCAAGACCTGTGTGAGCGAGCTTGCTCCGGGCGGCGATCCGACAATGGCGGCGTGTCAGGCGGCCTGGATGTTGGCTGTGATGGCCTCATCGCGAGCAGGCTCGCTCCCACAGTGGATTTGCGGTGAGCACGTCATTTGCGTACACCCGCGATCACTTGTGGGAGCGAGCCTGCTCGCGAAGGCGGCGTGTCGGTTTAAAGCGTCACTCCTTCACGCTCATGAATTCTTCCGCGTAGCGGATGTACTCCTCCGGTTGGGTGTAGGTGTGCGTTAGTTCGGTCGCGTTCAGGTCCGACGTCTGGGTGAGTATCTGGCGTTGCTCGCGCAGGCTGTCGTAGGTCGCCTTGATCGCGGCGAAGTAAGCGCCATGGCCGTCGATGGTCACGCGCACACCCAGTTCGGCCAGGCGCTTGTCATCGCGTAGCAGCGGGTTGCCGTAGGTCACCAGCATCAGCGGCACGCTCAGGTGCTCGGCGATCTGCTCCAGATGGTCGAAGTCCTTTACGCCCACCATGCAGATACCGTCGGCCCCGGCGCGCTGGTATTGCCGGGTGCGGCTGATGATTTCCTGCACCGGCAGAATCCCCGCATGGGTGCGGGCGATGATCGCCATTTCCTTATCGCAGCGGGCTTCCAGTGCCGCGCGGATCTTGCCGACACCTTCGGCGACCGTGATCAGGTCGGTGGATTTGCGGCCAAACTGCGCAGGCAGCAGGGTGTCTTCGATGGTCAGCGCGGCGACGCCGGCCCGTTCGAGTTCGACGATGGTGCGCATGACGTTGAGCGCGTTGCCGTAGCCGTGGTCGGCGTCAGCAATCACCGGCAACTGGGCGACACGGCCGATGCGGGTGGCCTGTTCAGCGAATTCGCTGAGGGTGATCAGGGCAAAGTCAGGGGCGCCCAGCACTTGCAACGAGGCGACCGAACCACCAAGGATCCCGACTTCGAAGCCCAGGTCGGCGGCGATGCGGGCCGACATCGGGTCGAAAACCGAGGCTGTGTGGTAGCAGGTGTCGGAGGCGAACAATTGGCGAAAATTGCGGCGCAAATCTTGATGGGAAAGCCTGGACATATGAGTTCCACCAATGGAATGGAGGGGCTTGAGCAAAAGTGTCAACGCCGAAGAAATAAAAGGCTATCACGCGCACAGGAGGAGAATGATGACGAATTTGCCGGGTCAGGCAGATTGACGTCGCAACGATGGAGCTGATAAGTCACGCCGCCTCGGCTTGTTGCCGTTGGTCAAGCAGCGGCACGGCGCGCACCGAGTCGCCGGGTTGCAGTTGCAAGCGCTTGGCGGTCAGGCGGTCAACCACCAGGCTGTTGCCCTCCTGTCGTGCCGGGGCGCAGGTAATGCGGCAGCTTTCCAGGCGGCGGTTGTGGATCAGCCAGAGGGGTGCTTTATCGTCCGGCGAGCCGATGGCCAGTGACAGCGGTTGGCTGTCGCGCACGGTGCGGATCCCGGAAACCGGGGCTTCAAGGACCGGTCCGCCGTCGAAGATATCGATGTAGCCCTTGTGGGCAAACCCTTCGGCGCTGAGGATTTTCAGGGCCGGCTCGGTATTCGGGTGGGCCTTGCCGATCACCGCCTGGGCCTGTTCGGTCAGCAGGCAGGTGTACAGCGGCTGGCGCGGCATCAATTCGGCGATGAACGATTTGTTGCCCAGCCCGGACAAGTGATCGGTGTGGCTGAAGTCCATCTTGAAAAAGTGCCGGCCGAGGCTGTCCCAGAACGGCGAGCCACCTTGTTCGTCGGCACTGCCGCGTAACTCGGCGATGAGCCGGTTGCCGAACAGCTGCGTAAACTCGGCCACAAACAACAAACGCCCGAGCGAAAGCAAACGGCCGTTGCTTCCCTGGCGCTGATCGGGGCGCAGGTACAGCGAGCAGACTTCCGATTGCCCGGTCAATTCATTGCTCAGGAACAGGGTCGGGATCTGGCGCTCGATACCCAGGTCCGGTGCCGCACTGACCGTCAGTCCGACCCGGTAGTTGTACCAGGGTTCGCGCAGGCCGACGCCACCCGTCAGGGCGCTGACGCCCACCACTTGCTGCTCGTCGTCCTCGAGCACGAACAGATAATCGGCATCGGCCCGATCGACCTGCCCGGCGAAAGTGCGTTGGGCCCAGCGGATCCGGTGGGCCAGGCGTTCTTCGTCGGCCGGCAGGCTGGTAAGTCCCGGAACGGCCTGACGCACCAGCGTGAACAGGGCGGGCAGATCGGTGATCTGGACCGGACGGACAATCATGCGGCTGTTCCTTGTTCGTGTGTGCTCGGGCGGTGACGTCGCGGGCGGCTATTCACAGGGCGATCAGCCTGATCGGGCTGCCCTCGGTCACCTTCAGCGCCTTGCACATGGCTGCGTCCAGCGTGACGGGTTGCCCGGTGATGTAATCAAGATCGGCGACGATGGCCCGGTAATCCTTCAAGGACTCGTTGCTCACCAGAAAGCTGCCGCGGGCATCGATCACCGATCCAGGCCGCGTGATAGCGCACTGGCTGTGGGCGATGGAACGAATGCCCGACGTGCGCGCATACAGGGTCGGGCCTCCATCGAACAAATCGATGTAGCTGTTGGTTTCGAAGCCTTCACGCTCGAGGATATCGAAGGCTTCCTGGCCGTCGGGGTGGATGCTGCCGATACAGTCCTGTGCTGCCTGGGGCAGCATGGGCACGTAAATCGGATACTGCGGCATCAGTTCGGCGAGAAAGGTGCGGCTCCGCAGGCCGCAAAGCCGTTCGGCCTCGACGTAGGGCAAGTCGAAGAAATGCTTGCCCACGGCATCCCAAAATGGCGAGTGGCCTTCATCACTGCTGTAGCCGACGATTTCGGTGATCACCGTTTCGGAAAAACGCCGGGCGTGGGTGGCGATGAACAACAGGCGCGCCCGCGACAGTAGTTCGGAATGCGCGCTGCGCACACGCGCGGCATCGATATGGAAGCCCCGCAGCAAGGTGTGGCCACTGAGATCGTGACACAACGACAAGGCCGGTACGCCGTGCTCGATGTTCAGTTCCCTCGAGGCACTGGTGAAGTGCCGGTTGCGCAGGCTGTAGAACGGCTCGTTGAACCCCGCCGTGGCGAGGATTTCCGAGCAGCCGACCAGGTGCTGCGTCGTCAGGTCTTCGAGTACAAAGAAATAGTTTTCCGGGCCATGAACATCAACGTCCTTTTCGAACGACGCACACGAATCGAGGATTTTTCCGCGCAACCGTTCGCTATCGTCAGGCAGGGATGTAACGCCCACGAGGCTTTCACGAGCCAGCCTCTGCAACTGGGGCAGGTCGGCTGACTCGACTGGACGCAAGACCAGCATGGAGACACTCCTGTATTAAACGATTCGGCGGTTTGAGCCGAACCTGACTTTCACTGTCGGTTTTTCCACACATTCAATCGGTGGTCGTCTGAACGTTGTCAGGCGCCACTCTTTTTCTTGTCAGATGTTTTTTGGAATGGACCGGGTTAAACAAGAAACGGGCGATTCGGCCGCAGGCGATGCCTGGCCAGGCGCGTTGATCGGGTATTCGAGAAAGGGCATCCGGGCTCCTGCTGGATGAGTGTGGAACATGTTTTAACAGTCCGTTGAAAGGAGTATTTAATTATCGCGTCCTGCCTGTCTAGTGAATTTTCGCGTGGTCTGGCCGTGCCCGAAAAAGGGGCGAAGTGCCTGTACCAAGGGACTACGCCGATGTCGTAAAGTCTTGTAGGTGATTGCCTTGGTTGCGGTCAGCCATAACAGAAAACCTGGCAGGAAATGACTGAAGGATCCGTTTCAGGCAGGAAAATTAAACACCACCCAGGGCTGCTTTGTTGCGGCACAATTGCGCGATGGCGGTCACCTGACGCCGTCGTTCCTTTCCATCTTTAGAGTGATTGCTGGTGCAGGCGACCCGTTTAACCCTGATTTGTCATGCTCGAACCGTCGCACAGAAATTGGCGCGTTTTCCTCTGGACGAGCCTTTGGAGATGGATTGGCAAGCGCTCAGGCTTTCCCGTGGCAATCAGTTCAAGGGCGCTCCACGCCTCGTCTGCGGCCCGGAGTTGCGCACTCGGCAAACCGCTGAACTGTTCGGCAGCGCATCGGAGATTGTTGACGCGATGAAGGACTGCGACTTCGGGCGCTGGGGCGGTGAGCGCATCGGCGATCTGCAAAAAAACGATTCCGAAGCGCTCCAGCATTGGCTGGGCGACCCGGCTTCGGCACCCCACGGTGGCGAGTCGCTGGTGCAACTGGGCGAGCGCGTGGGCGCGTGGTTGACCACGTTGCAGTCGACGCCAGGGCACATCGTTGCCATTACCCATCCCTTCGTCATCCGCGCCGCACTCACGCAGGTGTTGCAAGGCGTATCGTCCGGCCTGATCGACGTCGAACCCCTGTCGGCGGTCGAGTTGAGATTCCATGGCCGCTGGCGGCTGCGCTTGCCGGGCACCGGGCCCGAGGACTTGCTGTGATGAAAAAGCTCCTGGTCATCGGTATCGGTGCTGGCAATCCCGACTACATCACAATGCAAGCGGTGAAGGCGCTGAATCAGGTCGACGTTTTTTTTCTCATGGACAAGGGCGAGAGCAAGAACAAACTCATCGATTTGCGCCGCGAAATCTGTTCACGCTACATCACCGACCACGCTTACCGTTTTGTCGAAGCCCACAACCCGGAGCGCGAGCGCGGTGAAGTGGACTACACAACCAGTGTCGACGACCTGAACCTGGCCAGGCGGCAGACCTTCGAACGGCTGATCAACGATGAAATGTCCGACGGCCAGTGTGGTGGTTTTCTGGTGTGGGGCGATCCGGCGCTGTACGACAGCACCATTCGCATCTTGCAGGCGATCCAGGTCTCAGGCGCCTGTGCGTTCGAGTTCGAGGTGATCCCCGGCATTACCAGCGTCCAGGCGTTGGCGGCACAGCACAAGGTGCCGCTCAACCAGATTGGCCGCTCGGTTGAAATCACCACGGGCCGGCGTCTGGCGGCAGGGCAGGTGAGCGATGCCGACAGCCTGGTGGTGATGCTCGATGCTCAGGATGCTTACCGTCAGGTGGTGGATCAGGACACCGAGATTTACTGGGGGGCCTATCTGGGGACGCCGGATCAAATCCTGATCAGCGGCAAGCTCAAGGATGTGGCGGATGAAATCCAACGAGTGCGCAAGGCTGCAAGGCTGGCCAATGGCTGGATCATGGATACCTATTTATTGCGCAAGCCTTGAGCACTGAATTGCCCGGTCTGACGCCTTCGTCGGAGCTCCGCCCGGAGCAAGCCCGCTCCCACAAGGATTGCGCGGACCCTGTAGGAACGGGCTTGCCCGCGAAGAGGCCCTTGAGAACACTTCAAGAAATAACATTGCCCCCACGCCCAAACCGCTCCCGATACACCGACGGCGGCACGCCAACCACCGTTCGAAAGGCCACCCGGAAACTTTCCACCGAACGATAACCACAACGTTCGGCTATCTGCTCGGTGTTCTGGTCGCTGCTTTCCAGCAGTTCGCGGGCGCGGCCCAGACGTTCGTGCTGCAACCAGGTTTTTGGTGACTGGCCACTGGCTTCGGTGAAGCGGCGCAGGAACGTGCGTTCGCTCATGGCGGCTTCGCTGGCCAGGTCGCGCACCTCCAGCGGCTCGTGCAAACGCTCACGTGCCCACTGCATGACGCGGGAAAGATCGCTGCGCGGTGTGGGACTGACCGGCGTCGGAATGAATTGCGCCTGGCCACCGCTGCGTTGCGGCGACGTGACCAGGCGTCGGGCCACGGAGTTGGCCACCTGTGTGCCGAAATCCCGTGCCACCAGATGCAGGCAGGCATCGATGCCTGCCGCGCTGCCGGCGGAGGTGATCAATTGGCCGGAATCGACATACAACACGTCCGGGTCCACCAGGATGCCGGGAAACCGCTCGGCCAGTTCTGAGGTATAGCGCCAGTGCGTGGTCGCGCCGCGCCCGTCGAGCAAGCCGGTGGCGGCGAGGACGAAAACACCGGAGCAGATCGACAGCAACCGCGCCCCCCGTGCATGGGCCTGGCGCAGTGCGGCGATCAACTCCACAGGCACTGCGGCGCTGCGGTCGCGCCAGCCGGGAATGATGATGGTCCGCGCGTCGGCGAGCATTTCCATGCCGCCATCGGCCAGGACCTGGATGCCGCCCATGGCACGCATCGGGCCTTGATCGACCGCGACGATATGATGCTCGTACCACGGAAAATCGAATTCAGGTCGTGGCAGGCCGAAGATCTCCACGGCAATGCCGAACTCGAACGTGCAGAGGCCGTCGTAGGCCAGAATCGCGACCGTTCCTGGGGTGGGGTGCATTTGGCGGAAAGTTCCCGGTTGGTGTCTTATGCGCCACTTTAGCCGCAAGTGGCTGGCGGATAAAGTCTTCCTGCACCCACCGATACCTTGGAGTACACAACATGACCAGCCTGGTTCGCGAAATTCCCGCCGCCCCATCGGCCATCGCCCTGATGCATTTCAGCAACCGTCTGACCTTCGAAACCGATTGTTCCGACGTCCACGCCAGCCAGCAGGGCAGTGCAGTCGATTTCGTTCTGGTGGATGTTCGTGGCCCGCTGGCGTTCGAACGCGGGCATGTGCCGGGAGCGATCAACCTTCCCGGTCGCTTGCTGACCGCCGAAGGTTTGGCCGGGTATCCGAAAAACAGCCTGTTTGTGGTCTATTGCGCCGGGCCTCATTGCAACGGCGCCAACAAGGCGGCGGTGAAACTGGCGGCCCTGGGGTATCCGGTCAAGGAGATGATTGGTGGCGTGACCGGGTGGCTGGATGAAGGGTTTGAGTTGAGTGTCGGGGTACAGCGGCAAGCCAGCAGCGTGGTCGGTTGCGAGTGTTGATGTAACCGAAAAAGATCGCAGGTTGCGCCAGCTCCTACATTGGATTGCGGTGCCTGTAGGAGCTGGCGCAGCCTGCGATCTTTTGATCTTTTTTATTGATTTCCGGCCGCCCACCACTCATCCAGTGTCGCTTCCAACCACGCGGCCACCGCTGCGTAAGCCTCAGTCTCCTGCGAACCCCGTGGCAACGGCGACTCATCGCCAAAATGCGCATTGAGCATGGCCACCGACTCGGCGTTCCACTCCGGATGAAACTGCAACCCCAGCCGCGCCGGCCCGGCGCGGTACATCTGCTGCACACAGTGCTCGCTGCTGGCCAATAGCTGCGCGGCAGGCGGCAGGTCGATAGCGTCTTCGTGCCACTCCAGCACCTTCAGCGTTTGACCATCGATAAAGCTCACGGTGGTCCATCCGGTTTCGGTCCGGTCCATCCGCCGTACATTCCCGCCCAGGCTCAACGCCAGCAACTGTGCCCCCAGGCAAATGGCGAACACAGCCGCGTCCTGATCGAGACTGCCTCTGAGCCATTGCCGTTCGGCTTCCAGCCAGGCCGGACCGGCATTGGATTCATAAGGCCCGCCCAACAGGATCACGGGGTCGGCGCTGACGGACGGCAATTGGCCCAGGTCGGCGCGAAACACGTTCAGCGCCAGCCCTCGGGATTCGGCCCAGATGGCGATGGCACCCGGACCTTCGGCGGGGTGGTGCTGGATCAGGTTCAACGTGGGCATTACGCTAGTCTCGATGGGACGCAAGGGCACTCAATGTGCCGTAAAACATCCAGCATCGCCAGTCGGCTCATTCCGTCGGATGCAGCCGCAAACGCTGCAGGTTTGTGCTGAAAACGCGACTTGTCTGACAGACTTTGCCCCGTCATGGCGCGAGCACCTCAATACCTCCATCCTGCCGCCACTTTTCTGTAAATATTTGTCGCCTCAGCGTAATTTGCCCTCCTGTCACCGCTCTAGACTGCCGGCCACTTCGGTTCCCGCTCACAAAGCGATAACCGAACGCTGCCAATCGAAGCTGCCAATAAAAGCCTCCGCACACAGGAGTTATAAATGAAGAAGCTAGTGATGTTCGGTGCCCTGGCACTGTCGATGTTGTCCCTGACCGCCGTGGCTGATGACGCCAAGCCGATCCGCATCGGCATCGAAGCCGGCTACCCGCCATTCTCGATGAAAACCCCTGATGGCAAACTCACCGGTTTCGACGTGGACATCGGCGACGCGCTGTGCGAGCAGATGAAAGTCAAGTGCACCTGGGTTGAGCAAGAGTTCGACGGCCTGATCCCTGCGCTGAAGGTCAAGAAAATCGACGCCATCCTGTCGTCCATGACCATCACTGACGACCGCAAGAAGAACGTCGATTTCACCATCAAGTACTACCACACCCCTGCGCGCTTCGTGATGAAGGAAGGCAGTGACGTCAAGGACCCGCTGACCGAGCTCAAGGGCAAGAAAGTCGGTGTCCTGCGCGCCAGTACCCACGACCGCTTCGCCACTGAAGTATTGCAACCGGCGGGGATTGTCCTGGTGCGTTACGGCTCCCAGCAGGAAGCCAACCTGGACATGGTCTCCGGCCGCATTGACGCGTTGCTGGCCGACTCGGTCAACCTGGACGACGGTTTCCTGAAAACCGATGCCGGTAAAGGTTTTGCCTTCGTCGGCCCTGAGTACAACGATCCGAAATACTTCGGTGGCGGCGCCGGCATTGCCGTGCGCAAGGGTGATAAGGAACTGGCGGACAAGTTCAACACCGCCATCACCGAAATCCGCGCCAACGGCAAGTACAAGCAAGTGCAGGACAAGTACTTCAAGTTTGACGTTTACGGCGAGTAAGCGAGCGGGTTGAAAAAGTGGCAACCGTTGGCGCGGTTGCCATTTTTTTTGTGTTCCTGATTTATCCTGCCTGACACATATCCCAACTGTAGGAGCTGGCTTGCCAGCGAAAGCGATCTGACCGTCACACTATTGTTGACTGTGCCGACGCCTTCGCTGGCAAGTTTGCTCCTACAGGTTCTGTAGGAGTTTCCCATGCAACGCATCGACCATAAACTTCCCTGGAGCCACCTGGGCACCGAGCGCACCCTCAGCGTGTTTCGTTATGGCGCGGGGACGCGCAAGGTGTACATCCAGGCCAGCCTGCACGCCGACGAATTGCCGGGCATGCGCACGGCCTGGGAGTTGAAGAAACGCCTGACCGAACTTGAACAACAGGGACAATTGAACGGTGTGATCGAACTGGTGCCGGTGGCCAATCCCATTGGCCTCGATCAGCACCTGCAAGGCAGCCACATGGGGCGCTTCGAGCTGGGCAGCGGCAAGAACTTCAACCGCTCGTTCGTCGAACTCAGTGCGCCGGTGGCCGCGTTGATCGGTGATCGTCTCGGCAGCGATGCCCAGGCCAACATCGCGCTGATTCGCCAGGCCATGGGCCAGGTCCTTGACGGTTTGCCGGCCGCGACATCGCAGCTGGAGGCGATGCACCGTCTGTTGCTGCGCCATGCCTGCGACGCCGACATCACCCTCGACCTGCATTGCGACTTTGACGCCGCGATCCACATCTACGCGTTGCCGCAGCACTGGCCGCAATGGCAATCTCTGGCGGCGCGCCTGAAGGCCGGCGTGGCGCTGTTGTGTGAAGACTCCGGCGGCAGTTCGTTCGATGAATCCTGTTCTTCGCCATGGTTGCGCCTGGCCAGGGCGTTCCCGACGGCGGCGATTCCACCGGCCAACCTGGCGACCACGCTGGAGCTGGGCAGCATGGGAGACACCCGCGTCGATCAGGCCCAGGCCAATTGCGAGGCCATTCTCGGGTTCCTCGCCGAGCAGGGTTTCATCTCCGGCACCTGGCCGGCGGCACCGGCCGACTGCTGTGAAGGCATGCCATTCGAAGGCACCCAATACCTGTTCGCCCCGCATCACGGCGTGGTCAGCTTCCTGCGTGAGGCCGGGGAGTGGGTGGAAAAGGGCGATGCGCTGTTCGAGGTGGTCGACCCGTTGAACGACAAGGTCACCACCGTGCAGGCTGGTACCAGCGGCGTGCTGTTTGCCATCGACCGTGGGCGTTATACCCAGCCGGGGACCTGGCAGGCGAAAGTGGCGGGGCGCGAGGCGATTCGGGTGGGCAAGTTAATCAACGACTGAGCCGGAAATTTTCTTTGTCTGTACTGGCCTCTTCGTCGGAACGCCGCCCGGAGCAAGCCCGCTCCCACAGGGTTTGGATGATCCCTGTGGGAGCGGGCTTGCCCGCGAAGGCGGCATCCGCCACGCCCGAGATGTTCCTGCCTACTGACCAGTGTTAGGCTCTTCCCCGAATCCTGCATTCCGTGAAGGAAGACCCATGTTGAAGATTCTCGCGCTGCTTACGCTCCTGGCATCCACTGTCGTCCACGCCCAAACCCCGCTGCAAACCGACTTGCCGCTCAAATACCTGGAACAGGCCAACGCCGATTCGAACCATCAACCCCTGGTGATTTTCCTCCACGGTTACGGCAGTAACGAGCAGGACCTGTTCGATATCAAGGATGACTTGCCTGCGTCTTACACCTACCTGTCGGTACGGGCACCTTTGGTGATGGAGGCGGGCAGCTATCAGTGGTTCCGCAAGAAGGGCGAAGGGGCTTACAACGGCGAGACCGATGATCTGAAGTCCAGCGGCCAGTTACTGCTGGACTTCGTCGCACAGGCCGCGAAGAAATATCACACCGAACCCGAGAAGGTGTTCCTGGTGGGGTTCAGCCAGGGCGCGATCATGTCCTACGAAGTGGGTCTGCGGCATCCCGAGGCGCTCGGTGGGATCGCAGCGTTGAGCGGACGAATTCTGCCGGTGCTCAAGTCCGAGCTTGTACCGGATGAAAAACGCCAGTCGCTGGCGATCTTCATCGGTCATGGCGAGCAGGACAAACGCCTTCCCTACAGCGACGGCACCGAAGCCAACAGCCTGTTGCAGAGCGTGTCACTCGAACCCGAGTTCCACGGCTACCCCGGTGTCGGTCATAACATCAGCGCCGACGAGATACAGGATTTGAGCGCCTGGTTGCAGCGTCTCAACCCCTGAGCCTTATTTTCCGCTGACGATCTGTTTGACCAGGGTTTCGTGGGCCGCCATGTCACCTGGGCGGGAAATCACCTGGATCACCGCCATGCGAGTGCCGGATGCGGCCATCAGCGTGGTGGTGAGGGTCATGCCACCGCCCTGCGTTGCAGTGCCGTCGACCTGGCGCAGGCCCAACCCGGTTTTCTGGGTCAGGGCTTTCTCGCTGAGCTTGTTGTAGTCAGGCAGGGATTTGTGTTGCGCCGCATCGAAATCGGCCACGGTGCCGTCGAGGAACCTTCCGTCGTTATCCTTGACGCTGACACCGTTGGGCAGGGTGTTTTCAGCGGCGATCACTACGGTCTTGGTGGTTTCATTGCTGTACAGGGTGCCGCTCGCACCCTCCGGGCTGGCCGGCAGCGGGTTGGCGATGAAACCCTTGGGCAGGTTGAAGGTGAACTTGCTGCCGAGCATCGAGACTTTCTGGGCTGGCGCATCGCTGGAAGTGGCCTTGGCGGCCTGCGCATTCAAAGCCCCAAGGCCGGTAGCGGCTGCCAGCAGCAGGACAAGGGCTTTTTTACTCAACAATGACATCGGGATCTCCGGGGATGGGCGGCGCGGTGGGGCGCGATCATCCCATGGAGGTTGTGGTGCATTCCAGCGCGCTCTACCCAGCGGTCACTCTCTTTTGGCCGACCACCCACCTATGCTGAGGTGGCTTGCCACACAGGCCGCGTGCTTTGGTTCCGGCCAAACGTTCCGGTTTGGCCGGCAGGTGTACGGTTCCTTCAGCGCACTGGGGCGGGCATTATCCTGGCCCGATGACAGGATGCAGCTTAGCGTTTGATGGCTGCTCCTCCAGTGTCCGTCGTCGGGCCGGCCGGCCGCGCCAGCAGGCGTTTGGTCACGCCCAGCATGGCCACCGATACCGTGATGCCCAGCACAAAAGCGTTCATTCCCATCGTCGGCAGGGCCAGCGCCAACACCAGGCAGAAGGCGGCGAACGAGTACATGCCGGTGGCGGTGGCGCGCAGCAACGCGGCGGTAAAGGCCGGGCCACGGGTTTGCTGGGAGAACACCGCCATCACGCTACCCAATACCGGGAACACCGCCAGCAGGCCGCTCCAGCGGTCGCCGACGGTGCTGGCCAACAGTGTCACGACCAGCGTGAGCAATGCACCGGCCACCATGCGCAGCAAGAGCTTGTCGGATTTCGGCGCCGGGCCGCTGAGCACCGGTTGCACGGTGGGGAACAGGTACGGCGCGGCGAGCAGCGCGGTGGCGGCGGCGCACACCGAAAACACCAGGGATGCCGGGATCAGCGACAGGGCAATCGCCACCAGCGCCCAGACCGACAGCGAGATCAGCAACGCCAGCGGCCACCCGGCCCGTTGTGCAATCTGGGCGTAGGTCACGCAAAACGCAATCATCGCGAACATGGCCGACAGCGCAGCCGTGGCTGATTGCGCAGCGAACGCCTCGCCTTGTTCAAGGGCGAGGAACAACAGAATCGGCCCGACCACCACCGGCAACCCCGACAACCAACCGGCCACGCTCGGCCCCCAGCGTTTGCCAGCCAGGGAAATCAGCAGCAGGAAGCCTGGAATCACCAGCAGTTTAAGGATCAACACGCGCACGTCTCCGACCTGAGTGAGGTGGCAACGGTAACATTGCATCGGGTAGATTGCTTTATGTGTGTGCGAATTTTGTATACAAAATTCAAGCCTTTGGGAATTTTGCGGAAGGTCTTTTGCGCAACCCTCGATGGGGCCAATCAACCATGGTTGATTCTGCAGCATTTGGGTGACTCGTCGGGCCCCTTCGCGAGCAAGTCGGATCGCCGCACCGCCACTCCCACAATTGACCGAGTTGTCCAGACGAGCGCGGTCCACTGTGGGAGCGGCGGTGCGGCGATCCGACTTGCTCCGGGCGGCGATCCGACGAAGAACGCTAACGCGGTCCACCTGAAAAAACGCAGGCAAAAAAGAACCCGGTGCGACTTGCATCGCACCGGGTGTTTTTCCAGACGGTCACGGATCTTCGTGGGTCCCCGCGCCCTCTGTTGAACGCTGTTGGCTTACGCCCGCTCGAGCGCCAGTGCCACGCCCTGACCACCACCGATACAAAGGGTGGCGAGGCCTTTCTTGGCGTCACGCTTGAGCATTTCATGCAGCAGGGTCACCAGTACACGGCAACCTGAGGCACCGATCGGGTGACCCAGAGCAATGGCGCCGCCATTGACGTTGACCTTGTTCAAGTCCCATTCCAGGTCCTTGGCCACCGCCAGGGATTGTGCGGCGAAGGCTTCGTTGGCTTCGATCAGGTCCAGTTGGTCGATGTTCCAGCCGGCCTTGTCCAGGCAACGGCGGGTGGCCGACACCGGGCCGATGCCCATGATCGCCGGATCAACGCCTGCGTTGGCGTAGGCGGCGATTTTCGCCAGCACCGGCAGGCCGAGGGCCTTGGCCTTTTCCGCGCTCATCAGGATCACGGCCGCGGCACCGTCGTTCAGCGACGAAGCGTTGCCGGCGGTCACCGAACCGTCCTTCTTGAAGGCAGGCTTGAGCTTGCCCAGGGATTCGGCGGTGGTGCCGGCCCGTGGCTGTTCGTCGGTGGCGAAGGACAGCGGATCGCCCTTGCGCTGCGGGATCAGGATCGGGGTGATTTCATCGACGAAGCGCCCGGCTTCGATGGCGGCCACGGCTTTCTGTTGCGAGGCGGCGGCGAACGCGTCCTGTTGCTCGCGAGTCAGGCTGTACTTCTCGGCCAGGTTCTCGGCGGTGATGCCCATGTGGTAATCGTTGAACGCATCCCACAGGCCATCGCTGATCATGGTGTCGACGATTTGCGCGTGGCCCATGCGCAGGCCGGTACGGGCGCCGGGCATGACGTAGTTGGCCAGGCTCATGTTTTCCTGGCCACCGGCGATGATCACCTCGGCGTCGCCGCAGCGAATCGCCTGGGCGCCCAGGTGCAGGGCCTTGAGACCGGAGCCGCAGACCTTGTTCAGGGTCATGGCTGGCACGGCGAAGGGCAGGCCGGCCTTGATCGCGGCCTGGCGTGCAGGGTTTTGCCCGGCGCCGGCGGTCAGCACCTGGCCCATGATCACCTCATCAACTTGCGCAGGGTCCAGGCCGGTTTGCGCCAGCAGCTGGCGGATCACCGCAGCGCCCAGGTCAACCGCGGACACATTGGCCAGTGAACCCTGGAAGCTGCCGATCGCGGTGCGCGTGGCGGCAACAATGACGACTTCTTGCATGGAATGATTCCTCACTGGGCAGCGAACTGCATTTCCGGAACGTGGTCCGGCACGATCAGTTTACCGGCAGTCTTGGCAACGATCTCTTCGACGCTGACACCCGGTGCACGCTCTTTCAAAATGAACGCGCCGTTTTCGATTTCCAGGTAAGCCAGATCAGTCAGTACGCGCTTGATACACCCGGCGCCGGTCAGCGGCAGGCTGCATTGGGACAACAGCTTGGACTCACCATCCTTGGACGCGTGGGTCATGATGACGATGATGTTGTCGGCGCCGGCAACCAGGTCCATCGCGCCGCCCATGCCCTTGACCAGTTTGCCGGGGATCATCCACGAGGCGATGTTGCCTTGCACGTCCACTTCAAAGGCGCCCAGCACGGTCAGGTCGACATGGCCACCGCGGATCATCGCGAAGGACTCGGCAGAGGAGAAAATTGACGCGCCGGTCCGTGCGGTCACGGTTTGCTTGCCGGCGTTGATCATGTCGGCATCGATGGTTTCTTCAGTGGGAAACGGACCCATGCCCAGCAGGCCGTTTTCCGATTGCAGCATGACTTCCATGCCTTCGGGGATGTAGTTGGCGACCAGGGTCGGAATGCCGATGCCCAGGTTCACGTAGAAGCCGTCCTGCATTTCGCGGGCGACGCGTTGAGCCATTTGTTCGCGGGAAAGTGCCATTGTCGTTATTCCTTCATTCGGTCCGGGGGCAGGGGATCACTTGCGTACGGTGCGCTGTTCTATGCGCTTCTCGAACGTGCCGCAGATGATCCGGTCGACGTAGATGCCAGGGGTGTGGATCTGCGCCGGGTCCAGCTCGCCGGGTTCGACGATTTCTTCGACTTCGACCACGGTGATCTTGCCGGCAGTGGCGGCCAGCGGGTTGAAGTTCTGGGCTGTGTGGCGATAGATCACGTTACCGAAATGGTCGGCTTTCCAGCCTTTGACGATGGCGAAGTCGCCGGTGATGGATTCTTCCATCAGGTACTTGCGGCCATGGAATTCCCGGACTTCCTTGCCTTCGGCAACTGGAGTGCCAACACCGGTGGCGGTGAAGAAGGCCGGGATGCCGGCACCGCCTGCACGCATTTTTTCAGCGAGGGTGCCTTGCGGGGTCAGGATGACTTCGATTTCGCCTTTGAGCAGTTGCTCTTCGAACAGCTTGTTTTCGCCGACGTAGGACGCCACCACTTTGCTGATCTGGCGGTCGGTCAGCAGTACGCCGAGGCCGAAACCGTCGACGCCGCAGTTGTTGGAAACCACCGTGAGGTCGCGAGTACCTTTGCGCTTGATCTCGTTGATCAGGTTTTCCGGGATACCGCACAGGCCGAAGCCGCCGGCGATCACGGTCATGCCGTCTTCAAGACCTGCCAGGGCTTCCTCGTAGGAACTCACGCGCTTGTCGAAACCTGCCATATGCACCTCTTTTATTCTTTGTGGGCGGCTGGCTAGCCGAATGGGATGGAGTGTCTCGCCGGAGTATTCATTTGTTAAGTTGTTTTTTAAGGTTGATTAATAGATAAAACTCAACAATATGTAGGAGCTGCCGAAGGCTGCGATCTTTTGGATCAAGATCAAAAGATCGCAGCCTTCGGCAGCTCCTACAATACCCGGGAGAAATCGAGTATGACCGTCAAGCAGATCCGCGCCTTTCTGGCCGTGGCCCAGAGCCTGAGCTTTGCCGTGGCCTGCGAACGCCTGCACCTGTCGCAATCGGCCCTGAGCCTGACCATCAAGGCGTTGGAGGAAGGCCTGGGCGGGCGCTTGTTCACCCGCAACACGCGTAACGTGGCGCTCACCGCCGAAGGTGAATCCCTGGTGCCGCTCGCGCGCCGGTTGATCGCCGACTGGGACAATGCCGAAGATGAGTTGCGCCAGCGCTTTACCCTGCAGCGCGGACGCGTGACCCTGGCGGCGATGCCGTCGTTCGCCGGCAACCTGCTGCCGCCGATCCTCAAGACCTTCCGCGCCCGTTATCCGAACGTCAACGTGACGGTCAATGACGTGATCAACGAGCAGGTGCTGGAAATGGTCCGTGACCGCCAGGTTGAACTGGGGGTGGCGTTCGAGCCGACCATGAGCTCGTCGCTGCAATTCACGCCGTTGTACATCGACCGATTCGTCGCAGTGGTGCCCCTGGATTCGGCACTGGCCGAACTCGATGACATCGACTGGCAGACCTTGCTCAAGGAACCGTTCATTACCTTGCAGCGACCGTCCACCGTGCGGGTCATGCTTGAAGAGCATTTGCAGGCCCGCGGCATGAAATTGCCGGTGGAGTTTGAAAGCCATCAACTGGCGACGGTCGGGCGCATGGTCGCCAGTGGCCTGGGCGTGAGCGCGGTGCCGGCCTTGTGTGCCGGGCAGATGCGTGAGCTGGGCGCGCGTTGCATTACCTTGCGCGATCCGGTGGTGGAGCGGGCGCTTGGGGTGCTGACGTTGCCTGGGGGAGAACTGTCGGCGGCGGCGCAGGCGTTGTTTGATGTGCTGAAAGAGGAAAACCTGGGCGAGCGACTGACTTGAATTGAACGGAACCTGTAGGAGCTGGTTTGTCGGGTCGCCGCATCGCAGCGAAGGCGGTCTGTCAGCCAGCAACCATGTTTAATGTACCGGCCCCTTCGCCGGCAAGCCGGCTCCTACAGGTTTTTGGAGTCAGGAAGAGAGATGTTCGGCCAGCAATGGCAACAACCGCTCGCACGCCCCCTCGATCTTCAAATCCAGCATCTCATCCGCCCGGGTCTTGCCCAGGTTGATCGCAATCAACGGCTTGCCCTGATCCACCACCGCCCGGCACAAGCGAAACGCCGAATAGGCCATCAACGACGAGCCGACCACCAACAGCCCCGCAGCCTGTTCGACGGCCGCCATCGCCTTGGCCGCCGTGGCCTGCGCGACGTTCTCGCCAAAGAACACCACATCCGGCTTCATCCGTTCCCCGGCACAATGCGGGCAGTGCGGGACCTGGAAGCGTGCCTCGAAGGCCGGGTCTAGCAAGGTGTCGCCGTCCGGCGCCTGTACCGCGTCGACGCCGGCCAGGTACGGGTTCTGTATTTCCATCAGGCGCTGGATCGAATCGCGCTCGCTGCGCCGACCGCAATCCAGGCACAAAACCCGGTGCAGACTGCCGTGGAGCTCGATCACGTCATGGCTGCCGGCCTGGTCGTGCAGCGTGTCGACGTTCTGGGTGATCAACCCGCTGATCTGCCGCGTGCCTTGCAAACGGGCCAGGGTGTCGTGGGCCACGTTCGGCTGCGCCAGACGCACCCGTGGCCAGCCGAGCATCGCCCGCGCCCAATAGCGCCGCCGGGACTCCGGGGCCGAGAGAAATTCCTGATACATCATCGGCTGCCGGCCCCGGCGCACGCCCTGGTTGTCGCGATAATCCGGGATGCCCGAGGGCGTGCTGATACCGGCACCGGTCAGCACGGCAAACGGCTGATCCGCCATGAGCTGATGGAGTCGATCGAGTTGGTCACGGGTCTGGCGGTCGAGCATGGTCAGCACTGCGCAGGGCACTTGAATGTGTGCAGCGTAGCATTTTCCCATCGCCGAACAGGCCCCTGATGCACAACGACCTTTGTAGGAGCGGGCTTGCCAGCGAAGGCAATCTTCCAGTCGATCGAGTTTCGACAGACATTCCGCCTTCGCTGGCAAGCCAGCTCCTACAGGGGGGGGTTACGGGATTATTTACGCGCCTCCAGAATCAGGTTGAACGGCGTTTCCGTGGCCCGGCGAAAACGGCTGAATCCAGCCTCGCTGAACACCTTGCGCAACCGCGCTTCACCGGCCTGGGCGCCGAGGCCGAGGCCTACTTCCTGGGACAGCGAGTTGGGCGTGCAGATGAAGGTCGAGGCCGCGTAGAACAGGCGTCCGACCGGGTTGACGTTGTCGTCGAGCAAGTCGTTGGCGTAGGGCTCGACCAGCAGCACCGTGCCGTCGTCCTTCAGCGATTCATAAGCATGTTTGGCCGCACCCACCGGGTCGCCCATGTCATGCAGGCAGTCGAAGTAGCAGACCAGGTCGTAGTCGCTGCCGGGGTAGCTTTTGGCCGTGCCCTGGAAGAACCTGGCCCGGCTGGACACACCGCCTTCTTCGGCGCGTTGGGTGGCGACGGTAACGGACGGCGCGTGGTAGTCGAAACCGACGAAGCGCGAATCCGGAAACGCCTGGGCCATGATCACCGTCGAGGCGCCATGACCGCAGCCGATGTCCGCCACTTTGGCCCCGGCTTCCAGTTTGGCCACCACGCCGTCGAGGGCCGGCAACCATTCGGCGACCAAATGGGCTTTGTAGCCTGGGCGGAAGAAGCGTTCGGTACCGCTGAACATGCACGGATGGTGATCGCCCCAGGGGAGGGCACCGTTGCCGCGCATGGCGTTGACCAGTTTGTCCTTGTCATGGAAAAACGACGCGACCACGCTGATCCCGCCCGCCACATAGACCGGTGAGTCTTCGTTTGCCAAAGCCATGGCTTGCTCTTCGGGCAGGCGGAACTGGCCGTCGTGGTGTTCCATGTAGCCGGAGGCGGCATGGGCGCTGAGCCATTCGCGCAGCAGGCGGGTGTTGCAGCCGGTTTTGGCGGCGAGTGCTTCCGGGGTCATTGGCTGGCTGTCGGCCATCGCCCGGTACAGGCCGAGCTCTTCGCCGAGGATGACGTTGGCGAGCATCGCCGCGCCGCCCATGTCATTCACCAGTTTGCCCATGAAATCGTTGAGTCTGGCCTCGTCCATCACGTGTGCTCCTTCAGCAGGATCACGGTCCAGGGGCATTGTCTGGCGAGGTGTTCGCCGCTGGGCGGTGGTCGTGGGGATGTGCAGGACGCTGAGCGGGCCCTGTGTGCGTTAAGTTTAGTTCGGGGCGTGTGTACTGCTGTCTCGAGCGACGAAAGCCCCCCTGACTGACACTAAACCCCTGTGTGCGAGCCTGCTCGCGAAGGCGGCGGATCAGCCACCATTAGCATTGAATGTAAACTCGCTATCGCGAGCAGGCTCGCTCCCACAAGGGATTTGAGTTGTGTATTCCATTGTGTCCAACCCCGGTTTCGATACACAGACACCCATTGTCGACCCCTGTCGAACACAGTCCCGATACACCCCTTCGATTAACTGTGTCTCAAGGCGGGCACCTGCCCGCAATCCTGGACACATGCGAGATCGACACCATGCAGACATCCATTGCCCCCGTAGCCAGGGCCAGCGCAGGCCTTGGCCTGCGTCGCGGTTTACTCAAAGAACTGCAAGCGGCCCCGGCCGGCCATTTCGACTTTCTGGAAGTCGCGCCGGAGAACTGGATCGGCATCGGCGGTGCTCATGGTGCGGCGCTGCGGGCGCTGGCCGAGCGTTATCCGTTGTCCTGTCACGGCCTGTCCCTGTCCCTGGGCGGGGCGTCGCCGCTGGACGTCGGGTTTTTGCAGGAAGTCCGGGGCTTTCTCGATCACTACAACGTGCCGCTGTACAGCGAGCATTTGAGCTATTGCAGCGATGACGGTCACCTGTACGACCTGTTGCCGTTGCCGTTTACCGAAGAAGCGGTGCACCACGTCGCCGCGCGTATCCGTCAGGCCCAGGACATCCTTGGCCGGCGCCTGGCGGTGGAAAACGTCTCCTACTACGCCGCGCCCCAAAGGGACATGGACGAGGTCACGTTCACCAATGCGGTGTTGCGCGAGGCTGATTGCGACCTGCTGCTGGACGTCAACAATGTCTACGTCAACTCGATCAACCACGGTTTCGATCCACAGGCGTTTCTTGCGGGCATCGATGCGGGCCGGGTGGTGGCGATGCATATCGCCGGGCATTTCGACGAGTCCGATACCTTGAAAATCGACACCCATGGCGCTTCGGTGAAGCCGGCGGTGTGGTCGTTGCTGGCCCAGGCCTACGCCCGGTTCGGTGCTCGGCCGACCTTGCTGGAGCGCGATTTCAATTTTCCGGCATTCGCCGAACTGGTGGCGGAGTTGCAGACCATTCGCCACCTGCAACAGGAGGTTTGAACCGTGGATAAACAATCGTTGCATCACCAGCAAAGCACCATGGGCCGGTACCTGCGTGATCCCGAGCATTTCGCGCCACCGGCCGAAATGGACCCTGCCCGGGCGCAAGTGTATCGCGACCTGGTGTTTGCCAATCTGTCGTCATTGCTCAGTGGCACCTTTCCGGTATTGCTGAAAATCCTGGGGGATGAGCACTGGCGTTCACTGGTACGGATTTTTCTGCGGGACTATCGCGCCCGCACGCCGAAGTTTGGTGAGATCGCCCAGGAGTTTGTCGAATTTCTCGCGACTGAGCCTCAAGCATTGAGCGATGGGCCGTGGCCACCGTTCATGGTGGAGCTGGCGCATTACGAGTGGGTGGAAATGGCCTTGCAACAGTCCGACGCCGAGCCTCTGGTTGTCGGTGATGCTGCGTTGCTGCTGGAGCGGCCGTTGCAGGTGTCGGCGCTGGCCTGGCCGTTGGCGTATGCCTGGCCGGTGCAGCGGGTGGGGCCGGATTATCTGCCGGACGCGTTGCCTGATCAGCCGACATTGCTGCTGGTGCGGCGGGCGGAGGACTGGAGTGTGAGGTTTTCCGAACTGAGTCCGTTGGCGTGGCGGTTGTTGCAGAGAATTGACGAGTTTCCCGAAGTGACCGGGTGTGAACAGTTGCAAGGATTGGCGGTCGAGGCGGGGCAGGTTGGTTCATCGGCGTTTTTCGAGGGTGGTCTGAGGTTGTTGCGGCAGATGCATGGGGAAGGGGTTGTTGGGGTTGTTTGATCTTCTTTGACCTTGGCGGCCTCTGGGCCGACCAGGTTGTTGGTTGATTGAGTACATATCCGTTTCTGCGGTAACGGCGGCTGGCGGTTTCGCCCTTACGGCGACTCACTTTTTTACAAGCGCCTAAAAAAGTAAGCAAAAAACGCTCGCCCCTTACGTACGGCCCCTCGCTTAGGCTCGGCGTTCCTTCGCTGCGGCACTCATCCGGGGGCATTGCCCTCCGGTCGGCTTCGCTTCGACCTACATGCAATGAGTTCGGCTGCGCCGAACGGCGCTGCGCGCCAATCCCCGGATGAACACCTCCGCTCAGCCTGCCGAGGGGGCGGGTGGATCAAGATCAAGAGCTGCAGGCGAGCTAACGCTCGGCCTGATGAGTGGTGAGGAGCGTGGGTGTACGCCGATCTGCTTTTGCTCTTCTGTGGGAGCGGCGGTGCGGCGATCCGACTTGCTCGCGAAGGCGGCCTGCCAGCCGACCTGATTTCGCGGATGTATTACTCCGTAGGAGCTGCCGAAGGCTGCGATCTTTTGATCTTGCTTGTAAAAAATAAAGGCAAAAGATCGCAGCCTCGTTGCACTCGACAGCTCCTACAGGGAAACACGCACCCATCAGAACCAGGCCGGCCGGTAGGCCGCCTCGAGCGCTTTTGCGGTACACGCCCCCTCATGAGGCCGAACGTCAGGGGCAAGAGCCCTTGGTTACTTGGGGCCGGGCGGCGTTCCGCTCTTCCAAGTGACCCGCTGTAAGAGCGGAACCATTAGTCGCCCTTACCGCAGAAATGGATATGTACACGGTCAAAACCGGCGCATCAGCGAATAAAGTGAATCTTCCCGCTGTCGTCATTGCCGATGTAGATGCCATACACCCCAGCCTGGCGCTCTTCGATATAGCGCTCAAGGATCTGCCGGATCGCCGGATAGTAGATGCTGTCCCAAGGAATATCCTCGGGCGCGAAGAACTTGTAGTCGAGGGTTTCCGGCCCGTACTGCCCGGTAATCTCCAGCGCGATGGCGCGGAAGATGATGTACACCTCGCTGATCTTGGGCACGCTGAAGATCGAATAGGGCGAGACGATTTCCGCACGCACGCCGCTTTCTTCCCAGACTTCCCGCAGCGCGGCCTGCTCGGTGGTCTCGCCGCTTTCCATGAAGCCCGCCGGCAGGGTCCAGGTGCCGGGGCGCGGTGGAATCGCGCGCTGGCACAACAGGTACTTGCCGTCCTGCTCGATGATGCAGCCGGCAATGATCTTCGGATTGACGTAATGGATGTAGCCGCAGCCGCGGCACATCAGGCGCTCGTGCGTATCGCCCGGCGGTAACTGTGACTTAAGGTCTGCGCTGCCACACTTGGGGCAAAAGCTCGGGCTGAACATTTCAGCGACCTATGCGCGGTTCTTTCAGCGCGATGGGCAGGGTGATCTGCGGCGTGGCGCCGGTTTCTTCCTGTTTGCGCTTGAGGTAGTCCAGGGCCACGGCAGCGGCCGCTCGCACGTGGTCGACGCACGCCTGGTGGGCGGCCAGCGGGTCACCGCCCTTGATCGCTTCGACCATGCGTTCCATTTCCTGGTTACTGGCGCTGCGACGGTTTTGCTGGGACACCGAGGTCGCGCGCAGGTAGCTGATGCGTGCCTGCAACTGGCGCAGTTGAGTGGCCGCGACATGGTTGCCCGAACCTTCGAGCAGCACATCGTAGAAACCCTGGACCGAGTCGATGACCTGTTGCAGTTCGCCGTCCTTCAGCGCCTTGCGGTTTTCTTCCAGGGCTTTTTCCAGGGCCTTGATGTCCTTGGCCTTGGCGCGCAGGGTGAACAGTTGCACGATCAGCCCTTCGAGTACGCAGCGCAGCTCGTAGATGTCCACGGCATCGGCCAGGGTGATGATCGCGACCCGTGGGCCCTTGGCGTCGGCGAATTCCACCAGGCCTTCGGATTCCAGGTGACGCAAGGCTTCGCGCACGGAAGTACGGCTGACGCCCAGGCGATCGCACAGATCGCGTTCGACCAGACGGTCTCCCGGCAGGAGCTGGAAGTTCATGATGGCGCTTCGCAGTTTATCCAGCACGATTTCGCGCAGGGTAACGGGGTTGCGATTGACCTTGAAGCTGTCGTCGAGTGGCAGGCGTTTCATGGGGTCCGCTCTGATTGTGGCTGTCCATGCAAAAAGAGCACTTCGATTACGGGAATCTGGGTGCCCGGTCAGATCAAACAGCCAAGGGTTAACTGGAGGCCTCGGCATCGGCTTCGGCGAAGGCTTCACGGGCGAGCCGGAAACTGTCTACGGCAGCGGGGACACCGCAGTAAATGCCGACCTGAAGCAGTATTTCGCGTATTTGCTCACGACTCAGGCCGTTACGCAAGGCGCCGCGCACATGCAGCTTGAGTTCATGCGGCCGGTTGAGGGCCGAGATCATCGCCAGGTTGATCATGCTGCGCTCCTTGAGCGACAAACCCTCACGACCCCAGACATGACCCCAACAATATTCGGTGACCATTTCCTGCAATGGCCGGGTGAAGTCGTCGGCGTTCTCGATGGAGCGATTGACGTAGGCTTCGCCCAGCACCTGGGTGCGGATCTTCAGGCCTTTTTCGTATTTTTCGTTGTTCATTTGCTTAGCTCCCGTGGGCTCAAAGGCCGCCCATCAAGGTGTATTTGAGTTCCAGGTAATCCTCGATGCCGTATTTCGACCCTTCACGGCCCAGCCCCGAGGACTTGATGCCGCCAAATGGCGCGACCTCGGTGGAAATCAGCCCTTCGTTGATCCCGACCATGCCGTACTCCAGCGCTTCGCTCATGCGCCAGGCGCGGCCCAGGTCGCGGGTGTAGCAGTAGGCGGCGAGGCCGAATTCGGTGTCGTTGGCCATCTCGACGGCCTGGGCCTCGGTGTCGAAACGGAACACGGCGGCCAGTGGGCCGAAGGTTTCTTCCTGGGCGACTTTCATTTGCGGGGTAACGCCTGCCAACACGGTTGGCTGGAAGAACCCATTGCCCAACGCATGACGTTCGCCGCCGCACAGCAATTGTGCGCCGTTTGCCAGGGCGTCTTGCACATGGTCTTCCACCTTGGCCACGGCACGCTCATTGATCAACGGCCCTTGGGTGACGCCATCATCGAAACCGCTGCCGACCTTGAGCTGTGAAACCCGCTCGGCCAGGCGCGCGACAAAGGCGTCGTGGATGCCGTCCTGCACCAGGAAGCGGTTGACGCAGACGCAGGTCTGCCCGGCGTTGCGGAATTTGGCGATCAGCGCACCGTCAACGGCGCGCTCCAGATCGGCGTCGTCGAAGACAATGAACGGCGCGTTGCCGCCCAGCTCCAGCGAGACTTTTTTCAGCGTCGGCGCGCACTGGGCCATCAGCAATTTGCCGATGGCCGTGGAACCGGTGAATGACAGTTTGCGCACCTGCGGGCTGGCCGTCAGCTCACCGCCAATGGCGATGGCGTCGCCGGTGATGACGTTGAAGATGCCCGCTGGAATACCGGCCTGTTCCGCCAGTGCGGCCATGGCCAGTGCCGAGAACGGTGTTTCCGGGGCCGGTTTGACGATGCACGGGCAACCGGCCGCCAGCGCCGGACCGGCCTTGCGGGTGATCATCGCCGCCGGGAAATTCCACGGCGTGATGGCCGCGACGACGCCAATCGGTTCCTTGCTGACCACGATGCGCGCATCGCCCTTGTGACTGGGAATGGTGTCGCCGTAGATGCGCTTGGCCTCTTCGGCAAACCACTCGATGAAGCTCGCGGCGTAGAGGATTTCGCCCTTGGCCTCAGTCAGTGGCTTGCCCTGTTCGAGGGTGAGGATTTGTGCCAGGGCGTCGGCGTTTTCCAGCATCAAGGCATGCCAGCGCTTGAGCGTATTGCTGCGCTCCTTGGCGGTCAGCGCGCGCCAGGCCGGCCAGGCTTTGTTGGCGGCCTCGATAGCCAGGCGCGCGTGTTCGGCGCCGAGGTTCGGCACCCGGCCGATGAGTTCACCGGTGGCCGGGTTGAAAATGTCCTGACAGGCGCCATCCGGCGCGTCCAGCCATTGGCCATTGATGTAGGCCTGTTGGCGGAACAGTAACGAGGCTGCTGGGCTCATGCCGGCTCCTGAAAAAAGTGGGATTACCTGTAGGAGAGAGCTTGTTCGCGAAAAACCCGAGAACGCCAAGGGCTGTCAGGCAGCCCGCGTTATCGTTCACGACCATCGTCGGAACGCCGCCCGGAGCAAGCTCGCTCCTACAGGGACTGTGTCAGGCCAGGGTGGGCAACGGCCCCAGCTTGCCTTTGTGGTAGATCATCGGCGTGACCGGTTGCGCGGGCAGGATCAGGTTCTTCACCGCGCCGACGATGATTGCGTGATCGCCGCCGTCGTATTCGCGCCACAGTTCGCACTCGATGATCGCCGTCGCCTTGGCAAGAATCGGGTTGCCCAGTTCGCTCAAGTGCCACTCGATGCCTTTGGCCTTGTCTTTGCCTTTACCGGCGAAGGCATAGGCTTCGGCGGTCTGGTCGGCGGACAGCAGGTGAATCGCGAACTGCTTGCTGTCGCGCAGCACCGGGTAGGTGTCGGAGCCGTAGTTGGGGCAGAACAGCACCAGTGCCGGGTCGATCGACAGCGCACTGAAGGCGCTGGCGGTGATGCCGACGATGCCGCCGTCCGGGTCCAGGGTGGTGACCACCGTGACCCCGGACGGGAACGAGCTCATCACGTCTTTGTAAATGCCGGGTTCGATCATTTTCCAGGACTCCTAGCGCATCACGAATGGATCAGGCATCGGTGCCTGGGACAGGTTGATCCACACCGTTTTCAGCTCGGTGTAGGCCAGCACCGAATCGATGCCGCTTTCGCGTCCATAGCCACTGTTCTTGAAGCCGCCGATCGGCGCCATAGCCGAGACCGCGCGGTAGGTGTTGACCCAGATGATCCCTGAACGCACGTCCCGGGCCAGGCGATGGGCGCGGCCCAGGTCACGGGTCCAGATGCCGGCGGCGAGGCCGAACTGCGAGTCGTTGGCAATCGCCAGCGCTTCGGCTTCGTCTTTGAAACGGATGACCGAGGCCACCGGGCCAAAGACTTCTTCCTGCATGATCTTCATCGAGTTGCGGTCGCACTCGAACAGCGTCGGCTCGTAGAACCAGCCGTCGCCCAGATTCTGCGGACGCTTGCCGCCCAGGCGCAGACGCGCACCTTCGGCAATCGCGTCGGCCACCAGGCCTTCGACCACGGCCAGTTGCTGTGCGGTGGCCATGGGGCCCATTTCGCTGCTGTCGTCCTGGGGGTTGCCGATGCGGATGCGCCGGGCGCGTTCCACTAAACGGCCGACGAACTCGTCGTAGATCTCGTCCTGCACCAGCAAGCGGGAACCGGAGACGCAGCTCTGCCCGGAGGCGGCATAGATTCCGGCGATGGCACCGTTGATCGCGCTGTCGAGGTCGGCGTCGGCGAAGATGATGTTCGGCGATTTGCCCCCCAGCTCCAGCGACAGTTTGGCGAAGTTCTCGGCGCTGCTGCGCACCACATGCCGCGCCGTGGCCGCGCCGCCGGTGAAGGCGATCTTGCGCACCAGCGGATGGCGGGTGAGGGCGGCACCGGTGCTTGGGCCGTAACCGGTGACAACGTTGACCACCCCTGGCGGAATCCCGGCTTCCAGCGCCAGGCGCGCGAGTTCGAGGATGGTCGCCGAGGCGTGTTCCGACGGCTTGATCACGATGGTGTTGCCCGCGGCGAGGGCCGGGGCCAGTTTGATCGCCGTCAGGTACAGCGGGCTGTTCCACGGAATGATCGCCGCGACCACGCCCATGGCTTCGTGCACGGTGTAGGCAAACAGGTCCGGCTTGTCCAGCGGCAGGGTGCCGCCTTCGAGCTTGTCCGCCAGGCCTGCGGTGTAGTGGAAGAACTCCGGCAGATAACCAACCTGGCCACGGGTTTCGCGGATCAGCTTGCCGTTGTCGCGGCTTTCCAGCTGCGCCAGTTGTTCCTTGTTCTCGGCGATCAGGTCGCCCAGGCGTCGCAGCAATTTGCCGCGAGCGGTGGCGGTCAAACCGCGCCATGCCGGGCTGTCGAAAGCCGTCTGCGCCGCCTGCACGGCGCGTTCGACATCGGCTTCGTCGGCATCGGGCAATTCGGCCCAAGGCTCGGCCAGCGCCGGGTTGAGGCTTTCGAAGGTCTTGCCGGACAGGGCAGCGACCCATTCACCGCCGATGCACATCTGGAAGCGTGCGAGTGTCATGCAACGATCCCCTTGATCTGGTTTTGTTTGGAGTGCGCGGTCCGCAGAAACTCCAGCAACAGCTGGTTGACCAGGCGCGGAGACTCTACGGGCATCATATGCCGTTGCTCGGCGAGCACGGCAACGGTCGCACCGGGAATGCGTTCGGCCAGTTGCCGGGCCATTTCCGGGGTCGAGCCGGGGTCCAGTTCGCCGGTGGCGATCAGCGTCGGTACCTGGATGCTGGCCAGGTCGTCGGCGCGGTACATGTCCTGGGTGGCGAACAGTTCGTAAGTGGTCAGGTAACCCTGAGGGTCATTGCCGGCCAGGGTCTGGCGAATCGCGGCGATCTGCGCCGGGTTCGCGGCCTGGTATTCACGGCTGAACCAGCGTGACAGCGCCGCTTCGGCATTGGCGTCCGGGCCGTGTTCGGCGGCCTGGCTGGTGCGGGCGATGACCCCGGCGCGCTGTTCGGCGCTGCGGTTGAAAACACTGTTGAGCACCACCAGGCCTTCCAGGCGTTGCGGGTAGTGCAGGGCAAACGCCCGCGCCACCAGCCCGCCCATGGAAAAACCGATCGCCGTTGCCTTGGGCAATTGCAGGTGGTCGAGCAGCTCCAGCAACTGGTCGGCGTAGCCGAGCAGCGGCGTGCCGCTTTCCGGGCGCGGGCTGGCGCCATGGCCGAGCATGTCGTAGGCGATGACGCGGTACTTCGTGGCCAGGCCAACGATCTGGCCGCCCCACATTTCTTTGTTCAGGCCCACGCCGTGGATCAAGACCACGGGCTGGCCTTGGCCGGTCGCCAGGTAACTGGTGCCAGCCGGGGTGAGTTCAGCGGTGAGCCGAATCATGGAGCGCTCCTGCAATGCCTTCTTGTTGTCGTTCTGCTGGCCGGTTACTGGGCTTTTTCGGCTGCCAGTTCTTCCAGGTCGATGTAGCGGTTGCCGATGCGCGGGTGCAGGCGGCCGCCGTCGGCGCAACCAAGGACCACAACGATTTCGTCGGCACGCGGGGCGTCTTCGATCTGCATTTCCAGGGTGATGTAGTGCGAACGCAGGCCTTCGTCGTCCTTGTGCATCATCGGGATCTGGATCGAGGTGCCCGGGCCGCCGCGCTTGTTGGTGAAGCTCAGGTAGCTCTTGGCCTTGACCGCTTCGCGGTAATGGTTGCCGAAGCGCAGGGTGTGGATCACCGCCGAAGCGTGCTCGATCTCGCCGTCGGCACCGACCACCGCAGCCTTGCCGTAAGCCTCGATTTTCTCGGCACCGCCGATGATGCCCACCAGGCGCTCGACCATCAGTGCGCCGAGGTCGGAGCAGTTGGCGCGGATCTGTGGTTTCAGGTCTTCGACGAAACCGTTGCCCAGCCAGGGGTTCTTCATAACCACGGCCAGACCGACCATGGTCACGGGCTTATCGGTGGCTTTGCCGCCTTCAATAAAGGTTTCTTCGACATAGCTGACGATCTTGCGGATTTCGAAACTCATGAGCTGCTCCATAGGAGGTTTTGGGTGTCTGTGCGTCTGATGGTATACCATAATACCGATGACGCAAGTCCCTTGAGTGAGTTTCTCGTCGGGTGGTAGGGAGGAAAGAAATTTTCGGCCGTACGAAACCTGTAGAAGCTGCCGCAGGCTGCGATCTTTTGATCTGGAAAATCAAAAGATCGCAGCCTGCGGCAGCTCCTACAGAGGATGGTGGGGCTGGAGGGAGGGGTTAGCGGGAAATGAGCCCGTGATCGATGGCGTACTTGACCAGTGCCGCCGGCTTGTCGATGTTGAGCTTGCGCCGAATGCTCAAGCGGTGTGTCTCCACCGTGCGCACGCTGATGTCCAGTTCCCGGGCCATTTCCTTGTTGTTCAACCCTTGCGCCATCTTCGACAGCACCTGGCTTTCCCTCGGAGTCAGTTCGTTGTCGGTGTTCCTGTCGGCGATCAGCCGCTGGGCGATTTCGGCGCTGTAGAAGGTTCCGCCGCTGCTGATGGCCTCGATGGCGGCGATGATTTCACGTGACGGGGCGTTCTTCAGCACGTAGCCGCTGGCGCCGGAGCGCACCGATTCACTGACGTATTCGTAATTGTCGTACATGCTCAGCACCAGCACCTTGAGCGACGGGTATTGGCTGCGCAGCACGCGGGTCAGTTCCAGGCCGTTCATGTCCGGCAGGCTGATGTCGACCAGCAGCAGGTCCGGCTGGCAGCGTCCGACCATCTCGATGGCCTCGGCGCCGTTTTCCGCTTCGCCGACCATTTCCAGGGGCGACATCACGGCCAGCAGCGCCTTGATGCCGTCGCGGACCAGGGAGTGATCGTCGACCAGGGCGACGCGGATCGGGGAGGGCAGGTTCATCGCAGCTGTTCACTCTTGTAGTTTTTTGGGGCCGGATCAGCGTTTTGCGCCAGGTTTCATCGGCAGCAGCACGTCTAGTTCGCTTCTGCCCGGCATCGAGATCAAATCGAAGCGTCCGCCAAAATGTTCGACGCGTTCGCGGATGTTACGCAAACCAATGCCGGCCTGACGACGTTCGACCTGGGCGACGTTGAAACCGATACCGTCATCGACCACGGTCAGTCGCACCGATTGTTCGCAGCCGCGCAGGGTAATGGACACGTTCTTCGCCTGCGCATGGCGTTCAATATTGGTCAGGCCTTCCTGGACGATGCGGAACAGTGCAACAGCGGCGCCGTCGACCAGTTGGCAGTCGAATTCATTTTCGTCATAGGTCACGCTCAGCCCGCTGCGCTGCTCGAATTCGGCGGCCAATTGGCCGATGGCCGCTGGCAGGCCAAGGGTGTCGAGCAAGGATGAGCGCAGGTCGTGGGATAGACTGCGGACTTCGCCGATGGCATCGCCCAGGCGCTCGGTGGCTTCTTTTAATGTATTCAAGCCCTTGTCGTTGGCTTGTCCGCGTTCCAGCAGATGGCTGGCCAGTTCGAACTGAAACTTGATCGAAACCAGCACCTGGCTGATGCCGTCGTGCAACTCGCGGGACACCCGTGATCGTTCCTCCTCCTGCAGGCTGACAATGCGCTGGGTCAGGCGCTGCAGTTTCTTGTCTGCCAGTCGATGCTCACTGACATTGAGGGTCATGCCGGTGGCGAACACGAACAGCACCGCGACCAGGGCGACCACGGCAATCGCCATCATGGTCTTGCGGATGCCCATGGCCACTTCGGCACGGGCCTGCTGGGTGGCGCGCTCGACGTCTTCGAGGTAGATGCCGGTGCCGAGCATCCAGCCCCAGCGATCGAGCATCACCACATAGGCGAGTTTGTCGGTCACCTGGCCGGAGGAGGGTTTGTTCCAGGCGTAGCGTTGAAAACCTTCGCCCGATTGCGCACTTTTCAGCAGCGCCTGAATCACCGGCAGGCCGTGGGGGTCTTTCATGTCCCACAGGTATTGGCCCACCAGTTCCGACTGGCGGGCATGCATCAGGCTGCGGCCTTCGTGGTCGTAGACGAAGAAGTAGCCGTTGATGCCGAAGCTGAGCTTGCGCAGTTCTTCCAGCACTTGTTGCTGGGCGTGGGCATCACCGTGGCCGTCGTCGTACAGCGGCTCGATCAGGCTCTGGGCCATTTCCACGTAGTTTTTCAGCTCCGCGCGCTTGCTCGCCAGAATGCTGTCTTCGATCAGTTGCGCCTGTTGGTCGCCCAATTGGCGGTTGAGGGATATCACCAGCGCGCAGATGACGGCAATGGCCAGCACCAGCGGCAGAATCCCGAGGGCGACGATCTTGTGTTTGAGCTGCATGTTGACTCCTGCCCGCGCGAAGGCTCGGGATCATATGCCAAAGAGGCGCCTTGTAGGAGCGAGCCTGCTCGCGATGGCGGTGTATCAGACGAATCGATGTTGAATGGCACACCGCCATCGCGAGCAGGCTCTCTCCTACAGGGGGCGGTGGTGTCTACGTAGAACTACGTAGACACCACGTACGTAGTAACGCGGATTTATTTGTGGACGTCATGCGCAGATATTGGGCCAGCTCCGCACCGCGGACACAATTATAAAAATTACCGCCGCAGTCACTGGCTGTCGGCAGGAGACACGCTATGCCCCGTCTGGCTAAACACCTCGCCTGGTTTGCCGTGGCTGTCCTGGGAGCGATTGCGCTGAGTGTCGTGGCCCTGCGCCGCGGCGAAGCGATCAACGCCCTGTGGATCGTAGTCGCAGCCGTCGCCATCTACCTTGTTGCCTACCGCTACTACAGCCTGTTCATCGCCAATAAAGTGATGCAGCTCGATCCCAATCGGGCCACTCCGGCTGTGCTCAACAACGATGGTCTGGACTATGTGCCGACCAACAAACACGTACTCTTCGGTCACCACTTTGCGGCCATCGCTGGCGCAGGTCCGCTGGTCGGTCCGGTGCTGGCGGCGCAGATGGGCTACTTGCCCGGCACGCTGTGGCTGATTGCTGGCGTGGTGCTGGCCGGTGCGGTGCAGGACTTCATGGTCCTGTTCATGTCCACCCGCCGCAACGGCCGTTCGCTGGGCGACATGGTCCGTGAGGAAATGGGCCGCATCCCCGGGACCATCGCGCTGTTCGGTTGCTTCCTGATCATGATCATCATCCTCGCGGTGCTGGCGTTGATCGTGGTGAAAGCCCTGGCCGAAAGCCCGTGGGGCATTTTCACGGTGATGGCGACCATCCCGATCGCGATGTTCATGGGCATTTACATGCGCTACATCCGTCCGGGTCGCATCGGTGAAATCTCGGTGATCGGCGTGCTATTGCTGCTCGGTTCGATCTGGCTCGGCGGGCAGATTGCCGCGGATCCGGTGTGGGCCAAGGCGTTCAGCTTTACCGGTATCCAGATCACCTGGATGCTGATCGGTTACGGTTTTGTCGCGGCGGTGTTGCCGGTGTGGCTGATTCTGGCACCCCGTGACTACCTGTCGACCTTCCTGAAAATCGGCACCATCGTCGCCCTGGCCATCGGCATTCTGATCACCATGCCCGAGCTGAAAATGCCGGCTCTGACCCAGTTCATCGACGGCACCGGCCCGGTATGGAAGGGCGGTCTGTTCCCGTTCCTGTTCATCACCATCGCCTGTGGCGCGGTGTCGGGTTTCCACGCGCTGATCGCCTCCGGGACCACGCCGAAACTGCTGGATAACGAAACCAACGCCCGCTACATCGGTTACGGCGGCATGCTGATGGAATCGTTCGTGGCGATCATGGCCATGGTCGCCGCGTCGGTGATCGAACCGGGTGTGTACTTCGCCATGAACAGTCCGGCTGCGGTTGTCGGCGGGGATGTGGTGGCGGTAGCAACAGCGGTCAGCAACTGGGGCTTTGCCATCACGCCGGAAGCCCTGCAAGCGGTGGCCCACGACATCGGTGAAACCACCATCCTGGCCCGTGCCGGTGGTGCGCCAACCCTGGCGGTGGGGATCGCTCAAATCCTGCACAGTGTTCTGCCGGGTGAAAACACCATGGCGTTCTGGTACCACTTCGCGATCCTGTTTGAAGCGCTGTTCATCCTGACCGCGGTCGACGCCGGTACCCGTGCCGGGCGTTTCATGCTCCAGGACTTGCTCGGTTCGTTCGTGCCGGCCCTGCGCCGCACCGAATCCTGGACTGCCAACCTGATCGCTACCGCCGGTTGCGTGACCATGTGGGGCTGGTTGCTGTATCAGGGCGTGATCGATCCGCTGGGCGGCATCAACACCTTGTGGCCGCTGTTCGGTATCTCCAACCAGATGCTGGCCGGTATCGCGCTGATGCTTGGCACCGTAGTGCTGATCAAGATGAAACGCCAACGCTACATCTGGGTGACCTTGCTGCCGGCGGTATGGCTGTTGATCTGCACCACCACGGCGGGCTTCATCAAGCTGTTCGATGCCAACCCGGCGATCGGCTTCCTGTCGCTGGCCAGGAAATACAGCGATGCCCTGGCCAACGGTCAGATCCTCGCCCCGGCCAAGGACATCACCCAGATGCAGCACGTGATCTTCAACGCCTACACCAACGCAACGCTGACCGCGCTGTTCCTGTTCGTGGTGTTCAGCATCCTGTTCTTCGCGCTCAAGGTTGGTATCTCCGCCTGGGGCAGCAAGGAGCGTACGGATAAGGAAGCGCCATTCCAGGCGCTGCCGGAAGCATGATCGAGGATTTGCACTATGTTCAATGACCTGAGTCGCCTCGGTAAATACCTCGGTCAGGCCGCGCGCCTGATGGTCGGCATGCCCGACTACGACAACTACGTCGAGCATATGCAGACCAAGCACCCGGACAAACCGGTGATGAGCTATGAGATGTTCTTTCGGGAGCGTCAGGAAGCCCGTTACGGTGGCAAGGGTGGGCCGAAGTGTTGTTGATCTTGTAGGAGCGAGCTCGCTCCTACAGTTTTTTAAGCGTAGGGGAGATTTTTGTTTTGCTCACACCCATCCCGGTCACAATCCTCAGCGGCTTCCTCGGCGCTGGTAAAACCACCCTGTTGCGCCACCTGCTCAAAGCCGAGCACGGCCTGAAAATTGCCGTGATCGAGAACGAATTCAGCGATGCCGGTATCGATACCCAGTTGTTGGGCGACGAGCCTGTGCAAGTGATGACGCTGTCGAATGGCTGCGTCTGCTGCACCATCCACACCGACCTGACCAAGGCCTTGTACCTGCTACTTGAACGCCTGGACAGCGGCGACATCGCCTTCGACCGCCTGGTGATCGAATGCACCGGCCTGGCCGACCCGGCGCCCGTGGCACAAACCTTCTTCATCGACGAAGAACTGCGTGAACGCTATATCC
Source organism: Pseudomonas sp. P1_C12 (assembly GCF_056406435.1). Taxonomy (NCBI): domain Bacteria; kingdom Pseudomonadati; phylum Pseudomonadota; class Gammaproteobacteria; order Pseudomonadales; family Pseudomonadaceae; genus Pseudomonas; species Pseudomonas sp. P1_C12. The sequence continues at coordinate 99,740 of NZ_JBFUAE010000015.1, read as the reverse complement.
TCGACGGCATCATCACCCTGGTCGATGCCGCCCACGCTGATCTGCATCTGACCCAGACCATCGCCCAGGCACAGATCGGTTTTGCCGACCGCTTGCTGGTGAGCAAGCGCGATCTGGTGGACGAGCCAACCTTTACCGCGCTGAGCGAGCGCCTGACCCGTATCAACCGTCGAGCGCCGATTCGCATGGTTGACCACGGCAGGATCGACCTGGCTGAACTGCTTGATGTCCGCGGTTTCAACCTCAATGCAGACCTCGGTGGCGGCGTGAGTTTGCGCCCGGTCAGCCAGGCTGCTCCGTCCATGGACCGCATTTCCAGCCTGGTGCTGCGCACCGACAAGCCGCTGGATATCGACAGGCTCAGCGAGTTCATGAATGAGCTGCTGGAAGACCATGGCAAGCAACTGCTGCGCTACAAAGGTGTGTTGAATATCCTCGGCGAATCTCGTCGCATGGTGTTTCAGGGTGTGCTGAAGCTTTATGGTTTCGACTGGGATACAGAGTGGGCTGAAGAGGAAGTGCGCGAGAGCGTGATCGTGTTCATTGCCGATGACTTGCCGGAAGAAAAGATTCGCGAGGGGTTTGCGCGGGTGGCGGCGGATTAAAGTCAGAAGTTGCAGCGAGCCTTGAGCCGCCATCGCGAGCAGGTCGGATCGCCGCACCGTCGCTCCCACATTTGAAGTGCAGTCCCCTGTGGGGGCGAGGCTGCTCCGGGCGGCGTTCCGACGAAAGCGGACTAACCTGTGGCACAGTTTTGGTCCAGTGCCGATGCAGGGCTCAGCAACAAATCTTCCAGATAATCCAGATGCCGGTTAAGCACGGCTTGCGCCGTCGCGGCGTCTCCTCGCTCCAACGCATCCAGAATCTCCATGTGCTCCACGCAATAATCCTTCTGCGGCAGATCAAACTGCGCAATCGCCAACGAAGTCAGCGGTACCAGGCTCTCAAGAAAATGCGCCAACGGTGCATTCCCCGCCATTTGTGCCAACTGCAGATGAAACTCTCCCGACAAACGAATTCCCCGTCCACGCTCGGTGCATTGACGCTCGCTATCGACCAGCGCCCGCAGTTGCTTCAGGTCTTGCGCGCAGGGTCGCTGACAGGCCAGCCGCACCAGCAAGATCTCGGCCAGACGCCGGGCATGCAGTGTCTGCCGGGTCTGCTCGGCATCAAGCTCGGCGACGCGGGGACGATGGTTGACTCGAAGAATGATGATCTGCTGATGGGACAGTCGCGTCAGCACGTCACGCATGTCGCTGCGCCTTGCACCGAACATCTGCGCCAGGCTTTCTTCCGTAAAGCGACTGGCCGAATGGATGCGCTGTTCGAAAATGGCATCGAGGACTCGTGAATACAGATCATCCACCGAAGGGCGGACGGGCAGGGTGGCGAGCGTTTGTGGCGAGGCGAAGCTGTTCATGGCCAATCTCCAGTTCGAAGAGGTTTCAACTGCCGAGGTTGTCTTCCGGGATGTTCAGTTCGATGCCCATGCGCTGGCCTTCGCGCAAAATGTGCCGACGCATCTCGGCGCTGGCCTGGGCGCTGTTCTTGCTGCGGATCGCCCGCACCACCGCTTCGTTTTCTTCAAGGCGCTCAGCCAGATGCTCCGGGGAGTTGCGCAACACTTCGGCGCTTTGCTTGAGGGCATTGCTGGTTTGCTGGACCACGCTCTGGAAGATCGGGTTCGACGTCAGCGTGAACAGCTCTTCGTGGAACGCGATGTAGGCGGTTACGCCGGCTTCACTGTCATTGGCCTCCAGGGCTTCGCGCATGTCCATCAAGGTCAGGCGCAGTTGCCCGACTTCCTTGCTGCTGATGGACTGCGCCACGAGGCCGACGATGAACGGCTCCAGCGTGTAGCGCAGTTGCAGCACGTCTTCCAGGCTCGCTGCGGCCACTGCACTGTCATGCGTCTGGCTGTCGGCGAGATTGGCTTCGAGCACCACCACGCCTTTGCCCGGCATCGAACGCACCAGGCCGAGGGTTTCCAGGACGATGACCGCCTCACGCAGGCTCGGGCGGCTGATGCCCAGTTGTTCGGCCAGTTCGCGTTGCCCCGGCAGCATTTCGCCGGAGCGCCACTGACCACGGGCCAAAGCGGCCCGAAGTTTTTCTACCACTGAGTTGACGACGGTTGATGAGGTAATCACTTGCTTGCTCCATGAGCCGTGCCTGCGGTCGGCAGGCACGGCGGTCATTCAGAATTCTTTGGCTGCCGCTTGAGCAACCGGTTTTCTCGGCTGGAAGGTATAACCCGCCTGGCCGGAAAGTACCTTGTTCGCCCGCTGCACATCGATGTCCTTTTCCCACCGCGCGATGGCGACGGTCGCCACACAGTTGCCGATCAGATTGGTCAGCGCCCGGCCGATGCCCATGAACCAGTCCACGGCCAGCACCAGCACCAGACCCACCACCGGAATGGCCGGAATGGCTGTCAGGGTGGCCGCCAGGATCACCAGCGCCGAGCCTGGAATACCGTGGGCACCCTTGGAGGTGATCAACGACACCAACAGAATCGTCAACAGGTCGGTCATCGCCAGCGGCGTGCCGGTGGCATTGGCGATGAACACAATGGCCAGGGTCAGGTAGATCGAGAAACCGTCGAGGTTGAACGAGTAACCGGTAGGTATCACCAACCCGACCGTCGAACTGCCGATGCCCAGATGCTCAAGCTTGCGCATGATTTGTGGCAGCACGGCATCGGAGGACGCGGTGCCCATGACGATCAGCAGTTCTTCGCGCAGGTACTTGAGCAACGGCCACATCTTCAAGCCAGAGAGGCGCATTACCAGGCCGAGAATCAGGGCCACGAAGGCAGTACAGGTCAGGTAGAACAGGCCGACCAGGCTGCCCAGGTGTTGCAGCGAGTCCAGGCCATATTTGCTGGTGGTGAAGGCGATCGCGCCGAATACACCGATGGGGGCCAGTCGCACGATCATGCCCATGATGCGGAAGATCACATGGCTGAGTTCATTGATCAGACGCGAAATACCCGATGCCGCTTCTCCCACCAGATTCAGTGCACTGCCGAACAACACTGAAAACAGCAGGACCTGCAGGATATTGTTATCGGCAAAGGCACCGATCACCGAAGTCGGAATCAGGTCCATCAGGAACTGTGTGGTGGTGTGCATGTGCTGACCGCGCTGGGCAATGTCGCCCATATCGGCTGCGGAAAGCTGCTCCAGATGGATGTTCGCGCCGCTGCCGATGCCAGTGCTGAAGGCGAACACCAGGCCAATCACCAGGGCGATGGTGGTCAGCACTTCAAAGTAGATCACCGATTTCAGGCCGATTCGGCCGACCTTCTTCAGGTCGCCGGCACCGCTGATGCCGCTGACCACTACGCAAAACACAATCAGGCCGATGAGCATTTTGATCAGCTTGATAAAACCGTCACCGAGCGGTTTGAGCTGAGCGGAGTATTCGGGAAGGGTCAGCCCGCAGACGATGCCGAGCACCAGTCCGAGAACCACTTGGAGGAAGATTGAACGCGAGCACCATCTGAGCATGGGAGGAATCCTGGTCGGTGTCCTGGCTTCCGTGTGCGGGGCACATCAGATTCAGGACTTAATTATTGTGGTCTTACCGGTATGTCCAGTGCAGGCGCAGTCTAGGCGCTATTTTTGGGTGTTCGCAAGTAAAAATTAGAAAATTGGCATGACCGGTCTGACCAGTGGTGCTGGTCTCGTAGGAGCTGCCGAAGGCTGCGATCTTTTGATTTTGCTTTTTTGAGGATCAAAAGATCGCAGCCTTCGGCAGCTCCTACAGGTAAGCGGTGTCAATTTGCGGGCGAAAAAAAACCGGCCAATCACTTGGCCGGTTCTTCATGCTGCGGATTTAACGGGGCAATTAAGCGCCGTACACCGGTAGCTTCTTGCAGATGGCCTTGACCTTCTCACGAACGGCGTCGATCACCGCTTCGTTGTTCAGGTCAGCCAGGATGTCGCAGATCCAGCCGGCCAGTTCCTTGCACTCTGCTTCCTTGAAGCCACGAGTGGTCACGGCCGGGGTGCCGAAGCGCAGGCCGGAAGTGACGAACGGAGAGCGTGGGTCGTTTGGCACGGAGTTCTTGTTCACGGTGATGAACGCTTTGCCCAGAGCGGCGTCGGCGTCTTTACCGGAAATTTCCTGCTTGATCAGCGACAGCAGGAACAGGTGGTTCTGAGTACCGCCGGAAACCACGTCGAAGCCGCGTTCGATGAACACGCCGGCCATGGCCTGGGCGTTCTTCACCACTTGTTGCTGGTAAACCTTGAACTCAGGCTGCAGCGCTTCCTTGAAGCAGATCGCTTTAGCGGCGATCACGTGCTCCAGCGGGCCGCCCTGGGCGCCCGGGAATACGGCGGAGTTCAGTTTCTTCTCGATGTCGGCGTTGGCGCGAGCCAGGATCAGGCCGCCACGTGGACCGCGCAGGGTCTTGTGGGTGGTGGTGGTCACCACGTCAGCGAATGGAACCGGGTTCGGGTAGACGCCAGCGGCGACCAGCCCCGCAACGTGAGCCATATCAACAAAGAGATAGGCACCTACTTTGTCGGCGATCTCGCGAAAGCGCGGGAAGTCGAGGATCTGCGAGTAGGCAGAGAAACCGGCCACGATCATTTTTGGCTTGTGCTCAACGGCCAGGCGCTCGACTTCGTCGTAGTCGATCAGGCCGTTGGCATCGATGCCGTACTGGATGGCGTTGTACAGCTTGCCGGAAGACGAAACGCTGGCACCGTGGGTCAGGTGACCGCCGTGGGCCAGGCTCATGCCCAGGATGGTGTCGCCAGCCGACAGCAGGGCCAGGTAAACGGCGCTGTTGGCTTGCGAACCGGCGTGCGGCTGAACGTTGGCGTAGTCGGCACCGAACAGCTCTTTGGCGCGGTCGATGGCCAGTTGCTCAACCACGTCGACGTACTCGCAACCGCCGTAGTAGCGCTTGCCCGGGTAGCCTTCGGCGTATTTGTTGGTCAGTACCGAGCCTTGAGCTTCCATCACCGCTGGGCTGGTGTAGTTTTCCGAAGCGATCAGCTCGATGTGTTCTTCCTGGCGCTGAGCTTCTTGCTCCATGGCGGCAAAAAGGTCGGCGTCGTACTTGGCAATAGTCAAATCACGGCTGAACATGGCGGTCCTCAAGGATCGGGGGCGGAAAAGGGAGGCATTCTAACCCAATGGGTTTTAGATGGCATATGAAACGGCATCATGTCGCAGACAAGTGGTGTTCATGCGTGGATAGATGGTGTTTGTGCCGGCCTCAAAAGATCGCAGCCTTCGGCAGGGGTAGCCGCCAGATTCTGTGACCGACATCAATCCCTGTAGGAGCTGCCGCAGGCTGCGATCTTTTCGGCAACACCACAAAACTTCAGTCGAACATGAAGAGGGCGTCGTTACTGAACTGCGCCTCAAACCGGCCCGCCGGCATCGGGCGACCGAACAGGTAACCCTGCACCTCGTCGCAACCGTGCTCCCTCAGGAAATCAAGCTGTTCGTGGGTTTCCACGCCTTCGGCGATCACCGCCAGGTTCAGGCTGTGGGCCATGGCGATGATCGCCCGGGCGATCTGCGCATCCTGCTCACCCGACGGCAGGCCGTCGACGAAGGTGCGGTCGATCTTCAGTACGTCGATCGGGAACTGCTTGAGGTAGTTGAGCGATGAGTAACCGGTGCCAAAGTCATCCACCGCGATGCTCAGCCCAAGGTTTTTCAGCCCGGCGAGGATCTGCATCGCCTCGCTGACTTCGCGCATCAGGATACTTTCGGTCAGCTCCAGTTCCAGGCACGCCGGCGGCAGGCCGGTTTCCTTGAGGATGGTGGCGATTCGCGTGCCAAGCTGGCCATCGGAGAACTGCCGCGCCGAGATGTTCACCGACACCTTCGGCACCCGTACCCTGGCCTGATGCCAGGCCTTCAGTTGGCGGCAGGCTTCGCTGATCACCCAGTCGCCGACATCCACCACCAGCCCGAGCTCTTCGAGCACCGGAATGAAATCCCCCGGCGGCACCAGACCGCGGCGTGGATGGCGCCAGCGCAACAATGCCTCGGCACCGGTCAGGCGCTTGCCGTCGCCGCTGAACTGCGGCTGGTAATACAGCACGAATTCGTTCTGTTCCAGGGCATGGCGCAAGTCGCTTTCCAGCTCCAGTCGCTCCAGGGCGCTGGCATTCATGTCCGCCTGATAGAACTGGAAGTTGTTCTTGCCACGTTCCTTGGCGTGGTACATCGCCGTGTCGGCGTTCTTCATCAGCTGGCTGAGTTCGTTGCCGTCCTGCGGGCTCAGGGCGATACCGATACTGGCCGTGACGAAGAACTCGCGGCCTTCGAGCACGAACGGTTTCACCAGGCTGGCGAGAATCTGCTCGGCCACATGAATCGCCCGGTTCAGGGCGATTTCACGGTTGGCTCGTGGTTGCAGGAGCAAGGTGAATTCGTCACCGCCCATGCGCGCCACGGTGTCGTCATCGTCGACGCAACCAAGCAGGCGCGTGGCCATTTCCTTGAGCATGCGGTCGCCGGCGGCGTGGCCCAGGGAGTCGTTGATCGGCTTGAAACGGTCGAGATCGAGGAACATCAGCACCACCCACGACTTCTGCCGTTCGGCCGATTGCAACGCCGTGTGCAGGCGATCCTGGAACAGCGATCGGTTGGGCAGGTGGGTCAGGGCGTCGTAGTAGGCAAGGCGGTGAATCCGCTGTTCGCTGGCCTTGCGCTCGCTGATGTCGCTGAAGAAACACACATAGCTGGCCAGGTCGCCTTCGTCATCGAGTACGGCGGTGATCCCGACCCAGGCCGGGTAGTGCTCGCCATTGCGACGCTTGAGCCAGACTTCGCCTTCCCAGGTGCTGTGCTGGGCCAATTGCTTGAGGACGTAACGCAGATGGGATTCCTGTTGCTCGTCGACGGTCAGCATGTTCGGCAGCTGGTCGAGGACCTGCTCCACGGCATAGCCGCTGACACGGCTGAAGGCCTCGTTGGCCTGGACGATGTAGCCGGCCGGGTCGGTGATCAGGATCGCCGAGGTCGAGTGTTCGAATACCGTGGCGGCCATGCGCAAGTCTTTTTCCGCCCGGCGTTGCTGGCTGATGTCGCGGCCGACGCCGAGCACGCCTTCGAACGTACCGTGTTCGTCCCAGACCAATACCAGGCGCAGTTCGATCGGGATCTTGCGCCCGTCGGCCCGCAGGCAATCGAACAGGAACAGTTGGGTTTGCACCTGGCTGCGCAGCAGCGCCAGTTGGTCCGGCTGATCCAGCGCTTTGCTGACCCGGTCCATCAGGTGGTAGATGCCGGTCAGTTGTTGCGGGTTGGCGATGGTCGATTGCCAGCCGTTCTGGAAAATCCACTCGGCGTCGTAACCCAACACCGCTTGCACGGAAGGGCTGACGTAATTGAGGTTCAGGCGGCTGTCGGTGGAGAAGATCACGTCGCTGATGCTTTCGGCGAGCATCCGGTAGCGCTGTTCGCTGTCGCGCAGGGATTCACTGGCTTCAAGCTGGTCGGTGATGTCCTTGGCCACGCCGATGATCCGCGTGACCTGATCGTCCTTGTCCCGCGCCAGTGCCTGCTCGCGAATCTCGAAGCGTCGCCACTGGCCGTCCCGATGACGGAAGCGTAACTGGCACTGCATCAATTGGCGATAACCGGCCTGGCGCTGGACCTGGCGGGAGCGATGGTAATAGTCGGCGTCTTCGGGGTGCAGGAGGATTTCCCAGAAGTATTCGCCCATCTGGTGCAGTTCGGTGCGGTTGTAACCCAGTGTCTGGCCCAGATGATGGTTGCTGTAGATCATGCGCTGGCTGAAAACATGCTGCACATACAGGTGATCCGGTACGGTGCGCACCACGTCCGACCAAAACCCTTCGCGCTCCTGCAGTGACAATTCGATGAGCTTGCGGCTGGTGATGTCGGTGATGCTCAGGATCACTGCGTTATAGTCGTCCTGGGTTTGCGGCAGGCGCAGCACCAGCCATAGATGCTGGTCGCGACCGCTGGCATCCTGCAGTTTGATTTCCAGCTCAAGCAGTTGCTGCCGGTTGAGCATCGCGTCGAGCACCTGGTTGCCGATGGCGGTGCCGTCCTGCGGATGGCCGTCGATCAGCAGTTTCCAGGCTTTGTCAGCGCTATCGACATTAAGCAGTTGCAGTGCGACCTGGTTGACCTCGGAGATCCGCAATTCCTTGAGCAATTGCCGGCGTTGTTCCGGGATCGCCAGCCACGCTTGCAGTTGCTCGCTGCCCTGCAGTTGTGCCTTGTCGAAAAAGACCTTGAGCCCGGACATGTCGAGGACGCACAAGGCTACGCCGGTGCCTTCGAAAATGTCCTGATAACGCCGGCGGCCTTCGCTCAATTGGCGCTGACGCCGGCGCATGTTCAGCAAGGCGATGAACGGCAGCATGGAAAACGCCAGGCCCAGCAGACATTTGCCGATGAACGCCGGCAGCAGCTCTTCCAGCACGCGCTGGCGGTCGAACAAGCCGCGCAGTTGCCAATCGCTGCTGCTCAGCGCAACGGTCAGCACGCTGTTGGCGACATCGTCCTCGGTCAGCGTGCCCGGATTGACCGAGGGCAGCGCATCGTCGCGGCTGATGATCTGATGATTGATGCGGTTCTCCACCAGCCACAATGGGCGGCGGCCGGCCTCGCTTTGCTTGATCAAGGACGAAAAGAAGGTGGGGGGCAGACGCAAGACCCAATAGCCTCGGGAACTGCCGCTGGCCTGATGCAACAATAAATGCACCACGGAGCCGTCGGTGGCGTTGCTGAAGTAGTGCGTCTGGGCGTGGCTGCGGCGTATCAGTTCACCCAGGTAGCCGCTGTCATCGCTGTCGGGAGCGCTGTCACTGATGACTCTTCCCGAGGGGCTGAGCAACGCCAGGCTGCGCAGATCAGGCAGCGACTGTTGCAGCTTGCGCAGCAGCGCCTGCAGCTCATCGGCGTCCTGCGGTTGCTCGACGATCGGCAACAGGTTGAGGGCGATCTGCGCGTTGAGCGCCATGTTCAGGCTGACCTGCGCGGCTAGATCGGCGGTGTAATCGATGGTGTATTGACGCTGGTTTTTCTGGGTTTCGCGCAACTGATCGAGCAATTGCCAGAACAACAGGGCCAGCAGCAATAGTGCAAGTGTCGCCAAGGTGCCCTTCAAGGTCCCGCGCAGGGGGGAGCCGGGCGCTGTGGCCGGCTCACTGGAAGTCAGGGGCGGAGGGGCTTTGGACAAGCTGTAATCCTGCGGTTTGGCTGGACTGGCGCGACGTGCACTATAAGCCGGACGCCCGAAGGGCGGCTAGCATGCCTTGAGTTGTGGCGAAGTGCCAGTCCCTGCCCGTCGGCTGGACTGCCATCTGTCATTAAGGTAGCTTTGCCGGTTACGCGGGAGCGTTCCAGCTCCTAGACTCAGACTTTTTCAGCGCGCACGTATTGATAGCCTCAAGCGAGCGACGCGCACGGTCTGGCCGGGCATCGCCTGCGCTCCAATCATTCATCAGTCACTGACCCTAGGTTCTCCATGGCTCAATACGTATTCACCATGCATCGGCTGGGCAAAGTTGTTCCGCCGAAGCGGGAAATCCTGAAAAATATTTCTCTGTCCTTCTTCCCCGGCGCCAAGATCGGCGTGCTCGGCCTCAACGGTTCGGGTAAGTCCACGTTGCTGAAAATCATGGCCGGCGTCGACACCGAGTTCGAGGGCGAAGCCCGCCCAATGCCGGAGCTGAACATCGGTTATCTGCCACAAGAGCCGATCCTGGACCCGACCAAAACCGTGCGTGAAGTGGTCGAGGAAGCGGTCAGCGTGATCAAGAATGCCCAGGCTCGCCTGGATGAGGTCTACGCAGCTTACGCTGAAGAAGACGCCGACTTCGACAAACTGGCGGCCGAACAGGCCAAGCTCGAAGCCATCCTGCAAGCCAGCGACGGTCACAACCTGGAGCGCCAGCTGGAAGTCGCCGCCGACGCGTTGCGTCTGCCGGCCTGGGATGCCAAGGTCGAAGTTCTGTCCGGTGGTGAAAAGCGTCGTGTAGCCCTGTGCCGCCTGCTGCTGTCCGCCCCGGACATGCTGCTGCTCGACGAACCGACCAACCACCTGGACGCCGATTCCGTCGCCTGGCTTGAGCACTTCCTGCACGACTTCCCGGGCACCGTGGTAGCGATCACGCACGACCGTTACTTCCTGGACAACGTTGCCGGCTGGATTCTGGAACTGGACCGCGGCGCGGGCATTCCTTACGAGGGCAACTATTCGGGTTGGCTGGAAGCCAAGTCCGATCGTCTGGCTGCAGAATCCAAGCAGCAGTCGGCCCACGAAAAAGCCATGAAGGAAGAACTGGAGTGGGTGCGCAAAGGCGCCAAGGCCCGCCAGTCGAAATCCAAGGCACGTCTGCAACGCTTCGAAGAAATGCAATCCCAGGAATTCCAGAAGCGCAGCGAAACCAACGAGATCTACATCCCGGCCGGTCCGCGCCTGGGCGACAAGGTCATCGAATTCAAGAACGTCACCAAGGGCTACGGCGATCGCGTGCTGATCGACAACCTGTCGTTCTCCATGCCTAAAGGCGCCATCGTCGGCGTGATCGGCGGTAACGGTGCCGGTAAGTCGACCCTGTTCCGCATGCTGATGGGCAAGGAAACGCCGGATTCGGGCAGCATCGAAGTCGGTGAAACCGTGCAGCTTGCTTGTGTGGATCAGAGCCGCGAGGATCTGGACGGCAGCAAGACCGTGTTCCAGCAGATCTCCGACGGTTCCGACCAGATCCGCATCGGCAACTACGAGATCCCGTCGCGTACCTACGTCGGTCGCTTCAACTTCAAGGGCGGCGATCAGCAGAAGTTCGTCAAGGACCTGTCCGGTGGTGAGCGCGGTCGCTTGCACCTGGCCCTGACCCTGAAAGAGGGCGGCAACGTCCTGCTGCTCGACGAACCGTCCAACGACCTCGACGTCGAAACCCTGCGTTCCCTGGAAGAAGCCCTGCTGGACTTCCCGGGCGCCGCCATTGTGATCTCTCACGATCGGTGGTTCCTTGACCGCGTCGCGACTCACATCCTGGCGTACGAAGACGACTCGCAAGCGGTGTTCTTCGAAGGCAACTACAGCGAATACGAAGCCGATCGTAAAAAGCGTCTCGGCGAAGCAGCTGCTCAGCCGCATCGTGTACGCCACAAGAAACTGGCCTGATTTCGGGTTGGTTGCATAAGAGAGCGGAGCCTTCGGGCTCCGTTTTTTTTGCGTTTTTTCAGTGGTATCGCGGTGAGTTCATCGCCGGCAAGCCAGCTCCTACAGGAATGTGGATTGCCCGAGATCCGGAAAAACTCACGGACACTGTAGGAGCTGGCTTGCCAGCGATGGCGGTGTAACTGTTGGTGCAGAACTCCGGATCAACCCGAATTCCACCAGGCTGTAGAAGAAGTCCTGCGCACTCTGTGGCCGTTTCTTGAAGCCAATCCGCATTACCTGACCTCGGGCATTCTGGAACGCATCTGCGAGCCGGAGTGGGCGCTGGTGTTTCGCGTGTCGTGGGTCGACGATCGGGGCAAAGTCCAGGTCAATCGCGGGTTCCGCATCCAGATGAACAGCGCGATCGGCCCGTACAAGGGCGGTCTGCGTTTTCACCCGTCGGTGAACATGGGCGTGCTGAAATTCCTCTCCTTCGAACAGACCTTCAAAAACTCCCTGACTTCATTGCCCATGGGCGGTGGCAAGGGTGGTTCGGACTTCGACCCCAAAGGCAAAAGCGACGCGGAAGTCATGCGCTTCTGCCAGGCCTTCATGAGCGAGTTGTACCGCCACATTGGTGCGGACGTTGACGTGCCAGCCGGGGACATCGGCGTCGGTGCGCGGGAAATCGGTTTCCTGTTCGGCCAGCACTAGCGCTTGAACAACCAGTTCACCAGTGTGCTGACCGGCAAAGGCCCAAGCTACGGCGGCAGCCTGATTCGCCCGCAAGCTTCCGGTTTCGGTTGCGTGTACTTCGCCGAAGAAATGCTCAAGCGCCGTGGCCTGGCTGGCCGTTTTGACCTGGAGTTCCGCACCGGTCAGCTGCCATGGAGCCTGAGCTGCGATATCGCGCTGCCGTGCGCAACGCAAAACGAACTGGATGTCGAAGCCGCTCGCACCTTACTGCGCAACGGCTGCATCTGTGTGGCCGAAGGCGCGAACATGCCGACCACCCTCGAGGCGATGGACCTGTTCATCGAGGCCGACATTCTGTTCGCAGCGGGCAAGGCGTCCAACGCCGGCGGCGTGGCGGTGAGCGGGCTGGAAATGTCGCAGAACGCCATGCGCCTGGCGTGGACCGGTGGCGAAGTGGACAGCGAACTGCACGCGATCATGCAGTCGATTCACCACGCTTGCGTGCATTACGGCGAAGAGGACGGTCGGGTCAATTACGTCAAGGGGGCGAACATCGCCGGCTTCGTGAAGGTCGCCGATGCGATGCTGGCCCAAGGCGTCGTCTAAGTCGGTTCGATGCGAATCACTTCAATCATTTGATCCCCGGCGGGGCGCTGCCACAGTACTTCGTCGTTGAGTTGTGCGCCGAGCAGCGCCCGGCCCAGCGGTGAACCCCAATTGATCAGGCCGTGGGCGGCATCGGCCTGATCTTCGCCCACCAGTTGTACCCGGCGCTCGGTGGCGTGTTCATCGGCGTAGGTCACCCAACTGCCGATTTGCACTTTCTGGGTCGAGGTCGCGGCGGGTACCACCTGAGCGCTGCCCAGGCGCTGTTTGAAATAACGCAGATCACGTTCGAGATCGGCCAGGCGCTGTTTGTCCGCCTGCTCACCTTTTGCCGATTGCTCGGCATGCAGGGTTTGCAGTTCGGCGACTTTGCCCTGTAACAGCTTCAGGCCTTGCGGCGTGACGTAATTGGGCTGCGCGCTGACCTGCCGTTCGACAGGCTGATCGGCTTGCGCGCTGGCGTTATCTTCATTGACGAAGGCACGGCTCATGGAATTCTCCCGGTATAGGGTTTGGGTCATGGTCGCAGGCATCTGGTTTCACTGGATGTCTGAAAGCGACTTACGGCGAGTGATAGGCCCGAGCGGCATCCTGATTTTTCTGTTGCTGTCAGGCCTTGCCCCATTCTTCCTGATGACTGTTGCGCTCATCCGCCGCGGTCCACGACCACGCAACGCCGCATCTCGGAACCCCGGCCCCCTGGGGTCTATAAGGAAAGTCTAGAAGCTGGCTCGCGAGGATGGTGTGCGCGGGCGGTGAAAAATCCATTCCCCCTGTGGGAGTAGCGTGTCAGGTCAGTAGTGATACCACTTCAGCTCAAGCATCACTTCGTTCTCGGCCGTCGCCAAATGGCTGAACTCACGCTGGGCGCTCAAGCGCAGACCGAGATTGCGGGATATTTCCCATTGCTGATTCAGGCTCAGGCTACGACGCACTTCGCCATTGGTGAAAAAATCACCCTTGGCTTCCAGGCTCAAGTTGCCCAGCGGGTTTTTCCACAGCACGCCACTGTTGAAACCAACGGCCGGCGCGATGAATGCGGCGAAGTCGTTGTTGTGTTCGATACGCACGGTGCCCAGGGCAAAACCGAGCAGATCGTCGCCCAATTGCCAGGTTCCACCGCCACCGCCGTTGACGTGGCTGACCAGGGTTTGGTCATCATGCTTGCCTGGCACCCGCTCCAGACCACCGGTGACTTGCCATGACAGCGGTTGCAGCAACTCGTTACGCGGGGTCAGGGAACGAATGGTCGCCAGGTCCAGTCGCTGCACTTGCCAGTCATTGCCTTCGTACTGGCGCAGTTTCAATTGCAGGATTTCGATCTGCGCGCCAAGGGGAAAGCTTTCGCTGTTGTCATTGAGGTCGTGATAAGCCATGCGCAAGCCGTACTCGCCAAAGGCTTTATCGCCACGGGTACCGAGGCCGAGTTGCCAGGTACGGGACTCGTGACCGTCTTCAGGCAGGCCGGGTTGCGGGATATCCAGCTCCGGCGCCGGGTTCTGGTTGATTGCCCGCAGCAGTTCGAAGCTGCGCTGGGCGCGCGCCGGGTCGCGCTCCCGGCCATTGGCGCGGTAGCGTTCCAGACGATAGGCCGCATCGATGATCAGCGCCTGGCGGTCGCGGGGTTGTGCCTTGAACGCCGGGTCCTGCAATTGGTTCTGATCGGCGCTGACGTTCAGTACCCATTGCTGCTCTTCAGGGTTCAACGGTTCGGCGCGACTGAGCAACTCGCGTTCCCGGGACGGACGATACTGGATGGATTCCACCAGCCCGGCATTTTTCACGGCTTTGACGGTGTCGGTCGGGATGGCGGTGAGTGGGAACTGCTCGGTCAGGCGCAGGCTCGGGCGGGCCACTTGCAGCAGTTCCAGCAAGCGGTACGAGCAGTTCTCGTCAAAGAAGAAATAGTCGAACTTGATCTGCTTCAGCTCCCAGACGTGCTCGACCATGCGCGCGGTTTCCTGCTGGGTCAGGTTCAGTCGGTATTCCCACAGGTCGCGGTTTTCCAGGCTGCGGTATTCCGAGAGTTTTTCCTGGTAGGGCACCAGCGCGAACAGGCCGGGATAGCCGCCCATCAGGCCTTTCCAGGCATAGAGGATGCTGTTGTCCGAGCCCTCGATGTAGGCGCCGAAGTTGATCGCGTAACTGAGCAGCGAAGTCTTGTCGCTCTTCACTTCGGCCTGATCGATGCGCAGCAGGGTGTGGCCAAACATCGAGGATGGACTGTTCAGGTACGCAGCCGGGAAGATCATCACCGCACTGTCGGGCGAGACGTCCTTGAACCATTGCTTGAATTCGGCGCAGGCCGGCGTCGGCAGGCCGGTCAGGCCGAGCTGCTCTTCGAGCCAGCGGGTGCGGGCCGGGTAGACGCATTGTGCGTGCTGTTCACCGGTACTGGCCGGGGCGTACAAGGCTTGTACGGTAGCAGCCAATTCATTGTCCGGGTGTTCATTGCCATCGGCGGCGAGGAAGAATTTCGGGTCGCTGACATAGCTGCGCCAGCCACCGAGCTTGGCGGTTTCGTAATGGCCTAGGGATATCCAGAAAGGGTCGTTGGCCAGTTGCTGCAAACGTTGTGGGTCGATGTGAGGCGCGGCGGACAGCGGGGCGCAGGCACACAGCGCCAGCCAGGCAAGGCGTTTGAGCATAGATGGCAACTTAAGTCGAAAAAAACAAAGGCCGTTTGCCCGTAGGAGCTGGCTTGTCGGGTCGCCGCATCGCAGCGAAGGTCGTTAACGATAACGCGTGTCTACCGGATAAACACGGCGCCTTTGAAACCATCGCTGCGATGCGGCGACCCGACAAGCCAGCTCCTACAGTCAGCGACATCCAAAGGTGGTCGCGTCCAAAAAACAAAACCCGCTTCCCGAAAGAAGCGGGGGCGAGTGGAGCTTATGCCTGGGTCGCGTACTTGGCCAGACGAGGGTCGGCTTTGAGCACGGCCAGGGTATTGGTATGCACGTCTTCGGCAGTCACGTCAGCCTTGCTGAAGATCTGCTGGAAGTGCTCGTGAGTGACGGCGGCGAAGTGCGCACGGTCTTCCGGCGCCACGCCCAGTACCACGGCATAGGTGGTCAGCGCTTCGCCCTGACCTTTGGCCATGTCTTCGGACAGCTCGTTCATCATGCCATTCATGGCAAACCAGGATTTACCGCCATAGGTCAGCGACGCGTTGGTTGCGCAACCGTTGGTACCGGAGGTCATGCCGAAGGTTGCGTTGCCGGAGGTGCCGTTGGTGGTGGATGCCAGGAAGTGGGCCGGAGTACCACGCTGACCTTCGAACAGCATGTTGCCCCAACCGCAATCCGGGCCGCCCGGCGCCTGAGCCATGGCGTTGATGGATACGGCGGTGAAGAGAGTACCGAGAAGAATCCGTTTCATAGCTTTGTTCTCTTTATGTGCCTACCAATGGACAAGTGGGCCGGTCATTAGTCCAGCCGCGCAGTCTGGAGTTTAGGCACGATCACGGGGCTCCGTGATTTTTTGCAAAAGATTCATGGGAAACCGTGGCGCAAGCCCGGCCCGCCTGGGGTTGGCGGATTGACGATGCTCAGGCCTGCGGCGCTCCTTGCCAGTCGGGTATGGGCGGCGCCAGAATGCTGCCATCTGCCCCGCCTGATTGTTAAGGAAGCCCGATGCCTGATCCTGTTGCTGCCAGCTTGCGTCTAGCGCCCGAAGCGCTGACCCGTCCGTTTTCCGCTGAACAGTTCAGCTTCTCTACCACCAATGATCTGGAGCCCTTTCGCGGTGTGCTTGGCCAGGAACGTGCGGTCGAAGCCTTGCAGTTCGGTGTGGCCATGCCACGCCCCGGTTACAACGTATTCGTCATGGGCGAGCCCGGCACTGGCCGGTTCTCGTTCGTCAAACGCTATCTCAAGGCCGAAGGCAAGCGCCTGCAGACCCCGGCGGACTGGGTCTATGTCAACAATTTCGATGAGCCGCGCGAACCACGTGCCCTGGAATTGCCGTCGGGCACTGCCGGTAACTTCATTGGAGATATCAACGGTCTGATCGACAACCTGCTGGCGACGTTTCCGGCAGTCTTCGAGCATCCGTCCTACCAACAGAAGAAAAGCGCCATCGACCGCGCCTTCAACCAGCGCTACGACAAGGCCCTGGACGTCATCGAGCGTCTGGCCCTGGAAAAGGACGTCGCACTCTACCGCGACGCCAGCAATATCGCCTTCACCCCAATGGGCGATGGCAAGGCGTTGGACGAAGCTGAATTCGCACAACTGCCGGAAGCCGAGCGCGAGCGCTTTCACGAGGATATTTCGGTACTGGAGGAGCGCCTGAACGAAGAGCTCGCCAGCCTGCCGCAATGGAAGCGCGAATCGAGCAACCAACTGCGTCATCTGAACGAAGAAACCATCACCCTGGCCTTGCAGCCGTTGCTGTCGCCGTTGTCGGAGAAATACGCCGAGAACGCCGCGGTGTGCGGTTATCTGCAAGCCATGCAGGTGTATTTGCTCAAGACGGTGGTCGAGCAACTGGTGGACGATAGCAAGACCGATGCCGTCGCCCGCAAGTTGCTGGAAGAGCAATACGCGCCGAGCCTGGTGGTTGGTCATTCGGCCAGCGGCGGTGCGCCGGTGGTGTTCGAGCCGCACCCGACCTATGAAAACCTCTTCGGTCGCATTGAATACAGCACCGATCAGGGCGCGCTGTACACCACCTACCGCCAACTGCGGCCGGGTGCTTTGCACCGGGCCAATGGCGGTTTCCTGATCCTTGAAGCGGACAAGATGCTCAGCGAGCCATTCGTGTGGGATGCGCTCAAACGCGCCCTGCAATCGCGCAAGCTGAAAATGGAGTCGCCGCTGGGTGAGCTGGGCCGTCTGGCCACCGTGACCCTGACACCGCAACACATTCCGTTGCAGGTCAAAGTCGTCATCATTGGTGCCCGTCAGCTGTATTACACGCTGCAAGACCTCGATCCGGACTTCCAGGAAATGTTCCGCGTCCTGGTGGATTTCGATGAAGACATCCCGATGGTCGACGAGAGCCTGGAGCAGTTCGCCCAGTTGCTCAAAACCCGTACTTCCGAAGAAGGCATGGCACCGCTGACCGCCGATGCGGTGGCCCGCCTGGCAACCTACAGTGCGCGTCTGGCCGAGCACCAGGGGCGCTTGTCGGCGCGTATCGGTGACTTGTTCCAACTGGTCAGCGAGGCGGACTTCATCCGCCATCTGGCCGGTGATGAAATGACCGATGCCGGGCACATTGAACGGGCACTCAAAGCCAAGGCCACGCGGACCGGGCGGGTTTCGGCGCGGATTCTCGACGACATGCTGGCCGGGATCATCCTGATCGACACCGCGGGCGCGGCAGTCGGCAAGTGCAACGGCCTGACCGTGCTGGAAGTCGGCGATTCGGCCTTTGGTATACCGGCGCGGATTTCCGCCACGGTGTACCCGGGCGGCAGCGGCATTGTCGACATCGAGCGCGAGGTCAACCTCGGCCAGCCGATCCACTCCAAAGGCGTGATGATCCTTACCGGTTATCTGGGCAGTCGTTACGCCCAGGAGTTTCCGCTGGCGATTTCCGCGAGTATCGCCCTGGAGCAATCCTACGGTTATGTCGATGGCGACAGTGCTTCCCTGGGCGAGGCCTGCACCCTGATCTCGGCCTTGTCGAAAACCCCGCTCAAGCAGTGCTTTGCCATCACCGGTTCGATCAACCAGTTCGGCGAAGTGCAGGCGGTCGGCGGAGTCAACGAGAAGATCGAGGGCTTCTTCCGTCTGTGCGAGGCCCGCGGGTTGACCGGCGAGCAGGGGGCAATCATTCCTCACGCCAACGTCGCCACGCTGATGCTCGACGAGAAGGTGCTGGCGGCGGTACGTGCGGGGCAATTCCATGTCTACGCGGTCCGTCAGGCCGACGAAGCCTTGAGTTTGCTGGTTGGCGAGCCAGCCGGCGAGCCGGACGAGAATGGCGAATTCCCTGAAGGCAGCGTGAACGCACGGGTCGTGGAGCGCCTGCGGGTTATCGCGGAAATGATCAGTGAAGATGATCTGAAAGAGGCCGAGAAGGAGTTGGCGCAAGAGGCTTTGGCGGAAACCAAACCGGCTTGATACCTGTTTGAGTCTGGCTCACCTCGGTACTGTGGGAGCGAGCCTGCTCGCGATGAAGGACTGACATTCAACCCCTATGTTGACTGAAGGTCCGCCATCGCGAGCAGGCTCGCTCCCACGGTTTTTTGTGGTGAATGTCGAAAAGCGTCATCGAAATGACGTCAACATTCACGCGGTGACCATTCGGCGCCTTTCGGTATCGCACTGCCTGCAAGCCAGACTTTTCTTCTATTCTCAGCTCAGGGATGTCGACAGTAATCACAGGATCGAAACAGCCTTCACATGGGGGCTGAATACCGGATCTACCGAGGGTCGCCGCCATGTCGCGCAACCTCTGCCTTACCCGTCAATGCCTGGGCCTTGAGACCCGTATCGAGTGTGCCATCCGTCCGTTGGCGGGAGATACGGGCATGTGGACTCTGCTGTTCG
The DNA here is from genome assembly GCF_056406435.1 of Pseudomonas sp. P1_C12. Taxonomy (NCBI): domain Bacteria; kingdom Pseudomonadati; phylum Pseudomonadota; class Gammaproteobacteria; order Pseudomonadales; family Pseudomonadaceae; genus Pseudomonas; species Pseudomonas sp. P1_C12. Next base: position 80,810 of record NZ_JBFUAE010000015.1, on the reverse strand, counting down.
CCGCCGGAATGGCCGGTGAACAACCTTCGGCCATCAAGGCCCAAGGCCCGTTTCACGGTCCGTTCGTCGCTGAATCAATCCTCGACACCATCGTTGAAAGCCTGACCTTGCACGGCTACGAGTTGGCCAACGATCCGCAAATCTGGTGCTTGCACCTGCAAGCCCAACTGCGGGAAATCAACGGTGGTCGCTGCCGAAACATGGGCGGCTTCGAGTTTCACCCCGAGTACTGATTCGCACTATTGATCAAGGCGCGTCATGTCGGCCTTGTCGAGTTTGACCTCGAAACCATACTGCACGGTGGCGAGGTCAGTGCGCTGATAGGTTTCCAGGCGCGTAGGCTGTCCGTAGAAGTAATGCACGGCAAACTGCGCCGGCCCTTGTGCGCTCGCGCCATGGCTGACCGATAGAATCTCCTTCAAGTAATTGCCGGTGTCGTCCTTGGCGAAAAAGCGCCAGTCCTGGGCGGGAAACTGCTTCAAATCAACCACCAGAGCATTGGCTTTAAGTTCGAGGCCTTTGGGCAGTTGGCGGGCGTCGACGGTTTTTTGCTCGACGGTGGCCAGGAACAGCGGCATCGACCCCACCGCATAGGCCGGCGTTTGCGGAAACAGATTCAGATCGTAGGTAATGGTGCCGCGCAGGGGATCGATCTGGTACGCCTCGGGCGGCAACTCGATCGGCTCGTCGCGTTTGCCACTCGCGTCTTCGGTAAAGAAACTCACCGGACTTTCACCGGGGTTGAACGATGTGCCGAGCAGTTCATCGTTGAAGCTGCGCAGATGAGTGAGTTCGATTCGCGCAGCACTGGGGTCATCGACCGACTGACTGATGCTGACGTTCTTTTTCAGTTGATCCTCGCTCAGCGTTGCCCCTTTGAGCCAACCGGGCGCCTGGTCGTCATAGACCACCACGGGCAGGTTCAAGGGCTGGATGGTCTTGTCCGTGGTCTCGGCATCGAAGTGCCGGACCGGCAGGTCGAGGCTCTTGCGGGTGACCGTGACGGCGGAAAAATCCAGCATGCTGACTTCGAGGGTTTCGATCGTCCCGTTGAAGTACACCTTCGAATAATGTCGAGTCTGCTGTTTCTCAAAGTTGCGCTGTTCTTCGTCGAGCTGTTTTTCCAGGGCCTCGCTCCAGTTTTTTTGCTGCTGCATCTTGGCCAGCTGCTGCTGATAGAACGCAATTTGTACCGCGGTTTCGTTGATTGAGCCGGCGCGCGAGAGGAATTGCCCGGTGCTGTCCGTGGCCTGGACGATCAGTGGGTTCAGCGGTGTTTCTCTGACTTCGGGGGCTAGCGGCGCGCTGTTGTTGTATTCGATTTCCGCGTAGTTGTTCGTCAGTGTGAGCAGGGTGACGCTCAGGTTGTCATTGGTGCGGGTCTGGCCTATGTCCTTTTTCGTCAGGTCGAAGCTGTAGAGGCGGCGTGGCGCGATGACCTCGACTTTGCCCTGCAGGCTCACCGGTTGCGGTTGCTGCTTTCTGTCGATGTCGAGGCCTTCGATGAAGGGGTAGGCCACAGTCAGGTCATCGGGGGTGGTCAGGTTGGAACTCGATGGGCTGAGTTGAATGCCGGGGTCGGTTTCTGACCATTCCGGCTGGAATGGGATCACTCGTTTATTGCTTAGTGTGACCGACTGCCATTCCAGGCCATGGGGAAACAAAAACGCGGCAGGAACGCTGAAAGTGAAGGGAAACACCGGTTGCAGATCGGTCAGATAGTCGGAACTGGAGTCTTTTTGCAGCACGAACAACCCGTTGATGTAGGCGTCGACCAGGGCCTGCGGGGTCGGGTAGTGCTTGAGCATGGCGAGGGCGTCTTCGCCGTATTCGGTTTCCACCTGTTTACTCTCGAGCTTGAGTTGCGCGCGCTCGAGCAGCAGCAGTGAGCCGCCCAGCTCCGACACGGCATCCTTGAGCTTCGGATCCTGGATGGCGTCCAGCGACTTTTCGAATTGCGCGGTTTTTTCTTCGAGGCTGACCTGGCGTTTTTCATCGCTGGGTGAGCAGCCGCTTAGAAGCAGCGCCATGCAAATTCCGGCACTCGTCAAAGGCAATCGCACATCCATTTCCAGTCTTCCTGTCCGATATCACTGAGCGGTCAATGATTTGGACACTAGCAGAAAAATTTTGATACACAGGCGCAGGTGGCGGATTTTTCGACGGTTTCTGGCTGCTTCTGGGTATAGACGGGCGGCTGGTATACTCGCGGCCATTTTCAGCCCACATGTGAGATTCAATGGAACGCTTTATCGAAAATACAATGTACGCCTCGCGCTGGCTGCTGGCGCCGATCTATTTCGGCCTGTCCCTCGGGTTGCTGGCGCTGGCGCTGAAATTCTTCCAGGAAGTCTTTCACGTCATCCCGAACGTGTTTTCGATGGCCGAATCGGACTTGATCCTGGTGCTGCTGTCGCTGATCGACATGGCGCTGGTGGGCGGTTTGCTGGTGATGGTGATGATTTCCGGCTACGAGAACTTCGTCTCGCAGCTGGACATCGACGACTCCAAGGAAAAGCTCAACTGGCTGGGTACCATGGACTCTTCGTCGCTGAAAATGAAGGTGGCGGCGTCGATCGTGGCGATCTCGTCCATTCACCTGCTGCGCATCTTCATGGATGCCAAGAACGTCGATCCCGAGCATTTGCAGTGGTACGTGATCATCCACATGACCTTCGTGGTATCGGCATTCGCCATGGGTTACCTGGATAAAGTCACCAAGCACTGATCCATTGCTGGCCCCATGAAACACGCCGCCCGTCTGTTGCAAAACAGACGGGCGGCGTCGTTTGTGGCTTGTGCTTTGATGCGCCGAGGCCTATCCCTGTAAGTATGTTGGCTCGCCACTGCGTGAGGTGCGTTCATGACCCTGAATGAGTTGAATGCGTATGCCATCGCCGGAAAGGTCGATGAGCTGAACCTGATCTCCATGGAGGGGGGCATTTACCTGCTGGAAGCACGGATGCATGGCGCGGCGTACCCCCTGAGCGATACGCACGGCCAGATGATGAGCCTGCGTTCGGTGGAGCATGCCCGTGATGTGCTGCGCTCCTTTCCCAAGTTGCACTTCAACCTTGTGCACACGGTCGTGCATGACGAAATGTGCGGGCTGGTTGCTGACGTGGAAGAAAACCTGAAGGTGCCGATCGCCTGAGGTCCCTCATCAATGGCATGACATCTGTGCTAGTCTGCTGGCCCTTTTGGTTCCGGGCGCTCCGGGACGCGCTGTGCACGCATGGCAAGTTCCCGAGCCGTCCGCACAGCGGAGCAGTGTCATGTCCGAAGTAAATCTGTCCACCGACGAAACCCGCGTCAGCTACGGTATTGGCCGTCAGTTGGGCGACCAACTGCGCGACAACCCGCCACCGGGCGTCAGCCTGGACGCGATCCTGGCTGGCCTGACCGACGCATTCGCCGGCAAGCCAAGCCGTGTGGGTCAGGAAGAAATGTCCGCCAGCTTCAAAGTCATCCGCGAAATCATGCAGGCCGAAGCTGCAGCCAAGGCTGAAGCGGCTGCTGGCGAAGGCCTGGCTTTCCTGGCTGAAAACGCCAAGCGTGACGGCATCACCACTCTGGCTTCCGGTCTGCAGTTCGAAGTGCTGACCGCTGGCGAAGGCGTCAAGCCATCCCGTGAAGACTCTGTGCGTACTCACTACCACGGCACCCTGATTGATGGCACTGTGTTCGACAGCTCCTACGAGCGCGGCGAGCCTGCAGAATTTCCGGTTGGCGGCGTGATCGCCGGCTGGACCGAAGCCCTGCAACTGATGAACGCCGGCAGCAAATGGCGCCTGTACGTGCCGAGCGAACTGGCATACGGCGCTCAAGGCGTTGGCAGCATCCCGCCGCACAGCGTACTGGTGTTCGACGTCGAACTGCTCGACGTTCTGTAATACCCGCTGATTACCTGTAGGAGCGAGCCTGCTCGCGATGGGCGTCAACGATAACGTGGCCATTCTGAATGAACGCGGTGTCTTTGAGTTTTTCGCGAGCAGGCTCGCTCCTACAGTGTTTTGCAGTGTCTCTCATGGATGAAACTTGCCATTGAGATCCGTCGTCGGGCGCAACGCCCGGGCATAGCAGAACAGAAACAGATTACGCACCAGTTCCTTGAGCACCACCGGCTCGCTGGAGCTCAGGCCATTGAGGTCAAGATCACCCTGGTCTTGCAGTTCGTTCAAGGCTTCTTCTTCAAGCACCGCACAGACTTCCCCGGTTTCCCGATGCAGGATTCTGAGGTAAGGGTGTGGGCGGTCCAGCCAGGCATCGATCAGATAAGTCATGGTTCTCATCTCCATTGAAGGTTTTATGAGAATAATTCTTATTCACTAAATAGCAAGAGCCTATTGGCGGTTTGCGCTTTTTTCCAGGTAAGGATTGCGTCAGGTCAAAAACGACTGGCGTCTGGCTATTGCGAGGATTGACTGGGCCAAGCGGGGGAGGGTGAGGCGCCATCCCGCGGCCGGGCGCGGGATGGAAGACAGCAGGTTCAGACTTTCCTGACGAACTCGGACTTGAGTTTCATCGGTCCGATGCCGTCGATCTTGCAATCGATGTCGTGATCGCCATCGCACAGGCGGATGTTCTTGACCTTGGTGCCGACCTTGACCACCAAAGACGTACCCTTGACCTTGAGGTCCTTGATCACGGTGATGGTGTCGCCGTCCTGCAGGACGTTGCCGACCGAATCCTTTTTCACCGCGTCATCGGACACCGCTTCGGTTTCACCGCTGGCGGACCATTCGTGGGCGCACTCGGGGCAGATCAGCTGCGCGCCGTCTTCATAGGTGTATTCGGAATTGCATTTTGGGCAGGGTGGCAACGTGCTCACTAAGGCTCCTTGGATTCAGGATCGCTAAAAAGCGCACATTGTATAGGGTTTTAAGCGGGAGAGGGGCGGGATGCTTGCCGGCGAACGCTGCGGTGCCGCTTTCCTGTAGGAGCCGGCTTGCCGGCGAACCAGGCGACGCGGTGTGTCTGAAACACCGCCTTCGCTGCGATGCGGCGACCCGACAAGCCAGCTCCTACAGAGGGCGTATCAATGCGTGCGGGCTACCGCGAACTCGCTCAACTCGACCAAGGCATCGCGAAACTCGCTCGGCGGCAGCGTTTCGAGGCACTTGATCGCACGGGCCACATAATCGCGGGCCAGTTGCGCGGTGTACTCCAGCGAGCCCGAGGCTTCCACGGCTTCGCGGATGCTTTCCAGATCTTCGATTCCGCCTTTCTGGATCGCCTTGCGCACCAGGGCGGCCTGCTCCGGTGTGCCTTCACGCATGGTGTAGATCAGCGGCAGGGTCGGCTTGCCTTCGGCCAGATCGTCACCGACGTTCTTGCCCAGGGTTTCGGCGTCGCCTTTGTAGTCCAGCAGGTCGTCGACCAGTTGGAAGGCCACCCCCAGGTGATCCCCGAATGTACGCAGGGCTTCGGCCTGTTTCGGCGTGGCTTCGCACAGGGCGGCAGCACTGTGGGTCGAGGCTTCGAAGAGCATCGCGGTCTTGCCGCGGATGACTTCCATGTAGGTTTCTTCGGTGGTGCTGGCGTCACGAACCTTCGATAGCTGCAACACTTCGCCTTCAGCGATGATGCGCGTGGCCTGCGACAGGATCTTCATCACTGGCATCGAGCCCAGCTCGACCATCATTTCGAACGAGCGCGAATACAGGAAATCACCCACCAGCACGCTTGGCGCGTTGCCCCACATGGCGTTGGCGGTCGAGCGGCCACGGCGCATGCCGGACATGTCGACCACATCGTCATGCAGCAGGGTGGCGGTGTGCAGAAACTCGATGGTCGCGGCCAGCAGGCGCAGGTCATCGCCTTCGCGACCCAGGGCCTTGCCACACAGCAGCACCAATAAAGGACGCAGGCGTTTACCGCCGGCCGAGGTAATGTAATCGCCGATTTTCGAGACCAGCGGCACGCGCGAAGTCAGCTGCTTCTTGATGATGCCGTCGACGGCGCTAAAATCGTCCGCCACCGCGCGGTAGAAAGCTTGGGGTTGCATCAGCGACAGTCGCTCCAGAAGGGTTGCGCGGCATGCTAGGACCCGCGTCCGGGCCTGTCAAGGCGCGATGGACGGCCCCTTGCAAGGCGCTCGTGGCTTGCGTACAATCGCGCACCCTGAACTTCCTGGGCAGCACCTGCCTTACGCAATTGCAAGCGGGCCTCCAGCCCCATGCAGCCATGCCAGCCAATACCTCTTCTTATAAAGAGCTGGGTGAGCAGGATTATCGGAGAAATACCATGTCTTATGCAGTAATCGTTACTGGCGGCAAGCAGTACAAAGTCGCCCCAGGTGAATACCTGAAGATCGAAAAACTGGAAATCGCTACCGGCGAATCCGTTACCTTTGATCGCGTTCTGTTGGTTGCCAACGGTGACGACGTGAATATCGGCGCTCCAGTTGTTGCTGGTGCTACCGTTGTGGCTGAAGTGATCTCCCAAGGTCGTCACGATAAAGTCCGCATCATCAAGTTCCGTCGTCGTAAGCACCACATGAAGCGTATGGGCCACCGCCAGTGGTACACCGAGATCAAAATCACCGGTATTCAGGCTTAATTTCAGCCTAATTCCTCACTAGGAGAATTGAACTCATGGCACACAAAAAAGCTGGTGGTAGTACCCGTAACGGTCGCGACTCAGAAGCCAAACGCCTTGGCGTGAAGATGTATGGCGGCCAGGCTATCAAAGCAGGCAACATCATCGTGCGTCAGCGCGGCACCCAATTCCACGCTGGCTACGGCGTTGGCATGGGTAAGGATCACACCCTCTTCGCTAAAGTCGAAGGCGTGATCAAGTTCGAAGTAAAAGGCGCCTTCGGTCGTCGTTACGTGAGCGTAGTCGCGGCTTAATTGCGCGATCGCTGGAAAAGCCCTGTCTCGCGACGGGGCTTTTTCGTTTGTGGGGTGAGTCTCTTGCAAAGCTGTTTGTATGGGCTGTTGGCGTACGATGTAGGTGTCGTGGTTTGGGGTCGCTGCGCTCATTTTTGCAAGAGTCTTATGTCTTGATTGTTTTTCGGCTCGTCCGTATGGCGAGAGGCGTTTGTTATGAAGTTTGTTGATGAAGTATCGATTCGCGTAAAGGCTGGTGACGGCGGCAATGGCGCCATGAGTTTCCGTCGGGAAAAATTTATCGAGAACGGTGGTCCGAACGGCGGTGATGGCGGTGACGGCGGTTCCATCTACATGATGGCCGACGAAAACCTCAACACCCTGGTGGACTACCGTTACACCCGGCACTTCGATGCCGAGCGTGGTTCCAACGGCGGCAGCACCGACTGCACCGGCAAGAAGGGTGAAGACCTGATCCTGCGCGTTCCGGTCGGCACCACGGTGATCGACTCCGCGACTCAGGAGGTCATCGGTGACCTGACCAAGGCTGGTCAGAAATTGATGGTAGTGCAGGGCGGCTGGCACGGTCTGGGCAACACCCGTTTCAAATCCAGTACCAACCGTGCGCCGCGCCAGACTACTCCGGGCAAGCCGGGTGAGCAGCGCGACCTGAAGCTGGAAATGAAGGTACTGGCTGACGTAGGTCTGCTGGGCTTGCCGAACGCCGGTAAAAGTACTTTTATCCGTTCGGTTTCGGCTGCCAAGCCGAAAGTTGCCGACTACCCGTTCACCACGCTGGTGCCGAACCTGGGTGTGGTCAGCGTCGATCGCTGGAAGAGCTTCGTCATTGCCGATATTCCGGGTTTGATCGAAGGCGCTTCCGAAGGTGCTGGTCTGGGTATTCGCTTCCTCAAGCACTTGGCGCGTACGCGCCTGCTGCTGCACCTCGTGGACATGGCGCCGCTGGATGACGCCAGCGCACCGGATGCCGCTGAAGTGATCGTCAACGAGCTGATCAAGTTCAGCCCGTCCCTGGCGGAGCGTGATCGCTGGCTGGTCCTGAACAAGTGCGACCAGATCCTTGATGAGGAGCACGATGCTCGCGTCAAGGAAATCGTTGATCGCCTGGAATGGACTGGTCCGGTCTACGTGATCTCGGCCATCTCCAAGCTCGGTACCGAGCGTCTGTGCCACGACATCATGCGTTACATGGAAGATCGTGCTGATCGCCTGGCCAATGACCCAGCTTACAAGGAAGAGCTGGCCGATCTCGATCAGCGCATCGAAGACGAAGCTCGCGCGCAACTGCAGGCGCTGGATGACAAGCGTGCCCTGCGTCGCAGCGGCGTGAAGTCGGTCCACGACATCGGTGACGATGATTGGGACGAAGAAGATGTGGATGACGAAGACGGTCCGGAAATCATTTACGTGCGTGACTGATTCGTTGCGATAAACTTAAGCGCCGCTCAATTGAGCGGCGTTTTGGTATCTGGAAATCGATTGTTGGTCACGAATAACCACGAATAACGTCACGGGCAGTGCTAGGTCGCGCTGTCCTCAAGCTAAGGTTGAAGATGATGCGGAGCAAGGTGACAGGTGCGCAGCGTTGGGTCGTGAAGATCGGCAGCGCTTTGCTGACGGCGGACGGCAAAGGCCTGGATCGCGCGGCAATGGGTGTCTGGGTTGAGCAGATGGTGGCCTTGCATGAGGCGGGTGTCGAGCTGGTGCTGGTGTCCTCCGGGGCGGTGGCGGCCGGTATGAGCCGTCTGGGCTGGACCTCGCGACCCAGTGCGATGCACGAGCTCCAGGCCGCTGCTGCAATCGGTCAGATGGGGTTGGTGCAGGCCTGGGAATCGAGCTTTGCCGAGCATGGCCGGCATACCGCGCAGATTCTCCTGACCCATGACGACCTGTCCGACCGCAAGCGCTACCTGAATGCTCGCAGTACCTTGCGTGCACTGGTCGAGCTGAAAGTCATTCCGGTGATCAACGAGAACGACACTGTGGTCACCGACGAAATTCGTTTTGGCGACAACGACACCCTGGCAGCGCTGGTGGCGAACCTGGTCGAGGCGGATTTGCTGGTGATTCTGACGGATCGCGACGGCATGTTCGACGCTGATCCGCGCAACAATCCGGATGCCCAGCTGATTTACGAGGCGCGTGCCGATGATCCGGCGCTCGACGCGGTGGCGGGCGGCACCGGTGGTGCGCTGGGGCGTGGTGGCATGCAGACCAAATTGCGTGCTGCGCGTCTGGCGGCCCGTTCCGGTGCTCACACCATCATCGTTGGTGGGCGCATCGAGCGCGTGCTGGATCGCCTCAAGGCGGGCGAGCGCATCGGCACTTTGCTCTCGCCGGAGCGCGGCATGCTGGCGGCACGCAAGCAGTGGCTGGCCGGTCACCTGCAAACCCGTGGCACCCTGGTGCTGGATGCGGGTGCGGTGATTGCGTTGTCCCAGGGCAACAAGAGCTTGCTGCCGGTTGGGGTCAAATTGGTGCAGGGCAGCTTCCGTCGCGGTGAGATGGTGGTCTGCGTGGCGCCGGACGGTCGCGAGATCGCTCGTGGCCTGGCCAACTACAGTGCGCTGGAAGCACAAAAAATCATTGGTCAGTCGTCTGAGGCGATTGTCGGTCTGTTGGGTTACATGGCGGAGCCGGAACTGGTTCACCGCGATAACCTGATTCTGGTCTGAAGGAATACCTGAATGCGCGTGGCAAAAGGATTGTTGGGGTTGCTGTTGGCGATGCCCCTGCTGGCTTCGGCCGAAGAGATCGGTCAGGTGTCGACGGTGTTCAAGTTTGTCGGGCCGAATGACCGGATCGTGGTCGAGGCCTTTGATGACCCCAAGGTCGATGGTGTGACCTGCTACCTGTCGCGGGCCAAGACTGGCGGCGTGAAGGGTGGTCTGGGGTTGGCCGAGGATCGTGCCGAGGCATCTATCGCCTGTCGTCAGGTTGGGCCAATCAGCTTCAAGGGCGAACTCAAGGATGGCGACGAGGTGTTCAAGGAGCGCACGTCCCTGGTGTTCAAGACCATGCAGGTGGTGCGCTTTCTCGACAAGAAGCGCAATACGCTGGTGTATCTGGTCTACAGCGATCGCTTGATCGAGGGCAGTCCGCAGAATGCGGTGACGGCGATTCCGATTTTGCCGTGGGCCCACGCCCAATAATCTGACGCAAATCGCCAATGTAGGAGCGAGCTCGCTCCTACAAATCGCAGGCAATAAAAAACCGACCCTGAGGTCGGTTTTTTAATGAACGAGTCGCTTAGGCGGCAGCGGCAACGTTCAGGGCCTTGACGTGGCCATTCAGGCGGCTCTTATGACGAGCGGCCTTGTTCTTGTGGATGATGCCTTTATCGGCCATACGGTCGATAACTGGCACAGCCAGAACGTAAGCGGCTTGAGCTTTGGCAGCGTCTTTTGCGTCGATGGCCTTAACTACATTCTTGATGTAGGTACGAACCATGGAACGCAGGCTGGCGTTGTGGCTGCGACGCTTCTCAGCCTGTTTTGCACGTTTTTTGGCGGAAGGTGAGTTGGCCACCGTCGAGCTCCTCGAAAGACTTTTTAGGAAATAGCAAACAAAATAGGCCGCGAATCATGCCGATGAGTTGAGTTCTTGTCAAGGGCGGTTGAGACGTTCCGCTAAGTGGTAGGTGAAGCAAGCTTGGAGATTTCTTTCCAGCGTGCGACCTGTAAACTCGCGAGCTTTGGCTCTGTGCTGTTGCGGCGCGGAGTATCGCATAAGTAGGCGCGTAGTTCGCCTGCTGTTTATCGACAGGCACAAACTCTTTCCATGAATCTGCTCAAATCGTTGGCCGCCGTCAGCTCTATCACGATGCTTTCCCGGGTTCTGGGATTTGTTCGGGACACCCTCATCGCGCGCGCATTTGGCGCGGGAATGGCGACCGACGCCTTCTTTATCGCCTTCAAACTGCCCAATCTGCTGCGGCGGATCTTTGCCGAAGGGGCGTTTTCCCAGGCGTTCGTGCCGATTCTTGCCGAATACAAAAGCCAGAAGGGCGAGGAAGCGACCCGAACCTTCATTGCCTACGTCTCGGGCCTGCTGACGCTGGTGCTGGCGCTGGTTACCGTGTTGGGCATGATTGCCGCGCCGTGGGTCATCTGGGTGACCGCGCCGGGTTTCACCAACACGCCGGAAAAATTCGAGCTGACCTCCAGTCTGCTGCGGGTGACCTTTCCCTACATCCTGCTGATTTCCCTGTCGTCGTTGGCTGGCGCGATCCTCAATACCTGGAATCGCTTTTCGGTGCCAGCCTTCGTGCCGACCCTGCTGAACGTCAGCATGATCATCTTTTCGGTGTTTTTGACGCCGTATTTCGATCCGCCCGTAATGGCGCTCGGCTGGGCGGTTCTGACGGGTGGCCTGGCGCAGTTGCTCTATCAACTGCCGCACCTGAAAAAGATCGGCATGCTGGTGCTGCCACGCCTGAACCTGCGCGACACCGGCGTCTGGCGCGTAATGAAGCAAATGCTGCCAGCAATCCTCGGTGTCTCGGTTAGCCAGATTTCGCTGATCATCAACACCATCTTCGCTTCGTTCCTGGTTGCCGGTTCCGTGTCGTGGATGTACTACGCCGACCGTTTGATGGAGCTACCGTCCGGCGTGTTGGGCGTCGCGCTGGGGACGATTCTGCTGCCGACCCTGGCCAAGACCTACGCCAACAAGGATCGTCACGAGTATTCGCGCATTCTCGACTGGGGTCTGCGCCTGTGCTTCGTATTGGTGCTGCCTTGCTCGCTGGCATTGGGGATTCTGGCGGAGCCGTTGACGGTTTCCTTGTTCCAGTACGGCCAGTTCAATGCGTTTGATGCATCGATGACCCAGCGTGCCCTGATCGCTTATTCGGTCGGTTTGCTCGGGATTATCGTGATCAAAGTGCTGGCCCCCGGCTTTTATGCGCAACAAAACATCCGCACACCGGTAAAAATTGCGATTTTCACCCTGGTGGTCACCCAGTTGTTCAACTTGATGCTGATCGGGCCGCTGGCTCACGCGGGCCTGGCCTTGGCGATCAGTGCTGGCGCCTGCCTCAATGCCGGTTTGCTGTTCTATCAACTGCGCAAACAGCAGATGTACCAGCCGCAGCCGGGCTGGGCGAAGTTCGCGTTCAAACTGCTGGTCGCGGTGGCGGTGATGTCCGCGGTATTGTTGGGTGTGATGCACTTTATGCCAGCCTGGGATCAGGGACATATGCTCGAGCGCTTCTTGCGTCTGGGGGCGTTGGTGGCGGCGGGTGTAGTGGCTTATTTCGGCATGTTAGTGTTGATGGGTTTCCGTTTGCGCGACTTCAATCGCAAGACGCTGGAATAGAGGTTCTGGCTTCGATAAACACGGGCGAGCCGACAGTTTTGTCGGCTCGATCACTTTGGGTTACGGTGTTGCCTGTCGTCGGCCGCCGGGTGTGGTTATAATCGACCACTTTATGAGCAAGAAGCGCGTTATGCAGCTGGTTCGAGGCCTCCACAATCTGCGCCCCCAGCATCGGGGCTGTGTCGCCACTATTGGCAACTTTGACGGTGTTCACCGTGGTCACCAGGCTATCCTGGCGCGGCTGCGTGAACGTGCGCTCGAGTTGGGCGTGCCCAGCTGCGTTGTGATTTTCGAGCCGCAGCCGCGAGAATTTTTCGCCCCGGACACGGCCCCGGCCCGTCTGGCCCGGCTGCGGGACAAACTGCAGCTGCTGGCCGACGAAGGTGTCGACCGCGTCCTGTGCCTGGCCTTCAACCAGCGGCTGAGCAAGCTCAGCGCCAGCGAATTCGTTGATACCATCCTGGTGGACGGCCTTGGCGTACAGCACCTTGAAGTCGGTGACGACTTCCGGTTCGGCTGCGACCGCGTAGGGGATTTCGATTTCCTGCAACAAGCCGGCATCGTTCAGGGCTTTACCGTCGAGGCGGCGCAAACCGTTGAGCTGGACGGTATTCGCGTCAGCAGCACTCAGGTCCGCAATGCCCTGGCTGCAGCTGATTTTGCCTTGGCCGAGCGACTGCTCGGTCGGCCGTTCCAGATTACCGGGCGGGTGCTGCACGGCCAGAAACTGGCTCGCCAGTTGGGTACGCCCACGGCCAACATACAACTCAAGCGCCGTCGCGTTCCGCTTTCCGGGGTTTACCTGGTCAACGTCGACATCGACGGCAAGACCTGGCCCGGCGTCGCCAATATCGGCGTGCGGCCCACGGTTCAAGGTGATGGCAAGGCCCACCTCGAAATACATCTTTTAGATTTTGCCGGCGATCTGTATGACCGGCGTTTAACGGTGGTTTTCCACCACAAGCTGCGTGAAGAGCAGCGTTTCGCCTCTCTGGAGGCGTTGAAAACGGCGATCAACGCGGATGTCGCCGCCGCCCGTGCACTAGCCGCACCTAGCGCCCATCGCTAATGAAGAGCCTTAAATGACCGACTATAAAGCCACGCTAAACCTTCCGGACACCGCCTTCCCAATGAAGGCCGGCCTGCCTCAGCGCGAACCGCAGATTCTGCAGCGCTGGGACAGCATTGGCCTGTACGGAAAGTTGCGCGAGATTGGCAAGGATCGTCCGAAGTTCGTATTGCACGACGGCCCTCCGTACGCCAACGGCTCGATTCACATCGGTCATGCGCTGAACAAGATTCTCAAGGACATGATCATTCGTTCGAAGACCCTGTCGGGCTTCGACGCGCCTTATGTCCCGGGTTGGGATTGTCATGGCCTGCCGATCGAGCACAAAGTCGAAGTGACCCACGGCAAGAACCTGGGTGCAGACAAGACCCGCGAGCTGTGCCGGGCCTACGCCACCGAGCAGATCGAAGGGCAGAAGTCCGAGTTCATCCGTCTGGGTGTGCTGGGCGACTTCGCCAACCCGTACAAGACCATGGACTTCAAGAACGAGGCCGGGGAAATCCGTGCCCTGGCCGAAATCGTCAAGGGCGGTTTCGTGTTCAAGGGCTTGAAGCCTGTTAACTGGTGCTTCGACTGCGGTTCGGCCCTGGCCGAGGCGGAAGTCGAGTACGAGAACAAGAAGTCCTCGACCATCGACGTGGCCTTCCCGATTGCCGATGAAGCCAAACTGGCTGCCGCCTTCGGTCTGCCATCGCTGGCCAAGCCTGCCTCGATCGTGATCTGGACCACCACCCCGTGGACCATCCCGGCCAACCAGGCGCTGAACGTCCACCCGGAATTCAACTACGCCCTGGTCGATGCCGGCGACAAACTGCTGGTGTTGGCCGAAGAGCTGGTCGAGTCGTGCCTGGCGCGCTACTCGCTGGAAGGTTCGGTAATCGCTACTGCCTCCGGTTCGGCGCTGGAACTGATCAACTTCCGTCACCCGTTCTACGACCGTCTGTCGCCGGTTTACCTGGCCGACTACGTTGAACTGGGCGCCGGCACCGGTGTGGTTCACTCCGCTCCGGCCTACGGCGTAGACGACTTCGTGACCTGCAAGAAGTACGGCATGGTCAACGACGACATCCTCAACCCGGTACAAAGCAACGGCGTTTACGTACCGTCGCTGGAGTTCTTCGGTGGCCAGTTCATCTGGAAGGCCAACCCGGCCATCGTTGACAAGCTGACCGAAGTCGGTGCGCTGCTGCACACCACTATCATTGAACACAGCTACATGCACTGCTGGCGCCACAAGACCCCGCTGATCTACCGCGCCACCGCGCAGTGGTTCATCGGCATGGACAAGCAGCCGACCACCGGCGACACCCTGCGCCAGCGCTCGCTCAAAGCCATCGAAGAGACCCAGTTCGTTCCGGCCTGGGGCCAGGCGCGCCTGCACTCGATGATCGCCAATCGTCCGGACTGGTGCATTTCCCGTCAGCGCAATTGGGGCGTGCCGATCCCGTTCTTCCTGAACAAGGAAAGCGGTGAGCTGCACCCACGTACCGTCGAGCTGATGGAAATCGTTGCCAAGCGCGTTGAAGTAGAAGGCATCGAAGCCTGGTTCAAGCTGGACGCCGCGGAGCTGCTGGGCGATGAAGCGCCGCAATACGACAAGATCAGCGACACCCTGGACGTCTGGTTCGACTCGGGTACCACGCACTGGCACGTCCTGCGCGGTTCGCACCCGATGGGCCACGAAACCGGCCCACGCGCCGACCTGTACCTGGAAGGCTCGGACCAACACCGTGGCTGGTTCCACTCGTCGCTGCTGACCGGTTGCGCCATCGACAACCACGCACCGTATCGCGAACTGCTGACTCACGGCTTCACTGTCGACGAGTCCGGCCGCAAGATGTCCAAGTCTTTGGGCAACGTGATCGCGCCACAGAAAGTCAACGACACCCTGGGCGCCGACATCATGCGTCTGTGGGTTGCTTCGACCGACTATTCGGGCGAAATGGCGGTTTCCGAGCAGATCCTGCAACGCAGTGCGGACGCCTACCGGCGTATCCGTAACACCGCGCGTTTCCTGCTTTCGAACCTGACCGGCTTCAACCCGGCCACCGACCTGCTGCCAGCCGAAGAAATGTTAGCTCTGGACCGTTGGGCCGTAGACCGTACCCTGCTGCTGCAACGCGAGCTGCAAGAGCACTACGGCGAATACCGCTTCTGGAACGTGTACTCGAAGATCCACAACTTCTGCGTGCAGGAACTGGGCGGCTTCTACCTCGACATCATCAAGGACCGTCAGTACACCACTGGCGCCGACAGCAAGGCCCGTCGTTCGTGCCAGACCGCGCTGTTCCACATCTGCGAGGCGTTGGTGCGCTGGATCGCGCCGATCCTGGCGTTCACCGCCGACGAACTGTGGCAGTACCTGCCGGGCGAGCGTAACGAGTCCGTCATGCTCAACACCTGGTACGAAGGCCTGACCGAATTGCCGCAAGGCTTCGAGCTGGATCGCGCTTACTGGGACCGGATCATGGCGGTCAAGGTCGCGGTCAACAAAGAAATGGAAATCCAGCGCGCGGCCAAGGCTGTCGGTGGCAACCTGCAAGCCGAAGTGACGCTGTTCGCCGAAGACGCGCTGACCGCCGACCTGGCCAAGCTGAGCAACGAACTGCGCTTCGTGCTGATCACTTCGACCGCCAGTGTCGCGCCATTGGTGCAGGCACCGGCCGATGCCGTGGTCACCGAAGTCAGCGGCCTGAAGCTGAAGATCGTCAAGTCGGCCTTCGCCAAGTGCGCCCGTTGTTGGCACTGCCGTGAAGACGTCGGTGTGAACCCGGAGCATCCGGAAATCTGCGGCCGTTGCGTGGATAACATCAGCGGCGCTGGCGAGGTCCGTCACTATGCCTAATGCCGTTGGCCGTTTCGGACGGCTGAGCTGGCTCTGGTTGAGTTTGCTGGTCCTGGTCATCGACCAGGCCAGCAAGTTCTACTTCGAAGGCTCGCTGAAGATGTACCAGCAAATCGTGGTGATCCCCGATTACTTCAGCTGGACCCTGGCTTATAACACCGGTGCGGCGTTCAGCTTTCTGGCTGACAGCTCCGGCTGGCAGCGCTGGCTGTTCGCGTTGATCGCTGTCGTGGTCAGTGCGGTGCTGGTGGTGTGGCTCAAGCGTCTGGGGCGCAACGAGACCTGGCTGGCGGTTGCGCTGGCACTGGTACTCGGCGGCGCACTGGGCAATCTGTATGACCGCATTGCCCTGGGCCATGTGATCGATTTCATTCTGGTGCATTGGCAGAACCGCTGGTATTTCCCGGCGTTCAACTTTGCCGACAGTGCAATCACGGTTGGTGCTGTCATGCTGGCACTGGATATGTTCAAAAGTAAAAAGACCGGAGAAACCGTTCATGACTGAACAGGTATTGGCTGAGCAACGCATCGGCCAGAACACGGAAGTCACCTTGCATTTCGCATTGCGCCTGGAGAACGGCGACACCGTGGACAGCACCTTCGACAAGGCCCCGGCGACCTTCAAGGTCGGTGACGGCAACCTGTTGCCAGGTTTCGAAGCGGCCCTGTTCGGTTTCAAGGCCGGTGACAAGCGTACGCTGAGCATCGAGCCGGAAAACGCTTTCGGCCAGCCGAACCCGCAAAACGTGCAGATCATCCCGCGCTCGCAGTTCCAGGACATGGAACTGTCGCCTGGCTTGCTGGTGATCTTCAACGATGCGGCCAATACTGAGTTGCCAGGCGTGGTGAAAGAGTTCGATGATGCGCAAGTGACCATCGACTTCAACCACCCGCTGGCTGGCAAGACGCTGACCTTTGACGTGGAAATCATTTCCGTCAAAGCGCTGTAACTGCTTTTCAGTAGGAGCGAGCTTGCTCGCGATGATCGTTAACGAATACGCGTTCTTCTGAATTAACGCGGTGTCCTTTAGGATTTCGCGAGCAAGCTCGCTCCTACAGGGCAAGACACGAGGCACAGCATGCAAATCAAACTCGCCAATCCCCGTGGCTTCTGCGCCGGTGTGGACCGGGCGATCGAAATCGTCAACCGCGCCCTGGAAGTCTTCGGGCCACCGATCTACGTGCGCCATGAAGTGGTTCACAACAAGTTTGTCGTCGAAGACCTGCGCTCCCGTGGTGCGATCTTCGTCGAAGAGCTGGACCAGGTGCCGGACGACGTCATTGTGATCTTCAGTGCCCACGGCGTTTCCCAGGCTGTGCGCAGCGAAGCGGCTGGCCGTGGGCTGAAAGTGTTCGACGCCACGTGCCCGCTGGTGACCAAAGTCCACATTGAGGTGGCGCGCTACAGCCGTGACGGCCGAGAGTGCATTCTCATCGGCCACGCCGGTCACCCGGAAGTCGAAGGCACCATGGGCCAGTACGATGCCAGCAGTGGTGGCGCGATCTACCTGGTCGAAGACGAGAAAGATGTCGCGGCGTTGCAGGTGAACAACCCTGAAACGCTCGCCTTCGTGACCCAGACAACCTTGTCGATGGACGATACCAGCCGCGTTATCGACGCTCTGCGTTCGCGCTTCCCGGCCATCGGTGGGCCGCGCAAGGACGACATTTGCTATGCCACGCAAAACCGTCAGGACGCGGTCAAGCAACTGGCCGACGAGTGCGACGTGGTGCTGGTGGTCGGCAGCCCGAACAGCTCCAACTCCAATCGCTTGCGCGAATTGGCGGAACGCATGTCCACTCCGGCCTACCTGATCGACGGTGCCGAAGACCTGCAAAAGAGCTGGTTCGACGGTGTCGAGCATATCGGCATCACCGCTGGCGCCTCTGCCCCGGAAGTCCTGGTGCGCGGCGTGATCCAGCAGTTGCAGGCCTGGGGGGCTACCGGTGCCGATGAACTGGCCGGTCGCGAGGAGAACATCACGTTCTCGATGCCTAAAGAACTGCGCGTTCGCTCGTTGCTCTGAATTTATTCCTTTCTTTGCATAACGCCTGCTCAGCCTTGTCGTTGCGCAGGCTGACGCGACCGGTCCGTGCCAACACCACTTGATGTTGGCTCACCGGGTCGCGAACGGCGCAAATGTGCAATGTCCCTCCAAACAGTGGCTCGCCCTGACCTCTGAAGCGTATTGAGCTTTCGACCGTACCGTTCCCCACAATCGACACTCGTGCGCCGCTCTGGCGTTCGGCCAGCAGTGGATTGTCGCTGTCCATTTCCCCCTTGCCGCTGATATCCAGAATCATCCGCCAGCCTTGGCTCCAGTCGCCATTGATGCCGTGAATCACCACGGCCTGGTTGCGGACGATGGCTTCAGTCCGGGCGGTGCGAATACCGCTGGAAAGAGCCTGTGCCGCTTGCTCTCTTTGGTTCGACTCGATGAGTGCTCCGTATGTCGGGCTGACCAAATGCAGAACAATTCCCGTAATTGTCAGTCCCATGAGCAGTTCGATCAGGCTGAAGCCTTGTTGCCGCATGACATATCCCTCCGTGGCGTGCTGTGGCTCGCGCAATCCCTGCGCGAGAAATGCCAACGCAAACGCACCGCATCGCTCGAATGTTGTGCCGCGTAAGGGCAGGTATAGCTGAAGGAAACAGAAGGCCCCGATGGATCATCCTACAAAAGGTTTCACGCTGATCGAGTTGCTGGTCGCGCTCGCGATCCTTCTGATTTTGCTGACTCTGGCTGTTCCGGCGTTTACCCGCTCGACGCAAACAACCAGGGCTGATACTGAAATCGCTGACCTGCGACGAGCCCTGAATTTTGCCCGGCTCGAAGCCATCGATCGGGGCAACACCACACGGGTGCGCCCGACGGCCGGTGGGGATGCCTGGAGCGGGGAGCTGGCGGTTTACGACGGTACAGGCGCTTTGGCCAATGTATTGCGGGTTGTTCCGGCGATGAGCAGCAGCGCAACTCTGGCGCTAACCTCAGGCCTGACTTTCATCGATTTCAACAGTATGGGCGGATTGTCATCACCGTCCTCAGAGGTGGTGATCAGCTATGGGCGGGGAGCACAAGGCAGGACGCTGACGGTGTGTTTGAACGGACGAATTCTATTGGGTGGAAATTGCGGATGAAAGCAGGGAGCAAGCGCACGCAAGAGGGCATGACGCTGATCGAAGTCCTGGTGGCGTTAGTCATTCTGGGAGTGGGGTTGCTGGGGGCAGCGGCGTTTCAGCTCAATGCGTTGAAATACACGGACAGCGCGCGCATGACCAGTCAGGCCAGTTTTATCGCCTACGACCTGACGGACCGCATTCGCGCCAACGCCGCTGCGGATTACACGATTGCGCCGCCGGCTTCGGGCAATCCGGACGTTACCCGGGATCAGGACCTGTTTGATTTCAACGCCAGCATTGTCAGTTCACTCGGTGCCTCCGCGACGGGCAGTGTCACCGTCAATCAGAAGGTGTACACCATCACGATAACCTGGGACGACTCACGGGCTGCGAAGGCCGCCGACTCGCGGCGCAGCTTCGTCCTGACCAGTCGCACGGCCATTGATCCGGTGGTGACCCCGTGAGTCGCCGCAGCAAGGGGTTTGGCCTGGTCGAGCTGCTGATCGCCATGGCTTTGAGCCTGGTTGTGGTGCTGGGCGTGGTACAGGTTTTTATCGCAGCCAAGAACACTTATCTCAGCCAGAACGCTGCCGCGAACATGCAGGAGGACGCACGTTTCGTGTTGAGCAAAATGATTCAGGAAGTCCGCATGGTCGGGATGTTCGGTTGTCTGGAAACGATCACCGATTCAAGTGAGAAAGGTGATTTCCATGCCAGTCAGCTAGCACCGATCCGTTGGGACAACGGCGGCCGCAAGTTGACGCTGGTTACGGCGGATGTCGGCGGCAATGGCGGCAAGCCGGACTGGACCGTGCTTTCCGATTGTCGAACCAATTCGACGGCCTACAGTGAAGGTCGGACGCCAGTGGCAGGGCAACTGGCCTTTCCGATCCGGCGGCTGATTTACAGCTTCAGCAACAACCAACTGCTGATGAAAGGCGGGGCCGCAGCAGACCAGGTATTGGTGGACAACGTCAGCGCTTTCGACGTGAGCTTCGGCCTGGCCAGTACAGCCACTGATCTGGCTGCCTCGCGCTACAGTAGCAACCCGCCGGACCCCGCGCTGATTCGTAGCGTTCGCCTGAGCCTGACCCTCTTCGATCCGAATCACCGGGTGAGCGATCAAACCTTCAACGTGGTTGCCGCTCTGCGCAACCGCTTGCCATGAGAGGGTGCCAATGAGTCGGTCTCCCATGACGTGTGATACCCAGCGCGGCATGGCACTGTTGGTCAGTCTGGTGTTCCTGCTCTTGCTGACGTTGATTGGTCTTTCATCGATGCAGAGCGCTACCCTGCAGGAAAAAATGGCCGGTGGCATCGCCTTGCGCAATCAGTCGTTCCAGAGTGCCGAAGCCGCATTGCGGGTGGGCGAGAGTGCCGTGCGGCGGGACAGTTATGCGTTACCTGTTTGTAGCGGCATCGTTCAATGCGCACCACCGTCCGAGTCTTCGACTATTACTGCTGCCGGTTTCAACGCCTCTTCAGGCGTGACCTGGGTTGCATCGGGCAAGGGCTTTTATGGCGTGCAAAATATCGGTGTCAGCCGAAATGCGGTGAATGTGCCCATCAATACCCCGGCGACCTTGTATCGGGTAACGGCGGTCGGCATCGCAGGGCATTCGCGCAGTGTGGTGGAGAGCATCTATGCGAAGTACTGAGCGACCTGTCAGGTTATGGTCACAACTGATCTATGTCGTAGTCGCGCTTGACCTGTCGATGTCGGCGCACGCTGCCACGTCAGCGGATTCGCCAGCGCTGAACCGGCCAACCTGTCTGGCCAATGGCAACTGGTACGGTTTTTACCACAGCAATCAGGGGTTGAAAGCCGTCTGCCTGAAGCTGCCGGAGGCGATCAGCGTTAAGATGCTCGACAGCAACGCCGATGGAGTGGTCGACAACAGCGACACACTATCCGATGGCGTGATCTTTATCGGCGAGCATTCGACCCAGGACGGGGCCGTGAACGATTCCACTGGCGACGGTACTGCGGGGATGGAAAAATCCGGCGGCAGCCGTCGCATCATGTGGCGACAAATACAGTAAGTGAGAGTTGAGGCATGCGTAGTTCCAACCGCGGTTTTACCCTGATCGAAATCATGATCGTGATTGCGATCATCGGGATTGTCATGACCATTGCTGCCCCGAGTTTCACCGAATACCTGAACAAGGGCCGTCGCGCAGAAGTGGCCGGTCTGCTCTCGGAGCAGGCGCAGCTGCTGGAGCGCTTCTACTCGCAAAAAAATGCCTACACCGATGCGACGGGCCTCAGTGCCGGCAATGATTACTATGCCATCACACCGACCCTGACCGACCAGACCTTCCTGTTGACGGCGGTGCGCAAGGCTGACTCGAGCATGGCCACTGACAAGTGTGGTGATCTGACCATCACCAATACCGGGGTCCTCGGCATGGTCAACGCAAAATCCGGTCTGACCAGCAAAGACTGCTGGGGGCGCTGAGTTTTTTCGGGTGCCTTTGCACTCTCTGTCTATTTAACGATTGGATCAGAACATGACCAGGCAACAGCAAGTGGTGATTGTCGGCGGTGGGGTGATTGGTTTGCTGACGGCCTTCAATCTCGCCTCCGAAGTGCAAAGCGTTGTGCTGCTGGATCGCTCGAGCGTCGGCCAGGAATCGTCCTGGGCGGGTGGCGGCATCGTTTCGCCGCTTTACCCGTGGCGCTACAGCCCAGCGGTCACCGCGTTGGCTCACTGGTCCCAGGACTTCTACCCGCAACTGGGCGAGCGCTTGTTTGCCGCCACCGGTGTTGATCCTGAAGTGCACACCACTGGTCTGTACTGGCTGGATCTGGATGACGAGGCTGAAGCGCTGGCATGGGCCGCCCGGGAAAATCGTCCGTTGAGTGCGGTGGATATTTTGGCGGCCCATGACGCCGTGCCGGTGCTGGGCAGCGGTTTTTCCCGGGCGATCTACATGGCCAACGTCGCCAACGTGCGTAATCCGCGTCTGGTGAAGTCACTCAAGGCCGCGTTGCTGGCGCTGCCGAACGTGACGATTCATGAGCAGTGCGAAGTCAGCGGGTTTGTTCGTGACGGCAATAAAGTGGTCGGCGTACAGACCTCCACTGGTACTGTCCTGGGCGATCAAGTCGTCCTGACGGCGGGGGCCTGGAGCGGTGATTTGCTCAAGCTTCTTGATCTGACGCTGCCGGTCGAGCCGGTGAAAGGGCAGATGATTCTCTACAAGTGTGCGGCGGATTTCCTGCCGAGCATGGTCCTGGCCAAGGGCCGTTATGCGATTCCCCGGCGCGACGGGCACATACTGATCGGCAGCACGCTGGAGCATGAAGGCTTTGACAAGACGCCGACCGGGTCGGCACTGGAAAGCCTGAAGGCGTCCGCGGTGGAATTGATCCCGGCGCTGGTCGATGCTGAAGTGGTGGGGCATTGGGCCGGATTGCGCCCGGGATCACCCGAGGGCATTCCTTATATCGGCCCGGTGCCGGGGTTTGACGGGCTCTGGCTCAACTGCGGGCATTACCGTAACGGGCTGGTGTTGGCTCCGGCGTCATGCCAGCTGTTTGCCGATGTGATGCTGGGCCGGGCGCCGATTATCGATCCGGCGCCTTATGCGCCTGCCGGAAGACTTTGAAGCAAGCACAAAAGATCGCAGCCTGCGGCAGCTCCTGCAGAATGTACGCTCCCAGGTAGGAGCTGCCGCAGGCTGCGATCTTTTTAAAGCATCAATCCAATCCCAACTTCTTGAGCCTGTAACGCATCGACCTGAATGACAGGTTCAACCGCTGAGCCGCCGCCGTGCGGTTCCAGCGGGTTTCCTCCAGGGCCTGGAGCAGCAATTGGCGTTCGACGTTTTCGAGGTAGGTTTCCAGATTGTCGATCCGGGTCAGGTCCGGCACGCCACCTTCAGCCCCACAGTTGCCTTCAGCCAGGCGCAGGTCGCCGGCTTCGATCTGTTTGTTCTCACACAAGGTGTGCGCCCGTTCGAGCATGTTTTCCAGTTCCCGCACATTGCCCGGGAAGCGATAGCTTTTCAGCGCATCGAGGGCCTGGGGGTGGAGTCTCGCAGCAGGTTGACCGGTATCGGCGGCCAGGCGCTTGAGTATGTGGCTGGCCAGCATTTCGATGTCATCGCGACGCTCGCGCAAGGGCGGCACCGGGAGTTCGATCACGTTCAAGCGGTAGTAAAGATCATGACGAAATCGTCCGGCGGCAACTTCGGCGCCAAGGTCCTTGTGCGTGGCGCAGAGAATGCGCACATCCACCGCCACTTCCTGCTGCCCGCCGACGCTGCGTACGGCTTTCTCCTGAATCGCGCGCAGCAGTTTGACTTGCATTGTCAGCGGCAGGTCAGCCACTTCGTCGAGGAGCAGCGTGCCGCCGTGAGCTGTCTGGAACAGGCCGGGTTTGTCTTCGATGGCGCCGCTGAAACTACCTTTGCGATGGCCGAAAAACTCACTCTCCAACAGTTCCGAAGGAATCGCCGCGCAGTTGATCGCAATGAATGGCTGATTGGCGCGGGGGCTTTGATCGTGGATCAGGCGTGCGACCAACTCCTTGCCGCTGCCGGATTCTCCGCTGATGTATACCGTCGCATGGCTGCTGGCCAGTTTGGTGATGTGTTTACGCAGGTTGCGCATGGGTAATGAGTCGCCCAACAAACATCGATTGATGCCAGCCCCGCGGGCAGGAACCAGCAGGGCGCTGGTGACCAGTTCACGCAGGCGCGTAAGGTCCACCGGTTTGGTCAGGAAGTCGAATGCCCCGGCCTTGAGCACATTGATCGCGGTTTCGAGACTGGCATAGGCAGTGATCATTGCCACCTGGACCTGAGGGTGGCTTTGCTGGATGTGCTGCACCAGCTCCAGGCCGGTACCGTCCGGCAATTGCATGTCGGTCAGGCATAGATCGAAGGTTTCGCGTTTGAGCAGGGATTGCGCTTCGCCGACGTTGCGGGCGTTGAACGTCTCCAGTTTCATCCTTCCCAGGGTGATTTCCAGGAGTTCGCGAATGTCTGGTTCGTCATCGACGATCAAGACTTTTTGTCGTGGTCTCGTGTTCAACGTGGGGTTCGTCCGTGAGCATAGGTCATGCAAAAGCAGCCGTCTTCCTGGCGTGCTTTGAAGTCTAGGCGGGACAGAATGCTTTCGCCCGGCTGGCCGGACAGATAAAGCCCCAGGCCTTTGATATGGCGGGCTGGGGCTTCATTATCGAGTATTTCCAGTGATTTCAGGTCGAGCCGTAGCGGCGACATTTGCTCGCGGCGCTGCAGGTGCAGGACGTTTTCGATTACCCGGTTCATTCGCAGAGAGTGATCTTGAATAATCTGCGTCAGACGTCGATCGATGCCTTTCAGTTCCTTGGGGGCGCGCGATAGTTCTCAATCGGTCGCCATTTCGGGTGAGGTGTCAGCGGCCTCTGGAGCCCTTGTCTTGCTCGAGATGAGCCTGGCTGCAATACCATTGCTGGTCGAGGCTCAGCGCACGGTCACGGGGCAGGTGAACGCCGCAATGGGCGCAACGGACCATTGGCGCCGCTTCCCGTTCGGCAGGGGGCTTGGGGGTGGAGGCCTGCCCCTTGAATTTGCGCCAGAACCATACTGCAGCGGCAATCAGGGCGATCCAGAACAATAAACGAAGCATGGTGAGCTGCTTTTCGACTGATGATCCGGCAGTTTAGCCAAGGACCTGTCAGGCGCACAGTGTAATAAAGCGCTGAAATAAAAAAGGGAGACTTGAAAAAGTCTCCCTTTTTTACACACACCAAGGTGTCAGTCGAACACGCCGAATGTCATGTGGCTGAACCACGAACGGTCGCTGTCGTTGCCTTGCGCTTCGTGATTTTCTTCTTCGACCGCTTCGCCATTGTCGTCTTTAGGTTTGAGCTCGCTCGGGATCGCGTCCTTGGCGTCCTGGAACTGCCTCTGCACGTCCTGGTTGGCGCGGGTTTCGCCCGGTGGCAGCGGTGGACGAGACTCGATCAGGCCCAGGGTCGCCTTGCTCAGCCAGGAACGGTTGTCGGCTTCGGCCACGGTCGGCACGAACTGACCGTCCACCAGCGTCGGGTGGTTCGGGTAGTTGAGCTTCAGGGTTTCCAGGCTGGTGGCAGCCAGTTCGTCCAGATGCAGGCGCTGGTAGGCTTCGGTCATCACCGCCAGGCCGTCGCCGACCGAAGGGGTTTCCTGGAAGTTTTCCACCACGTAACGACCGCGGTTCGCGGCGGCGACATAGGCCTGACGGGTCAGGTAGTAGTCGGCCACGTGAATTTCGTAGGCCGCCAGCAGGTTGCGCAGATAAATCATGCGCTGCTTGGCGTCTGGCGCGTAGCGGCTGTTCGGGAAGCGGCTGGTCAGCTGGGCGAACTCGTTGTAGGAGTCGCGGGCGGCGCCCGGGTCACGCTTGGTCATGTCCAGCGGCAGGAAGCGCGCCAGCAGGCCGACGTCCTGGTCGAAAGAAGTCAGGCCCTTGAGGTAGTAGGCGTAATCGACGTTCGGATGCTGTGGGTGCAGACGAATGAAGCGCTCCGCAGCGGACTTGGCCGCTTCTGGCTCGGTGTTCTTGTAGTTGGCGTAGATGAGTTCGAGTTGCGCCTGATCGGCATAACGACCGAACGGATAACGCGATTCCAGAGCCTTCAGCTTGGCAATGGCACTGGTGTAGCTACTGTTGTCCAGGTCGTTTTGAGCCTGTTGGTACAGCTCGACTTCACTGAGGTTTTCGTCTACGACTTCCTTCGATGAGCAAGCAGCGGTCAATGCGAGGATGGCGATCAGCAGCAGGTGTTTCACTTGCATGGCGGCTTGCGTCCCTATGACGGCCGCTGTCTTGGGCGTGGCCGTCCTGTTATGATGAACGCCCCGTTGAATAGCCTCGGGGCAAAAGACGCCGTATTTAACCACAAGCGCGCAGCCGAAACCAAAGGCTGTGCCGACGCCTAGTCTGAGCATGTCCGATAAAATTGAACTTCGCGCAGAGGTGCCGTCCGAATTGGGCGGCCAACGCCTCGATCAAGTCGCCGCACAATTATTCGCTGAGCACTCGCGCTCGCGCCTTTCCGCCTGGATCAAAGACGGCCGCCTGACTGTGGATGGGGCGGTTATCCGCCCGCGAGACATCGTCCATGGCGGCGCCATCCTTGAGTTGACTGCCGAGCAGGAAGCTCAGGGCGAATGGGTCGCTCAAGACATTGCCCTGGACATCGTCTACGAAGACGACGACATCCTGGTGATCAACAAGCCTGCGGGCCTGGTGGTACACCCGGCTGCCGGTCATGCCGATGGCACCCTGCTCAACGCCTTGCTGCACCACGTGCCGGACATCATCAATGTGCCCCGCGCCGGTATCGTGCATCGCCTGGACAAGGACACCACCGGTCTGATGGTGGTGGCCAAGACCATTCAAGCGCAGACGCAGTTGGTGACACAGTTGCAGAGCCGTAGCGTCAGCCGGATCTACGAGTGCATCGTGATCGGTGTAGTGACCGCTGGCGGCAAGATCAACGCGCCGATCGGTCGTCACGGCCAGCAGCGCCAGCGCATGGCCGTGATGGAAGGTGGCAAGCAAGCCGTCAGCCATTACCGCGTGCTAGAGCGTTTCCGCTCCCACACCCACGTGCGGGTGAAGCTGGAAACCGGCCGTACGCACCAGATTCGCGTGCACATGGCGCACATCAACTACCCGTTGGTCGGAGATCCCGCCTACGGTGGTCGTTTCCGTATTCCGCCGGCAGCCAACCCAACCATGGTCGAATCCCTGAAAAACTTCCCGCGTCAGGCGCTGCATGCGCGTTTCCTGGAACTGGATCATCCGACCACCGGTAAGCGCATGAGCTGGGAATCGCCGTTGCCGGAAGACTTCGTCTGGCTGCTGACCCTGCTCAAGCAAGACCGCGAGGCGTTCATCGGATGAGTGACTGGCTGATTCCTGACTGGCCCGCGCCGGCCGGGGTCAAAGCCTGTGTAACCACCCGTGCGGGCGGCGTCAGTGTGGCGCCGTTCGACAGCCTCAACCTCGGCGATCACGTCGACGACAGCCCTGAAGCTGTTGCCGAGAATCGCCGTCGCCTTACCGATCATTTCTCCATGCAACCGGCCTGGCTGCAGCAGGTCCACGGCATCGTCGTGGCCCATGCCGATCCGGGCCGGGTGGACACTGCCGATGCCAGTTGGACGTCGACACCCGGTATCGCCTGTGCGGCGATGACTGCTGACTGCCTGCCAGCATTGTTTTGCGACCGCGCCGGCACTCGAGTCGCAGCGGCTCATGCCGGTTGGCGCGGGTTGGCGGCGGGTGTGCTGGAAGCCACGCTCGACAGTCTGGCTGTACCTCCTGCCGATGTGTTGGTGTGGCTGGGTCCGGCCATTGGTCCGAAAGCCTTTGAGGTTGGCCCGGAGGTACGCGAAACCTTCGTGACACAGTTGCCGCAAGCGGCTGAGGCTTTTGTGCCAAGCGTAAACGCCGGCAAGTTCATGGCCGACATCTATATGCTGGCCCGCTTGCGTCTGGCGGTTCGCGGTGTCACCGCAGTCTATGGTGGCGGATTCTGCACAGTAACCGATCCGCGCTTCTTCTCTTACCGGCGAAATCCTCGTACCGGTCGATTTGCTTCCTTGATCTGGCTCGAACGCTAGACTTGCCTGACCTGCATCAACGTCACGACGCTTGAAACTCCCAGAATCGACCACATCTATTGTGCTATCTGGCAGGTTTCTTCATTCAGGATGTTTTATAGGTCCGGCCTGCTCAAAAGGAAGGTGACCCATGCGTATAGACCGTTTAACCAGCAAATTGCAGTTAGCGTTGTCCGATGCCCAATCCCTGGCTGTCGGCCACGATCATCCGGCCATTGAACCGGCGCACTTGATGCAAGCCTTGCTCGAACAGCAGGGCGGCTCGATCAAACCCCTGCTGATGCAGGTGGGCTTCGACGTCAACAGCCTGCGTAAAGAGTTGACCAAAGAGCTCGACCAGCTACCGAAAATCCAGAACCCGACCGGCGACGTGAACATGTCGCAGGATCTGGCGCGCCTGCTCAATCAGGCCGATCGTCTGGCCCAGCAGAAGGGCGACCAGTTCATCTCCAGCGAACTGGTGCTGCTCGCCGCCATGGACGAGAACAGCAAGCTCGGAAAACTGTTGCTCGGTCAGGGTGTGAGCAAGAAAGCCCTGGAGAACGCAATCAACAACCTGCGTGGTGGCGAGGCGGTCAACGACCCGAACCACGAAGAGGCGCGCCAGGCCCTGGATAAATACACCGTCGACCTGACCAAGCGCGCCGAAGACGGCAAACTCGATCCGGTGATCGGCCGTGACGATGAAATTCGCCGGACCATCCAGGTGCTGCAACGTCGGACCAAGAACAACCCGGTGCTGATCGGTGAGCCTGGCGTGGGTAAGACCGCCATCGCCGAAGGCCTGGCCCAGCGCATCATCAACGGCGAAGTGCCGGACGGCCTCAAGGGTAAGCGCCTGCTGTCCCTGGACATGGGGGCGCTGATCGCTGGTGCCAAGTATCGCGGCGAGTTCGAAGAGCGCCTCAAAGCATTGCTCAATGAACTGTCGAAGCAGGAAGGGCAGATCATTCTGTTCATCGACGAGCTGCATACCATGGTCGGTGCCGGTAAAGGCGAAGGCTCGATGGATGCGGGCAACATGCTCAAGCCGGCCCTGGCCCGTGGTGAGCTGCACTGCGTGGGCGCCACCACGCTCAACGAGTACCGCCAATACATAGAGAAGGACGCCGCTCTCGAGCGACGTTTCCAGAAAGTGCTGGTGGACGAGCCGAGCGAAGAAGACACCATCGCCATCCTGCGTGGCCTCAAGGAGCGTTATGAGGTTCACCACAAGGTGGCGATTACCGACGGCGCGATCATTGCCGCGGCCAAGCTCAGCCATCGCTACATCACTGACCGGCAGTTGCCGGACAAGGCCATCGACCTGATCGATGAAGCCGCCAGCCGCATCCGCATGGAGATCGACTCCAAGCCGGAAGTGCTGGACCGTCTGGAGCGTCGCCTGATTCAGCTGAAGGTGGAATCCCAGGCACTGAAGAAAGAAAGCGACGACGCGGCGAAGAAGCGTCTGGAAAAATTGCAGGAAGAAATCGCTCGTCATGAGCGTGAGTACTCGGATCTCGAAGAAATCTGGAACTCGGAAAAAGCCGAGGTTCAGGGTTCTGCGCAGATCCAGCAGAAAATCGAGCAGTCCCGTCAGGAGCTGGAAGCGGCCCGCCGCAAAGGCGACCTGAACCGCATGGCGGAATTGCAGTACGGGGTGATCCCGGACCTGGAACGCAGCCTGCAAATGGTCGACCAGCATGGCAAACCCGAAAACCAGCTGCTGCGCAGCAAGGTGACTGAAGAAGAGATCGCCGAAGTCGTTTCGAAGTGGACCGGTATCCCGGTGTCGAAGATGCTCGAAGGCGAGCGCGAAAAACTGATGAAGATGGAAAGCCTGTTGCACCAGCGTGTGATCGGCCAGGACGAAGCGGTTGTGGCGGTTTCCAACGCGGTGCGGCGTTCCCGCGCCGGGTTGTCCGACCCGAACCGGCCAAGCGGCTCGTTCATGTTCCTCGGCCCGACCGGTGTCGGTAAAACCGAGCTGTGCAAGGCGCTGGCTGAATTCCTCTTCGATACGGAAGAGGCGATGGTGCGGATCGACATGTCCGAGTTCATGGAGAAGCACTCCGTGGCTCGCTTGATCGGCGCGCCACCGGGTTACGTCGGTTATGAAGAGGGCGGTTACCTGACCGAGGCGGTGCGTCGCAAGCCGTATTCGGTGATCCTCATGGACGAAGTCGAGAAGGCGCACCCGGATGTGTTCAACATCCTGCTGCAAGTGCTCGAAGACGGTCGTCTGACCGACAGCCATGGCCGCACGGTGGATTTCAAGAACACTGTGATTGTCATGACGTCCAACCTGGGATCGGTGCAAATCCAGGAACTGGTCGGTGACCGTGAGGCGCAGCGCGCGGCGGTGATGGATGCGATTTCCACGCACTTCCGGCCGGAGTTCATCAACCGGGTCGATGAAGTGGTGATCTTCGAGCCATTGGCGCGGGATCAGATCGCCGGCATTACCGAGATCCAGTTGGGTCGCCTGCGCAGCCGCCTGACCGAGCGGGAGCTGAAGCTTGAGCTCAGCCCTGAGGCGATGGACAAGCTGATCGCGGTCGGTTACGACCCGGTGTACGGCGCACGGCCGCTCAAGCGCGCGATCCAGCGCTGGATCGAGAACCCGCTGGCGCAGCTGATCCTGTCCGGTCGATTCATGCCGGGCGATACCGCTCACGGTGTGGTGGAAAACGACGAAATCGTCTTCGTCTGATCCATAACGGCAGCAAAATGGAAAAGGCCTTGCATAACGAGGCCTTTTTTTCGTTAGGCTGTTGAACTCAAAGGAAAAGGCTTGTAAAGTGCGCCCCGCAGTAAGTCACCCGCCAGGGTTTCCGCTCCCCAAGCAGGAATCCAAAATAAGTTGCAAATCATTAACTTGAAAGCAATTTAGGGGGTTGACAGAGGTGCTGAAGATTGTAGAATAGCGCGCCTCAGACACACGAACGCAGCGATGCGAACGGGTCGAAGAGAACGCAGTAAAGCTTCAAAGTTGTAAATTGAAATGTGTAGTTCCGTGATAGCTCAGTCGGTAGAGCAAATGACTGTTAATCATTGGGTCCCAGGTTCGAGTCCTGGTCACGGAGCCAATTTCAAACCGGGGTATAGCGCAGTCCGGTAGCGCGCCTGCTTTGGGAGCAGGATGTCAGGAGTTCGAATCCCCTTACCCCGACCATTTTTGGGTCGTTAGCTCAGTTGGTAGAGCAGTTGGCTTTTAACCAATTGGTCGTAGGTTCGAATCCCACACGACCCACCATTTTTGAAACCAGTTAGCGCTGGAATCGAATCTTAAGATCAGAGGCCAAAAGCGCTGATCGAAGAAGGCGCCTTTCAAAGGTGCCTTTTTTTTACCGGGGTATAGCGCAGTCCGGTAGCGCGCCTGCTTTGGGAGCAGGATGTCAGGAGTTC
The DNA here is from genome assembly GCF_056406435.1 of Pseudomonas sp. P1_C12. Taxonomy (NCBI): domain Bacteria; kingdom Pseudomonadati; phylum Pseudomonadota; class Gammaproteobacteria; order Pseudomonadales; family Pseudomonadaceae; genus Pseudomonas; species Pseudomonas sp. P1_C12. The sequence goes on along the minus strand of NZ_JBFUAE010000015.1, from coordinate 49,605 downwards.
GAATCCCCTTACCCCGACCATATTAAAAATCCTCGTATCGAAAGATACGGGGATTTTTTTTGTTTCGGTTTTTTGTGGGGGCCACGAGAAGCTTCGCTGGCAAGCCAGCTCCTACAAGATTGATGCGGTCCTGTAGGAGCTGGCTTGCCAGCGAAGAGGCCCTGTCAGGCGCCGAGGATCTTAATGCAGCTTCAAGCGAGGCTCAGTCCCGCGCCCGATCTTGCTGCCCAGCATCAGCATTGCCGTGCGGAACGGCCCGTACAGCGCCATCTGGTGCATGCGGTACAGCGACACGTAGAACATCCGCGCCAGCCAGCCTTCGAGCATCACGCTGCCGGTGAGGTTGCCCATCAAGTTACCCACAGCCGAAAAACGCGACAGCGAGATCAGCGAGCCGTAGTCGGTGTACTTGTACTCCGGCAGTGCCTTGCCTTCGATGCGCAGTTTCAGCGATTTGGCTAGCAACGAAGCCTGTTGGTGCGCGGCCTGGGCACGTGGCGGCACATTGCGGTCGCTACCCGGTTGCGGGCAGGCGGCGCAGTCACCGAAGGCGAAGATGTTCTCGTCGCGGGTGGTCTGCAGGGTCGGCAGCACTTGCAGCTGATTGATGCGGTTGGTTTCCAGGCCATCGATGTCCTTGAGGAAACCCGGTGCGCGAATCCCCGCCGCCCAGACCTTCAGGCTAGCGTTGATCACTTTGCCGTCGGCGGTGATCAGGCTGTCGGCCGTCACTTCGCTGACCGCAGCATTGGTCATGACGTTGACCCCGAGTTTCTCCAGGGTTTTATGCACAGGTCCGCCAATCCGCTCTGGCAGCGCCGGCAGCACCCGTGGCCCGGCTTCGATCAGGGTGATGTGCATGTTCTCCGGTTTGATACGGTCCAGGCCATAGGCTGCCAATTCATGGGCGGCGTTGTGCAGTTCGGCGGCCAGCTCGACTCCGGTGGCACCGGCACCGACGATGGCCACGCTGATTTGCTCGATCGTGTCGGTCTGATCGGCGTGAGCGCGCAAATAGTGATTGAGCAGTTGCTGGTGGAAGCGCTCGGCCTGTTTGCGGGTGTCGAGGAACAGGCAGTGTTGCGCCGCGCCCTGGGTGCCGAAATCGTTGGTGGTACTGCCGACTGAGATCACCAGCGAGTCGTAAGGCACTTCGCGGGCCGGCACCAGCTCCACACCGGCTTCGTCATAGGTGGCGGCCAGCTGGATTTTCTTCTTCGCGCGATCGAGCCCGCTCATGCGCCCCAGCTGGAACTCGAAGTGGTTCCATTTGGCCTGGGCGACATAGTTGAGTTCGTCTTCGGAAGAGTTCAGGGAACCGGCCGCCACTTCGTGCAACAACGGTTTCCAGATGTGGGTCAGGTTCGTGTCGACCAGCATCACACTGGCCGTGCCGCGCTTGCCCAGAGTCTTACCCAGACGGGTAGCCAACTCCAGACCGCCGGCGCCGCCGCCAACGATGACAATACGATGAGTCATGGGGATATCTCGCAAGGCTAAAAGAAATCTTTGTCTTCGTTACCCAAGCGAGCGCAAGGCAGCTCATAGCGTCAGGTAACTGATAAGTCGGCTCAACAGGCCCAGACCAATGGTCACTGCCAACACCAGTACAAGGAGCATCCACGGCCGGAAAGGACGGCGCTCGACTTGGTGCTGGGACAACTGCAGGTACTCTTCGACATGCTTTTGGTCGTCGGGGTTCAGGCGGCTGGTCATATCGGGCCTCGTCAGGGGTAGACGTTGCTGAATGTGTAGAAGCTACAGGGAAAATATTCAGCTGTGAACGCAGCTTAGCTGCTGACCGGAGAAAGGCTCGAGTCTCACAGACTGATCCCGACATCAAAAACAATGCTGCGCCCCAGGTTGCTGCGCAAGAAGTCCGGCGCATCCGGGTGAGCGAACAGCACGCGGGCGAATGTCGGCCCAACCAATGACAGCGAACGCCAGCCCTGTCGCAGGTATTCGGTCGGCGGCGGAAAATGGCTGTTGAGGTCCAGCACTTCGCGTTTGAGGCTGGCGAAGGCAATGATGTCCAGCTCACCCAGATCCATGCCGCGCTCTTTGTAGTTGTGCGCTTTTTTGCGCAAAGTCGGCGCCAATCGCAGCAAGAACTCATTGGCGGGGATACGTCGTGGCTTGGCCTCGCGGCGCACCAGTTGGCTCAGGGAAAACGCGCTGCGTCGGCGTTGCAGTTCGTCGCGCCATTCATCGTTGAGGCGCCGGCCCTCGTCGAGCACGAAGAACACCTCGAAACTGGCATCGCGAAACAACACATCCGGCGGCTCCCCGGCGGGGGCGAATTCATCGGCACGATAGGGAATGTTCAAGCCTTGCAGCAGGCGCTGGCAGACCCAACGCTCACGCTCCCATTTGCGGGCATTGGACAGAAATGCGTTGGCTTGCTCGGCCGCGATGGTCAGCAGGCGTAAATAATCTGAGTCATCCATAGGCCCAAGCTTAGCGTTCAAATGTGATCGCAAAGAAGACAATTTGTCGGAGAGGCTCAATGCCTTCCGTTCCCATGCCCGTTCCAGGGCCCTGCACAAAACGGATAGTGATCTGCGCTCACTGGCTATTGCCACGTATCGGGCGGCTCTACCCTCGGCTGTACGGACGTAAGCCGTGTTACCGCCGCTCTAAAAAAACAACAACAAGAGATATATGCCATGCGCAAGATCGACGTACATGAGGTTATCGACAACGCTCGCTTCAACCGCTTTCACTGGATGGTGCTGTTCTGGTGTGCCCTGATCATCATCTTCGACGGTTACGATCTGGTGATCTACGGCGTGGTCTTGCCGATGCTGATGAAAGAGTGGGGGCTCAGTCCTCTGCAAGCGGGTGCACTGGGTAGCTATGCACTGTTCGGCATGATGTTCGGCGCGCTGTTCTTCGGACCGCTGTCGGACAGGATCGGCCGCAAGAAGGCCATCACGATCTGTGTGATGCTCTTCAGTGGCTTCACCGTGCTCAACGGTTTTGCCCGAAATCCCACCGAGTTCGGCCTCTGTCGCTTCATTGCCGGGCTCGGTATTGGCGGCGTGATGCCTAACGTCGTGGCGCTGATGAACGAGTACGCGCCGAAAAAAATCCGCAGCACGCTGGTCGCGATCATGTTCAGCGGTTACTCGGTGGGCGGCATGCTGTCCGCCGGGCTGGGCATTGTGCTGATCCCGAGTTTCGGCTGGCAGTCGGTGTTTTACGTGGCGGTCCTGCCGTTGCTGTTGTTGCCGCTGATCATGTATTTCCTGCCCGAATCGGTGGGCTTCATGTTGCGTCAGGGGCGTAATGAAGAGGCGCGCAATATTCTTCAGCGGATTGATCCGGCCTACGTCGCGCAAACGTCCGATCAATTGCACATGGCCGAAGTGAAAGGCACGGGCACCCCGGTGTTGCAGTTGTTCCGTGAAGGCCGTGCGCTGCGCACGCTGATGCTGTGGCTGGCGTTTTTCTGCTGTCTGTTGATGGTGTACGCGCTGAGTTCCTGGTTGCCGAAACTGATGGCCAACGCCGGTTACAGCCTGGGCTCGAGCCTGTCGTTCCTGCTGGTGTTGAACTTCGGGGCGATCTTCGGCGCGGTCGGTGGCGGGGTGCTGGGCGACAAACTCAATCTGCCGAAAGTGCTGGCGGTGTTTTTCGCCATGGCGGCGGTGTCGATCACGCTGTTGGGTTTCAACAGCCCGATGCCGGTGTTGTACCTGCTGATCGCCATTGCGGGTGCCACCACCATTGGCTCGCAGATTCTTTTGTACGCCTGCGCCGCGCAGTTTTATTCCATGACGATTCGTTCAACCGGTCTGGGCTGGGCGTCGGGCATTGGGCGCAACGGGGCCATCGTCGGTCCGCTGCTGGGCGGCGCCTTGCTCGGGATCAGCTTGCCCCTGCAACTGAACTTCATGGCGTTTGCCTTGCCCGGTGCGGTGGCAGCCCTGGCCATGACCGTGTTCGCCATCAGCAGCCGACGCAGCGCTGCTGGCGTCAACCCAGCATTGTCAGCGACCGGTGCCTGAATCATGAAAGCGTTTTTCCAGGACTTCTCGTTGTCAGCCGCCGTGGCTGGATTCATTGCCACGGTGATTTCCTATGCCGGCCCGTTGGTGATCATCTTTCAGGCGGCAGAAGCGGCTCATCTTTCGCGGGAAGTGTTGTCGTCCTGGATCTGGGCGATCTCCATTGGCAGCGCCGTGCTCGGTATCGGTTTGAGCCTGCGCTACCGCGTTCCGGTGATCATCGCCTGGTCGGCGCCAGGTTCGGCGTTGCTGGTGACGCTGTTGCCGGAAATTTCCATGGCAGAGGCGGTGGGGGCTTATCTGGTCAGCAGCCTGATCATTTTCGCGGTTGGCATCTCGGGCGCTTTCGACCGGATCATCAGCAAGCTGCCCGCAGCCGTCGCGGCGGCGATGCTGGCGGGGATCCTGTTCAGTTTCGGCACCGGGTTGTTTGTGTCGATGCAGCACAAGCCGTTGCTGGTCCTGGCGATGTTTGCCTGCTACCTGATCTGCAAGCGGGTGATGCCGCGTTATGCGGTGATGATGGTGCTGCTGGTGGGGTGTTCGATCGCCGCGTTCAGCGGTGATTTGCATCGTGAAGCGCTGGTGATCGGCCTGGCTACGCCGGTGTGGATTACGCCCGAGTTCAGCCTGGGCGCGATCCTGAACATCGCCTTGCCGCTGGTGATGGTGGCGCTGACCGGTCAGTTCGTGCCCGGCATGGCGGTGCTGCGCGCCAGCGGTTATCCGACGCCGACGAGCCCGATCATCGCCAGTAGCGCGCTGGGCACGGCATTGCTGGCGCCGTTTGGGTGCCATGGACTGAATCTGGCGGCAATCACCGCGGCGATCTGCACCGGTCGAGAATCCCACGAAGATCCTCGCAAACGCTACGTGGCCGGGGTGGTCGGCGGCCTGTGTTACCTGCTGTTGGGGATCTTCGGCGCCACGCTGGTCTCGCTGTTTTCCGCGTTCCCCAAAGAGCTGATCGCGGCGCTGGCCGGGCTGGCCTTGTTCGCCGCCATTGCCGGCGCGTTAACGGGCGCGATGGCGGTGCCGAGCGATCGTGAAGCCGCGCTGGTGACCTTTCTGGTCACGGCTTCGGGCATGTCGTTGTTCGGTTTGTCCGCGGCGTTCTGGGGGCTGATTTTCGGCATGGTCACCCATGTGCTGTTGAGCGCCCGTCGTTCCGTTCCCCATCGCAAATCCACTGCAACTGAAGTCCTTCAATCAGTCGATCAATAACAATAAGAGAAAAACGATGAAACAGATTCTCCCAACAACCGGTTCGGCGTTGTCCCTGGCTGTCGTCTCGAGTTTTTCCACAGGTGTGATGGCCGCTGAAAAAGGCTTTGTCGAAGACACCACCGCGACGTTGCAGGCGCGCAATTACTACTTCAGCCGCGACTATTCCGACATCGTTGGCGCCAACCAGCAATCGAAGGCTGAAGAGTGGGCCCAGGGTTTCATCCTCAACGTGAAGTCCGGATACACCCAGGGCACCGTCGGGTTTGGGATGGACGTCATCGGCTTGCTCGGCCTCAAGCTCGACAGCGCTCCGGACCGGACCAATACCGGTTTGCTGCCGGTGCAGGGCGACGGCCGCGCGGCGGATAACTACAGTCGCCTGGAAGGCGCGTTGAAGATGCGCTACTCCAAAACCGAGCTGAAAGTCGGTGAGCTGCAACCCAATCTGCCGGTGTTGGCATTCAGCGATATTCGCCTGTTGCCGCCGAGTTATCAGGGCGCAAGCATCACTTCCAACGAGATCAATGGCCTGACGCTACAGGGTGGTCACTTGAGTTCAACCAGCCTGCGCAACGAGTCTGGCGACGAAAAGATGCAAGCCATGCTCGGTCATGTGCCGCAGCGTCAGGTCAGCAGTGACGGTTTCAATTTTGCTGGCGCTGATTATGTCTTCAACGACAAGCGCAGCTCGGTCAGCGCCTGGTACGGGCAACTGGAAGACATCTATAACCAGCGCTTCCTGGGCCTCAAGCACAGCGAGCCGGTGGGCGACTGGATCCTCGGCGCCAACCTCGGTTACTACGATTCGCGCGAGGACGGCAAAAAACTGCTGGGCAACATCGACAACCAGGCGTTCTTCTCGTTGCTGTCGGCCAAGCGTGGCGGCCATACGTTTTACGTCGGCTATCAGGGCATGTTCGGTGACAGTGCGTTCCCACGGGTGTTTGCCAATATCTCACCACTGGGCAACGAAGTGCCGACCTACGAGTTCGCCTTCACCGATGAGCGTTCCTGGCAGGCGCGCTACGACTACGACTTCGCGGCGCTCGGCGTACCGGGGCTGACCAGCACCGTGCGCTACATCAGCGGCAACAATGTCGATACTGGCAAGAGCTTTGAAGGCAAGGATCGCGAGCGTGACCTGGACATTGGCTATGTGCTGCAGAGCGGCAGCCTCAAAGGTTTGGGCATTCGCGTGCGCAATGCCATGGCGCGTTCAAACTACCGCAGTGATATCGACGAGAACCGCTTGATCCTCAGCTACACGTGGACCTTGCTGTGAGCCACTGATCACAGGTTGCTGGTGCAATCACCGATGACGTTGTAGGTCACGCGGTGGGTCTGGCCCTGATGATCGACATACACCATGGTTGCCGGTACGACTCCGCACGCGGTCGCGGTGTCCGACACAGAAACCACGCTGGCGATGTCCAGTGGCTGCGCCGGGTTGTACAGGACCGCGAGGGGCTCGTTGTCAGCGGCCATGGCCGAGGTGGCGATGACGGTCAGCAACAGGCTGATCAACGTTTTCATGTTGGCGTGCTCCGTGTCGGTTCTGATGTCTGAATTTTAGTCTTTGCCACCGACGGATAAAGGGGCGAACGGTGTATGCAGCCTTACATAAAACGTAACAGTCATTGCCTGAGGGGGGCTTATGGATGTGCTTAACAACTTGCGCGTGTTCATCCGGGTGGTGGACTGCGCCAGTTTCACCGGGGCTGCCGATGCGCTGGATCTGTCGACCGCGCAGGTATCCCGATTGGTGGCGGATCTGGAGGAACATGTACAGGCGCGTCTGCTGCAACGCACCACGCGGCGCTTGAGCCTGACCGACGCCGGCGAGCGCTTCCTGCTGCGCAGCCGGCAAATCGTCGAAGCCATGGATGAGGCGACGGCCGAGGCCCGTGGCGCTCATATCAATCCGGCCGGACGCCTGCGGGTGCACAGTATGAACGGCCTGGGTGTGCTGCTCACGCCGTTGATCGCCCGCTACAGCGAGCTTTATCCCGATGTGGTGTTCGAGCTGACCTTGTCGCAGCGCAATCCCGATCCGCTGGAGGAAGGGCACGATGTGGTGATTTCGATCGCTCCCGAACTGGCCGACTCGCAAATGGTTGCGCAAGCCATCGGGCAGATCTACAGCGTGCCTTGTGCTTCCCCGGCTTACTTGCAACGCCGGGGTGTGCCGCAGCAACCGCTGGCGCTGAGCGATCATCAATGCCTGCGCATGCTCGACCCGTTGTACAGCGATCAATGGCTGTTCCAGGACGAGCACGGCGAGCACGCCGTCAGCCCGGCCAAGACCTTTCAGTGCAATGTTGCCGAGTCGATGGTCAAGGCTTCGGAGGCGGGCATGGGCATCAGCCTGCTGCCGTTCTACACCGCGACGCGGCCCTTGAGCGACGGTACTTTGCTGCGCGTGTTACCTGCATGGCGCCTGCGCGAACGCAATGTGTATGCGCTGTATCCTTCGCGACACTTTCTCGATGCCAAGGTCCGCACCTGGGTGGATTTTCTCAAGTCAGAGCTACCGAAGCTGTTCGCCGAACATGACGCGGTGATGAACGATCCGCGGCATTGGGCTTGAAGTCGAGGGGCCGGCGAGCGGCGGTGTAGACTGAGTGTCTGTTGTTCTTCGCCTGGGAGACGCGCGTAGCCATGATCGGTGCAGAGTTGCTGTCATCGCAAACCCTGGCGGTCGGCTGGCTGATCTATGTGCCGGTGTTGATCTGGGCGATCTGTCGCGCGCCGTGGGTTGAACTGTTCACCGACAGCCGTCGTCAGCATCTGCTGTTTGGAACGGTGTTTGCGCTGTTTCTGTTGTGGCTGGTGCGGCGCGACTTTGATACCGGTGTGTCTTACCACTTCATCGGCATGACAGCGGTGACCCTGCTGCTGGACTGGCCGCTGGCGCTGGTCGGCGGGTTGGTTGCGCAAACGGGGCTGGTGTTGCTCGGGCGACAGGACCTGGCGGCGGTCGGGGTCAATGGCGCGCTGTTGATTGCGCTGCCGGTGCTGGTCACCGAGTGTTGCGCGATTCTGGTGGAGCGGGCGCAGCCACGAAATCCCTTCGTGTATATCTTCGTATCCGGATTCTTTGCCGCCGCGCTGTCGGCGTTGCTATGCCTGCTGCTGGCGCTTTGGTTGTTATGGTTCAACGAGCGCTTTGCCATGCCGTACTGGCTGGAAGATTTTGTCGGATATCTGTGGCTGATCATTTTTCCCGAAGCGTTTATCAACGGCATGATCGTCAGTGCGCTGGTGGTGTTCTGCCCGGAATGGCTGGAGACGTTCAACCGCACACGCTACCTCTCGGCTCCCTGGAAGGACGACGATCCCAAGTCCTGATCCGCATCAAGACCTGGAATCGCCCAGTCGATGGATCAGTGGCGCGGGTCGAAGTCGCCGCTGAACATCTCGTCCTCGGCATCGGGAGCCACTGGAATCTTGTGTTCTTCGGACGCCCAGGCGCCCAGGTCGATCAGTTTGCAGCGGTCGGAGCAGAATGGCCGGAATTTGCTCTCGGCGGTCCATTCCACGGGGGCGCCACAGGTTGGGCATTCGACGGTTGTTGGTTGGCTCATGACTGGCCTCCACGCAAAGAAAGATAAAAGTGATGCAGGCGTTCGACCTCGCTGTGCAGCCAGGCAAGGTCGCGGTCATTGACCACGACGTCGTCGGCATGGCTCACGCGATCCTGGCGGCTGGACTGGGCCTTGAGGATCGCCTGGACTTGCTGCTCGCTGGTCTGGTCACGTTGCAGGGTACGTTCGATCTGCAATTGTTCGGGGGCATCGATCACCAGCACCCGTTGGGTCATGGCGTATTGCCCGGACTCGATCAGCAGCGGCGAAACCAGAATCGCATAAGGCGATTTTGCCAGCGCCAGGTGGTGAGCGATCTCCTCGCCGATCAGCGGATGCAGGAGGGCCTCCAGCCAGCGGCGTTCTTCAGGCACTTCGAAGATCAATTTGCGTAGCGCTGCGCGGTCCAGTTGCCCGTCGGTTTGCAACACGCTTGGGCCGAAGTGCCCGGCGATTTGTGCCAGTGCCGGGCGGCCAGGTTCAACTACCCAGCGAGCGGCATGATCGGCGTCGACCACATGCACGCCCAGATCGATGAAGTGTTGGGCGGCCGCACTTTTACCGCTGCCGATACCGCCGGTCAGGCCGAGAATCCAGGGTTTTTCCACAGGGCTATTCATTTCAAACCGACAAACTGCCAATAGAGGTCGGTTATTTGACCACCCCAGAGCAACGCAATCCAGCCGGCAATGGCCAGATAGGGACCGAAAGGGATTGGCGTCGAGGTTTGTGCATTGCGCAAGCGCAGCATCATCAGCCCGAAAATGGCACCCACCAGCGAGGACAGCAGGATGGTCAGCGGCAGAATCTGCCAGCCACCCCAGGCGCCCAGCATCGCCAGCAGCTTGAAATCTCCGTAGCCCATGCCGTCCTTGCCCGTGATCAGCTTGAACAGCCAGAACACCGACCACAGCACGCAGTAGCCGGCTATCGCACCCCAAAGCGCCTCGTGCAACGACACAAACAGGCCGAAACTGTTGACGATCAACCCCAGCCACATCAACGGCAGCACCAGTACGTCCGGCAATATCTGATGTTCGGCGTCGATCAGGCTCATCGCCAGCAAGCCCCAGCTCAGGAACAGCACCAGGGCGGCCGGCCAACCGAAGCCGAAGTGCCAGGCAACAAACGCCGACAAAAGGCCACAGGCCAGTTCGGTCAACGGATAGCGCGGGCTGATCGCCGCCGCACAGGCTGAACAGCGGCCGCGCAAAAACACATAACTGAGCAGCGGGATGTTTTCCCAGGTGCGGATTCGGTGACCGCAGTGTGGGCACTGGGAATGGGGCAGCAACAGGTTGTAGGTCGGCAGCGGCGTTTCGCCAGGCAGCCCGAGAATGTCATGGGCCTGCTCACGCCAGTCGCGTTCGAGCATTTTCGGCAGGCGCCAGATCACGACATTGAGGAAACTGCCGACCAGCAGGCCGGTGATGCCTGCGAGAAGGACAAAGGCCAGCGGAGAGTGAATCAGGATTTCATTCAAGGGCATGTCAGATCGCTGAGCCAAGTTGGAAGATGGGCAGGTACATGGCAACTACCAGTCCACCAACGATAACACCCAGCACCACCATGATGAACGGCTCCATCAGGCTGGTGAGGTTATCGACCATGTTATCGACGTTGTCTTCGTAGAATCCCGCGACTTTGTCGAGCATAGCGTCCAGGGTGCCAGACTCTTCGCCGATGGCAGTCATTTGTATCGCCATGTTCGGGAAGACGCCGCAGGTACGCATGGCGAAATTCAATTGCATGCCGGTCGAGATGTCCTGCCGGATGCGCAATACCGCGCGCTTGAACACGCTATTGCCGGTCGCACCGGCCACTGATTCCAGGGCCTCCACCAGCGGCACGCCGGCAGCGAAAGTGGTCGACAGTGTACGGGCGAACCGGGCCACGGCGGACTTGTGCATCAGGGTGCCCACCAGCGGCAGTTTCAGCAGCCAGGTGTCCATCCGGTCACGGAAGACCGGGGATGTCTTGAGGGCGTGGCGCACGCCGAAGGCCATAGTAGTCAGCGTGCCAAGGACCATCCACCACCAGGCCTGCATGAACTGCGACAGGCCAATGACCATCACGGTGAAGGCCGGCAGTTCGGCGCCAAAGCCCTTGAACACCGACTCGAACTGCGGCACGACATTGACCAGCAGAATCCCGGTGACAATCGCCGCGACGAACACCACTACCAGCGGGTAGGTCATGGCTTTCCTGATCCTGGCCTTGAGGCTTTCGCTTTTTTCCTTGTAGGTCGCGACCCGCTCCAAAAGGGTGTCGAGGGCACCGGCCTGCTCGCCGGCATCCACCAGGTTGCAATACAGCTCATCGAAATAGCGGGGCTTCTTGCGCAGGGCGGCGGCGAAGCTGCTGCCTGCCGCGACTTCCTGTTTCAGTTCGTCCACCAGCTTGCGCATGGCCGGATTGTCGAAGCCCTCGCCGATGATGTCGAAGGACTGCAACAACGGCACCCCGGCCTTCATCATCGTCGCCATTTGCCGGGTGAACAGGGCAATGTCCTGGGCCTTGATGCGCTTGCCCATGTTGAACACCGAATGGTTTTTCTTGCGAACCTTGCCGGGACTGATGCCTTGTTTGCGCAGCTTCGCCTTGATCAGCGCCGGGTTTTGAGCGCTGAGTTCGCCGGTCACTTTTGTGCCTTTGCGGTCGATGCCTTCCCATGCATACACGCTGATTTTCGCTGCCTTGACCGCCATGTTCAGTCCTGGGTATTCCGATTGAATTGCTCTTATAGCCTAGTCAAGGGACGGGGCCAAACCCGCAAGGGTAAGGTGACAAAAAACGTCAGATAGTGCTGATCCAGGTAGTAGGTAAGGGCTTTGCGGCCACCACGCCCCCTGCCAACAGGGGCTTCTCGCCTTGGCACAGGCTGTGCTGCCATGGGGCAGGTCATGAGCCTTCGACTCATGCATGGAGCTTGTACATGAACAATCAGAAAGGTTTTACCCTGATCGAGTTGCTTGTCGTGGTGGCGATCATCGGGATCCTGGCAACGCTGGGCCTGCCGATGTATTCCAAGTACCAGGCTCGGGCCAAGGTCACGGCGGCGCTGGCCGAGTTGACTGCAATGAAGGTGCCGTTCGAGGATGTGATCAACCAGGGGGAAACCCCGACAATTGCCAACGTGGCGCCCGCCGGTGCGACATCGACCAACCACTGCACCCTGTCTGTGACGGCTACAACACCGGAGGGGGCGGGATCAATCGTATGTACGTTGAACAATGCCCCAGGCGTGGTCCAGGGCAAAACCGTCACCCTGACACGGGACGAAACCAAAGGCTGGTCATGTAAGAGCAGCGTTTCCCCGGATTACTTGCCTAAAGGGTGTTCCGGGTCTGCGGCATGAAGTGCTGAATCAAGTCCCCGCTTTTGCGGGGTTTTTCCTGTTTGTCGACCCGTCGTCAAATGCCGCAGATAAAGCTCAGAAATTTCAGCATCTTAGGAACTTTCCGTAAACCCGCAACTTGCATGCAGTGTTTGTGCTTCTCGTGCATTTTGCATGATTTCGAAAGTTGGCTGATGTTATAACTTATTGATTAATAAGGTTTTTTCTCTATTTCAAAGTTGGCACAGCGTTCGCAATATCCTTGGTAACCCTGCCGACAAGACACCCGGCAGACTTTCCGAAAAACAGGAGTTACTCGTATGAAGAAGTTCGCTATCGCTGCCGCTACTGCCACCGCGCTGACCCTGACCCTGACCATGGCAAACGCGGCATTCGCCCAGACCACTCAAGCCACCCAGGCTCCAATGACCTTGGCGGCGGGTGAAATGACCAAGGCTACAGAAGCTACTTCCGATACCTGGATCACCACTAAAGTCAAAGCCGACCTGATGACCGAAAAAGGCATTCCAGGTAGCGACATCAAGGTTGAAACCAACAAAGGCGTGGTATCGCTGTCATCGACCACCGCCGTGACCGATTCGCAAAAAGAAATGGCTGTGGCTATCACCAAGAAAATCAAAGGCGTCAAGGCGGTCTCCGCTGACGGCCTGAAAGCCGAGTAAGGCAAGGCTTCTCGCCTGGATCGGGAGAAGGTGCGACAGACGGGCCCAGTTATACGTCTGTTGCAACCTGAGTGTTCATGCGAAGGGCCATAAGGATGTGGCCGCCACAGGCCCCGCGCATTTTTGCCGGGGCCTGTTCTATGTGTAATGCTGAAAATCAATTTGTAGGAGCGAGTTCACATGAACTGGGGGTGGGGTCAGTTTCCGCGTTTGCTGGTGATCTGTTTCAGCCGATTACCTTCGAACCGCAAGTATTGATACATCCCTCCATTCGGTCCGTAGGTCCATTCCTCGACCTGAAACTCCTCGCGCCGATCTGCACTGCGTTTGTAACCCAACAAGTCGCGACTGACCGGTTCACCGCATTTCTGCAGAACTTCGCTGGAGCGATCGCCGACGCTGATCAATTGGCTGCCACAGCGCAGGGTATCGGCCGCCCAGGCCTGACTGGCGGATAGCACCAGAACCAGGCCTGCCAGCAGCCACCGAACCATCACTCGGCGTCCAGATGCATCGGTGTTACCACGCGGCCGTCACTTTCTGCCTCGCCCAGATTGGCGTCGATGAAATACACCCGGGTATCCTCCAGTTTGCCCTTGTCGACCAGGTAATCCTTGATGCTGCTGGCGCGTTCCTGGCCCAGTTGACGCAACAGCACGTCACTGGAGCTCCAGAACTTGATCACCTCGGCACGCATTTTCGTGGTGCGCTCTTCCTTGCCCAGATCCTTCCATTCGGCGGGGGGCTGGGTTTTCAGGCGGGTGCGGTAGATACCTTCGAGCAGCGGGCCTTTTTCCCCGTCTGGCACTTCCAGCAACGAAGCCTGGGCCGGGACCTTGTCGCCGCGGCGCTGGAGCATTTTGTAGTAGTTGTACTGGTACTCACGCTCCAGGCGTTGTTCGGCGATCAGTGGGCCATCGGCGCTCTGGGCGGCGGTGCCTTCGATTTCCAGGCGCAGGGCCGGGCGTTCCTTGAGCGCCTTGGACAGTTTGTCCAAAGCGCCTTCGGCGTCCTTGCCCAGGTCGCTGGAACCCGCTGCGAAGGAAACACTACCCAGGTCTTCCGCGCCACTTCCGTTGACCAGCCCGCCAATGAGCTTGAACGGCGCCGCCGCGGCTTTGACGATCAGGTTGCGCAGGGTCTGCCAGATAATCGGCATGACGCTGAACTGAGGGTTGTTCAGGTCGCCGCTGACCGGCAGTTCGATGGAGATCTTGCCGTCGACGTCCTTGAGCAAGGCAATCGCCAGTTTCAGCGGCAGGCTCACGGCATCCGGGCTGTCGACTTTTTCCCCCAGTTGCAGTTGTTCAACCACCACTTTGTTTTCAGCTTTGAGCTGGCCCTTGGTGATCTGATAGTGCAGGTCGAGATTGAGCCGGCCCTTGCGGATACGGTAGCCGGCGAACTTGCCGGAGTAGGGCGTCAGCGTGGTCAGTTCCACGCGTTTGAAGCTGGTGGCGATGTCGAGACTGGCCATCGGGTCGAACGGATTGACCGAGCCCTTGATGGTCACTGGCGCGTAGCGATCGACCTTGCCCTTGACGTCGACACTGGCCGGTTTCGGCTGGCGGCTGTCGATGGTGCCGATCTGCCCGTTGAGTTGCTGAATGGCGGTGGCGAAGTTCGGGGTCAGGCTGAAGTCGGCAAAGTTGGCCGAACCGTCATTGATGAAAATGCCGCCGATGTGGATGCCCAACGGTTTTTCGTTGCTGGCGGGTTTGCTTGCCGCTGGTTTTGCCCCGGAGTCTGCCGGTTGCGGAATCAGCAGGTCATCGATGTTGGTGGTGCGATCATCGTTGATCATGAAGCGTGCATAGGGCTGGAACAGGTTGATCTTGTCGATCGACAGGCTGTCCCCATGCTGATAGTTCAGGCCTTCGACCACGACCTGTTGCCACTTGAGGAAGTCGCGGGTTTTCAGGGTGTCCAGGGTATGCAACTGATCGACCTGGGCGCGGCCTGTGACGTTGAAGGCCAGGGGGTCGGTGCTTTTCAGGTCGACCGCCAGATCGCTGGCGAGCATGCCGCTGCGCAGCTCCAGGCGAATGAACGGCGTGATGTAGGACTGGGCAACACGCAGGTCGATGTCCCTGGTCTGGACCTTTAGTCTGGCGCTGACCGGGGCCAGGTTGACCTCGCCGTCGGCCATGATCTTGCCTTGCTTGCCCACGCCGGTATCGAGCTTGAGGGTAAAGGGTGAGCCGTTGAGGCTGTCGAAGTTTTGCAGGTCGAGGTTCAGCGGGCTCAGATCCAGGGCGACGGCGGGTTGTGCCTTGCGGTCGGCCAGATGCACCTGGTAATCGCGCAACTGCACATCCTTGAGCAACACCTGCCAGGGTTTGCCTGGGGCGGCCGGTTCGGGCTTCGGTGAGTCTGCCGCCGCCGGAGTTCTGGCTGGTTCGGCATCCGCCTTGGCTTTGGCGGTGGGTTTTGACGGTTGGCTGGCGAACAGTTTCTGCCAGTCGAGTTGGCCGTCCGGTTCCAGAGCGGCCCAGGTTTCCAGTTTGTGGCTGCGGATCTTGCCGACCACCACTTGCTGTTTGGCCAGGTCCACGGTGGTTTCGCTGACGTCCAGGCGCTCGAGCTTCACCAGCGGCCGGCCATCCGGGGCCTTGATCGCGAAGGGTGCAATGTTGACCGCTACATTGCTCAGCAGCAGCTCGGTTTCCTTGGCCAGGCTGAATTTGTAGTCGGTACTGATGCTCATGATGCCGTTTTCGAGGTCCAGTGGCACGGCGTCGCGCACATAGGGCCAAAAGGCCTTCATTTTGCCATCGGTGATTTTCAGCTTACCTTCGGAAGCGATCGGGATCAGGCTGAAGTTGCCGGTCCAGTCGATTTGTCCGCCATTGGGGCCGACGGCCACCAAGGTCATGTCGGCGCTGTCATCGGGCAGAGTGCTGAGGTTCTTCAGCTCGAAATCGAGTGTGTCGTAGAGAAACTCGATGGGCTCGCTGGGCCGGGCATCTTCAAAGTGCACCGCGCCGCCGGCCAGCTTGATCCGCTCGATGCGCAGCGGAAACGGCTTGGCATCCGGGTTGGCGGGTGTGGGTTCGCTCGCTGGCAGTTTGAACAGCCCCAGCAGATTGAGTTTGCCGTCCTTGCTGAACAGGATTTCGGTCTTGGGCTTGTCCAGTTCGACATCGGACAGGTGCACCGCCTTGGTCCACAGGCTGTCGAGTTGCAGGTTGGCGTACAGACGTTCGAAACCGACCTGCTCCTTGCCGGGCTCGCCGATATTCAAGCCCCAAAGGGTCAGTTCAAGGCTGAACGGATTGAATTCGATCCGCTGGATCGTGGCCGGTGTGGTGGCGTAGTTGGCCAGTTGCTGGTTGGCAACGCGCAGCGCCACACCCGGTAAAATCAGAAAGCCCAGCAAGCTGTAGAGGGCCAGAGCAGTCAACAAGGCACCAATGGCGCGAATCAATCCTTTGTACATGTGTGGCTTCATCTGTCTGGATCGGAGTGCCTTGGAGTATGGCACGCGTTTCCGGTTCCCAAGTGATCGCCCTGTTCAGTAAGTTTCAGATTTCTCCCACAGCAATCAGAGCTGCAGGATCAGGGTTTTCAGCGGTGGTTGCTGATCCATCGACGGGAAGTCGGCGCCTGGCGTCATCACGCTCCACTCACGCACCGGCCGCCCGGCCTTCTCTGCACAACGCAAAACCTGCTCGCGCCAGTCGTCCATGCTGACTTTTGCCAGGTTGTTGCAGCAGATCAGCACGCCGTTGTCGGCGGTGGTCAGCAGGGCGGGTTTGAGCAGGCTCTGGTAGTCGCGCAGCAGGTCGACGGTGCCGAATGCGCTCTTGGCCCAGGCCGGTGGATCCAGCAGTACCAGATCGTACTGGCGCTGTTCCAGGCGCTGATAGCTCGGCAGTTTTTGCCCGCGGCGCTGGCTGATCGGCAGGCCGGCCAGTTGGCGAATGGCCGGGAAGTAGTCGGACTGGATAAATTCCATGGTTGGCAACTGCGGGTTGAGTTGACCGTTCTCTCGGCCGACCGCCAGGTTGCCTTCGGCGAAGTCCAGGTTGCACACCTCGCGCGCGCCGCCGGCGGCAGCACTGAGGCCGACACCACAGGTGTAGGCGAACAGGTTCAGCACGCTTTTGTTTTTGCTGTGGTCCTTGACCCAGCCACGGGTGTTGCGCAGGTCGAGGAACAGCAGCGGGTCTTGTCCGGCATGGCGACCCCGCACCCGATAGTTCAGGCCCCATTCGTGGCCGACCAGGTCCTGCAGGGCGGCTTCGTCGGCGCGGTAGACGATGTCTTCGCGATCGATGCGCGAGTTGCCACGGGAGCGGTCGTTGTAGACCAGCAGGGTGTCATAACCCAGGTGCTGATTGATCGTTTCGTGCAGTTGCAGCAGCGTTTCGCGCTCCAGCGCCTGGTGGAAACTTTGCACCAGCAATTGCGGGCCGTAGCGGTCGATGGTCAGGCCACCGGCGCCTTCCTGGCTGCCGTGGAACAGGCGATAGCAATCGGTGCCTTGCTGGTGCAGTTCGGCGAGCAGGTCCTGGCGTTGATCGAGGGCGGCGCGCAGCGCCTGATTCAAGGAAGACATGCTGGGCGCCTTGCAGGAGGGAATTGGGCGCGGGAGTTTAACAGTTTGGAGCACAACCTGTAGGAGCTGGCTTGCCAGCGAAGGCCGCAACATGGCTTATCTGACAATCCGCGTTATCGTTCATCGCTGGCAAGCCAGCTCCTACAGGCCCATCCGTCGTTTAGCCCGCTGCACCGACCCATTGCGCACCGCCCATCGCAGCATCGGCGCACTGTGATTGACGCTGGCGCGGATCAGCTTGCGTTGCAGTGGATTCTGGCTGACGCCGAGCATGGCACTGGCCCAGTCCGGCAGCAGATCGATCCCGGCCTGCATCATCAAGCCGCCAAACGGCTTGGCCAGGCGACTGGGGGAGGGGGCGTTCAGCAACAGGCGCAGGACTTCGCGACTGCGTTCGTCGCATAGCAACTGTGGACGTATGTGCTCGAGGTAGTCGGCAATTTCCTGCCGAGAACGGGGCACATTCCGGGCCCCGAGTCGTTCGGCGACCAAGGCGATTTCTGCGTAATAGCGATCCTGATCGGCCGGTGAAAGATGCGGGTTGCGATAGCGTAAATGCGCAGCGAGGAAGTTGCTGACTTCCGCCACATGCACCCATGTCAGCAAATCGGGATCGCTGGCGGCGTAGGGGCGTCCATCGGGCGCAGTGCCGGTAATCTGCAGATGGATGGTGCGGACCTTCTCGATCAACCAGTCGGCGTCCTGTCGCGAACCGAACGTAGTGCCGGAGATGAACTGCCCGGTGCGGCGCAAGCGGCCGAGCATGTCTTCACGAAAGTTCGAATGGTCCCAGACCCCGGCCAATGCCAGCGGGTGCAGGGCTTGCAGCATCAGGGCGCTGACGCCGCCGATCAGCATGCTGCTGAAATCACCATGGACTTGCCAGCTCACCGAGTCTGGCCCGAACAGCCCCGGGTCGCCCTTGGGGTTTTCCAGGTCGAGTTTGCCCAGGGACAAACCGCTCAGGTTCATGATCTGGGTTTCGATGCGGGTGCGGATGAATTCCATGAATACCCTGTAGGAGCAGCCGGTCGACGCTCGATTGCTCGCGATGGTCGTTAACGATAACGCGTGTTTCCTGAATATACACGGCGCGTCGGAGTTCATCGCGAGCGAGCTCGCTCCTACTTCAAGCGCTTGTCGATCAGCCCTTGCACCACGCTCGGGTCAGCCAGGGTCGAAGTGTCGCCCAGGTTGTCGAGTTCGTTGCAGGCGATCTTGCGCAGAATGCGCCGCATGATCTTGCCTGAGCGGGTTTTCGGCAAGGCTGGTGCCCACTGGATCAAGTCCGGCTTGGCGAAACTGCCGATTTCCTGGCTGACGAGGGCCAGCAATTCTTTCTTCAGTTCATCGTTGGTTTCGACGCCGTTCATGGGCGTGACGAAGACGTATATGCCCTGGCCCTTGATGTCGTGGGGGTAACCGACCGCAGCGGCCTCGGCGATGCTCTCGTGCAGCACCAGGGCGCTTTCCACTTCGGCGGTGCCGATACGGTGGCCGGACACGTTGATCACATCGTCGATGCGCCCGGTGATCCAGTAATCACCATCCTCATCGCGCCGTGCGCCGTCGCCGGTGAAGTAGTAGCCGGGGTAGGGTTTGAAATAGGTGTCGACCATGCGCTGCGGGTCGCGATAAACGCTGCGGATCTGCGCCGGCCAGCTGGACTTTATGGCCAGTACGCCGCTGCCGGCGCCTTTGATTTCCTTGCCCTGCTCGTCGAGCAATACCGGCTGCACGCCGAACATCGGTTGTGTCGCGCAACCGGGTTTGATCCGCTGTGCACTGACCAGCGGGCTGAGCATGATGCCGCCGGTTTCGGTCTGCCACCAGGTATCGACGATCGGGCAGCGCTCTTCGCCGACCTCATGGAAGTACCATTCCCAAGCTTCCGGGTTGATCGGCTCGCCGACCGTGCCGAGTAGCCTGATGCTCGCGCGGGATGTTTGCTTCAACGGTTCGGGGCCTTCGCGCATCAGTGCGCGCAGGGCCGTCGGGGCGGTGTAGAAAATGTTCACCTTGTGCTTGTCGATCACCTGCCAGAAGCGCGAAGTACTCGGGTAGCTCGGCACGCCTTCGAAGATCAGCGTGGTCGCGCCGTTGGCCAGCGGGCCGTAGACGATGTAGCTGTGGCCAGTGACCCAGCCGACATCGGCAGTGCACCAGAAGACTTCGCCATCGCGGTAGTCCAGTACGTACTTGAAGGTCATCGCTGCTTGCAGCAGGTAGCCACCGGTGGTGTGCAGCACGCCTTTGGGTTTGCCGGTGCTGCCGGAGGTGTAGAGGATGAACAGCGGGTCTTCGGCGTCCATCGGCTCGGGTGGGCAATCGGCGCTGGCTTCGCTCAGGGCCTGCTGATACTTGATGTCCCGTCGTTCGACCCAGTTCACCTGCCCCTTGGTGCGCTCGACCACCAGCACGGTGCTCACGTCCGGGCAGCTTTGCAGCGCCTTGTCGACGTTCTGTTTCAGCGGTACGAATTTGCCACCACGCACGCCTTCATCGGCGGTGATGACGGTGCGGCAGTCGGCGTCGAGAATGCGGTCACGCAACGATTCCGGGGAGAAGCCGCCGAACACCACCGAGTGCACCGCGCCGATGCGGGTACAGGCCAACATGGCGTAGGCCGCCTCGGGAATCATCGGCATGTAGATGCACACGCGGTCGCCTTTTTTCACGCCACGGCTTTTCAGCACATTGGCCAGGCGGCAGACGTTTTCATGCAGTTTCTTGTAGGTGATCGATGTCGAGTCGGCAGGGTCGTCGCCTTCCCAGATGATGGCGACCTGATCGCCGCGCTTCTCCAGGTGCCGATCGATGCAGTTGTAGCTGACGTTCAATTGCGCACCGGCAAACCAGCTGGCTTCACCGGTTTTCAGGTTGTAGCGCTGGACGGTTTCCCAAGGCGCGCTCCAGTCGAGAAAACGCGTGGCCTGTTCGGCCCAGAACGTACTGGGGTGTTCAACGGATTCGCGGTACAGGCGCTGATAGTCGTCTTGACTCAATTGTGCAGCCCGGCGGACGGCATCGGCTTTGGGGAACGTGCTGATATCGAACATGACGGTTCCTTATTCTTGTTCTGCGACAAAGATAAAGATGCGCCGAGAGGTCAATTGGTTCAAGAGGGGAGCTGTGCGACCCTCGTAGGAGTTGGCTTGCCAGCGAAAGCGGTGTGTCAGTCGACATAAGCGTTGAATGACGCGCAGCCTTCGCTGGCAAGCCAGCTCCTACAGGGGGGGCTTGTTGCCTCTGTCAAATCACCCGCGATGACGACCACGGAAGTAATTGATCAGCCCTTGGGTCGAGGCGTCCTCGGCCGGGGTTTCTTCGCTGCCGACCAGGCGGTTGTAGACGCCTTTGCCCAGCTCTTTGCCCAGCTCCACACCCCACTGGTCGAAGGCATTGATGCCCCAGATCACGCTTTGCACGAAGACTTTGTGTTCGTACATCGCCACCAGAGCGCCGAGGCGACGCGGGCTGATGCGTTCGACCACCAGGGTGTTGCTCGGACGGTTGCCCGGGATCACCTTGTGCGGCGCGAGTTTGTGCACCTCGGTTTCACTCATGCCTTTGTCGCGCAGCTCGTTTTCGGCCTCGCCAAGGGTCTTGCCGAGCATCAGCGCCTGGCTCTGCGACAGGCAGTTGGCGTACAGCCACTGGTGGTGGTCGGACACCGGGTTGAAGCTGACGATCGGCACGATGAAGTCGGCCGGGATCAGCTGCGTGCCCTGGTGCAGCAACTGGTGATAGGCATGCTGACCGTTGCAACCCACGCCGCCCCAGATCACCGGCCCGGTGTCGGTGGACACTGGCTTGCCGTCCTGGCGCACGCTCTTGCCGTTGGATTCCATGTCCAGCTGTTGCAGGTGCTTGGTGATGTTACGCAGGTAATGGTCGTACGGCAGGATCGCGTGGCTTTGCGCGCCCCAGAAGTTGCCGTACCACACGCCGAGCAGGGCCAGCAGCACTGGCATGTTCTGTTCGAACGGCGCGCTCTGGAAGTGCTGGTCCATGGTGTAGGCACCGGACAGCAACTCCTTGAAGTTGGACATGCCGATGGCCAGGGCAATCGGCAAACCGATGGCCGACCACAGCGAGTAACGCCCGCCGACCCAGTCCCACATCGGGAAGATGTTCTCTTCACGGATGCCGAACGCTACCGCGGCGGCGTTGTTGCTCGATACCGCGATGAAGTGGCGATACAGCTCGGCTTCCGAACCACCCTGGGCCAGGTACCAGGCACGGGCAGCCTGGGCGTTCTTCAGGGTTTCGAGGGTGTTGAAGGATTTCGACGAGACGATGAACAGTGTGGTCTCGGCGCGCAGCTTCATGGTCAGTTCGTGGAACTCGCTGCCGTCGATGTTCGCCAGGTAATGGCAACGCACGCCTTTCTGGGCGTAGGACAGCAGCGCTTCGGACACCAGCTCAGGGCCGAGGAACGAGCCGCCGATGCCGATGTTCACCACGTCGGTGATCGGCTTCTCGGTGTAACCGCGCCACAGACCATCGTGGATACGGCCGACGAGGTCGGTGATCTGGTTCAGCACCTTGTGCACTTCGGGCATCACGTTGACGCCGTTGACCGACAGCTTGTCGCCAACCGGGCGGCGCAGGGCCGTGTGCAGGGCCGGACGGCCTTCGGAAGAGTTGACGATTTCGCCGTCGAACAGCGATTTGATCGCGCCCTTGAGGTCGACTTCGTTGGCCAGGCCCACCAGCAGATTGCGGGTCTCGGCGTTGATCAGGTTTTTCGAATAGTCGAGAAACAGGCCGCAGCTACTGAGGGTGAATTGAGTAAAACGCTGCGGATCGGCATTGAAGGCTTCGCGCATGCTGAAATCCTGCATGGCTTGGCGGTGGTCATTCAACGCTTGCCAGGCAGGCAGAGCGGTAACGTCGTGAGGAGTGCGGTAATACGCCATCGCTGCGGGTTTCCTTATTACTTGAACGGCCTTTTGAACACTAAAAATCCCGGAGCGCTATGGATGGGCGTTCCGGTCAACTGCGTCGACACGATTTCATGGCGCAGGGCGGATACAGTAAACCCCGCGCAATGATCTGTCTTGACTTTGTCTGACCTGTTTCCGGTACTTTTTTAACACCAAAGTTAGGAACGGTCCGACAAACGGAAGAGACAGGACTCGGATCAGGCGACCTGGACCGGAATGGCGTTGCTGGTGTGGCTCAATTCATTGCCCGGTGCCATGTAGAGCATGCGCGGTTTGAAGTTGAGCAGTTCGGCTTCGCTGTAATGAGCGTAAGCGCAGATGATCACGCGATCGCCGACCTTGGCCTTGTGCGCCGCGGCGCCATTGACCGAGATCATGCGCGAGCCTTCTTCACCACGGATGGCGTAGGTGGTGAAGCGCTCGCCGTTGTCGACGTTGTAGATCTGGATCTGTTCGTACTCGCGGATGCCGGACAGGTCCAGCCATTCACCGTCGATGGCGCAGGAGCCTTCGTAATCGAGTACAGCGTGGGTGACTTCGGCGCGATGCAGCTTGGCTTTGAGCATGATGGCGTGCATGAGTATTTCCCAGGTCGGAATCGAACGGCGGGCAGCGCCCACAGGCGCGTAGGAGCTGCCGCAGGCTGCGATCTTTTGATCTCGCCGTTGATTTTGGTTTTGTTGTTTGATCTTTGATCTTGCTGTTTAAACCGCAGCGTCGAGGTTCAGGTGCAGGTTGTCGATCAACCGTGTAGTCCCCAGGAAGGCCGCCACCAGAATCACCAGGTCACGATCCTGCGCCGTCGCTGGGCGCAAGGTCAGGGCATGGCGGATTTCCAGATAATCAGGACGCAGGCCGGCTGTTTCGAGCTGTTTGATCTGCGTGCCGATCAGCGCCGGGTAGTCGCGTTCACCCTGCTTGATCGCCTCGCCGATCGCTTTCAGCGTGCGGTAGACCACCGGTGCCACAGCGCGTTGCTCTTCGTTGAGGAAGCCGTTGCGCGACGACAGCGCCAGGCCATCGGCCGCCCGTACGGTCGGCTCACCGATGATCTGGATCGGCATGTTCAGGTCATGTACCAGCGCACGAATCACCGCCAGTTGCTGGAAATCTTTTTCGCCGAAAATCGCCAGGTCCGGCTGGACCATGTTGAACAGCTTGCTGACCACCGTCGCCACACCTTCGAAATGACCCGGCCGGCTGGCGCCGCACAGTCCTTCGGACAGTTGCGGGACGCTGACGCGGGTCTGGCCGGCCATTCCGTCGGGGTACATCTCTTCAACAGTGGGGGCAAACAACAAATGGCAACCGGCCTGGAGCAGTTTTTCCTGGTCGGCGGCGAGGGTGCGCGGGTACTTGTCGAGGTCTTCGCCAGCACCGAATTGCAGCGGGTTGACGAAAACGCTCGCCACCACGAAGTCCGCCCGCTGGGAGGCTTTGGTCACCAGTGCAACGTGACCGCTGTGCAGGTTACCCATGGTTGGCACAAAGGCGATGCGCTTGCCTTCGCTACGGGCGCGGGCCACTGCGGCCCGTAGTTCGCGTACGGTTTTTACGGTGTTCATGCAGAGAATCCGTGTTCGATCCCAGGGAAGGTCGCCGCTTTGACTTCAGTCACGTAGGCATTCAACGCAGCTTCAATGCTGGTTTGGCCAGTCATGAAGTTTTTTACGAATTTTGGCAAGCGGCCGGTAATGGACAGCCCCAGCATGTCGTGCAGAACCAGCACCTGGCCATCGGTGCGATTGCCGGCGCCAATACCAATCACCGGTATCTTCACCGCCTGGGTGATTTCTTCGGCCAGTTCGCTCGGGACGCACTCGAGCAGCAACATTGCCGCACCAGCCTGTTCCAGGGAAATCGCGTCGGCACGCATCTGCCGGGCCTGGTTTTCATTGCGACCCTGGACCTTGTAGCCGCCAAGGATGTTCACCGATTGCGGCGTCAGGCCCATGTGCGCGCAGACAGGGATGCCGCGCTCGGCCAGCAGGCGGATCGAATCGGCCAGCCACAACGCTCCTTCGACCTTGACCATGTGCGCGCCGGCCTGCATCAACAGGGCGCTGTTGGTCATGGCTTGCTCGGTGGTGGCGTAGGCCATGAAAGGCAGGTCGGCGAGGATCAGGGCATCGCTGTTACCGCGTTTGACGGCGGCCACGTGATAAGCCATTTCTGCAGTGGTGACAGGCAAGGTGCTGTCGTGGCCCTGCAAAACCATGCCGAGGGAGTCGCCCACCAGCAGCACTTCGACGCCGGCCTGATTGCAGGCATGGGCGAAGGTCGCGTCGTAGCAGGTCAGCATGGTGATCTTTTCACCTTTTTGCTTCAGACCTTGCAGGGTGGTCAGGGTGATGGCTGGCATGAAAAGTTCCTCATTCAGGCGCTGTGGAAACTACTGCGAGTAACGCGCGTGATTCTTCGTTGAATACAGGCGCACGTTCTTTTGTCGTGCTTTTAAGGCCTGGATTGCGCCCTTGAACGCCGTGTTGGCGGCAGCGGGACGCCTATAGTCGTGAGGAGAACGAGGGAAGTCAATTGCGTGTGTTACCGCATTGTTACGGGAGGGGTGTTACCGGGGTAACTGATGCGATTCAGCAGGATTGTTCGATTCGGCGGTTGGCTGCACTTTTGTGTTCGCCACAAACCAATGTGGGAGCGGGCTTGCTCCCACAGGGGCTCTTGGTCAATTCCGGGGCAGGCGTTCCAGGCCGACGAACGGGCACGTCAGGAGCAGTTTGGCCAAGGTCCGGCCATCGGCCAAGCGCAGATCCGCAGGTGCCAGTTCCGCCAGCGGATACAACACGAAGGCCCGTTCCTGCATATGGTAATGGGGAACCTTGAGGCGCGGTTCGTCGATCAGGCGATCACCGAACAACAAGATGTCGAGGTCCAGCGTGCGCGGTCCCCAGCGCTCAAGACGCTCGCGACCCTGGCCGTTTTCGATGGCCTGCAAGGCATCCAGAAAGTCCAGCGGCGCCAGCGTACTGTCGAGAGCGGCCACCGCATTGGTGTAACGCGGTTGGCCGGGCAGCAGCGAGTCGCTTTGGTAAAACGCAGAAACCCCGACCAGCGCCGTTTGCGGCAAATGCGCCAGCGCCTCGATGGCGCTGCGCAATTGTTCGGCGGGGTCAGCCAGATTGCTGCCCATGCCGATGTAGATGCGTTCCATGGATTACTCGCCCGTGGTGCTCGAAGCGCCGGCAGCGCGTTTGCGCTTGGAACCACCGCTGCGGCGACGCTTGCGCGGGGCGCCGGTGCCTTCGTCCTTGCCGCTGAGGTCGCGAATCATGTCACGGCGCTCGCTTTCGTTGGCGTCCTGGTAGTCCGTCCACCATTCGCCCAGGCCATCGGTCTGCTCGCCGGCGCTTTCACGTAGCAGCAGGAAGTCGTAGCCAGCGCGAAAACGCGGGTTGTCCAGCAGCAGATCGGCACGCTTGCCGCTGCGGCGGGGCAGGCGTTCCTGCATGTCCCAGATTTCGCGGATCGGCATGGTGAAGCGTTTCGGAATCGCGATGCGCTGGCACTGTTCGGCAATCAGCTCGTGCGCCGCTTCCTGCATTGCCGGAATCGGCGGCATGCCACGCTCCTGCAGGCGCAGGACGCGGGCCGGCAGGGCAGGCCAGAGCAGGGCTGCAAACAGGAACGCCGGGGTGACCGGTTTGTTCTGCTTGATCCGCAGGTCGGTATTGATCAGGGCTTCGCTGATCAGGGTGTGGGTGTACGTCGGGTTGTATTCCAGTGCTTCGGCGCTGGCCGGGAACAATGGATCGAACAACTGCAGGTCGACCAGCATTTCAAACGTATCGGCGGCATGGCCGGAGAGGAACAGCTTGAGCACCTCTTCGAACAGGCGAGCCGACGGGATCTCGCGCAGCATCGGCGCCAGGCCGCGGATCGGCAGGGCGCTGTGTTTTTCGATGCCGAAGTTCAGCTTGGCGGCGAAACGCACGGCCCGCAGCATCCGTACCGGGTCTTCCTGGTAGCGTTGCGTCGGATCGCCGATCAGGCGGATCAGGTGATTGCGGATGTCGTGTACGCCGTTGGCGTAATCGAGGATGCGTTCGCTGACCGGATCGTAATACAAGGCATTGATGGTGAAGTCGCGACGTTGCGCGTCTTCTTCCAGAGTGCCGTAAACGTTATCGCGCAAGATGCGCCCGCTTTCGTTGCGCGAAGACTGATTGCTGTCTTCCTCGTCTTCGTTCTGCGGGTGATTGGCGCGGAAGGTCGCGACTTCGATGATTTCGCGGCCGAAGTGGATGTGCACCAGTTTAAATCGGCGCCCGATGATTCGCGCGTTACGGAATTCGGCCCGCACCTGCTCGGGTGTGGCGCTGGTGGCAACGTCGAAATCTTTCGGTGTGATACCCAGCAGCATGTCGCGCA
Source organism: Pseudomonas sp. P1_C12 (assembly GCF_056406435.1). NCBI lineage: Bacteria > Pseudomonadati > Pseudomonadota > Gammaproteobacteria > Pseudomonadales > Pseudomonadaceae > Pseudomonas > Pseudomonas sp. P1_C12. The sequence continues at coordinate 22,868 of NZ_JBFUAE010000015.1, read as the reverse complement.
CGCAACCGCCCACCAGGTAAGCCTGATAACCGGCGCTCTGCAGGCGTTCAACGATATTCACCGCGTAACGGCTGAATTGCGCCTTCTGCAGCGAATGTTGGCCGCTGTTGAGCACTTCAGGCGTGCTGCGAATGTGTTGCGTAGGACGCTTGGGAGAACGGAATGACTGGAACAGCTTCTTCAGCATGGGATGCACTGTTTGAAGGAATATTCGGCCATAACAAAAGAATGACCGCATGATGGGCGGGGATTCTAGCATTTAGTCAGGGGATGGTGTAGGACGCAGCAGATATGAGCTGTAGGCCGCAGGCTTCAAGGCCGGAACGAGCCGATTTGCGGGGGATTTGCGAATCGCAGAAACCACAAGGGGAGCCGAAGCTCCCCAAGAAGTAGTTGCATGCTCTATTTTTATTTTTGGTTTCGGGCTTCTTGTTTTTGTTGAGTGCCCTCGCCATGAAGCTTTCCTTCATGACCCTCCCAATCGGGAGTCAAGAGCAAACGGATTGCTTTGGTCGCTGAATTGCAGTGATCTTTCGATCCAACCAGTACAGGTTCTGTCTTAAGACAGTTTTTTGTTGTTCTCGGCCTGGTCGTGGGGCAAGCCCCAAATACAACGCCTCTCCAAAAGAATCAGTTAGCTACGCCTCTCGCCGTCTTGTTTTTATTGTGCGTGAGTCGATTCGTCTTATTTTTATTGTCTTGTGCATTGCTTGTTATTGTTCTTGTACCAAGCATATAGCAGGGTGCGTGCCAACTTTTGCGAAGCCCAATGAAACAAGGGGTTAGGCCGCTCGGCAGGCATTTCGAGGGCCAAAAAAAGCCGGGGCTTCGTTACCGTAAGCCCCGGCTTCTGTTACGTGAAAAAACTGAGGTAACAGTTTTTTCCACAAAGTCACGTGTTACCCGCACATGAGACAGGTGTGGTTCAGCTTTCGCTGGCCACCCCGGTCTTGCGCCGCGGGATGCCCAGGCGCTGACGGCGCTCCCACAGGCATTTGCGGCTGACCCCGAGTTTGCGGGCCAGCTCGGTTTCGGTCATGTGGTCCTGATGCTCGAGGACGAAATGCTGGAAGTAGTCTTCCAGGGAGAGGTCTTCGGTCGGCTCGTGGTTGCTGTTACTGGCATTGCCATTGCCCTGTTGTGGGGGCAGGCCAATGAATTCGTCGTCTTCCAGGTCGCCCAGCTCGATGTCGATGCCCAACAACTCGGCGGAAATTTCCGGGCTTTCGCACAGGATAACGGCACGCTCGACGGCGTTTTCCAGTTCGCGAACGTTGCCCGGCCAGGAGTAGTGACGAATGGCTTGCTCGGCATCCGCGGCGAACGTCAGGTCGGTGCGGTTGATTCGCGCACTTTGCCGCGCCAGGAAGGCGTTGGCGATTTCGTTGACGTCCGCACCGCGTTCGCGCAGGGCTGGCAGCTTCAGCGCGATAACGTGGAGGCGGTAATACAAGTCTTCGCGGAACTGGCCGATCTTCGCCAGGCTCTTGAGGTCGCGGTGAGTCGCGGCGATCAGGCGCACATCGACTTTCTGCGACTGCACCGAGCCAACACGACGAATTTCGCCTTCCTGCAATACGCGCAGCAGTCGTGCCTGGGCTTCCAGCGGCAGTTCACCGATTTCGTCGAGGAACAAGGTGCCGCCATCCGCCGCTTCCACCAGGCCGGCGCGTCCGGCGCTGGCGCCGGTGAATGCGCCTTTCTCGTGGCCGAACAGTTCGGATTCGATCAGGCTTTCCGGAATGGCTGCGCAGTTCACCGAAATCATCGGTGCCTTGGCGCGTTTTGAGAGGTTGTGAAGGGCGCGCGCCACCAGCTCTTTACCGGTGCCCGACTCGCCCTGGATCAGAACGTTGGAATCGGTTGGCGCGACTTTGCGGATCTTGCCATACAGGTCCTGCATCGGCGGGCACGAGCCGATAATGCCGATTTCACCGTTGCTGTTGTCGGTACCGGATTTCGCCGCACCGTTGGCGGCTTTGCCGGCAACTGCCTCACCACCGGCTTGTACCGTTTGTCGGTCACGCAGGATTCGTGCGGCGGCTTGCAGCATTTCGTCGTGGTCGAATGGCTTGGCAATGTAATCCACCGCACCCATTTTCATCGAGTCGACCGCCGAGCGCAGGCTGGCATAGCTGGTCATGATCAGCACCGGCGTGCCTTGGGCGAGCTTGATCAGCTCCGTGCCAGGCGCGCCCGGCAGACGCAGGTCACTGATGATCAGATCGAACGAGGGAATGGTGAAGCGTTCTTGTGCTTCCTGCACTGATCCGGCTTCGCTGACCTGGTACTGGTTACGTTCCAGCAGGCGGCGCAAGGCGGAGCGGATAATGGTTTCGTCTTCGACGATCAAAATGTGCGGCATTGATTCGATACTCTCGACGGTCTCAGTTCACAGCGGACGTCGCTTCGACATGACGCGGCAAGGTAACCCTGATTCGGGTGCCGCGTTGGCTTTGAACATCAGCCGGGCTGTCGATGGTGATTTGTCCATAATGCTCTTCAACGATGGAATAGACCAGTGCAAGGCCCAGACCGGTGCCTTCGCCAGGGTCCTTGGTGGTGAAGAAAGGTTCGAACAATCGGTCCATGATGCTCGACGGAATACCACTGCCTTCGTCTTCCACGATCAGATCGACCGTGTGTTCGCCAGCTTCGCTCTTGACCCGTACCGCACTGCCGGGAGGCGAGGCGTCACGGGCGTTTGAAAGCAGGTTGATCAATACCTGGGCCAGCCGTTGCGGGTCGCCTTCGACCCAGTGTTCGGGGTCGCACAGGTTGTAGAACTGCACTTCGAAATTGCGTCGGTTCAGGGCCAGCAGGCCGATGGCATCCTGAGCCACTTCGGCCAGACAGACGGGCTCGTCGCTGTGCTGATGGCTGCCGGCATGGGCAAAGCTCATCAGCGACTGGACGATGCGCGACACGCGTTTGGTCTGCTCGAGGATCTGGCCGCTGATTTCCTTCAGCTCGCCGTCTTCTTCACGTTCTTCGCGCAGGTTCTGCGCCAGGCACGCGATACCGGTGATCGGGTTGCCGATCTCATGGGCCACGCCGGCCGCCAGTCGACCGATGCTGGCCAGACGCTCGGAATGCACCAGTTTGTCCTCGAGCATCTGGGTTTCGGTCAAGTCTTCCACCAGCAACACCAGGCCACTGTTGCCCGGCGCGAGGGGTTCGTCGATCGCCGCTTTGTGCAGGTTCAACCAGCGGGTCTGGCCGTCGAGGGCCAGGTGCTGTTTGTGCAAGTGTTCGTCCGGCAGATTGATGAAGCCTTGCAGCAGTTCTTTCCATGGGTCGGCAATGGTGCTCAGGCGCGAACCGACCACGCGCTGCGCAGCGATGCCGGTGAGTTCCTCCATGGCCTTGTTCCACATGAGAATTTCCTGATCCTTGGCCAGCGAGCAAACGCCCATCGGCAATTCCTGCAAGGTCTGGCGGTGATAGCGGCGCAGGGCATCGAGTTCGGCGGCCAGGCCGGTCAGGCGCGAGTGGTAATCCTCGAGGCGACTTTCGATGAAGTGAATGTCTTCGGTGACGTAGTTTTCGCCGCCGGCCTTGTAGGGCAGGAAGGTTTCGACCATGTCCTGGGCCACACTCGGGCCCATCAGGCCGGAGAGGTTGGCCTCGATGCGGTCACGCAAGCGGCGCAGGGCATAGGGTCGGCGTTCGTCGAAAGGCAGATAGAGGTCGCGCAGTGCCTGTTCCACTTCTTTCTGCGCCGCCTTTGCACCCAGTGGCTTGGCCAGTTGCGTGGCGAACTCCTGAGGCGAGGCGGCGTGCAGTTCCCGACGCTGCGGGCGGCGCACGTTATCCACGGCGCAGGCTTCGGCAGCGCTGGCTTCTTCGGTGCTGGCGTTGGTGAACAACGAGATCAGGGTGAACATCAGCACGTTGGCCGCCAGCGAGGCAATCGCCGCCATGTGCCAGCTGGTGTCGTCCAGCACGTAGATCATGTTCAGCAGCGGAATGTAGAAGCCCTGCAGATTGCCGACCAGTGGCAACAACATGGTCACCAGCCACACAAGGATCCCCGCCAGCAAGCCGGCGATGAAGCCGCGACGGTTGGCGGTCGGCCAATACAGGACCGAGAGCACGCCCGGCAGGAACTGCAACGTGGCGACGAAAGCGACAATGCCGAGGTTGGCCAGGTCCTGCTCGGCACCGAGCATCAGGTAGAAGCCGTAGCCGGCCATGATGATCGCGACGATCAGCGCCCGGCGGGTCCACTTCAGCCAGCGGTAGATGTTGCCTTCGGCCGGTGGTTGATACAGCGGCAGCACCAGGTGGTTCAAGGCCATCCCGGACAGCGCCAGCGTGGTGACGATGATCAGGCCACTGGCGGCGGACAACCCGCCGACATACGCCAGCAACGCCAAAGACTTGCTGTTGGCGGCGATGCCGATGCCCAGGGTGAAGTATTCCGGGTTGGTGGTGGCGCCGAGCTTCAGTCCGGCCCAGAGAATCAGCGGCACCGCCAGGCTCATCAGCAGCAGGAACAGCGGCAGGCCCCAGCTCGCACTGACCAGCGAGCGCGGGTTGAGGTTTTCGGTAAAGGTCATGTGATACATGTGCGGCATCACGATCGCCGAGGCGAAGAACACCAGCAGTAGCGTACGCCACGGGCCTTCCTGCAAAGGCGTGTGCAGGGCAGCGAGCGCGGTCTGGTTTTGCAGCAACCACAACTCAAGCTGTTGCGGGCCGTCGAACACACCGTAAAGCGCATACAGCCCGACACCGCCAAGGGCGATCAGCTTGATCACCGATTCGAAGGCAATCGCGAACACCAGGCCTTCATGTTTTTCGCGGGTGGCGATGTGGCGGGAGCCGAAGAAAATCGTGAACAGCGTAATCAATGCACAGAAGCTCAGGGCCACGCGATGCTGTACCGGCTCGCGGGTGAGGATACCGATGGAGTCGGCGACCGCCTGAATCTGCAAGGCCAGCAGCGGTAATACGCCGACCAGCATGAAAATCGTGGTCAGCGCACCAGCCCAGGTGCTGCGGAAGCGGAAGGCAAACAGGTCCGCCAACGACGAAAGCTGATAAGTACGGGTGATCTTCAGGATCGGGTAGAGCAACACCGGCGCCAGCAGAAATGCTCCGGAAACCCCCAGGTAGCTGGACAAAAAGCCGTAGCCGTACTGATAGGCCAGGCCCACGGTGCCGTAAAACGCCCAGGCACTGGCGTAGACGCCCAGTGACAGGGTGTAGGTCAGCGGGTGGCGAATGATCGCCCGGGGAATCATGCCCCGTTCACTGATCCAGGCCACACCGAACAGCACCGCCAGGTACGCGGCACTGATCAGGATCATCTGGGTCAGGCTAAAGCTCATCGGCATCTTTTTGGCTCTGCAGGATGAAAGTCACGACGATCAGAATCAGCCAGAGCAGATACGGGCGATACCAGGCGCCAGTGGCGTCGATCCACCAATCCATGATGGCTGGGGAAAACAGGTAAATCCCCACTACCAAAAGCAGGACCAAGCGATAGATGTACATCCCGGCCTCTCTTTTTTATGCGCGTGCCCGAAAACGTGCGGCGATGGTAACGGATGGGCGCGCCACTGCAAGTGCGATCACAACAGCTGTGCCTCGGGCAGGCTCAGTGTGCGCGGGATCAACGAGGCATCCCAGTGGGCAATGCCCCAGTTCAGCACTTCCCGCGGCGTGGCATCAGTCAGTTCGGTTCCCGGGTTCTGTCCCAGCGCGCGCAGCGCCCGCAGCAACAGGGGCGTTGCCTGATCCTCGGTCAACGGCGGCGAGCGGTAGGACTTACCAAGTTTATTGCCATCAGGTTGAGTAATCAGCGGGATATGCAGATAACGCGGCTGCGGCAGACCGAGCAACTCTTGCAGGTAGAGCTGACGGGGCGTGGAGTCCAGCAGGTCGGCACCTCGAACGATATCGGTGATGCCCTGCCAGGCATCGTCCAGGACCACGGCCAATTGATAGGCGTAGAGGCCGTCGCGGCGGCGGATCACAAAATCGCCGACTTCCCGGCCCAGATGCTGGCGGTATTCGCCTTGCACCCGGTCGATGAAGTGGTACTCCAGCTCCGGAACACGCAGGCGAATGGCGGCATCGTCGGTGCCATGGCCGGCATTGCGGCACAGCCCCGGATAAATCCCGTGGTACGGCGCCAGCTGTTTGCGCGAGCAGGTGCAGGCGTAGGCCAGGCCGTGATTGAACAGGCGATTGAGCACCTCGGCATAGGCATCGTGCCGCTCGCTTTGGCGAACCAGGTCGCCATCCCACTCGAAGCCATAGCTTTCCAGCGCCTTGAGAATGGCCGCCTGGGCGCCGGGTTCTTCACGGGGCGGATCAAGGTCTTCCATGCGCATCAGCCAGCGTCCGCCCACTGAGCGCGCGTCAAGGTAGGAGGCCAGTGCGGCGACCAGCGAACCGAAGTGCAGATGGCCACTAGGGGTGGGAGCGAAGCGCCCGATGTAGGGGGTGTTGGCGGTCATGGATGCATTTAAAGCCAAAAAAACATCAGAAACAAAAACGGAGCGTTCGCACGCTCCGTTCTTCGTTCAAGTCGCAATTATTTGCCGACTTGCTTTTCCTTGATTTCCGCCAGGGTCTTGCAGTCGATGCACAGGTCGGCGGTAGGACGCGCTTCGAGGCGCTTGACGCCGATCTCGATGCCGCAGGATTCACACCAGCCGTACTCTTCGTCTTCGATCAACTGAAGTGTCTTGTCGATCTTCTTGATCAACTTGCGTTCGCGATCGCGGGCACGCAGTTCGAGGGCGAATTCCTCTTCCTGGCTGGCACGGTCTGCCGGATCAGGAAAGTTGGCCGCTTCGTCCTTCATGTGGTCCACGGTCTTGTCGACACCTTCCATCAGCTCTTTCTTCCACTGATTCAGGACCTTGGTGAAGTGCTTGCGCATGGGCTCGCCCATGTACTCTTCGCCGGCTTTCTGAACATAGGGCTCGAAGCCGCTGATCGCCTGGTTTTGCTGCTTTGCTTGGGTGGACATGAAATAGACCGCCTCTACTCTTGTAATCCATCTGCGCAGGATTGCTCCATCACCGGCACCTGCTCGGCCCTGCGGCTGCAAGCGGGCGAACTTACCAGATCAACTCGGGCCGCGCTACTCCCGGATGTCGAGCTCGCGGCACAGGGTGCTTGCAAATGATGACAAACCGTTGTCTGGTGGCTCTGGAACCCTGCTCAATTATTGATTTTAGTCAATCCTTGCGCGCGCGCTCGAGTCGTTTGTGATCGGGGTTACAAGGCCTCTGACCGCTTTAGGTTCTCGCTCGTTCCTGCGCTTGGGTAGAATCGGTTTTTTCTCCGTTGAAGGAAGGCCAATGGCTCAGCCCTACAGTGCCCGCAGTCGCGCAATCGAACCTTTCCATGTCATGGCGCTGTTGGCGCGGGCCAATGAATTGCAGGCGGCCGGCCACGATGTGATCCACCTGGAAATCGGCGAGCCGGACTTCACCACCGCCGAACCGATCATCCAGGCTGGCCAGGCTGCGCTGACAGCGGGGAAAACCCGTTACACCGCCGCGCGCGGCATTCCGGAGCTGCGTGAGGCCATTTCGGGCTTTTATCAGCAGCGTTATGGTTTGAACATCGACCCGCGGCGCATCCTCATCACGCCTGGCGGGTCCGGCGCGTTGCTGCTGGCCAGCGCTTTGCTGGTCGACCCCGGTAAACACTGGCTGCTGGCGGACCCGGGCTACCCGTGTAACCGGCATTTCCTGCGGCTGGTCGAAGGCGCGGCACAACTGGTACCGGTCGGTCCGGATGTGCGTTATCAATTGACGCCTGGCCTGATCGAGCGTCATTGGGACCACGACAGCGTCGGCGCATTGGTGGCATCGCCAGCCAATCCGACCGGCACGATCCTGACCCGCGACGAGCTGGCGAAGTTGTCTGTTGCGATCAAGGAGCGCCACGGTCATCTGGTGGTCGACGAGATTTATCACGGCCTGACCTACGGCACCGATGCGGCCAGCGTGCTGGAAGTCGACGACAGTGCATTCGTTCTGAACAGTTTTTCGAAGTACTTCGGGATGACCGGTTGGCGGCTCGGATGGCTGGTGGCCCCCGACGCGGCCGTCGGTGAGCTGGAAAAGCTCGCCCAGAATCTCTACATCAGTGCACCCAGCATGGCGCAGTACGCTGCACTGGCCTGTTTCGAACCGGCAACCATCAGCATTCTCGAAGAGCGTCGCGCCGAATTTGGCCGGCGTCGGGATTACCTGCTGCCGGCCTTGCGTGAATTGGGCTTCGGCATTGCGGTGGAGCCGGAAGGGGCTTTCTACTTGTACGCCGATATCAGCAAGTTCGGCGGCGATGCCTTCGCGTTCTGTAAACATTTTCTCGAAACCGAGCATGTGGCATTCACCCCGGGGCTGGATTTCGGGCGTTATCAGGCCGGGCATCATGTGCGGTTCGCCTATACGCAAAACATCGAGCGTTTGCAGGAGGCGGTCGAGCGCATTGCCCGTGGGTTGCGGAGCTGGCAAGGCTGATGCGATTTCATCCTCCCCTCGAAGAAGGCCGCCTGATTCGTCGTTACAAGCGTTTTCTCGCCGATATCGAAACCGTTGATGGCGAATTGCTGACCATTCACTGCCCGAACACTGGCTCGATGCTCAATTGTCAGGTCGAAGGCGGGCAGGTCTGGTTCAGTCGCTCAAACGACCCGAAACGCAAGTTGCCCGGCACCTGGGAGGTCGGTGAAACCCCGCAAGGGCGGCTGTTTTGCGTGAACACCGCCCGGGCCAATGGTTTGATCGAAGAGGCGCTGCGAGCGGGCGTCATCACCGAACTGAACGGTTTTACCGGGCTCAAGCGCGAAGTGGCCTATGGTCAGGAAAACAGTCGTATCGATTTCCGCCTCGATTACCCAGAAGGGTCTGCCTACGTCGAAGTCAAAAGCGTGACCCTGGGCTTCGACGGTACGGCGGTGGCAGCGTTTCCCGATGCGGTCACCCAGCGTGGCGCCAAGCATCTGCGGGAGCTGGCGCATTTGGCCAGGGACGGTATTCGCGCGGTGCAGTTGTACTGTGTTTGCCTGACCGACATCGAGGCCGTGCGCCCGGCGCAGGAAATCGATGCGGCTTATGCTCAGGCCTTGCGTGAGGCTATCGCCTGCGGGGTCGAGGTATTGGCTTACGGTGTGCGGTTGAGCCACGAAGAAATGTTGGTCGACCGGCGTCTGGACGTGTTACCGGGTGGTTAAAGGCTGATCCAGATCCCCTGTTCATCCTCGCGGCAGGCCACGCTGGTCAAGGTTTGCCCCGCGCAAGGGCCGGCGACGCATTCGCCGTCTTCGATCAGGAACAGTGCGCCATGGGTGGCGCACTGGATCAGGCTGTTGCTGGGGTCGAGAAACTGGTCGGGATGCCACTCAAGGGCAACGCCCCGGTGCGGGCAGCGATTGATGTAGACATAAACCTGCCCGCTACGGCGCACCGCAAAAAACTTTTGGCCATTGATGTCGAACCCGCGGCTGCTGTCATTGACCAGCTCGGCACCTGCGCAAAGCAACTTCATGTCTATCCTCGGTCCCGCGGCTCGTGACCGGATATGTCCGAGCTTGAGGGGTGAATGCTATCAAATGGCTGCCTCGCCCGTGGAATCCTTTGAAGGAAGCTGCGCCAGACCCTGTCAGTACTTTTCCACAGGCAAAAAAAGACCCGGCAAGAGCCGGGTCAAATAACCGTGATTAGCCTGATGAGGAGATAATCCGAGAGTCCGAACCAAGGGCTTTTCAGAATATCGACCAGTCTCGCGACTAGTTGTGATAATCATATCGATTCTCATTACCAAGTCAACCGCTGTTTTTTGATTTCTTTGCGATTTTCCGGATTTGCGTTTGCAGGCCCCGTAATCATTGGGTTTCAGGTTGCAAAGCTTCAGAAGTATTTGTCGGATCAAATCTTGTGGCGTGTAGAGATGGCTTCCAGTTGTTTGTTCAGCGCTTCCTTGCGCTCGGCAGGAATGTCGTTCCAGTGAACGTCCATCAGGGCGCCTTCAATTGCGTACAACAACACCTTGGACGCCCGAAAACCGCGCGTGCGCACGGCCCGATAAGCATCCACCGCCCCGAGGCGACGCAAGTCCGACGCGCTATGGATGCCCACGGCATGCAGCCATTGCGCTGACGTCTTGCCAAGATTCTTCAGGTGTTGCAGTTCATCATTCATCAAGCCTCCTTGCGATGGCCGAATGGAGAGCGTGGGCAATCTTCTGAGGAGTGTAGCCATCAGTAGGAAACGCGTGATTGTTTGCTCGTTTTCGACGCAAATGCTTCTAAGAAACGAGTATTGGCAGAGCGTGAAAAATCCGCGAACGCAGTAGGAAGAGGTGGGGAAGAATCAGGAATTACGGGCGAGTATCCCTCCACAGTCCAGCGCAATCAGGGGCGCTGGACGTGTCAGTCAGCGACGTTGGTCAGCGGGTGCGATAACGCAATCGCGTGCCGAAGTTCATCGACATCAGGATTTCGTCGGCGCTGAGTTCCACCGGAAAGTAGGCGCCGGAGATTTGCGCGTGGGCCAGGCTCGCGCCTTCCAGGTTCGCTTTACTGAAATCAATGCCGCGCAAGTCGGCGGAACGGAAGTAGGCGTTGCTGAAATCCACACCGTCGGCATTCAGCTCGCGCAGGTCCAGCCCCCGGAAGTCTCCACCCGCCATGTCGATGGGGCCATCCTTGGGGCGTTCACTGTTGAAGCCTCTGATGTCGTCTTTGTGCAGAAGGGCGTAAAGCGGTGTGTCGAGAAATTTCGGCTGGCTCATGTCGCATCACCTGTTGGTTTTATGACGCCAGTATAGTGCCACTATTTGGCGGCCGTGAAGCCAGCGGAGACTTCACGGCTGAAAAACTTCCTTACAGGCCCGGTAGGCGCTGACGAATTTGCGCGACAACGGTATCGAGCGTCCCGCTTTCATTAGTCTGGACGCGCTTGCTGCAGAGGATTTCTGCGGGTGTCAGCGCTTCACGGCTGGCTTGCTGGGCTGCGATAACAGCCAGGGTGGCGTCGGACGGGTCTTTCTTGTCTGCCTGGCGCACGGCCAGCCAGCTTTCGATCACGGCCTGTGGCGCATTGCAGTCGAGGATCAGGAAGGGTGTGCCCGTGGCCTCGGCCACCATTGCGGCACTGTCACGCTGATCACGCTTGAGGTAAGTGGCATCGACCACCACCGGGAAGCCCGCACGCAGGATGACGTCGGCGATTTCGTGCAGGCGGGTATAGGTCGCCGCGCTGGCGTCGGCGCTATAGATGCCGGCCTGTACATCATTCTCGACGGTTTGCTCGCCGAACAGACGCTTGCGCTCGACATCGGAGCGCAGGCGAATCGCGCCCAGGGCTTCGACCAGGCGCATGGCGACATGGCTCTTGCCGACGGCGGAAACGCCGCTGGTAATGGCCATGAAACGCGAAGGAATGGTGCTGTAGCTTTCCGCCAGGTTGGCGTAGTTGCGGTACTGGCGCAGGGTCGTGGCGCGCTGCACCGCAGTGGCTTCGGCCGGCATGCTGAACAGGGCAACCTTGGCGCGAACCAGTGCGCGGTAGGCTTTGTAGAAGTTCAGCAGTTCGAGGCCGCGATAGTCACCGGTCAGCTCCAGGTACTGGCTGATGAAGCGACGCGCCAGGCACTTCAGGCCACGATCTTCCAGGTCCATCGCCAGGAAGCCGGTGTCGGCATAAACGTCGGTAAAGCGAAACGGTTCGTTGAATTCGATGCAGTCGAAGATCACGACCTTGCCGTCGATCACGGTTGCGTTACCCAAGTGGATATCACCGTGGCATTCACGAATGAAGCCTTCGGCCTTGCGCTGGGCGAATAGCGGTTTGAGGCGTTCGAAGCTGCTTTCGGCCCAGGCTTGCAGGGCGTCGAGTTGCAGCAGGTCGGCTTTGTCGCTGAGGAACGGACGGATCTGTTCGAAGTTCTGTTGCACCGGCGCCATGACGCTGTCCGGGGTGCCGGCTTCGTGCCCGGCTGGCACTTTCGGTGCGCTGAGGTGGAAGCGGGCGATTTGCCCGGCCATCTCGTCGATGTGCGCGGTGGTCAGTTCGCCATTGGCTTGAAGGGTGCTGAGCAAGCCGGTTTGCGGGAACTGGCGCATCTTCAGTACATATTCGATGGCCGGGCCTTCACCACCCAGTTGCGGAGCCTCGGCACTGCCGGTGACGGGCAGCACTTCGAGGTACAAATCGTCGGTGAGGCGCTGGTTCAGACGCAGTTCTTCAGTGCAAAAGTGTTCGCGAGCCTCAAGGCTGGTGAAGTCGAGAAAGCCGAAATTGACCGGCTTCTTCACTTTATAGGCATAGGGGCCGGTGAGCAGTACCCAGGAAATATGGGTCTCGATGACCTGGAATCCCTCTACAGGATGCGGGTAGAGGGCAGGGTTTTGCAGGGCAGCGATCAGGGACTGGCTCACAGGCGATCCTTCAGAGACTGGGAAATTCAAGGCCGTCATTATGGCCGCAAGTCCGCTCGACGCAAACCTCGGAGCGCTCCTGTTGAGGATGAATAAAGTGCGTATAATCCGCCGCCATGACTCGTACTCGAACTCCCCGAACCCCAAAAAAACCACCCTCCAGAGGCCTGCGCCCGTGGCTGGGCTGGGCCATTAAACTCAGTCTGGTCGCCCTGGTAGTGCTGGCCGGATTCGCCGTTTACCTTGATGCAATCGTCCAGGAGAAGTTCTCCGGCAAGCGCTGGACCATCCCGGCCAAGGTTTACGCGCGCCCGCTCGAGCTGTTCGTCGGACAAAAGCTGAGCAGGGATGATTTTCTGACTGAACTCGATGCCCTGGGCTATCGCCGTGAAAGCGTGGCCAATGGTCCGGGGGCGGCGTCGGTCAACGGCAATACCGTCGATCTGAATACCCGTGGCTTCCAGTTCTATGAAGGCATGGAACAAGCGCAACCGGTGCGGGTGCGTTTCTCCGGCGATTACGTGGCCGAGTTGGCGGGGGCAAAAGGCTCGAAACTGTCGGTGGTGCGCCTGGAGCCGCTGCTGATCGGCGGCCTGTACCCGAAAAACCTCGAAGACCGGATTCTGATCAAGATCGATCAGGTGCCGCCGTATTTGCTTGAAACGCTGGTGGCGGTCGAGGACCGCGATTTTTATCATCACTTTGGTGTTTCGCCGAAGTCGATCGCCCGTGCAGTCTGGGTCAACGGTTCGTCCGGCCGCATGCGTCAGGGCGGCAGTACCCTGACTCAGCAGTTGGTCAAAAACTTCTACCTGACCAACGAGCGCAGCCTGAACCGCAAACTCACCGAAGCGATGATGGCGCTGCTGCTTGAACTGCATTACGACAAGCGCGAAATCCTTGAGGCTTACCTCAACGAAGTGTTTATCGGGCAGGACGGTCAGCGCGCGGTGCATGGTTTCGGTCTCGCCAGCCAGTTCTTCTTCAGTCAGCCGCTGGCCGAGCTCAAGTTGCATCAGGTCGCACTGCTGGTGGGCATGGTCAAGGGACCTTCTGCCTATAACCCCCGTCGTTATCCGGAGCGTGCCCTTGAGCGGCGCAACCTGGTACTCGATGTGCTGCAGGAGCAGGGCGTTGCGACTGCCGAGCAGGTTGAGGCGGCGAAGAAAATGCCGCTGGGCGTGACTAAGCGCGGCAGTCTGGCGGACAGCTCGTTCCCCGGCTTCCTCGATCTGGTCAAGCGTCAGTTGCGCGAAGACTATCGCGACGAAGACTTGACCGAAGAAGGTCTGCGGATCTTCACCAGTTTCGACCCGATCCTGCAGATGAAGGCTGAAGCCTCGGTCAACGACACCTTCAAGCGTCTGGCGGGGCGCAAGGGTTCCGATGACGTCGAAGCGGCAATGGTCGTGACCAACCCGGAGACGGGTGAAGTGCAGGCCATGATCGGCAGTCGCCAGGCCAGTTTTGCCGGGTTCAACCGGGCGCTGGATGCGGTACGGCCGATCGGCTCGCTGATCAAGCCGGCGGTTTATCTGACTGCACTGGAGAAACCAAGCCAGTACACATTGACCAGTTGGCTGTCGGACGAATCCTTCTCGGTCAAAGGCGCGGATGGTCAGGTCTGGAAACCGCAGAACTATGATCGTCGTTCTCACGGTACGGTCTTCCTCTATCAAGGCCTGGCGCACTCCTACAACCTGTCGACCGCGCGTCTTGGTTTGGCGGTCGGTGTGCCGAACGTATTGAAGACGGTGGAGCGCCTGGGGGTGTCTCGTGAGTTCCCGGCCTTCCCGTCGATGTTGCTCGGCGCTGGCGGCATGACGCCGATCGAAGTGGCGACCATGTACCAGACCCTCGCCAACGGCGGCTTCAATACGCCGATGCGCGGGATCCGAAGCGTGCTGACTGCCGAGGGCGAGCCGCTCAAGCGTTATCCGTTCCAGATTCAGCAGCGTTTCGATCCTGCCTCCATTTACCTGATCCAGAGCGCCATGCAGCGGGTGATGCGTGAAGGTACCGGCAGTTCGGTCTATAACGTGCTGCCAAGGACCCTGACCCTGGCGGGTAAGACCGGTACCAGTAACGACTCGCGGGACAGTTGGTTTGCCGGTTTCAGCCAGGACTTGCTGGCGGTGGTCTGGCTGGGTCGCGACGACAACGGCAAGACGCCATTCACCGGCGCCACCGGGGCTCTGCAGGTCTGGACCAGCTTCATGCGCAAGGCCGACCCGTTGCCGCTGGATATGCCGCAGCCGGACAATATTGTTCAGGCCTGGGTTGATTCGCGAACCGGGCAAGGTTCTGACGCCGGTTGCCCAGGTGCCGTACAGATGCCGTATATTCGCGGCAGCGAACCGCCTCCCGGCGCCGCTTGCGGTGGTGAAAACCCTGCCGAGTCGGTAATGGATTGGGTCAAGGGCTGGATGAATTAAGCAAAGAGGGTTTCAAGTGAACAAGTGGTTGATTCCAGCGGTTGCCGCCGTAGCTTTGCTCAGCGGTTGTTCTAGCGTACAACGTGGCTCGATTCCGGTTGTGGATTCCGGCACCGTCGTGTCCAACAGTGAGCGGATCTCGGCCAATGGCGGCTTCCGCCAGACGACCGTCAAGCGCCCTGTACAAGGCCAGTCGCAGACCCAGGCGATTGCGCAAGGCGACAGCGGTGTAGTGGTGATGGTGCCAGGCGCGGCAACGACTTCGACGCCGATCAGCACCACACCGATTACCCCGGGTCCGATCACGCCGGGGCCAATTGACACGTCGCCGGTCCAGTCGGCGCCGATCAATCAGGGCAGCTACAGCATGCCGTCGTCGCCAAGCGGGATTCCGTCGGCCAGTTCGGGCGGGCTTTCTGCAGACGAGCAACTGGACGGCCCGGTATTGGCTTTGCTGACCACTGCTCAACAGCAGCAGGCGAGCGGTGATCTCAACGGTGCTTCCTCCAGCCTCGAACGCGCCCAACGCGTTGCACCGCGAGAGCCGCAGGTGCTTTACCGTCTGGCGCAGGTGCGCATGGCTCAGGGCGATGCGGCCCAGGCCGAGCAGTTCGCTCGCCGTGGGCTGACCTTTGCCAATGGTCGTCCAGCCCTTCAGGCCAACTTGTGGGAGCTGATTGCCCAGGCGCGTGAAAAGCAGAGTGATTCCCAGGGCGCGGCACTGGCTCGTCAAAAGGCCAAGGTAACGCTGTGATGGACGCGCGCTTTCTGAAAATCGCCGATCAACTGTTGTTGATCGAGCGCGAGTTGCGGGTGCAAGGGTGGTGGGATGAAGTCTCGCCCTCTGCTGAAGCGCTTGCCAGTGTCGAGCCGTTTTCGGTCGATACACTGGATTTCGAGCAATGGCTGCAGTGGATCTTCCTGCCGCGCATGAAGATGATCCTTGAGCAGGATTTGCCGCTACCCAATGCTTCGGGCATTCAGGAAATGGCTGAAATGGTCTTTGCCGGACGCAATGTCCAGGGCAAGGATCGGCAGTTGCAGGTATTGCTCAAACAGTTTGATCAGTTGATCACAGCGTCTCGCTGAGCCAGAAGCTGCCAGCGTCCGCTGGCAGTTGTTCACAATCTCTCTCTGTTTTGTCGCCTGCTGCTAGTTAAGTGCATTCGCCTGCCAATTTTTTGCCAAAAGTTGCGCAATCGAAGCTAACACACGGCTGATTTACGGGTTTTTTCTTGCGTTCTCATGTGCTTAGTAGAATAAAGCACGTAGACGACTTGACTTGCGAAGGACGAAACAGAAGAATCCAAAGTCCGCTGTACAGGGACTGCCAGAAGCAGACCCTCTCAGCAGATCATGAGGCGCATATCCGCGTCGACCTGTTACACCCGCAACGCGTTACCTCGCGCTGGGTGGGAAAGGCCCGCAACACTTGGGACGATCCCAATACTTGCTCAGTCAGTGCTGACGTAGTCGGCGACCACCGTCGCTCATGCTCTGCCGAGAAGTAAACCTATTAAGACCCGTCCCATTTTTCGTGGGCGGTATTCTGGCGTTTTAGAGGTGAGCAACGTGGAGCTTTTATCTGGCGGTGAGATGCTCGTCCGCTTTTTGCGCGACGAAGGCGTCAAATATATCTACGGGTACCCGGGTGGTGCTCTTCTTCATGTTTACGATGCCCTGTTCAAAGAACCGGAAGTGACCCACATCCTGGTTCGTCACGAGCAAGCGGCTACCCATATGGCTGACGGCTACGCCCGTGCCACCGGTAAAGCCGGTGTGGTACTGGTGACTTCCGGTCCTGGCGCAACAAACGCCATCACCGGTATCGCCACCGCCTACATGGACTCCATTCCGATGGTGATCATTTCCGGCCAGGTGCCTAGCACCATGGTCGGCACCGATGCGTTCCAGGAAACCGACATGATCGGTATCTCCCGGCCGATCGTGAAGCACAGCTTCATGATCAAGCACGCGTCGGAAATCCCGGAAGTCATGAAGAAGGCGTTCTACCTGGCGCAATCCGGTCGTCCTGGCCCGGTCGTTGTCGATATCCCGAAAGACATGACCAACCCGGCCGAGAAGTTCGAATACGTCTTCCCGAAAAAAGCCAAGCTGCGTTCCTACAGCCCGGCTGTTCGCGGTCACTCCGGTCAAATCCGCAAGGCGGCAGAAATGCTCCTGGCGGCCAAGCGCCCTGTGTTGTACTCGGGCGGCGGCGTGATCCTCGGCGGTGGTTCCGCACCACTGACCGAACTGGCGAAGATGCTCAACCTGCCAGTGACCAATACCCTGATGGGCCTTGGTGGCTTCCCTGGCACCGACCGTCAGTTCATCGGCATGCTCGGCATGCACGGCAGCTACACCGCCAACCTGGCGATGCACCATGCTGACGTGATCCTCGCTGTCGGCGCGCGTTTCGACGACCGTGTCATCAACGGTGCCTCGAAGTTCTGCCCGAATGCCAAGATCATTCACATCGACATCGACCCGGCTTCGATCTCCAAGACTATCAAGGCCGATGTGCCTATCGTGGGTCCGGTCGAGAGTGTCCTGACCGAAATGGTCGCGATCCTCAAGGAAATCGGCGAGACCCCGAACAAGGAGTCCGTTGCCAGCTGGTGGAAGCAGGTTGACGAGTGGCGTGGTGATCGCGGCCTGTTCCCTTATGACAAGGGCGACGGCAGCGTCATCAAGCCGCAAACCGTGATCGAAACCCTGTGCGAAGTGACCAAGGGCGACGCCTTTGTGACCTCCGACGTGGGCCAGCACCAGATGTTTGCTGCGCAGTACTACAAGTTCAACAAACCGAACCGCTGGATCAACTCCGGTGGCCTGGGCACCATGGGCTTCGGTTTTCCGGCGGCCATGGGCATTCAGTTGAGCTACCCGGATGCCGACGTTGCCTGTGTAACGGGCGAAGGCAGTATCCAGATGAACATCCAGGAACTGTCCACCTGTCTGCAATACGGTTTGCCGGTAAAAATCGTCATTCTGAACAACGGCGTTCTGGGTATGGTTCGTCAGTGGCAGGACATGAGCTATGGCAGCCGTCACTCGCACTCCTACATGGAGTCGTTGCCTGACTTCGTCAAGCTGGCAGAAGCCTATGGTCACGTTGGCGTGCGCATCACTGAATCGAAAGATTTGAAGTCGAAGATGGAAGAAGCGTTCGCCATGAAAGATCGCCTGGTGGTGATCGATATTTCGGTCGATACCAGTGAGCACGTCTACCCGATGCAGATCAAAGACGGCTCCATGCGCGATATGTGGCTGAGCAAGACGGAGCGTACCTAATCATGCGGCACATTATTTCCTTGCTTCTGGAAAACGAACCCGGTGCTCTGTCTCGTGTGGTTGGCCTGTTCTCGCAGCGCAACTACAACATCGAAAGCCTGACCGTGGCCCCGACCGAAGACCCGACCCTGTCGCGTCTGACGCTGACCACGGTTGGTCACGATGAAGTCATCGAGCAGATCACCAAGAACCTGAACAAGCTGATCGAAGTGGTAAAACTGGTCGACCTGTCGGAGAGTGCTCACATCGAGCGCGAACTGATGCTGGTCAAGGTCAAGGCCACCGGCGCCCAGCGTGCCGAGATCAAGCGCACTACCGATATTTACCGTGGGCAGATCGTCGATGTCAGCGCCAGCGTGTATACCGTTCAACTGACCGGTACCAGCGACAAGCTCGACAGCTTCATTCAGTCCATTGGCACCGCCTCGATTCTGGAAACCGTCCGTAGTGGCGTGACCGGCATTGCCCGCGGCGACAAAGTACTCAGCATCTAAACCAAATTAGCGAACGGCCTGAACGGCCTGATATAGGGGAAATTCATGAAAGTTTTCTACGATAAAGACTGCGACCTGTCGATCATCCAGGGCAAGAAAGTTGCCATCATCGGTTACGGTTCCCAGGGCCACGCTCAAGCGTGCAACCTGAAAGACTCCGGCGTTGACGTGACTGTCGGCCTGCGCAAAGGTTCGGCTACCGTTGCCAAGGCTGAAGCCCACGGCCTGAAAGTGACCGACGTTGCTTCTGCCGTTGCAGCTGCCGACCTGGTCATGATCCTGACCCCGGACGAATTCCAGTCCTCCCTGTACAAGAACGAAATCGAGCCGAACATCAAGAAAGGCGCCACCCTGGCCTTCTCCCACGGCTTCGCGATCCACTACAACCAGGTTGTGCCGCGCGCTGACCTCGACGTGATCATGATCGCGCCGAAGGCTCCAGGCCATACCGTACGTTCCGAGTTCGTGAAGGGCGGCGGTATCCCTGACCTGATCGCTATCTACCAGGACGCCTCGGGCAACGCCAAGAACGTCGCTCTGTCCTACGCTGCCGGCGTTGGCGGCGGTCGTACCGGCATCATCGAAACCACCTTCAAGGACGAGACCGAAACCGACCTGTTCGGCGAACAAGCCGTTCTGTGCGGCGGTACCGTTGAGCTGGTCAAGGCCGGTTTCGAAACTCTGGTTGAAGCTGGCTACGCGCCGGAAATGGCCTACTTCGAGTGCCTGCACGAACTGAAGCTGATCGTTGACCTCATGTACGAAGGCGGTATCGCCAACATGAACTACTCGATCTCCAACAACGCCGAATACGGCGAGTACGTGACCGGTCCGGAAGTGATCAACGCCGAATCCCGTCAGGCCATGCGCAACGCCCTGAAACGTATTCAGGACGGCGAATACGCCAAGATGTTCATCAGCGAAGGCGCTACCGGCTATCCTTCGATGACCGCCAAGCGTCGTAACAACGCCGCTCACGGTATCGAAATCATCGGCGAGCAACTGCGCTCCATGATGCCGTGGATCGGTGCCAACAAGATCGTCGACAAAGCTAAAAACTAAGTCACGCCCTTGTACGAAAAACGCGGCTTAGGCCGCGTTTTTTCGTTTGGGGGGCCGGTTCTGGTATAAAGCTGCATCGTTTGCGGCCGAACCGTCGTCCCAGACACCTGTCCAGACTTTCCACCCCGTTGCAAGGTAATGTCCATGAGCGAACGCCCCGAAGAGCCAAACCAGGCTTCTGACGCCGAAAGCCTGCTGCCCATCGATGAACATGTCGAGGAAGGGCATGACGCTGAAGGTCGTAAAGTCCGGCATCGTGGTATCTATCTTCTGCCGAATCTGTTCACCACTGCGAACCTGTTCGCAGGGTTCTATTCCATCATCAACTCGATGAGCGCCCAGGCGGCTTTGAGTGCCGGTGACTCGGCCAATGCGAGCAAGTATTTTGCGTTTGCAGCCATCGCGATCTTCGTTGCCATGGTGCTCGACGGTCTTGATGGTCGCGTGGCCCGCATGACCAATACCCAGAGCGCCTTTGGTGCCGAGTACGACTCGCTGTCGGACATGGTTGCCTTTGGTGTGGCGCCGGCATTGCTGGCCTTCGGTTGGGCCTTGGGTGACATGGGCAAGGTTGGCTGGATGGTCGCCTTCATCTATGTGGCGGGCGCGGCATTGCGTCTCGCGCGTTTCAACACTCAAGTCGGTACGGCGGACAAGCGCTACTTCATCGGCCTGGCCAGCCCTGCTGCGGCGGGTGTGGTTGCAGGCATCGTCTGGGCGTTCAGCGATTACGGTATCCAGGGGTCGAAGATGTCCTTCCTGGTTGCGCTGATGGTTGCTGCGGCCGGCATGCTGATGGTCAGCAACATCAAGTACAACAGCTTCAAGGAACTGGATTTGAAAGGCCGTGTGCCGTTCGTGGCGATCCTCGCGGTAGTGCTGGTGTTCGCGGTTGTTTTCAGTGATCCGCCGCGCATCCTGCTGTTGGTGTTTCTCGCCTATGCAGCCTCCGGCCCGGTTCAATACCTGTTACGTCTTCGCCGTAACAAGAGCGCGTAATTTCCCTCATACTCCGCAGTCTATGGGTGCATCTGTCCTCCAAAGCTGCGGAGTAACCATGCTGATCAAAGTCCCCAGAACGTCCGACTGCCATGAGTCGGACGTCACGCCTGAATCCCTCTATCTATCTCGACGCAAAGTGCTCGGCGCCACGGTTGCCGGCTTCGCTCTGGGCGGCCTGCCGCAATGGGCCAGCGCTGGCGATGCTGCGCGTTATCCGGATGTCGAGCCCGGCAAGGCGCCTGCCTGGTTCAGCGAAAAACTTCCGACCACCCGGTGGGGCGCGGTCAGCGTCAAGGATGAGGCGATCACACCGTTCAAGGATGCGACCCACTACAACAACTTCTACGAGCTCGGCACCGACAAAGGTGATCCGGCTGCCAATGCCGGCACGCTGAAGGCGGAGCCGTGGTCGGTGGTGGTGGACGGGGAGGTGGGCAAGCCTGGGCGGTATGCGCTGGAGGACTTCATGAAACCGTATCAGCTGGAGGAGCGAGTCTACCGGCTGCGTTGCGTGGAAGCCTGGTCGATGGTCATTCCCTGGATCGGTTTTCCGCTCTCGGCCTTGCTCAAGGAGGTCGAGCCGACCTCGAAAGCCAGATTCATCCGCTTCGAAACCCTGCAGGATCCCAAAAGCATGCCGGGTCAACGCTCCGGTTTTGCCTTGATCGACTGGCCCTATATAGAAGGGCTGCGTCTGGATGAGGCGATGAACCCATTGGCGATTCTTGCGGTGGGTATGTATGGGCGTGAGTTGCCGAATCAAAACGGCGCGCCGTTGCGGTTGGTGGTGCCTTGGAAATATGGCTTCAAGAGCATCAAGTCCATCGTGCGCATCAGTCTGGTCAGCGAGCAGCCGAAAACCACCTGGCAGAGCATTGCTGCGAATGAATATGGCTTTTATGCGAACGTGAATCCCACGGTTGATCATCCTCGCTGGACTCAGGCGCGTGAACGCCGCCTGCCCAGTGGTTTGTTCAAGCCCAATGTGCGCGACACACAAATGTTCAACGGCTACTCAGAGGAAGTCGCCTCTCTATATACGGGGCTCGACCTGAGGAAGAACTACTGATGCGCTATCCGTTTTGGCGTGTCGGTGTCTTTGTCGTGGTGCTGGTGTGGCCGCTGCTGTGGTTGTACCAGGCCTGGGAGGATGTCCTCGGGCCGGATCCGGGCAAGGTACTGGTTGATCGACTGGGTTTGGGGGCGCTTGTTCTGCTGCTTGTAACCTTAAGCATGATGCCTTTGCAGAAGCTCACCGGTTGGGCGGGGTGGAATGCCGTGCGGCGACAGTTGGGATTGTGGTGCTTTGCCTATGTGCTGCTCCACCTCAGTAGTTATTGCGCATTCATACTTGGTTTTGACTGGTCGCAGCTGGGTGTCGAGTTGCGCAAGCGGCCTTACATTATTGTCGGTGCGCTGGGCTTTCTTGGTTTGCTGGCATTGGCGGTGACTTCCAATCGATACAGTCAGCGGCGATTGGGTGTTCACTGGAAGAAGTTGCATCGCCTGGCTTATGTAATTCTCGGGCTTGGATTACTGCATATGCTCTGGATTGTGCGTGCCGACCTGAAGGAGTGGGTGATCTATGCATCTATAGGTGCATTGCTGTTAGTGCTGCGGCTACCGCCTTTGGCTCGTCGAATCCCGCGTTTAGTGGCTAAAAAGGGCTCTTCTGCCAAAAAGGCGTAAATAGTGGTTGACGGCAGATTACAGGTGTCTATAATTCGCCCCACTTCCGGCGCAGTCGAAACGGAAAACTCCTTGGTAAACAATGAGTTATGCAGTTTTCGGCAGCAGGTTGCTTCAGGTCATCGAAGCCAAAAGGGAGTTGAAAAAGAGGTGTTGACAGCAGCGTGTAACGCTGTAGAATTCGCCTCCCGCTGACGAGAGATCTGAAGCGCAAGTGGTTGAAGTTGAAAAGGAAACTTTGAAAACTTCTGAAAAATACCACTTGACAGCAAATGAGGCTGCTGTAGAATGCGCGCCTCGGTTGAGACGAAAGATCTTAACCAACCGCTCTTTAACAACTGAATCAAGCAATTCGTGTGGGTGCTTGTGGAGTCAGACTGCTAGTCAACAGATTATCAGCATCACAAGTTACTCCGCGAGAAATCAAAGATGTAACCAACGATTGCTGAGCCAAGTTTAGGGTTTTCTCAAAAC
>NZ_JBFUAE010000014.1:0-184374 GCF_056406435.1 Pseudomonas sp. P1_C12 | reverse complement strand
GTTTTTCGGCGGCAGCGGCGACTTTGCGGGTACCGGCAACGCGCTCGACAACACGCTCGTGGGCGGTGCGGGTAACGACGTCCTGATCGGTGGCGCAGGTGCCGACACGATGGTCGGCGGTGGCGGCAACGATGTCTACGAAGTCACCGAGCTTGGGGACGTGGTGAGCGAGCTCGCCGGTGGCGGCAGCGACACGGTCTGGACCTCGCTCGCAAGCTACACCCTGGGCGCCAACGTCGAGAATCTGTTTTTCGGCGGCAGCGGCAACTTCGCGGGCACCGGTAACGTGCTCGGCAATACGATCGCGGGCGGTGCGGGTAACGACGTCATCATCGGTGGCGCAGGTGCCGACACGATGGCCGGCGGTGCTGGCAGCGATATCTACGAAGCCACCGACCTTGGGGACGTGGTGATCGAGCTCGCCGGTGCCGGCAGCGACACGGTCTGGACCTCGCTCGCGAACTACAGCCTGGGTGCCAACGTCGAAAATCTGTTTTTCGGCGGCAGCGGCAACTTTGCGGGCTCCGGCAACGTGCTCGACAACACACTCGTGGGCGGTGCTGGTAACGACCTCCTCATCGGTGGCGCAGGTGCCGACACGATGGCCGGCGGTGCTGGCAACGATATCTACGAAGTCACCGACCTTGGGGACGTGGTAGGCGAGAACGCCGGTGGCGGCAACGACACGGTCTGGACCTCGCTCGCGAGCTACACCCTGGGTGCCAACGTCGAAAATCTGTTTTTCGGCGGCAGCGGCAACTTCGCGGGCACCGGCAACGTGCTCGGCAATAATATCGTGGGTGGTGCGGGTAACGACGTTCTCACCGGCGGTGGCGGTAACGACGTGATGAGTGGCGGCGTCGCCGGCAACGATACGTTCGTGTTTGCTGCCGCGGGTTTCGGCAACGATACGATCCTGAACTTCGGAGCCAATCCGGCCGGGCAGGACTTGCTCAATATCACGGCGCTGGGGATCAACAGCGCGACGTTCGCTGCCAACGTGACCATAACGGCTAACGGGGCGGACACGGTGGTAGGGATCGGGGCGGACACCATTCACCTTGTTGGTGTCAACAGCGCGGCCGTCGATCAGACGGACTTCATTCTGGCCACTTGAGGTCCTGGTCAGTACTGTCGCAAGGAGCGTGGACAGCGGAGGGGAGGGCAATGGATGCCCTCCCTTTCTCCTTCCATTCAATTGTCCACTGGCTATCGGGATGCCAGCAGCGTACTGGAACTCATCAAGGCAAGTTGGAACCGAACTGCGAAATCAAAGAAACAATGGAAAAAGGAAACCCGGCCTTGAACATTTCAGCCATCTGCCTCTTGAGCAGCCTATTGGTTGCGGTCGCGGCTTCTGCTACCGGGATCACTTCGGTCTTCGACCTGGGCTTCACCAGGTCAGCCACAGAAACGCTGAAAAAACTGGACATCAACGACGCTTTTATTATCGCCGTCTCAAGTCCTGCAGCGTTTACCTTCTGCCGCAAAGGTTCGTCAACGCTCTGGAAGTATCAGGTGTTGGATCTAGAGCAACAGGCGGCGATCCAGATTGGCCAAAAGCGGTCTTCGACGGACTATCAACTAATTACCGTTGCGCATGTCAATAGCATTGCCTGCGAACAGGATCACCTTGCACCATTGGTTAAACCGCCTGTCAGGCGTGGACTTGTCCTCGGCCTGATCACCCTGTTTCTGTTGGTCGGCCTCCGATATACCTACCGGGCAATCATGGATTGCCGTTATGACCAAACCGGGTTTTCCAAGCCCGGCTTACAGCGCTTGAGCGAATCCCGGTTACCGCACAATTCGACAGTCATGGCGTTGGCCGCATGGGGTATAGCGGCAGCCACGGCATTTGTTTACTTCGGGTTTTGAGCATGAGCGCAGAGACTTGATTTACACCCTTATTGTTTAAGTTAATCCTGCGTTGCCATCTGCCTGAAAGGGTGGCCGAATCAGGGTGGAATTCGCAATCGGAGTTTGCTCTGGATGAGAGTCGCTCGCTATTGCGCGCGTTGTCGGATGTATAACAACTAGCGGATCCAATATGCAGTTGTAAAACTGCATGTAATCAAGCAGGCCAGTTGTGGTGGGGCATAGCGCGAAAGTTGGCTCATTACTGTCGCTTCAGGCGCACTTGCGCTACGCACCGCTTGTCGGTGGTTTGTTCGAAAAGTGAACATTGGAGCGTCTGTGGCCTCTGATTCTCAAGCACGTCAGCCATGACCTGCCCCCGCAATCGCAAAAAAAGAAGTGGAAGTTGGATCTCAAATGCAGTGAGTGCAAATTGGGGTTTTTTATCTGAAGTTCAGGGAGGTGAAAAAAAAGCCGTTCATTGATTTGCCGAGCGAATCAATGAGGTTAACAGTGCCGGGTTCATGACTTGGCTTATCTTTTAGAAGTAAGGTCGCACAGGATATTTGAATAAGTAAAAATCCTGTCAAGTAGTCGATCTGTACTGTCGAATAAGGTGGAGAGAATACCGTGGCGATAAATACAATTATGAATCTGCTGGAAAATAAAGAATTCCTGGAGTTTTTGCGTCTGGGTGTTATTTACGTTCATTTAGTGGCGTGTTGTGTAGCCATTGGTCTGGTGTTGACCAGTGATGTCGCTATGGTTAGAGACCTGTTAAGGCGAAAGGTATTGACTGAGCATGATAATGCTCACATGGAAAGTCTTCAGAAGTCTGTCATCGTTGCACTAATAGCTCTTTGGGTAACGGGTGTCGCTGTCGTCGGTATTGATTACCTGGGTAAAGGTGTCGAATACTTTATGAATCCAAAGCTTCAAGCCAAAGTCATTATTGTCGCGCTGCTGAGTTAC
Organism: Pseudomonas sp. P1_C12; assembly: GCF_056406435.1. NCBI lineage: Bacteria > Pseudomonadati > Pseudomonadota > Gammaproteobacteria > Pseudomonadales > Pseudomonadaceae > Pseudomonas > Pseudomonas sp. P1_C12. The sequence continues at coordinate 181,545 of NZ_JBFUAE010000014.1, read as the reverse complement.
AACGGCGTCTTGTTGCATCGCCTGGTACTGCCGGCACTGCAAAAGGCAGGCTCGTTGCTCAATCTCGGATTCAGTGCACGGATGCTGGCGTTGGCCTGCGGCTCGTTGTCGGCCGTGTCCTGGATGTATGCCGCCATGCTGGGTGTCGGGCGCCCTTTGGCCTGGAAGTATTCCCTTTCCGAACTGTTGATGGCTTATCCGGTACTGATTGTGCTGGGGTTCCTGACGATGCTGGTGTTGACCCAGCGAGCGAAACAACAGGACGACTACGTTGCGCCTGCGCGGACGGTAGCAAGCGCATGCTAAGCCGGTTCCGCGCGTAAATCTTGCGGGCTTGTCCAGAGTCCGAAAGGTAGCGACCTTCCTGGAGCAGGTTTCAACCCGGACCTGCACCGGAAGGTCGTTTTGGTTTTGAGTTGTAGCTGCTCATTTCGATCAATAAGTTGTCAGTTACGGTCATTGAGCGACAGCGGCGTGACTCTTAGTCTGTCGAACATGACTGATGGGAGCCGAAGAGCTCCCGCACTTTCCGTGATTGTTCGATGTGGAGTTTCCGATGACCGCCGCTCATTACCCGCACCTGTTGGCTCCGCTGGACCTGGGTTTCACCACGCTGCGCAACCGCACCCTGATGGGGTCGATGCATACCGGTCTTGAAGAGAAGCCAGGTGGCTTCGAACGCATGGCGGCGTACTTTGCCGAACGTGCCCGTGGCGGTGTCGGCCTGATGGTCACCGGTGGTATCGGCCCGAACGATGAAGGCGGCGTGTATTCCGGTGCGGCCAAGCTGACCACCGAAGAGGAAGCGCTGAAACACCGCATCGTGACCCGTGCCGTGCATGATGCGGGCGGCAAGATCTGCATGCAGATCCTCCATGCCGGTCGTTATGCCTACAGCCCGAAACAGGTTGCACCTAGTGCGATCCAGGCGCCGATCAACCCGTTCAAGCCCAAGGAGCTGGACGAGGAAGGCATCGAGAAGCAGATCAGCGATTTCGTCACCTGCTCGGTACTGGCGCAAACCGCCGAGTACGACGGTGTGGAAATCATGGGCTCGGAGGGTTATTTCATTAACCAGTTCCTCGCCGCCCACACCAACCACCGCACCGACCGCTGGGGCGGCAGCTACGAAAATCGTATGCGCCTGCCGGTGGAAATCGTGCGTCGCGTGCGCGAAGCGGTAGGCCCGAACTTCATCATCATTTTCCGCCTGTCGATGCTCGACCTGGTCGAAGGCGGCAGCACCTGGGAAGAAATCGTGCAGTTGGCCAAGGCCATCGAGCAGGCCGGCGCGACCATCATCAACACCGGTATCGGCTGGCACGAAGCGCGGATTCCGACCATCGCCACCAAAGTGCCACGCGCGGCCTTCAGCAAGGTCACGGCCAAGCTGCGTGGTTCGGTCACTATTCCGCTGATCACCACCAACCGTATCAACACCCCGCAAGTGGCCGAGCAGATCCTGGCCGAAGGCGATGCCGACATGGTGTCCATGGCGCGGCCGTTCCTCGCCGACCCGGATTTCGTCAACAAGGCCGCTGAAGGTCGCGCCGATGAGATCAACACTTGCATCGGTTGCAACCAGGCCTGCCTCGATCACACCTTCGGCGGCAAGCTGACCAGCTGCCTGGTCAACCCGCGTGCCTGTCACGAAACCGAACTCAATTACCTGCCCGTGCAGCAACTGAAGAAAATCGCTGTGGTCGGTGCCGGCCCGGCTGGTTTGTCTGCCGCGACCGTGGCCGCCGAGCGTGGCCATCAGGTGACGCTGTTCGATTCGGCCAGCGAAATCGGCGGTCAGTTCAACATCGCCAAGCGCGTTCCGGGCAAGGAAGAGTTCTTTGAGACCATTCGCTACTTCAACCGCAAATTGCAGACCAGCAATGTCGAGGTGTGCCTGAACACCCGCGTCGACGTGGCCGGGCTGGTCGAGGGCGGCTATGACGAGATCATTCTGGCCACCGGCATTGCGCCGCGCCTGCCGGCCATTGCGGGGGTGGAAAACGCCAAGGTGCTGAGCTACCTGGACGTGATCCTGGAGCGCAAACCGGTCGGCAAGCGCGTCGCGGTGATTGGTGCCGGTGGTATCGGTTTCGACGTCTCCGAGTTCCTTGTGCATGAAGGCGTCGCCACCAGTCAGGATCGCTCCGCGTTCTGGAAGGAGTGGGGCATCGATACGCACCTTGAAGCGCGCGGCGGTGTCGCTGGTATAAAGGCCGCGCCCCATGCCCCGGCCCGCGAGGTGTTCCTGCTGCAACGCAAGAAATCCAAGGTCGGCGACGGCTTGGGCAAGACCACCGGCTGGATTCATCGCACCGGCCTGAAGAACAAACAGGTGCAGATGCTCAACAGCGTCGAATACCTGAAGATCGACGACGAAGGCCTGCACATCCGCATCGGCGAAACCGGCGAGCCGCAGGTGCTGCCAGTGGACAACATCGTGATCTGCGCCGGGCAGGATCCACTACGTGAGTTGCATGACGGTCTGGTGGCGGCGGGGCAGAGCGTGCACCTGATCGGTGGCGCGGATGTTGCGGCAGAGCTGGATGCCAAGCGGGCGATCAATCAGGGTTCGCGGTTGGCGGCGCAGTTGTAATCCACGTCCGACAAGCTCACTCGCCACAAAGGTGCTGCTAAGATGCCGGATCACTCCAATGATCCGGCATCATGCTTTCTCCTCCTGACAACTGGCTTCCTCAAGTCCCCCTCGACCCCCTTCACCTCGACTGGCTCACTCACGCCGGCATCGAAGTGGCGATCCTGCGCCTGGACCAGATCGACCCGCTGATCAGCGGCAACAAATGGTTCAAGCTCATCGAGCACCTGAAGATCGCCGAGCGCCTCGGTGCCGAAGGCATCATCAGTCTCGGTGGCGCGCACTCCAATCACCTCCACGCGTTAGCGGCGGCAGGCAAGCGTTTCGGCTTTTCCACCGTCGGCCTGCTGCGCGGGCATCCTCAGGAAACCCCGACGGTCAAAGACTTGCAGGCGTTCGGCATGCAGTTGCACTGGCTGGGTTACGCAGGCTATCGAGCGCGGCATGACGCGGGTTTCTGGCAACCCTGGCAAACCCGCTATCCGACGTTGTATCCGGTGCCTGAAGGGGGAGGTGGTTTGCCTGGCGCCCTGGGTTGCATGCAACTGCGGGCCAGCGTTTGCGCGCAACTGGAGGGCTTGGGCTGGAGCGATTACGACGGCTGGTGGCTGGCCTGCGGAACCGGCACGACCCTGGCCGGCCTGGTGCTGGGCGAAGCGGGGGATCATCCGGTGTACGGTGCCCTGGCGGTGCCTGGTGACCACGGGGTGGCTCAGCAGGTCGAGAGGATGGTGCAGGAATCGGGTGTGGTCGATGCGGTGTATGAGCTGTTCGAGGCCAGTCGCGGCGGGTTCGCCAAGGTTGATCCACTGCTGCTCGACTTTATCGAACAGACAGAGCAGGTAGGAAATATTCCACTGGAGCCGCTGTATACCGGCAAGGCACTGCTGGCACTCAAGCACCAAGTCGAAGCGGGCCGATTCGCCCAAGGTACGCGACTGATCTTCATCCACACCGGCGGCTTGCAGGGGCGGCGGGGATTGAGCTCAAAAAGCTGAGCGGCGCTGCGATCCAGTGTGGGAGCAAGCCCGCTCCCACATTGGAATTCATTGGTCTCAGGTATCGCGGTTTACCCGCTTGGGCATCATCCGCAGCAAGGTGTTATCGCCCACCACATAGTGGTGATACAACCCGGCCACGGCATGCAGGCCGATCAGCCAATAGCCGATAGTGCCGCCGAGCTCATGCCAGCCCTGGAGTTGTTTGGCCAGGTCCTTGTTTTCTGCTATCAGCATCGGCAGGTCGAAACCGTAAAACATCACCTGATTGCCTTTGGCGCTGGTGACCAGCCACCCGAGAATCGGCGTGACGATCATGAAAATGTACAGCGCCCAGTGCATCAGCCTGGCCAGCGTCGTTTGCCAGTGTGGCGAGGCCGGGAAGATCTGCGGCGCCGGGCCGAGACTGCGCGCGAACAATCGCACCCAGACCAGAACGAATACGGTCAGGCCGAGCAGGAAGTGTGATTCGACGATCAGCGTGCGCCCGCCACTGCCCTTGGGAAAGATCCCGCGAAACTCGATACAGGCGTAAACCAGCACCAACAGGACCAGCATCAACCAATGCAGCGCGATCGATACGGTGCTGTAGCGCGATTCGGAGTTTTGCCACGGCATACGGTATTCCTCAGAGGTCCGGTTTAAAGCCACCGCTCTTGTCCGACGGTGTGCGTTAACTGTAATCCTGTTTCACCGGGTTTGCCTGAGGCGATTGGTCGCTGGATGCGCAGGTTCGGGTAATAGGCAGAAAAACACATTCCCCTGTAGGAGCGAGCTTGCTCGCGAAGGTCGCCAACGATGACGCACACCCACTGGGTAACCGCGGCATACTTGAGACCATCGCGAGCAAGCTCGCTCCTACAGGGGGAGTTGCGATTTCTTAGCTCGATTGCGGCATTTCTCCATTGGCCAGACGCTTGTTGATGTCGGCGATCACTTCCGGCAGATCAGTGATGGTGTCGATCATGTAGTGCGGGCGCGAACCTTCGAACATTGCGTGGATGCGCTTGCGCTCGCTGTCCAGTTGGTCGCTGCCCAGCGCGCGATAACCTTCGTAGTCCAGGCCCAGGGCGTTGCCCGAGCAGATCAGCGCCACGGTCCACATGCCGGCGCGGCGACCTTCGAGAATGCCCGGCACCGTGTCATCGATCTTCACGCACGCGGCGACATCGTCGATGCCCAGGGCGATGACGTTGGCCAGTGCCTGGGCGGGCCATGGGCGGCCATTCGGGACTTCGTCGGTGGCGACCACGTGATCGGCGACGTAGCCGTTGGTGGCAGCCAGTTCGACTACTTTGTCCATGACCTGTTTCGGGTAGCCGGAGCAGGAGCCGATCTTGATCCCTTGCTGGCGCAGGTTGGCGATGGTCTCCAGCGCCCCCGGAATCAGCGCCGAGTGTTCGGCGATTTTTTCGATCTGCAGCGGCATGAAGCGTTGGTAGACGGCGGTCACGTCATCGTCGGTCGGCGTGCGGCCGAACACTTTGCGATAACGCTCGGCGACTTCCGGCAGATCGCACAGGGTGCGGATGTGATCCCACTTGCCCATGCCCATCGGGCCACGGGCCTCTTCGATGGACACCTGGACGTCGAACTCGGCGAAGGCCTCGACGAAAATCTGCGTCGGGGCGAAGGAGCCGAAGTCGACCACGGTGCCGGCCCAGTCGAGGATGGCGGCTTGCAGTTTGGTTGGGTTGGAGTAGTTCATGGTGATCTGAGTCCTGTAATAACTGGCTATTGGAGAGCAGCTTTACTGTAGGAGCGACGGTGCGGCGATCCGACTTGCTCGCGATGGTCTTTCATTCAACATGTGAGTCGACTGACCGGGCCTCTTCGCGAGCAAGCTCGCTCCTACAGGGGAATGTGGTGAGGTTTAGATCTCTAACACTTCCATCTCGCGCAACACTTCAGCAATCGCCGCCACGGCTTCGCGCATTTCGGCTGGCTGGACATGGCCGATGCAGCCGACGCGGAAGGTTTCGACCTGGGTCAGTTTGCCGGGATAGAGGATGTAGCCCTTGGCCTTGACCCGTTCGTAGAACTCTTTGAACTGGTAGCGAGGATCTTTCGGGGCATGAAAGGTGGCGATGATCGGCGCCTGAATAGCCGCCGGCAGGAAGCTGCGCAGCCCCAGTTTGCCCATCTCTTCCATCAACACCTGGCAGTTGGCGGCATAGCGTTCGTGCCGGGCCGGCAAGCCACCTTCTTCGTTGTATTGCAGCAGGGCTTCGTGCAGTGCGGCGACCACATGGGTCGGCGGGGTGAAGCGCCACTGGCCGGTCTTGGCCATGTAGGCGTGCTGGTCCTGCAGGTCCATGGCCAGCGAATGCGAGTTACCGGTGGCGTTGGCCAGGGATTCTTTGCGAGCGAAGACAAAACCCATGCCTGGCACGCCCTCCAGGCATTTGCCCGAGGCGGCGATCAGTGCGTCGAACGGCACTTGCTGCGCATCCACCGGCAGGGCACCGAAGGAACTCATGGCGTCGATGATCAGGCGCTTGCCGTGTTCTGCGACGACCTGGGCGATCTGCGGCAGTGGATTGAGGATGCCGGTGCTGGTTTCGCAGTGAATCAGGGCGACGTGGGTGATGCCGGTGTCGGCACGCAGCAGGCGGTCGACGTCGGCGGCGGTGGTCGGCTCGTCTTCGGCGGTTTCGAAGGTACTGTAGGCGCGGCCGAGCACATCACAGATTTTCGCCAGGCGTTTACCGTAGGCGCCGTTGATCAATACCAGAATCTTGCCGTCCCGAGGCACCAGCGTGCCGATCGCTGCCTCGACCGCGAAGGTGCCACTGCCTTGCAGGGGCACGCAGTGGTGAGTGGCGGCGCCGTTGATGATTGCCAGCAGTTGCTCGCAGAGGCTGGCGGTCAATTGATTGAAACGGTCATCCCATGAACCCCAGTCGATCATCATCGCCTGACGGGTGCGGGCCGACGTGGTCAACGGGCCGGGGGTGAGCAGGATGGGTTCGGCAGTACTCATTCTCGTGTCCTCGCAATCGATGGGATGAAGCTACGGGACCTAAATTGCAATTTGCCGTGTTATCAATCAAATTGTTTATTGTTATGCCAGCCATCAGTGAGGGTTATTCATGAACCTGTTTCAGCTGCGCGCATTCGATGCCGTGGCGCGGGAAGGCAGCTTTACCCGGGCGGCGGCGCGGCTGTTCATCAGCCAGCCGGCGGTTACCGGGCACATCAAGGCCCTGGAGGAGCACTACCAGATCACCTTGCTGCGCCGCACCGCCCGCCGAGTGGAACTGACGGAGGAGGGCACCAAACTGGCGGCCATCACCCGGGCGATGTTCGGCCTGGCCGAAGAGGCGCAGGTGATGCTCGAAGCCAACCGGCAATTGCTGACCGGGCGTCTGGAGGTGGCGGCGGACGGTCCGCACATGGTCATGCCGATGCTCGCCAGCCTGCGGGCGCGCTATCCGGGGATCACGGTGAACCTGCGCCTGGGCAACGCCCAGGAAACCCTGGCGGCGCTGCTGTCCGAACATGCCGACGTGGCGGTACTGACCGAGGTCGAGCCGCGCAAGGGCTTGCATCTGCAGGCGCTGAACGAATCACGGATTTGCGCGCTGGTGCCCGCCGGGCATCCTTGGGCGCAGAAGGCCAAAGGCGTGCAGCTCAAGGAACTGGATCAGGTGATCATGGTGCTGCGCGAACCGGGTTCGATTACCCGGCGCACCTTCGATGAGGCTTGCGCCCAGGCCAGGGTCAATCCGCGGGTGCTGCTGGAACTGGACAGCCGCGAAGCGGTGACTGAAGCGGTGGCCGCCGAACTGGGGGTGGGGGTGGTGTCGTCGGTGGAGGTCAGCCACGACCCGCGGGTGGCGGCGGTGCCGATTATTGGCGAGGGGCTGGTGAATCGGCACATGATCGGGTGCATGGAGCGGCGACGGGATTTGCGCTTGATTCAGGCGTTTTTCGGGTTGGCGCCAGCGTAAGGTGATGGGGTCAGTTCAGACTCTCGCGCACCATCTCAAGAAACGTCGCCACCACCCGCCGCGAGCTCTGCTCGCGCAGGCAAACCAGTGTTTCAGTCAGCCGTCGTTCGCAATCGGTAATCGGCAGTGCACAAACCCTGGAGTCGGCGCCAAACTCGGCAGCCGACACCACGCCCACCCCGATCCCGACCACCACCGCTTCCCGCGCCGCCTCCCGGCCTTCGACCTGAATCGCCGGGCGAATGCGGAACCCGGCGCGTTGCATTTCTTCTTCCAGGGTCTGCCGGGTCACCGAACCGATTTCCCGCAACACCAGCGGCGTGTCGTCGAGGTCCGCGAGGGTGATGGATTCGCGATCCGCCCACGGATGATTGCGCGACACGAACGCCACCATCGGGTCGTTACGCAGGGACAGGGAGATCAGGCGTTCATCGCTGACGTCACGGCCCAGTAACGCCAGGTCGGCCTGATAGTTGAACAGTCGAAACAGCGACTCATCGGTGTTGCCGGTTTCGATCTTCACGCTGATCCCGGGGTAGCGTTCGCAGAAGCGGGCAATCTGCGGCAGCACATGCACCGGTGCATCCACCGCCAGAATCAGGCTGCCGGTCTGCAAGGCCTGGGAATCCTGCAACAGCTCCTGCGCTTGCGCCTCAATCACAAAAAGCCGCTGGGTAACGCTCAGCAGGCGCTCGCCCAGATCGGTCAGGCGCACCGAGCGCTTGTTGCGGTGAAACAGCAAGACGCCGTAGCGCTCTTCGAGTTTGCGCACCTGGTCGGAAATCGCCGGCTGCGTCAGAAAAAGCCGCTCGGCGGCTTTGGTAAAGCTTCCATGGACCGCCACGGCATGGAAGGCTTTGAGCTGGGCGTGGGACACCGACATGGAAATCTCCAGTAACAAGCTGAGCTTATTTTTGAAATACGATAAATCGATTTCACTTATTAATCAGTAATTGTTTTTATCCACCTCAGCCCCGCTGACGGGTCAGTCGAACAGCAGCGGGAGCCATGAGCCTGGGCGTGCAAAAACAGGACTCATCTGACCGGTATCCGCCGTAGGGACAGGGCGATATCGCAGTGCTCAACAATAAAAAAACAGGCGTTTTCTTCCAATTCTGCCGGCACACTCACACCCTGAGGTCAGAACCACAATGAACAAGCACATCGGCACCATCAAGCGTTGGCGCATGCAGATCTTCGCGATCACCTGGCTCGCCTACGCCGCTTTCTACTTCACCCGCAAAGCCTTCTCGGTGGCCAAGCTCGGCATCGCCGAAGACCCGACCTTCATGCTCGACAAAATGGCCATGGCCAACCTCGACGCCATCTACTTGACGGCCTACGCCGTCGGCCAATTCACCTGGGGCATCCTTGCCGACCGCTTCGGGCCGCGGGTGGTGGTGCTGGGCGGGTTGCTGATTTCCGCCTGTGCGGCGCTGGTGATGGGCAACTTTGCAACGTTACCGATTTTCGCTACCTGCATGCTGATCCAAGGGCTGGCGCAGTCCACCGGTTGGTCGGGGCTGTGCAAGAATCTCGGCAGCTTCTTTCCCTCGGAGCAACGCGGGCGGGTACTGGGCCTGTGGAGTTCCTGCTACGCCTTTGGCGGTCTCGTGGCGTCGCCGTTTGCCGGTTGGTGGGCGTATACGCTCATCGGCACCTGGCATGCGGCGTTTGTTTCCAGTGCGGCGGTGGTTGGGCTGGTCGCCGTGCTGTTTTTTATTTTTCAACGTAACAAACCGGAGGACGTCGGCTTGCCGGCGGTGGAGCCGGAACCTGAGCTGACCGCCGAACAAGCTGACGCGCAAAGCAAAATCAGCATGTGGGAGCCTTTGAAGGAAATCCTGCGCAACCGCACGGTGCTGGTGCTCGGGCTGGCGTACTTCATGCTCAAACCGGCGCGCTACGCGATTCTGCTGTGGGGGCCGGTGATCGTTTTCGAACAGATGCCTTCGGTGGGTAAGGTCGGTGCAGCAATCATTCCGACCTCGTTCGAGCTGGCCGGATTGCTCGGACCGATCATGATCGGCCTGGCCTCGGACAAACTGTTCGGCGCCCGACGCATGCCGGCTTGCGTACTCAGCCTGTTGGCGCTGACCGTGTCTTTGGCACTGTTCATGGGCGCCTTGCATACCGGTAGCGTGGTCCTGGTGGTGGCGCTGCTGTTCGTCATGGGCCTGACCCTCTACGGACCGGACTCGATGATCAGCGGCGCGGCGGCCATCGATTTCGGTACTGCCAAGGCCGGCGCCACAGCAGCCGGTTTCGTTAACGGCTGCGGCTCGGTCGGGGCGATTCTCGGTGGCCTGCTGCCTGGCTACTTCGACACCGTTACCGTGTTCATTGTCTTCGCCGGCTGCGCCATGTTCTCGGCGCTGGTGCTGATCCCGCACTGGAACAGCCGCCCGGGCGGCCTGAAAACCAACTACCCGTTCGTGCCCAATCGGACGATGACCATCAAACCCCTGCGCACCTGAATCCTGTCCCTCGTCGCCTGCTGCGTCCGCGGCAGGCTGGCGTGTGGGCCATTGACTGGAGATTTCCCATGAGACCCTTTTGGCTGGACCAGGCCTTGAAGGCTGATGCGTCCGAAACCTGTCCGCCACTGCAAGGCGACAGCCGCGCCGACGTGTGCATCGTCGGCGGCGGTTATACCGGGTTGTGGACCGCGATCATGCTCAAGGAGCAGAACCCCGAGCTGGACGTGTTGCTGGTCGAAGCGGATATCTGCGGCGCCGGGGCCAGTGGACGCAATGGCGGTTGTGCGCTGTCGTGGTCGGCCAAGTATTTCACCCTTGAGCGTTTGTTCGGCGTCGAAGAGGCCGTGCGTCTGGTCAAGGAGTCCGAGCGCAGCATCCATGCCATCGGCGCCTTCTGCGAACAGTATGCGGTGGACGCCGATTACCGCCTCGACGGTACGCTCTACACCGCCACCAACCGTGCCCAATGCGGCTCGACCGATGCGGTCATCGCAGCACTGGAGCGCCACGGCATCAACTCGTTCACCCAGCGGCCGGTGGCCGATGTGCAGCGCATGGCTGGCTCCGGCAAACACCTGGAGGGCTGGTTTTCTCCGGCCGCGGCCAGTGTGCAGCCGGGCAAGCTGGTGCGCGGTCTGCGCCGGGTTGCCTTGCAGTTGGGCGTGAGGATTCACGAAAACACCGCGATGACCGGGCTGGAAGAGGGCAAGCCGGTGGGCATTCAAACCCCCAGCGGCACCGTCCGCGCCGACCGGGTGGTGCTGGCGATGAACGCCTGGATGGCCCGAGCGTTCCCGCTGTTCGAGCGCAGCGTGGCGATCGTTTCCAGCGACATGCTGATCACCGAGCCTCGGCCGGATTTGCTCGACGAAATCGGCCTGACCAGTGGCGTCACGGTGCTCGATTCACGGATTTTCGTGCACTACTACCACAACACCCCGGACGGCCGGATCATGCTTGGCAAGGGTGGCAATACCTTCGCTTACGGTGGACGCATGCTGCCGGTGTTCGATCAACCTTCGCCTTACGCCGGTTTGTTGCAGAGCAGCCTGGCGGATTTCTTCCCGGCGTTTGCCGACGTCAAGGTCGAAGCGACCTGGAATGGTCCGTCGGACCGTTCGGTGACCGGGCTGCCGTTTTTCGGGCAGATGAGCGCCAGTGGCAATGTGTTCTACGGTTTTGGCTACTCCGGCAGCGGTGTCGGGCCCTGCCATATGGGCGGGCAGATTCTGGCGTCGATGGTCCTGGGCCTGGACAACCCCTGGACCCGTTCGCCACTGGTCAACGGACCGCTGGGTTTTTTCCCGCCGGAACCGATTCGCTACATTGGCTCGCTGATGGTGCGCAACGCCATCCGCCGCAAGGAGCGTGCAGAGGATCACGGGCGTCGGCCGCGGCATCTGGATGTGCGATTGGCGAAGTTCGCCGCAGCAGCCGGCAAGGCTGACAAGGGCTGAGTGTCAGGGCGCAAGGTCCGAGCGGCTGAGCAGCCAGTCGAACAGCAGGCGGGTATCGCCACGGGGCTCACGCGGACGAGGGCCGCGAGGTTGTGGCCGTGAGCCCATGGCCGTACAGAGCACCGGGCGATCCGGGTCACTGTCGAGGAAAATCACCAGTACCTCGCTGCCGGCCAAGGGCAGGCGGGACGGATCGATCCAGTCCTCGGCGGTGGTCAGCGCCAGCGGCAGCCACAGGCCATCGGACGCCTCTGCGACTGCTTGTGTGACGGGCCAGAGGTTCACCTGAACCCGGCCATCCTCATCCACCGTTGGCGGTTGCCCGACCAGGCCGCACACCTGGCCGGGCTGATACCCGGGAATGCTCGGCCTGGGTTGTTTGAGCGAGGGCCTGAACACTGTCGACCAGGGGATGGCGCTGAATTGATTGCAGTAGCCCGGGGTGATGCCCGGTGAGTCGTCGAACAGAATCGATGAATGACGCCCCTCATGGCGGATTTCGGTGACCAGCCATTGGTCATTGAAACTCGCCAGCGGGTGCTCGGCCACCTGTACGATCCGGCCACTGCGTAGTGCACCCTGGTTACTTTGGCCGTGGATCTGCAGGTGTCGGCAACGCAGACGTTCCAGTTGTCGACGGCTGAGCTGATCGCGATGTTGTTGTTCGTGGGCGGGAAAGTGTCTCGTCGTGGCGAACGAGTGATTGGCTGCGTCGTCGCTGGTGTCCGCTGCACCAGGATTCCTGGCACCCGGGCGCACGGGGGAGAGCGTCGCGTCATGGCGCTGGAACAGTTCGCTGATCACAGGTTCGTGATGTTCGTCGAGGGCGCCGCTGCGCATCGGCATGAGCAGCGGTTCCTGGGGGAAACTCAGGCTGTCATCGGCCAACACCAGGACATGGCCATCGCGTTGATGCTCGAAGTGGTAGTGGATGCCTTCTTCCTCGCACAGTCGTTGCAGCAACGCCAGGTCGGTTTCATCGTATTGAATGCAAAAAGGTCGCAGGGGATAGTGCCCGGCTGCCAGTTCAAAGCGATAACTGCCGGCGGGCAACCCATGTTCCTCGAGCAATTGGCGCAGGATCATGGGCACGCTGGCGCGCTGGAAGACGCGTCGGCGTCGTTGCTGCTCCAGCACTTGGACACGGGACACCAGCACCAGCTTGTAAGCGACCCGGTGCCCGCTTCGATGTTCACTACTGGCGCTGTGTAGCACGCCATGAATGCCTTGATCGTGGCCGAAGTCGAGGAACACCGGTTGGCGCAGCAATCGCTCAAGGTTCAGGGCCGGTGCCAGCCCGATAACCTCGATATCGAATCGATAGGGCTGGTTGAGTGCTTCATGACCGCTGAACCGGACCACCTGGAAACTCAGGTCGTCGTCGAGAAGCGTCAGGGTGGTGGGACTTTCCTTGTCGTTGTGCATCGAACACGCTGCCGCCGTGAAGTAGGGTGCAAAGCGTACGAAACCCCAGCGCATTGCGGGCACGTTAAAGCGACATTTCCGAATCGCCCTACAACCGCTGGTGAAGATGTCGATGCAAGTCGGGATTTTTTGGTCGATTGCCAACTTTAGGCCGTATAAACTTGCACAAAGCGTCGACCAATAGATGTCTCGGCGCCACAGATGCCACAGATAAGAGAGTGAGAAATGGGCGCACAGTGGAAGGTTAAACACAAAGAAGCGGCAGCCAATGCCAAAGGCAAGATCTTCGGCAAACTGGTGAAGGAAATCACCATTGCTGCGCGCAACGGCGCTGATATTGCTACCAACGCGCACTTGCGCCTGGTGGTTGAACAGGCCAAGAAAGCTTCGATGCCCAAGGAAACACTGGATCGCGCCATCAAGAAGGGCGCGGGCCTGCTGGGCGAAACCGTGCAATACCATCGCGTGACGTATGAAGGGTTCGCCCCGCATCAGGTGCCGTTGATCGTTGAGTGCGTGACCGACAACATCAATCGCACCGTCGCCGAGATCCGCGTGGCATTCCGCAAGGGTCAACTGGGCGCTTCCGGTTCCGTGGCCTGGGACTTCAACCACGTCGGCATGATCGAAGCGTCGCCGGACACCCCGGACGCCGATCCGGAAATGGCCGCCATCGAAGCCGGTGCACAGGATTTCGAGCCGGGTGAAGAGGGTGCAACCCTGTTCCTGACCGAGCCGACCGACCTCGATGCGGTACAGAAAGCCCTGCCGGAACAAGGCTTCACCGTGCTGTCGGCCAAACTTGGCTACCAGCCGAAAAACCCGGTCAGCGGCCTGAGCGATGAGCAGATGGCGGAAGTCGAAGCGTTCCTCGAAGGCCTCGATAACCACGACGACGTGCAGGACATGTTTGTCGGGTTGGCGGGTTGATCGAACTGGCTTTGATCTGACCTGTGGCGAGGGGCTTGTCGGAACGCCGCCTCGCCACAGGTTCTGTATTTATATCTTGAGTCCAGCCAACTCCTGGACGATCTCCTCAAACCCCGGCCGCTCCAGCACCTGCGGCTGACAGCAACTCCGTTCTAAATCTTCCAGCACCCCACGCAGTTCATCGCTCAACCCCGAGTCGATTCGCGCCAGCAACTCCCCCAACAACACCCCGAACGCCCGCACCTCGATCCGCTGCAAGGCACGGCTTTCAAGGCTGTCGGAAATCGCGTGGAACGACGCCGCACCAAAGTCCCCCAGCAAGCAATCACCCTGTTCACTCCACAGAATATTGTGCCCATAGAGGTCGCCGTGGGTGATGCCATGACCGTGCAGGTGCTCGGCCACCGAGGCAATGCCCGAGGCAATGCGCAGCGCCACCGCGGCACTGAAACGCAAATCGTCGGGGTAAATGTCGCGGCTGCACGACGCCAGGCTCGGCAGTGCGGCGAGGTTGCGGTAGCTCGGTGCGATCAGTTGCATCACCAGCCCGGCGGTTTTCTGCGGGTGATCGACAATCCGCCCTTCGACGCGGATCAGGTTCGGGTGCAGGCCAGCGGTGATGCAGGCGTTCATCTCGTGCAATGGCGAACCGTCGCTGGTCATTTCGCCCTTGTAGAGCTTCACCGCAACGACCATGGGCGGCTGGTCGCCCGGTTGCCAGACGGCCTGATGAATCACCCCGGAGGCCCCTTCGCCGAGTTTTTTCTCCAGGCGCAATGCCGACCAGTCAATACGCGGTGTGGCGTCGAGGGCCGAGGCATCGGCTTCGGTTTCCAGCGGGTTACCGGCGTACGCCAGCCAGGTCAGGCTCGGCAGCTCCAGCAGCCATTGCGGCAACCCGGTCAACCGGTTGGCGGCGATGCGGATCAGTTCCAGCCGATGGCACTGGCGCAACGACTCCGGCAGCGCTTGCAAACGGTTGCCGGCGAGCATGAGCTTTTGCAGGAACGGGCGCTCTCCCAGTTCGGTCGGCAAGGTTTCGATGCAGTTGTCGGTCAGGATCAGCCAGCGCAGCAGCGGTGGGAGCGCCGCTGCGGGCACGTGGTCGATGCGGTTGGCCTTGAAGCCGATCATCGTCAGTGCGGTGCATTGGCCCAGGCAGGCCGGCAACTCGGTGAAACGGTTATCGGAACAGAACAGCACGCGCAAACGGCTCAGGCGATGCAAGTCCTCGGGCAGGGCGCTCAAGGCATTGCCGCTGAGGTTGAGCACTTCCAGCGAGTCCGCCAGATCGAAGATCTCCCGGGGGAATTCGGTCAGGCCGTCGACCAGATCCAGCCGCGTGATGCCCGACAACTCGCCGTTACGCAATTGAGCAAGGGTATGCATGAACAGATTCGCTATTGATCAAGGAATAGGCGCGTGGCACCGCAAATGCGCGACATGATAGCGGGAAAGATGTGGCGACTGTCAGGCCGCCTTCGTCGGAACGCCGCCCGGAGCAAGCCCGCACTCACAAGGTCATGCCGATGCCCACACAGCTGTGCGTTGCCAGTGACCTAGCGCTCGATACTGCGGCTCCACCGCGCATTCCATGCCGGACGTTGTTCGTTAACCTGATCCCAATCCAGGGCAATCGCCGTATCGAGGTAATGTTTCATGGCTTCGACCTGACCATGGGTTCGCTCGGTGGTTGGGGTGTTGGGGTTGGACGGAATCTGGTCGCCATCCTCGAGTGCGACGGCCTGGGCTTGCGGGGTCAGCAAGAAGGCGGCAAGTTTTTGCGCCAGCTCCGGTTGCGTGTTATTGGCGATTGCGCATTCGGCGACGTTGAGCACCACGGCGCCTTCCTTCGGCTGTGCGTATTCCACTGGCATGCCCTTGAGCTTCAGAGCCGTCACCTGGGTCGGCGTCAACGGGAACAGCGCCGCTTCGTCGGTCTGAAGCATTTCGGAGATCTTCGCCGAGCTCGGAATGTATTCCAGTACGTTACGCCCGACGGTGTTCGGCCAGGCCTTGAAACCAGGGTCGACATTGGTTTCGGTGCCGCCCTGGATCCGGTTGAACATCAGGAAACCGTGCAATCCGAACGTCGAAGAGGCCATCGACTGGAACACCAGTTTGTCCTTGAAGCGCGGGTCGGCCATGTCCATCCAGGAGGTCGGCGCGCTCCAGCCTTTTTCTTTGAACAAGCGGGTGTTGTATGCCAGCCCGGTGACCCCGAGGCTGACCGCCACGGCCTGGTCCTTGATCCGTCCCTTGGCCGGAATCTGTTCCAGCGTCGGGCTGTCTTCGAGTTTGTCGCACAGTCCCATGGAGATCGCGCGGTACATGATGCCGTCGTCGAGGAACATCACGTGCATCTGCGGGTTGCCCTTGCTGGCCTGAACCTTGGCCAGGATATCGGATGAGGTGCCCGGTACGATCACTACTTTGACGTTGTTGGCCTTCTCGAAAGCCGGCAGCACCTTGTCGGCATAGAGCCGCTCCATGGTCCCGCCGTTCATGCCCAGATAAAGTGTTGGCTCGGCCTGGGCCTGAGTGACCGTGAGCAGGGCGCCCACGCAAGAAAAACTTAGCCAAGAGAAACCGAGCAGTGCACTGCATTTGACGTTATTCATTGGCGCGACCTTCCTCTATCAAGCTACGGAGATGGAGTGAAACCGGGTGATGGAAAACGCATCCAGCGACGTCTTTGATGCGCCGCTACAGATGATTTCGGTGAGCGCCTGGCCCACCGCGGGACCGATCTGGAAACCGGCGCCGGCAAAGCCGAACGCGTGCAACAGACCGGGTTGGGTACCACTGTGGCCGATCACCGGTTGGCGATCGGGCAGATAACCTTCGGTGCCGCTCCAGGTACGAATCGCCTGGGCACCTTCAAGAAACGGGTAGAGCTCGACGGCCTGGCGGAGTATTTCCAGCACTGCGCCTTGACCGGGGCGGGCGCGGGTCTCGTCGAGGGCATAGCCCTGGCCGCCGCCCAGTACGCAATTTCCCCGAGTAACCTGACGGGCATAAATGCCACCGCCCTCGACGCCGGTGCTGGCATCCATCACCAGCGGCAACGGTTCGGTGACCAGCATCGCCGGGTGACCTGAATGCATCGGCACCGGTTCGCCGAACTGCGTGGCCAGGCTGCCGGCCCAGGCTCCGGCGCAGTTCAACAGCCAGGGTGCACGCCATTCCAGGCCAGTTTGCGTACGGACACGAAATCGTTGTCCGTCATGTTCTACAGCGCTCACCGCGCATTGTTCGTAAACCTGCGCGCTCTGTTGCCGCGCCGCCCGAGCGAACGCCGGAGACACCAGGCGCGGGTTGGCGTGACCATCGTCAGGGCAATAGGACGCGCCTGCCGCCACGTCTCCAACCCACGGAAAACGTGCGCGCAATTGGGTTCGGTCGAGCACTTGCAGATCGAGACCGAACCCCCGACTGCTATCGGCGTAGTCTCGCAGGGCTTGCAGATCGTTGAGAC
The DNA here is from genome assembly GCF_056406435.1 of Pseudomonas sp. P1_C12. Lineage (NCBI taxonomy): Bacteria > Pseudomonadati > Pseudomonadota > Gammaproteobacteria > Pseudomonadales > Pseudomonadaceae > Pseudomonas > Pseudomonas sp. P1_C12. The sequence goes on along the minus strand of NZ_JBFUAE010000014.1, from coordinate 164,228 downwards.
TGCGGGCCAGTTTAAGGTGACCGCTGCGCTGGTATTCGCCGTCGATGCCAATCAGTTGTGGCAACTGCGCCCAGATTTCGTGGGCCTTTTGCGACAGCGGCAATTGCGCCAGGTGACGACCCTGACGCCGCACGCCGCCGTAGTTCACGCCGCTGGAATGTGAGCCGCAAAAATCCCGTTCCAGCAGCGCCACGCGCCGACCGGCCCGACTGAGAAACAGGGCGGCGCTTGCACCGACAATGCCACCGCCAATGATGACTGCATCGACTTCGTTCAAAGCTCGATCTCCAGGCCAAACGGCAGCGGTTTGATCGGTGCCTGGGCGCGCAACCGGCCGATATCGGACACAGCGCGCTGGCTCTGGGAGGCAATGATTTCTGCTGCTGCGGCACCGCACATCCGACCCTGGCAACGCCCCATGCCGACACGACAATGAGCCTTTACCCGGTTGATTTCCCAATGACCTTCGCGCACCACGTCGCGAATATCCCCGGCGCGTACTTCTTCACAGCGACAGACCATCACGTCATCGGTAAGACCAGCGGCCCAGTTGTCGGGAAATGTAAAGGCGCGTTCGAGGCCCTGACGAAATTCGCTAATGCGTTCCAGGCGGTGTTCCAACTGGGCAGGGCGCTGCGCCGAAATCAGATGACCCATGTCGTCGAGCAGTGCCAATGCGGCGCGCTCACCGGCCATTTCCGCCGCGTCCGCACCCATGATGCCGGCACCGTCGCCCGCCAGATAAACCTCGGCGACACTGCTGCGGCCCGCACGGTCACGTTGCGGTAACCAGGCGCGATTGAGCGGGTTCCAGGCGAATTCACAGCCGAGCAGATCGGCCAGTTGGGTTTCACTGCGCAGGCCGTGAGCGAAGGCCACGGCGTCGCAGTCGAGTGAGTGGTTGCCCCTGGCGTTGGACCAGCGCAGCGATTGCACGCGTTGCTCGCCGTCGATGGCTGCCAGGGTCGCGCCTTGATGCACAGGGATGCCGTGCGCGGTCAGCCAGCCGCGGTAATAAATGCCTTTGGCCAACGTGGACGGTTGCGCCAGCAGGCCGGGCAGGGCTCGGGCCTGTGCGCTGAAGGGTGAGCTGTCGAGCACCGCGACCACGTTGGCCCCAGCCTTGGCGTATTGATAGGCGACCAGGTACAGCAGCGGGCCGCTGCCGGCGAACACCACGCGTTCGCCGATGGCGCAGCCCTGGAACTTCAAGGCGATTTGCGCCGCACCGAGACTGTAGACCCCCGGCAATGTCCAGCCCGGTACGGGCAGAATCCGGTCGGTGGCGCCGGTGGCGACGATCACTCGGGAGAACTCCAAGCGTGCTGCGCGGCCGTTCTGCAAGGTGTCGAGGGCGCCGTCTTCGGCATTCCACACCAGGGTTTCGGCGCGGTAATCGATTTGTTCGCGCAGTGCGTCAATCGTCTGATGCAGCGCATTGGCTTTGCGTGCTTCAAAGCCATACAGCTTGGCCGGCGAACGTTTGAAGTTGGCCGGTTGACGCCGATAAATCTGCCCGCCGCCGCGTGCGGCTTCGTCCAGCAGCACCGGACGCACGCCATGGGCAACCAGCGTTTGAGCCGCACGAATGCCCGCCGGACCGGCGCCGACGATGACCACAGACTTCATACTCTCACCCCTGTGGGATTCGGTTTCTACAGATGGAATGTTTATTCATAACGATCGCCCCGGTTCGCGGCAGACCTGCTGCCCGGCTTCGAGCAGCGTCGAGCAGGCGCGCACCCGGCGACCATCGCCCAGTCGCACCCAGCAATCCTGACAGGCCCCCATCAGGCAGAAGCCGGCGCGGGGTTCGGCACTGAAGTCGCTGCCGCGCAGGTGTTCGCTGCAAGTCAGCACGGCGGTCAGCACGGTATCGCCGAGCAAACCGCTGGCGCGATGGCCGTCGAGGGTAAAGTCCAGGGCCGGGCGGTCAGCTTCGGCCAGTCGTTTCAGCAGAGCCATGGCGCCCTCATTGTTTACCCACCAGAACCCGATCCAGGCCGTAGACCCGATCAAGCAGAATCATCGTCAGTGCGGTCAGCGCAATCACCAGTGCCGACACCGCCGCCATCATCGGATCGATGGACTCAGTGGCGTACACGTACATGCGCACCGGCAGGGTTTGTGTGGCCGGCGAGGTGACGAAAATCGACAGCGTGACTTCGTCGAAACTGTTGATGAACGCCAGTAGCCAGCCACCGGCCACCCCCGGCAGAATCATCGGCAGGGTGATCTGGCGGAACAGCGTGAAGCGCCCGGCGCCCAAGGATTGCGCGGCGTGTTCGGCGCTGCGATCCAGGCCAATGGCCGAGGCCAGCACCAGACGCAGCACATACGGTGTAATCACCAGCACATGGGCGAAAATCAGCCAGACGAAGCTGCCATTGACACCCAGCAACGCAAACAGGTGCAGCAACGCCACACCAAGTACCAGGTGCGGAATGATGATCGGCGACAGAAACAGGCCGTTGAGAAAGTCTCGACCGGGAAACTCGAACCTGGTGATCGCCAGCGCGGCGGGCACCGCAATCAGCGTCGCCAGGGTGGCTGCACCGAACGCCAGGATCAGGCTGTTGTAGAACGCATCGACAAAATCGGCACGCTCGAACACCGCGCGAAACCAGCGTAGAGAGAACTCCGTGGTCGGCAGGCTCAGGGTGTTTTCCGGGGTGAAGGCCACAAGGCAAACCACCACCAGCGGCGCCATCATGAACACCACCACCAGGGTATGAAACAGCAGGGCGAAAGGACCGTTCCTGGACATGACGAATTATCCCAATGACTTCTTGTAGCGGCCTTCGATCATGCGATTCCACGACAGCATGATCAGCAGGTTGATGAGCAGCAGAGCCACGGCAATAGTCGCGCCCATGGGCCAATTGAGCTCCGATAGGTACTGGTCGTAGATCAGCGTGGCAACCATCTTCAGCCGACGACCGCCGAGCAGGCCGGGGATCGCGAATGAGCTGGCGGCCAGGCCAAACACGATCAATGTGCCGGACAACACACCAGGCATGACCTGTGGCAGCACGACTTGGCGAATCACCGTGAAGTGACTGGCGCCCAGCGACTGCGCGGCTTGTTCGGCGGCGGGATCGAGTTTCTGCAGCGAGGTCCAGACCGGAATGATCATGAACGGCAGCATCACGTGGACCAGCGCAATCACCACCGCGAACGGCGTGTAGAGCAGCTTCATCGGCGAGCCGCCGAGGGCTTGCAGGGTCTGGTTGACCAGGCCGTCGGCGCCGAGCAACAGGCTCCAGCCGAAGGCGCGCACCACCACCGAAATCAACAGCGGAGTGAGGATCAGAATCAGGAAAATCGAGCGCCAGGGTGTGCCCATGCGACTGAGGATGTAGGCCTCGGGCACGCCGATCAGTACGCAGAGCAAAGTGGTCAGGGCGCTGATCCACAAGGTGCGCAGAAAGATCTCGTAGAAATATGGATCGCCCAGCAGGTTGCTGTAGTGCTCGACAGTGTAGGCGTCGCCGTTGATCCCCGAGCTGTAGTCGAAGACGTTGAACGACAGCACCAGGGTCAATCCCAGCGGGATGATCAACAAGCAGAGGTACAAGGCCAGGGCCGGTGCAGACAGCCAATACCCCTGGCGTCCCTGGTGGATGGCGGTGAGCGTACTCATGCTGGCACCTCGTCGACACTCAGCACTCGCAGCAGCGCCGCGTCCCAGTCCAGACCGACTGCAGTGCCTTCGTTCAACGGCGCAGAGCCATCGTTGCGGCGCACCACGCAGAGTTCGCCCAGGCTCGTCCCGACGCCGTACAGCCATTGGCTGCCGAGGAAAAACCGACTGACGATCTTGCCTTGTAAACGACCGTGGCCGGCATCGCGCAGATCGATTTTTTCCGGCCGCAGGCTCAGGGTCAGATCGCCTTTGCCAACACCGCACACCTGAACCACACCGGCACCATTGCGCTCGCCGGGCAGCAGATTGGCCTTGCCGACGAATCCGGAAATGAACTCGGTGCGCGGGTGTTCGTAGAGGGTGTAGGGCGCGTCGATCTGGGTGATGCGACCGGCCTGCATCACCACGACACGGTCGCTGATGGACAGCGCCTCCGACTGGTCGTGGGTGACCATCAGCGTGGTGATTGCAACTTCGCGCTGGATGCGGCGGATCTCGAATTGCATCTCTTCGCGCAGATTGGCGTCGAGGTTGGACAGTGGTTCATCCAGCAAAAGTACCGGCGGCTGAATCACCAGGGCGCGGGCCAGGGCGACGCGCTGGCGCTGGCCACCGGAAAGCTCCCGCGGGTAACGCTCGGCGTGCTGATTCAGGCGCACCAGTTTCAGAACCCGGTCGACTCGCTGCTGGATATCAGCGTTCGCCACCTTGCGCATGCGCAGGCCGAAAGCGACGTTGTCCTTGACGGTCATGTGCGGGAACAGCGCGTAGCTCTGGAATACCACCCCCAAACCGCGGCTGGCGGGTTTGGCGTGGGTGATGTCGCGGCCATCGAGCACGATGCGCCCGCTGGTGACTTCGACGAAGCCGGCAATCATTTGCAGAGTGGTGGTCTTGCCGCATCCCGAGGGGCCGAGCAAAGACACGAATTCACCTTTCTCGACCGAGAGGTCGGTGGCGACGACGGCGTCGATTTCGCCGTAGCGTTTGCAGAGTTTTTCAAGTTGCACAAAAGCCATGACTGCGCTCCACCTGAGATTGTTATGCGTCACCCAAAGGCGCGCTTTTTTGTATGGGCAGATACGAAAAGATGTTGCCGGGGTGCGTGGCGCTCGACTTGAGTCGGCTGCCGCTGTTGTTCGAATCGCCCCTGTCTGGACGCAGAGTAGGACGAAGACTAGGATGGGCTCAATGGCCTATTTCACTGAGGCGATGACTATTTTAAGTTTTATTCGATCAGTAAATTAATAATCGGAAAACAAGATGCAGGATTCCATTGAGCGGAATGAAAGCAAAAGTGAAGTCGGTGTCGGCGCGGTCTCAAGACTGTTTGCGGTACTGCGAACACTGGGTGATACCGTCGAGGGCGGCGAGCGGGTGACGCAACTGGCGCAGCGCATCGGCTTATCGCAACCGACGACGCATCGGTTGCTGCGCAGCCTGATGGACGAGGGCATGGTCGAGCAGGATGGGCGCAGTAAACGCTATCGCCTGAGCCTGGATTTTTTCGCGCTGGCGGCGCGTGCGGGCAACACCGGAAACTTGCGCGAACTGGCACGGCCGGCGCTGCTGCGACTCTCGGCTTCGCTGGGTGATTCGTTGTTTTTGCTGGCGCGCTGCGGCTTTGATGCGATCTGTCTGGACCGCAGCGAAGGGCCGTTCCCGATCCGTACCTTTACCGGGGATATCGGCGGGCGTGTGGCGTTGGGCGTGGGTCAGGGCAGCCTGGCGATTCTGGCGTTCCTGCCGGAGGAAGAGCGCGACACCGTCATCCATTACAACTTGCCGCGCCTGAAAGACTTCCACCTGTATGACGAGGTGTTCCTGCGCTCGGAAGTCGACAACGTGCGCGCCCTGGGTTACGCCGGGCGCAATACCGGCGTGCTGCAGGGCATGGCCGGGGTGGCCGTGCCGATTCTCGATCGTGAAGGTCGCGCGGTGGCGGCGTTGAGTGTGGCGACCGTGAGTGACCGATTGGGCCCGGATCGCCTGCCGACGGTGGTGGACATGCTCAAGCGCGAAGCGGCGCTGATCGGGCCGCGGATCAATCCGTTCGACCCGCTACTGCGCCGGCCTTCGCAGGTGTTTGGGCAAGGATGAAAAGATCGCAGCCTGCGGCAGCTCCTACAGGTTCATGTGTACATCTGTAGGAGCTGCCGCAGGCTGCGATCGTTTGATCTGTCAGAACTGAGTGGTCTGTTTGAGCATCCGCGCCGCGGGTGTATCCGCCGGGCTGACCATCGCATAGTTGTAGCCGCTTCCCGACCAGTACTCGGCCTGCAACTCGCCATCACTGCGACTGCCCCTCGGCAACATGTAGTTTTTCGGCCCTGGCGGGCGCACGTAGAAACTGACTTTCTGCCCGCCCTGGTTCTCGTAGACCACCATCGCCGCCGGGCCTTGCTCGGTGCTCAGCAGGCGCCCGCTGACCGGTTTGAAACCGGCATCGGAAAGGTCGGGCAGGCGATTGGCCTGAGTGAAATAACGGTCGAGCCAGCCTTGCATATCACCGTCCTCGCCGACGTTGTAATCGGCCGGGAGGATGCCTTGCTGGGCAATCAGGCGATAGGCCTGTATAGCGTCGGCCATCGGTGCCGGGGCGCTGGCCAGGGTCATTTCCCGTGCTTGCCAACCGCTGAAACCGCCGACACTGACTGCGATCAACAGCACCGCCGCGCTGGCCAGGTGCCGACGGGACTGGCGTTTCAGGTGTTGGCGAATCACGGCTGGATCGAGGTTCGGATTGACCGGTTGCTGCAAGGCGCCACCGAGGGCCGCGCGCAGTTGCTGGGCGTCCAGTTGCCAGGCGCGCACTTGTGCGGACATTTGCGGATTGCTCGCCAGAAAAGTCTCTACCAGGCGTCGGTCGGCGTCGCTCAGTTGGTGATCGACATAGGCGTGCAGGTCACGCTCGCTGGGGGGCATGCTGATCATTTGAGTCTCCGCAGGGAAGGGCGGTTGATTTCGCCATCACTGAGTTGGCGCAGGGCCTGGCGAGCCCGGGACAGGCGGGACATCACGGTGCCGGTGGGTACGTCGAGAATCCCGGCGACCTCTTTGTAGCTCAGGCCTTCCACCGACACCCAGAGCAGCAGCGCGCGTTGCTCGGTGGGCAATTGATCGAAAGCGCTGAGGGTCGATTGAGCGATAACGGTGCGCTCCACCGAGGGCTGGGCATCGTCACGCCCGGTGAAGAATTCGAGCATGCGCGCATAGCGCCGGGAGCGACGGTGCGCATCGAGAAACTGCCGGTAGACAATCGAGAACAGCCAGGCGCGCAAGTCGCCCTCGGCGCGTTTGCCGCTCCAACTCGACAATGCCCGCTCCAGGCTCGCCTGCACCAGGTCGTCAGCGCTGCTGGTGTTGCGCGTCAACGACACGGCGAACCGTCGCAATCTTGGAATGATTTCCCTCAGTTGTTCGTCGATATCGTTCATGAAGTTCTGACTGGTCGCTACGCTTGGGACTAGGAAGACGTCCGGTACTGGAGGTTATTCCACGTCAGAAAAAATAAACATCGCGCGTGGGAATAAACCTGCATGCGGTTCGTCTGCTTGATTCTTCTCACTTGTGGCCGATGGCCCTGGAGTCTTTCATGGTAGATCGATCATCACCGCCAACCCGGCCACCCTTGAGTGCGGCGAGCCTGACGTTGCGTCTGGCCGGCATTGCCGTGGTCGTTGCGGCCGTGGCTGGGGCGTTTGCCTACGTCAACGGTACCTTCGACCCACAGCGCCTGACCCCGAAGAAACTGATCAACGTGCTGGAAACCAATAACGGCGTGCATCAGGGTTTCCGTCGCAACCATTCCAAAGGCGTGTGCGTGATCGGGCATTTCGAGAGCAGCTTTGATGCGCGCAGCTATTCCACCGCTCAAGTGTTCAACGAAGCGCGGACGCCGGTGGTGGGGCGTTTCGCCTTGCCGGCCGGTAACCCTTACGCGCCGGACAGTGCTGTGCCGATCCGCAGCATGGCCTTGCGCTTCACCCAGGCCAACGGCCAGCAGTGGCGCACCGGGATGAACAGCATGCCGGTGTTTCCGGTGGGCACGCCCGAGGCGTTCTATCAACTGCAAAAAGCCCAGTCGCCAGACCCGACCACCGGCAAACCGGACCCCAAGGCGGTACCGGCGTTTTTTGCTTCGCACCCGGAAGCCGCACCGTTCCTGGCCTGGATCAAGACCGCCAAGCCGTCGGCCAGTTACGTGACCGAAAACTACAACAGCGTGAATGCGTTCTACCTGGTCAACGCGGCCGGCCAACGCCAGGCCGTGCGCTGGAACATGGTGCCACTGGCCCAGGACGCACCGGGGGGCACTGCACCGGAGGGCAATGATTTCCTGGAGAAAGACCTGGTTCAGCGAATCGCCGCCGGCCCGTTGCGCTGGCAGTTGAACATCACCCTGGCCAACCCCGGCGATCCGGTCAACGACGCCAGCAAGGCCTGGCCCGAAGGGCGCAAGGTGTTGAATGCTGGCACCCTGGTGCTTGAAAAGACTCAACCGCAACTCAACGGTGAATGCCGTGACATCAACTACGATCCGCTGGTGTTGCCTGCCGGGATCGAAGGTTCCGACGACCCGTTGCTCGCCGCCCGTTCAGCCGGTTACGCCAATTCCTACCTGCGTCGCACCAGCGAAGTAAGCCAGTTGCCCGCCGCCAAACAGGAGGGCCAGCAATGAGCAACCAACCGAACCACTTCGCCCCGCTGGCGCGCCTGCTGCACTGGCTGATGGCGCTGATGATCATCGCGATGCTGTTTATCGGCGCCGGCATGGTCGCCTCGGTGTCCGAGCGTCATGAATGGCTGATTCATCTGCACAAACCCTTGGGCATCGCGATTTTGCTGTTGGTGATCGTGCGCCTGGTGGTGCGTTTCTCCACCACACAGCCACCATTGCCGGCGGACTTGCCGGGTTGGCAGGTGCGGGCGGCCAAGGCGTCGCATGTGTTGCTGTACGCCTTGATGCTGGTTCTGCCGCTGCTGGGCTGGGCGATGATTTCGGCGTCGGGCGAGCCGGTCATGCTCAGCAGTTCGCTGCAACTACCGTCAATTGTGCCGGCGAACGCGCAGGTGTTTGCGTTTTTGCGCAAGGCGCACGGGTATCTGGCGTATCTGTTGTTTCTGACTGTGTTGCTGCATTTGGCGGCGGCGTTGTTTCACGGTTGGGTGCGTCGCGATGAGGTGCTGGACAGTATGTTGCGGGGTAAGGATCGCGGATAATAGCCGGGCGAAAAAAGATCGCAGCCTGCGGCAGCTCCTACAGGGAAACGCATTCCAATGTAGGAGCTGCCGCAGGCTGCGATCTTTTGATCTTGAAGGGCAATTAACGCAGGCTATCGACCATCTCGGCCACGGTGGTCAGCACATCCTTGCCCAATTGCTTCGAACGTTTGCCCGACCAACCGGTTTCCGCGTTCGGGTGGTCGTCGTGATCCTTGAACGGCATTTCCAGGGTCAACGACAGGCAGTCGTACTTCTGCCCGACGCTGTTACAGGCCAGCGTCATGTTGGCCCGGCCCGGTTCGTCGCGGGTGTAGCCGTACTTGGTCTGGAAGTCTTTGGTGGTGTGCTTCAGATGACTGCGGAAGTGCTCCTCGAGCTTTTCGATTCGCGGCGTGTAACCGGGGTTGCCTTCGCAACCGGCGGTGAATACGTGAGGGATTTCCTCGTCACCATGGGCGTCGAGGAACATGTCGACGCCGTACTTTTCCATCTGCTGCTGAACGAACAGGACTTCCGGGCTGATTTCCTGGCTGGCGCTCTGCCAGGCGCGGTTGAGGTCCTGGCCCATGGCGTTGGTGCGCAGGTGGCCGTGGAAAGCACCGTCCGGGTTCATGTTTGGCACCAGGTACAGGTCGGCGCTGGCCAGCAGTTTATTCAGCACAGGGTCGTCGTGTTTTTCCAGGCGTTCGATCACGCCTTCCATGAACCACTCGGCCATGTGCTCGCCCGGATGTTGCTGGGCAATCATCCATATCTTGCGTCGGCCTTCGGCCCCGGTGCCTTTGCGCAACAACTGAATGTCGCGACCTTCGACACTTTTGCCGGTGGCCAACAGTTCGGTGCCGGCCTTGGTCAGTGCCTGCTCGATCAGCCAGTCGTGGCGACCACGGCTGTAGGGTTCGAAGTAGGCGAACCAGGCGTGGGTTTGCTCGGCTTCAAGGCTGAAACGCAGGCAGTCGCCTTCGAAAATGGTCGGTACGCGGAACCAGTTGACGTGATCGTAGGACGCCACCGCCTGATAACCGGTCCAGGCTTTGTTATAGGAGGATTGGCTGGCATTGTTCAGGCGAAACCAGTGCTCCTGGCCAACATGCAGGCCGCTGGCCTTGAAGTGGAACCACTGGAAATGCGGACTGCGGGTGTCCGGGCGAATGGCCAGAAGCGGTTTGAGCGGGTCGCTGATGTCGATGACTTGGATGTTGCCGCTGTCGAAATTGGCACTGATGTCGAAAGAGGATTTAGCCACGCTCATAATCGGGTCCTGAATATGATTTTTATGGCGGCTACTTTACACGCAAGAGTGGGGTGAAACCGAGGGAAATTGCGGGGTGCAGGGGTGGGGGCGTCCTCCTTGACGCTGTCGCAGCTTAGAGGCTATGCGATTGATTCTCAAGTGCTATCTGCCACTGGTTTGAACCCATGATTCCGGGCTTCTCTTGCCAACTGGCATTCTTTTGATATCATCCGCGCCATCGAATTTGCGGCACCCAAAGACTTCATTAGCCTGAAGCCAAAAGCCAGAAAACTGGCAAAAAAAGACCCGGCAAAAAGCCGGGTCAAAAACCGTGATTAGCCTGATGAGGAGATAGTCCAGGAGACCGACCTAAGGTCACCTGGTCCATCGACTGATCTCGCGATCAGCTGATGCAATAATAATCATTCTCGTTTGCAAGTCAAACGTTTTTACCTGCGCGATAGGAAAATTCTTTCCTGTCCTCTCTAATCGCCTTTTCACCTCAACCGTTTTCATACTTCTCCAGCGATCGATCGACCATCGCCTTGGCCATGTCGATCATGTGCACCGTCGAAAATGCCAGGTCGCGGTTTGCGCCTTGCAGGTGATTGGCTGATTCGTACGCGGTGGCGGCAGCACAGCGCAACAGGTCCAAAGCATGGACCAGCGCCTCTTCGCCGCTGATGTTGCGGTTCACATCAAAAAAGCGCGGTTCGGTCACTTCCTCTGAAATAGCTGGTTTCAAGTAATAGTCCAGCGCGCGTTGTGCCGCCGCTGAGCCCTGGGGCGAGGTGAGGGTGGTGTCGATTTGCATGTCCGACAGGTCATTGGTGGGTGGGTTCATGGCGATGGCAAGCTCCGTGTTAGATTCAGATCCGTGAATTGATCCTAATACGTAATGTATTTGTGACGATAATTTAAATACTACAATATGTGTTTTGATGGCCGGAGTTGCCCACGTATCGTGCCGCACATGGATAAATGGATTGAATTGGTCAAGGCCAAGATGAGTGAACTCAAAATCACTCAAGAGATACTCGCCGAGCGCCTCGGGATGTCCCAGGGCGGCATTGGCCACTGGCTCAACAAACGTCGTGAACCCGGCATCGAAGACATGAACCGTGTCCTGCAGGCGCTGGGTCTTGAGTTTCTCGAAGTGGCGCTGGTAATCCGGGAACCGCAGGCGTCAACGGACGACGAAATCCCTTTGACACAGAAGTACAATCCGTACTTCCGCTACCCGGTCAGTGACTGGCGCGAACCTGTCGAAGTGCGCGATGGCGAGGTCGCGGTGTATGGGAAAGGGCACTTTGAATTGTCCGATTATCACGCGCAGGGACCGGCATTCTGGTTGAGAGTGTCAGGTGATGCGATGACCGCACCCACTGGCATCAGTATTGCGGAAGGCATGCTGATCCTGGTGGACCCGGCGGTGGACGCCGAGCCTGGCAAACTGGTCATTGCCCAGTGGCCGGGCAGCGCCGAAGCCACGTTCCGCAAGCTCATCGAGGAGGGCGGGCAGCGTTATCTGGTACCGCTCAATCCGACGTATCCGAAAGCCTTGTACGCCGAAGATTGTCGAATCATCGGCGTAGTGGTTCAGGCAACAGCCAGGTTCTGATCAGATCGGTCCTCGCGATGCGCAGGACCGATCTTCATTTCACGCTTCTTCCAGTTCAACCAGTGCACTGCCTTCGCTGACCATCTCGCCTTCCTGACAATACAGCGCCTTGATCACCCCGGCATGGGGCGCGCGAATGCTGTGCTCCATCTTCATCGCTTCCAGTACCACCAATTGCGCCCCGGCTTCGACCGATTGCCCGGCGTCCACCAGCACGCGCACGATGCTGCCGTTCATCGGTGCGGTCAGCCCGCCATGATGGCTGTGGCTGGCCTCGACGGCGCTGATCGGGTCGTAAGCCTCGATACGGTGCAATTCGCCATCCCACTGCAAATATACGTATTCGCCACGGCGTATAGCGCGGTGTTGACGACGCACGCCAGCATGCTCGGTCAACAGTTGCTCGCCCTTGAGCAGTGCGCTGTGGGCATCGACGTCGCCCAAGGTCAACGCACGGTCCTGGCCTTCACAACTCAAGTGCAGGGTGATTTCTCTCGGCAAACCGGCACGCAGCCCGTTACGCGCCGCCCACGGTGAACTCGGGTCATCGGCGCGGGTTGCAAGCGCCTGGCTCTGGGCAAACGCCTGGGCGGCGGCTTGCCAGAACTCATCGCTGAGGTCCGCTGGCACCGGCAGCAACTGTTCCTGGTAGCGCGGAATGAATCCGGTATCCAGTTCGGCAGCGGCAAATGCCGGGTGGCCGATGATGCGCCGCAGGAAGTTGATGTTGGTCTTCAGGCCGCCGATGGCGAATTCTTCGAGCATGCTCAGCAGGCGCAAGCGCGCCTGTTCACGATCTTCGCCCCAGGCAATCAGCTTGCCGAGCATCGGGTCGTAGAAGGGCGAAATTTCATCGCCCTCTTCAACGCCGCTGTCCACCCGACGCCCAGGCCCTTGGGCGGATTCGCGATATAGCTCCAGACGACCGGTCGCCGGCAGGAAATCATTGCCCGGATCTTCGGCATACAGTCGCACTTCGATCGCGTGCCCCACCAGCGGCACCTGGTCTTGCGTCATCGGCAACGCTTCGCCGCGTGCCACGCGAATCTGCCAGGCCACCAGGTCGAGGCCGGTGATGGCTTCGGTGACCGGGTGTTCCACTTGCAGGCGGGTGTTCATTTCCATGAAGAAGAACTCGCCCCGCGCATCCAGCAAAAACTCGACGGTGCCGGCACCGACATAACCGATGGCCTGCGCTGAACGCACAGCGGCTTCGCCCATGGCGCGTCGCAGCTCCGGGCTCAGGCCAGGTGCCGGCGCTTCTTCGACGACTTTCTGGTGACGGCGCTGAATCGAGCAGTCGCGTTCGTTGAGGTACAGGCAGTTGCCGTGCTGGTCGGCGAACACCTGGATTTCCACGTGACGTGGTTTAAGCAGGTACTTCTCCACCAGCATCCGCGAGTCGCCGAACGACGATTGTGCTTCGCGCTGGGCTGAGGCCAGGGCTTCGGCCAGTTGGCTGACGTCCTCGACCACTTTCATGCCTTTGCCGCCGCCACCCGCGGTGGCCTTGAGCAGCACCGGGTAGCCGATGCGTTCGCAGGCGGCGCGGAAGGTTTCCAGGTCCTGGGCTTCGCCGTGATAACCGGGCACCAGCGGCACGCCAGCGGTTTCCATCAAGGCTTTGGCCGCGGACTTGCTGCCCATGGCGTCGATGGCCGAGGCGGGCGGGCCGAGGAAGATCAGGCCGGCGTTTTCGATGGCGCGGGCGAAACCGGCGTTCTCCGACAAGAAGCCGTAGCCGGGGTGAATCGCCTGGGCGCCGCTGGCCTTGGCGGCGGCAATCAGTTTGTCGATCTGCAGATAGCTGTCGGCGGCTTTGCTGCCACCCAGGTCGACGCGAATATCGGCTTCGCGGCTGTGCCGGGCGTCACGGTCGGTGGCGCTGTGTACGGCCACGGTGGTCAGGCCCAGGGCCTTGGCGGTGCGCATCACCCGGCAAGCGATTTCGCCACGGTTGGCCACCAGCAGGGTGGTGAGGACAGGTGCGCTCATCAGCGGGGCTCCTTGGTGGATTCGGCTTGCCAGCTCGGCGGACGTTTTTGCAGGAAGGCACGCAAGCCTTCCTGGCCTTCAGGGCTGACGCGAATGCGGGCGATGGCGTTTTCGGTGTAGCGACGCAATGCCGGGGTCAGTGAGCCGTCGCCGACTTCGCGCAGCAGATCCTTGCTGGCGCGCATGGCCGCCGGGCTGTTGAGCAGCAGATTGTCGATCCACTGTTCGACTTTCTGTTCCAGCTCGGCACTTGCATAACTCTCCGACAACAAACCGATTTCCCGAGCCCGTTGCCCGCCGAAACGCTCAGCGGTCAAGGCATAGCGACGGGTAGCGCGTTCGCCAATGGCTTGCACCACGAACGGGCTGATCACCGCCGGTGCCAGGCCGATGCGTACTTCCGAGAGGCAGAACTGCGCGTCATCGGCACCGATGGCCATGTCGCAGCAACTGATCAGGCCCAGTGCGCCACCAAAGGCTGCGCCTTGCACCACCGCCAGGGTCGGGACTTTCAGCTTGGCCAGGTTGTACATCAACTCTGCCAGTTCCCGGGCGTCATCGAGGTTGGTGGCGTAATCGAGTTCGGCCGATTGCTGCATCCAGGCCAGGTCGGCGCCGGCGCTGAAATGCTTGCCGCGACCGCGCACGATCAGAAATCGCAGGCTGGCATCGCTCGCGACTTTGTCGAGGGCGAGGATCAGTTCACGGATCATTTCGGCGTTGAAGGCGTTGTTCTTTTCTTCACGGCTGAGCCACAGGGTGGCAAAACCCCGAGGATCGCTCAGCAGTTCGAGGGTGTTGAAGTCGCTCATGTTCTTCTCCCGATCACATCCGGAACACGCCGAAGCGGCTCGGTTCGATTGGCGCGTTCAACGACGCGGACAAGGCCAGGGCCAGTACGTCGCGGGTCTGGGCCGGGTCGATGACACCGTCGTCCCACAGGCGCGCGCTGGAATAGTAGGGGTGACCCTGTTCTTCGTACTGGTCGAGGATCGGTTGCTTGATCTCGGCTTCCTGCTCGGCGCTGAAACCCTGGCCACTGCGCTCGGCCTGCTCGCGCTTGACCTGCACCAGCACGCCGGCCGCCTGTTCGGCACCCATCACGCCAATACGCGCATTTGGCCACATCCACAAAAAGCGCGGATCGTAGGCGCGACCGCACATGCCGTAGTTACCGGCACCGAAGCTGCCGCCGATGATCACCGTGAATTTCGGCACCTTGGCGCAAGCCACCGCCGTCACCAGTTTCGCGCCGTGCTTGGCGATGCCGCCGGCCTCGTACTTCTGGCCGACCATGAAACCGGTGATGTTTTGCAGGAACAGCAGCGGGATGCCGCGTTGGCACGCCAGTTCGATGAAGTGCGCGCCTTTCTGCGCCGCTTCAGCGAAGAGAATGCCGTTGTTGGCGAGGATTGCGATCGGGTAACCGTGCAGGTAGGCAAAGCCGCAAACCAGCGTGGTCCCGAACAGCGCCTTGAACTCGTCGAACACCGAACCATCCACCAGCCGCGCAATCACTTCGCGCACGTCAAACGGTTGCTTGGCGTCGGCCGGGACCACGCCGTACAACTCGTCACTGCTGTAGAGCGGGGCGATCGGAGTGCGTTGCTGAACCTCACCTTGCTTGCGCCAGTTGAGGTTGGCGACGCTGCGTCGGGCGAGCGCGAGTGCGTGCTCATCGCTCTCGGCGTAATGGTCGGCCACCCCGGAAATCTTGCAGTGCACATCGGCCCCGCCGAGATCTTCGGCACTGACCACTTCACCGGTCGCGGCTTTCACCAGCGGCGGGCCGGCGAGGAAGATCGTCGCTTGTTCGCGGACCATGATCGCTTCGTCGGCCATCGCCGGTACATAGGCGCCACCAGCGGTGCAGGAACCCATGACCACGGCAATCTGCGGAATGCCCATGGCGCTCATGTTGGCCTGATTGAAGAAGATCCGCCCGAAATGCTCGCGGTCCGGGAACACTTCATCCTGACGCGGCAGGTTGGCACCGCCCGAATCCACCAGGTAGATACACGGCAGGCGATTTTGCTGAGCGATGGTTTGCGCGCGCAGGTGTTTTTTCACCGTCAGCGGGTAGTACGAGCCGCCTTTCACGGTGGCATCGTTGGCGACGATCATGCATTCGACGCCCTCCACACGGCCGATCCCGGCAATCACGCCAGCGGCGGGGACGTCTTCGCCATACACCTCGTACGCCGCCAGTTGGCTGATTTCGAGGAACGGCGAACCCGGATCGAGCAAGCGGTTGATGCGCTCACGGGGCAGCAGTTTGCCCCGCGAGGTGTGGCGTTCTTGCGCCTTCGGGCCACCACCTTGCGCCACTTGGGCGAGCAGGGTGTGCAACGCGTCGACCTGTTTGAGCATCGCCGCGCTGTTGGTGGCGAACTCCGCTGAACGGGGGTTGAGCTGGGTATGCAGGGTAGCCATGGGCAGCTCCGTTTAGCGGGTTTCGTTGAACAGTTCGCGACCGATCAGCATGCGTCGGATCTCACTGGTGCCGGCACCGATTTCGTACAGCTTGGCATCACGCAGCAGACGACCGGCCGGGAATTCGTTGATGTAGCCGTTGCCACCGAGAATCTGGATCGCGTCGAGGGCCATTTGTGTGGCGCGTTCGGCGCTGTAGAGGATTACCCCGGCGGCGTCCTTGCGCGTGGTTTCGCCGCGCTCGCAGGCCTGGGCCACGGCGTACAGATAGGCGCGGCTGGCGTTGAGTTGGGTGTACATGTCAGCGACCTTGCCCTGGATCAGCTGGAATTCGCCGATACTTTGGCCGAACTGCTTGCGGTCGTGGATGTACGGCACGATCAGGTCCATGCACGCCTGCATGATCCCGGTCGGGCCGCCGGAGAGCACGACGCGCTCATAGTCGAGGCCGCTCATCAGTACCTTCACGCCGCCGTTGAGTACGCCGAGGATGTTTTCTTCAGGCACTTCGACGTCATCGAAAAACAGTTCGCAGGTGTTCGAACCGCGCATGCCGAGCTTGTCGAACTTGTTGCTGCGGCTGAAGCCCTTCCAGTCGCGCTCGACGATGAAGGCGGTGATGCCGTGGGGGCCCTTTTCCAGGTCGGTCTTGGCGTAGATCACGTAAGTGTTGGCGTCCGGACCGTTGGTGATCCAGGTCTTGCTGCCGTTGAGCACGTAGTGATCGCCGCGCTTGTCGGCGCGCAGTTTCATCGACACCACGTCGGAACCGGCGTTCGGCTCGCTCATGGCCAGCGCGCCGATGTGCTCGCCGCTGATCAGCTTGGGCAGGTATTTCGATTTCTGTTCGTGGTTGCCGTTGCGGTTGATCTGGTTGACGCAGAGGTTGGAGTGGGCGCCGTAGGACAACGCCACCGAGGCCGAGCCACGGCTGATTTCTTCCATGGCCACCACGTGGGCCAGGTAACCAAGGCCGGCACCGCCGTACTCTTCCGGCACGGTAATGCCCAGCAGGCCCATGTCGCCGAACTTGCGCCACAGGTCGGCGGGGAACAGGTTGTCGATGTCGATCTGAGCGGCGCGCGGGGCGATCTCTTTGGCGACGAAGGACTGAACCTGATCGCGCAGCATGTCGATGGTTTCACCGAGGGCAAAGTTCAGGGATGGATAGCTCATGGGTCACCTTTTGGCTTTTTTGTCGGTTGGTGAGACTGTCAATGGGTTCTCACCTTTACGTTAACGTAAGCCTGTGACGAATGGCTGTCAATCACCCTTTACGTTAACGTCAACTTAGGTGATTCTGTAGGAGCGAGCTTGCTCGCGATGGACGTCAACGATAACGCGTGTTGTCTGGATAAACGCGGTGCCCTGACGTTCTTCGTCGGAACGCCGCCCGGAGCAAGCTCGCTCCTACAGAATAAAGACAATAGGGGTCGTCATGGATCAACCCAGTGCAAGCCCGCAACGCAGTTACACCCGTGGTTCACAGGACAAAGCCTTGCTGGCGATGACCATCGGCCAGGCGTTCGATAACACCGTCGCGCAATACCCGGACGGGGAGGCGCTGGTGGTGCGCCATCAACAGCTGCGTTTGAGCTGGCGGCAATTGGCCGAGGTCGCGGACCTGCACGCCAGAGCGTTGCTGGCGTTGGGGCTGCAGACGGGTGACCGCCTCGGCATCTGGGCGCCGAACTGTGCGCAATGGTGCATCAGCCAGATTGCCACGGCGAAAATCGGCGTGATCCTGGTCAATATCAATCCTGCGTATCGCAGTTCCGAACTCGAATACGTACTCAAGCAATCCGGTTGCCAATGGCTGGTGTGTGCCGGGGCCTTCAAGACCTCGAACTATCACGCGATGCTGCAAGGCCTGGTGCCGGAGTTGGCCGGGCAATCCATCGGCAAGTTGCAGAGTGAGCGGTTGCCGGAGTTGCGTGGCGTCATCAGCCTGGATGCGCAGCCGCCGAGCGGTTTCCTGCCGTGGTCGCAATTGGCCGGTCTGGCGGGCAGCGTGACGGTCGAGCAACTGCATGAGCGCCAGGACAGCCTGCATTTCGATCAACCGGTGAATATCCAGTACACCTCCGGCACCACCGGTTTCCCCAAGGGCGCGACCCTCAGTCACTACAACATTCTCAACAACGGCTACATGGTCGGCGAAAGCCTGGGCCTGACGGCGGCCGATCGGCTGGTGATCCCGGTGCCGCTGTATCACTGCTTCGGCATGGTCATGGGCAACCTCGGCTGCATCACCCATGGCAGCACGATGATTTATCCAAACGACGCGTTCGATCCATTGCTGACCCTCAGCACCGTGGCCGACGAAAAAGCCACGGCGCTGTACGGCGTGCCGACCATGTTCATCGCCATGCTCGATCAGCCTCAGCGTGCCAGGTTCGACCTGTCGAGCCTGCGCACCGGGATCATGGCGGGCGCAACCTGTCCTATCGAGGTGATGCGCCGGGTCATCAGCGAAATGCACATGAGCGAAGTGCAGATTGCCTACGGCATGACGGAAACCAGTCCGGTGTCATTGCAGACCGGTCCTTCAGATGACCTGGAGCTGCGCGTGACCACCGTCGGCCGCACCCAGCCACAACTCGAAAGCAAGATCATCGACGAAGCGGGCAACCTGGTGCCACGGGGCACCATCGGTGAGCTGTGCACCCGCGGTTACAGCGTGATGCTCGGCTATTGGAACAACCCCGAAGGCACGGCGGAAGCCATCGACCAGGCCGGCTGGATGCACACCGGCGACCTGGCGAGCATGAATGACGAGGGTTACGTGTGCATTGCCGGGCGCAACAAGGACATGATCATCCGCGGTGGTGAGAATGTTTACCCGCGGGAGCTGGAAGAATTTTTCTTCACTCATCCGGCCGTTGCGGATGTTCAGGTGATCGGTATTCCTTGCTCGCGCTACGGCGAAGAGATCGTCGCCTGGATCAAGTTCCACCCCGGCCACAGCGCCACCGAGCAAGAACTGCAAGCCTGGTGCAAGGAGCGCATCGCGCACTTCAAGACGCCGCGCTACTTCAAGTTCGTCGAGGAGTTTCCGATGACGGTGACTGGCAAGATCCAGAAATTCCGGATGCGCGAGATCAGTATCGAGGAGTTGCGTAGCAAGCAGGTCTGACGAAGGCCGACTGTAGGAGCGAGCTTGCTCGCGAAGAACGTCAACGATAACGCGTGCAGTCTGGAAATGCGCGGTGCCCTTGTGTTCTTCGCGAGCGAGCTCGCTCCTACAAAGGGCTGCGGAAATCTTAAATGCCAGACAGCACAAAGGGGAGCCGAAGCTCCCCTTTAATTTCGTTGCGCGTGCTCTTTTTTTATTATTGAGGGTCGGCCTGTTGTTGTTTTTGGCAACCGTTGCCCTTTACCGCTGTTTTTGGCGATCCCCATCCGGGATCAAGAGCAAACGTATTTTTTTGAGCGCTGATCTACTTTTTCGCTGAGCGATCCAACCAGTACGGGAGCTACCTGAAGGTAGTTTTATTATTCTCTGTCTGGTTGCGGGTAACTCCGAAAAGCACCCTGAAAAGCACATCTTCTCCAAAAAAATCTGTTAGCTGCGTCTCTGCCGTGTTGTTTTTGTTATGTCAGAGTCGTTACGTCTTGTTTTTATTAGGTTTGCCGCAATTTTTTTATTCTTGTTGTGCGATAGAGATAGCAGGAGCCATGCCAACTTTTTAAAAGCCTTTAAAATCAACGATTTGGAGAGTTGTGAGGTTTTTCGCTTCAGGCAAAACCCCACATTTTGTTTCCGTGTTACTCGCTTGCGCCCACGTTTCAGACACAGCGGTAACACCCGGACACACTCAGCACACTCACTGTGCGCTGCGAGCCTTGGCCACGCGGGAACCGGTAGGGCGACCCAGTACGGTACAAATCTGTTGACCGGCAACCATCAAGGCGTCGAGGTCGATTCCGGTGTCGATGCCCAGGCCGTTGAGCAGGTAAACCACGTCTTCGGTCGCGACGTTACCGCTGGCGCCCTTGGCATAGGGGCAGCCGCCCAGGCCGGCGATGGAGCTGTCGAACACCGAGATGCCCTCCAGCAGGCTGGCGTAGATGTTGGCCACAGCCTGACCGTAGGTGTCGTGGAAGTGCCCGGCGAGTTTTTCCCGGGGCACATCCTTTGCTACGGCTTCAAACATCTTGCGGGTTGCGCCAGCGGTGCCGGTGCCGATGGTGTCCCCCAGCGAGACCTCATAGCAGCCCATGGCATACAGTTCACGTGCGACCACGGCGACTTGCTCCGGGGCGACGTTACCTTCATAGGGGCAGCCCAGCACACAGGACACATAGCCGCGCACGGTAATTCCGTGTTGTCTGGCGGCGTCCATGATCGGCGCGAAACGCTCCAGGCTTTCGCTGATCGAGCAATTGATGTTGCGTTGGGAAAACGCCTCTGAAGCCGCCGCGAACACGGCCACTTCCTTGACCCCGGCGGCGAGGGCATCTTCGAAACCGCGCAAGTTGGGAGTGAGTGCGCCGTAGACCACACCCGGTTTGCGCTGGATCTGCGCGAAGACTTCGGCGGAGCCGGCCATCTGCGGTACCCACTTGGGCGACACAAAACTGCCGACTTCTATATAGCCAAGTCCGGCTGCGGTCAGTGCATCGACCAGTTGTACCTTGTCGGTAACACTGATGGGCCGGGCTTCGTTTTGCAGGCCGTCGCGTGGGCCGACTTCGACAATGCGTACGTGGGTGGGGAGGGGCATAAGGTTCGACCTGTGCTGATTGTCTGAATGTGCAGTGATCCCTGTAAGAGTGAGCCTGCTCGCGATGGCGGTAGCAAATTCAACGCTGATGTCGACTGCCCCGGCGCTATCGCGAGCAGGCTCACTCCTACAGGGGATTTTGTAGGCCTACTGAACTGATTCCTGGCTTTTGAGCGTCTGCTCCAGCGCCTGTACGCAGCGCTCCTCGGCAGTGTCCAGTTCCAGTTTCATCTGTTCGATGTCCAGCAACTGCTGTTCAAGCTGCTCACGGCGCTCGCTGATTTTCGCCAGCATGCTGTGCAACTGCTTGGTGTTACCGCTGGACGGGTCGTAGAGCTCGATCAGTTCGCGGCATTCAGCCAGCGAGAAACCGATGCGCTTGCCCCGCAGGATCAGCTTCAGGCTGACCTTGTCGCGGGGTGAGTAAATACGTTCCTGGCCACGACGCTCAGGGCTGAGCAGGCCTTGCTCTTCATAAAAGCGAATGGCCCGGGTGGTGATGTCGAGCTCGCGGGCGAGATCGGAAATGCTGTAGGTCTGGCTGCTCATGGACGCGCTCGCAAAAGGTCATGGCGCTAAGCTAATGGCAGGTTGACGTTTACGTCAAGGGAGAAAAGATCGCAGCCTGCGGCAGCTCCTCCCCGGGATTTGTATTCACCCTGTAGGAGCTGCCGCAGGCTGCGATCTTTTGATTTTTCTCAAACCGGTTGTTTATCCAGTTTTCTCTCCTGCGCCGTCACCTGCTGGCACAACTCGATCATCTGCTCGCGCATCCAGCGGTTCGCCGGGTCCTGGTCGGTGCTTTCGTGCCAGTAAAGGTGGGTTTCCACTGGCGGCACATCGTTGACCGGCAGATAAAAGGCGTGCAGGTCGTTACGCCGGGCGAAGCGTTCCGGCACGGTCATGACCATGTCCGTCTGTTGCAGCACTTGCGAAGCCATCAGGTAATGCTGGGAGCGCAGGGCGATCTTGCGCTGGATGCCCATCTTGCCCAACGCCAGGTCGACATAGCCGAGGCCGCTGCGGCGGCTGGAAATATGGATGTGGGTCAGGCCCAGGTAATCATCCAGGGTGAGTTTCTCCTTGCCCGCCAGCGGATGCCCCTTGCGCATGGCACACACGTAGCGGTCTTCCATCAATTTGACGTGGCGCACCTGCGGGTCGGTGTTGAGCGGTGCATCGACCGCGAAGTCGAGCCGACCGGCCGCCAGCTCCTTGGTGGTTTCACGGCGTTTGGACAGGAAGCTTTCGATGATCACCGTCGGCGCCAGGCGGCGCAGGCGCTGGAACAGCGGCGGCAGGATCACCGCTTCGGTGAGGTCGGTCATGCTGATGCGGTAGGTCTTGACCGCTTGCTGCGGGTTGAAAATGCGGCTTTCCTGCACCGATACGCGCAGCAGCGAGAGGGCGTTGCGCACCGGGCCGATGATGTTCTGCGCCATCGGCGTGGGCACCATGCCCTGGGCGGTGCGCACGAATAGCGGGTCGTTGAAGGTCTCGCGCAGACGCGCCAGCGCGTTCGACACCGCCGGTTGGGTGATGCCGACGATTTGCCCGGCGCGGGTCAGGTTGGCTTCGGTGTAGATCGCGTCGAAGACGATGAAAAGGTTGAGATCGACCTTGCTCAGATTCATTACGCGGCTCTCTTATTGTGTGGGCGGACTGACCTTGACGATCAGCCGATCATATATCGGTGATGAATGTTTATACACGCCGAGAATAGGCTAGGTAAATTATCAACGCTGTTCTAGCATCGATACATGACCTAAACAACCTCCCCCAAGAAGGTATCTTGCTCATGGATTTCGCTTATTCGCCCAAGGTTCAGGAACTGCGCGAGCGCGTGACTGCGTTCATGGACACCTACGTTTATCCCGCCGAAGCCGTGTTCGAGCGCCAGGTCGCCGAAGGCGATCGCTGGCAGCCGACCGCGATCATGGAAGAACTCAAACTCAAGGCCAAGGCCGAAGGCCTGTGGAATTTGTTTCTGCCTGAGTCCGAACTGGGTGCCGGCCTGACCAACCTCGAATACGCGCCGCTGGCGGAAATCATGGGCCGCTCGCTGCTGGGGCCAGAGCCGTTCAACTGCTCGGCACCGGACACCGGCAACATGGAAGTGCTGGTGCGTTACGCCAACGAAGAGCAGAAACAACGCTGGCTCGAACCATTGCTGCGCGGCGAGATCCGCTCGGCCTTCGCCATGACCGAACCGGACGTTGCGTCCTCCGACGCCACCAACATGGCTGCCCGTGCGGTGCGCGATGGCGACGAGTGGGTGATCAACGGCAAGAAATGGTGGACCTCGGGTGCTTGCGACCCGCGCTGCAAAATCCTGATTTTCATGGGGCTGAGCAATCCTGACGCGCCACGCCACGCCCAGCACTCGATGATTCTGGTGCCGGTGGATGCTCCCGGCGTGAAGATCGTGCGCCCGCTGCCGGTGTTCGGTTACGACGATGCACCTCATGGTCACGCCGAAGTGCATTTCGAAAACGTCCGGGTGCCGTACGAAAACGTCCTGTTGGGCGAAGGACGCGGCTTCGAAATTGCTCAAGGTCGCCTTGGCCCGGGCCGGATTCACCACTGCATGCGTTCGATCGGCATGGCCGAGCGCGCACTGGAACTGATGTGCAAGCGCTCGGTGAGCCGCACCGCATTCGGCAAACCCCTGGCGCGGCTGGGCGGTAACGTCGACAAGATCGCCGACTCGCGGATGGAAATCGACATGGCACGCCTGCTGACGTTGAAAGCGGCGTACATGATGGACACCGTCGGCAACAAAGTGGCCCGTAGCGAGATCGCGCAGATCAAGGTCGTCGCGCCAAACGTTGCGTTGCGAGTGATCGACCGGGCGATCCAGATTCATGGCGGGGCAGGGGTTTCCAACGATTTCCCGCTGGCCTACATGTACGCGATGCAGCGTACCCTGCGCCTGGCCGACGGCCCGGACGAAGTGCACCGAGCGGCGATCGGCAAGTTCGAAATCGGCAAGTATGTGCCGAAGGAGATGATGCGTAGCGGGCATTAAGAAAAGTTAAAAGATCGCAGCCTTCGGCAGCTCCTACAGGATACGCGTACATCTGAAGGAGCTGCCGAAGGCTGCGATCTTTTCAGTACACCCAAACCTCAACCCGCCGATTCCTGATCCTTCCCTCATCGGCGTTATTGGCCGCCACTGGCATTTCGGCACCGAATCCACGAATCTCGCGAAACACCACGCCGCTCTTCACCAACTCCCGCCGTACCGCCATGGCCCGCAGTTTCGACAACAGATCGGCACGCGTCGGGTCGCTCTTGGCATCGCCAAACCCTACCAGCGTCACTTGCCCAGACATTTTGTCTTGCTGCTTTATATAGTCGAGCACTCGCGTCAGGTCTTGCCGCGCCTTGTTGTCCAGGCTGGCACTGCCTTCTTCGAAGCGAAAATTCACCGACAATCGCTGGGCATGCCGACTCAGCGCCTGATACCCCTCGGGCATCAACGCATTGGGGGTGACGGCCATGGCCTGGACGGTTTGTGCAATAAAACCGTTGGCCGCGACGATGGCCTGGCCATTGCTGCTTTGAGCGAAGGCCACTAGCGCGTAGGCCCAGGGATTTTTGCCGTTGGGTGGCAGGTAGAAGAACAACCGGCGGGACAGCGGATAGTCTTCCGTGGCAATCAGGCTGTTGAGCGGCAACATGGCTTGCGATTGCCCGTCGACAATGGCCACGGCTTTGGCCTGGCGCACATAGGGTAATCCGATAAATCCGATGCCTTGCGGGTCGGCGCTGACCGCATCGGACAGTTGCTCGCTGGACTCGAAGCGTTTTGCCGTGCTGCTCAGAGTTTTCCCACGGCTACTGAGGACCAGTACCTTGAAAGTGTCGAAGGTCCCGGACTGATCATCCCGTGCATACAGATGAATCGGCCCGCCGCTGCTACCTATGTCTTCCCAGGTTTTCACCTCACCACTGAAAATGCGCGCCAGTTGCACGGTGTCGAGTTGGTTCAGCGGATTGTCCGGATGAAGGATGATCGCCAGGCCATCGATGGCGATGACCTGTTCGGCGCTCGGACTTTTCAGGTCACCGAGGGATTGCAGGCTGGCCAGTTCGCTGTCCCTGATCGGGCGCGACGAGGCGGCAAGATCGGCACTGGCGGTTTTTAGCGCGGTGAAACCGGTGCTGGAACCATGGGCCGCCACCTCCACCACGACCCGCCGGCCTTGAACGGTTTCACCGACAATGCGCAGTTCGTTGGCGGTGTCCGAGACTTCGCGGTGAATCCTGCGCAGGCCTTGTTCACTCATCAGGCCCTCGACCAGCGCCGGTCCCAATGCCGCGCCAATGGTGTTGGAACCCTGGATGCGCAGCACGGTGCCGTGTTCGGGTGTCGGCAAGTCGCCGGCCGGGGCCGCCTGCGGCAAGCCCATGCACAGCATCAACAGGAACAGCACGCGCAGCATCATGCCGGCACCTTACATAGCCAAAGGAGGTGCCGGGAGATTAAGTCAGTAAGGTTTCCGAAAAATGACAGGCAAAAGATCGCGGCCTGCGGCAGCTCCTACAGATATATGTAGGAGCTGCCGCAGGCTGCGATCTTGTGCTTTTTAGCTCAATTCAAGCCAGATCGGCGCATGGTCCGAAGGTTTTTCCATGCCGCGCAGTTCGTAGTCCACCCCTGCGGCTTTCACCCGTGGCAGCAAGCCGTGGGAGGCGAGGATCAGGTCGATGCGCAGGCCACGCTTGGGCTCGTCTTCGAAGCCACGGCTGCGGTAGTCGAACCAGCTGAAGGTGTCGCTCACTTTCGGGTTCAGGTGCCGGAAACTGTCCACCAGGCCCCAGTTCTTCAGGCGGGCCATCCACTCGCGCTCTTCCGGCAGGAAGCTGCATTTGCCGGTTTTCAGCCAGCGCTTCATGTTGTCCGGGCCGATGCCGATGTCGCAGTCTTCCGGGGAAATGTTCACATCGCCCATCACCACCAGCGGCTGGTCGTTCTTGAACTGGCTTTCCAGCAATTGCTGCAAGTCGCTGTAGAAACGTTCCTTGGCCGGGAATTTGGTCGGGTGGTCGCGGTTTTCGCCCTGTGGGAAATAACCGTTCATGATGGTCACCGGCGCACCATTGGCGTCGGCGAAGGTGCCCCAGATGAAGCGTCGTTGGGCGTCTTCTTCGTCGGTGGCGAAACCCTTGTGCAGGGCCAGCGGTTCCTGGCGCGAGAGCAGGGCGACGCCGTAATGCCCCTTTTGTCCGTGGAAATACACGTGGTAGCCCAGTGCTCTGACTTCATCGAGGGGAAACTGGTCGTCGTGGACCTTGGTTTCCTGCAAGCCGATCACGTCAGGCTGGTGTTTTTCGATCAGCGCCGCCAGCTGATGGGGGCGGGCGCGCAGCCCGTTGATGTTGAAGGAGACGATCTTCATGGTCGGCAGTCCTGGCAAAAGGGCGATGCTAGCTGACATGTGGGAATCGGGCCAGTGTGGGGTGAGGGGATTTAATGTGTTCTGTCAGATCTGCGTTGACCGTCCCAACTTGCTCGCGAAGGCGATTTCATTGCCTACACTCATTTCGGATCTGTAAGGAACTGTGTCAGCGCCGATCAGCTCGTAACAACAAGAGCGCAGCCACCCGAGCTGTGCCGGGGAGATCAACCGTCATGCCCGAAACCTCGACTGCCATCGCCGATATTCACATGCTCGACAGCGGCTACGCCCGCGAAGCGCGTTCGCTGCTGTACCAGGCTTATCGACACGAGCCGACTTTCGGCTATTTGTTTGAAGCCGAACGCCCCGGTTACGAACAGCGGGTTCGCGCCACCGTGCGCGAACTGGTGAGCCAGCATTTTCTCCAGGACCTGCCTGCCATCGGCCTGTTGGTCAACGACCGCCTGATCGGCATCGCTCTGATCGCGCCGCCGCAACGTCGTCTCGGTGTCACTGAAAGTTGGGCCTGGCGCCTGCGGATGCTGCTCAGCACGGGATTTCGCTGCACCCGTCGCTACCTCGAATATCACGCTGCCGTGGAGGCCTGCGTGCCGAATGACTCGGTGCATGTCTTGCCATTGCTGGGGGTTCATCCGCAGTTCCAGGGCAAGCATTTCGGCGAGCAACTGTTGCAAGCCGTGCACAACTGGTGCGCCGTGGATGAAAACTCACAGGGCGTGATCCTCGATACCGGGAATCCTCGCTATCTGGAGTTCTATAAGCGCCAGGGCTATGAGGAAATCGGTGAAGTTGCCGTAGGACCGATTCGCGAACATGTGTTTTTTCACCCCAATCCCCAGGTGTTACAAACAGCAACGGCTTGAACGGCGAACTTTCCGGGCATGTCAGGCTCTATCACGCTCTCAAGCTCGTGATAGCATCCGCGCCTATGAAGTTTCCAGGAAGAATTACCAGCGGTGTGCTGATGCTGATGACCAGCTGCACGGCGCTGGCTCAAAGTGAATTGGATGTACGGATCAAACCGTCCAATGATGAGCTGAAGGCCAATATAGAAGGCTATATCGGCAGCCTCGGCGATCGCGACGAGCAGGCGTTGCTGCGCTTCAGCCGTGGCGCTGAAGAACAGGCGCACAAGGCCGCCCAGGCCTTGGGCTACTACCAGCCGCACATCGACAGCGAGGTGAAGGGCGGCGAAAAGCCGCGCCTGGTGCTGAAAGTCGACCCCGGCGAGCCGGTGCACTTGCGTAACGTCACGGTGCGTGTCGACGGTCCGGCAGCCTCCCTCAAGTCCTTTCGAATCCCTAAAAGCGACGCGCTCAAGCCCGGCGCTGTGCTCAATCATGGGCATTACGAGGACGCCAAGCGCCTGATCCAGAATCAGGCTTCGCGCTATGGCTTTTTCAGCGGCCGATTCACCCGTTCAAAATTGTCGGTCGACCCGCGTGCCGGCGTCGCCGATATCGAACTGATCTATGAAAGTGGCCCGCGCTATACCTTGGGCAAGGTCAGTTTCGAGGGCGATACGCCGTTCGACGACGAGCTGCTGCAACGCATGGTGCCGTTCAAGGCCGGTACGCCGTATGACTCGGAACTGATCGCCGAACTCAATCAGAACCTGCAATCGAGCGGCTACTTCGAAGGCGTGCGCGTGGACGCGGCACCCGCGGCGTCCAAGGACGATGCGATCCCGGTGGACG
This sequence comes from Pseudomonas sp. P1_C12, assembly GCF_056406435.1. Classification (NCBI taxonomy): domain Bacteria; kingdom Pseudomonadati; phylum Pseudomonadota; class Gammaproteobacteria; order Pseudomonadales; family Pseudomonadaceae; genus Pseudomonas; species Pseudomonas sp. P1_C12. Next base: position 136,223 of record NZ_JBFUAE010000014.1, on the reverse strand, counting down.
TCAAGCTCGAAACCCGCAAGCCGCGGACCATGGGCCTGGGCCTGGGTTTCTCCACCGACGTCGGCCCACGTGCCAAGGCCAACTGGACCCGACACTGGGTCAACGCCCAAGGGCACAGTTATGGCTGGGAGACCGAAGTCTCGGCGCCGCGGCAAAACGTCGGGTTGTTCTACGACATTCCACTGGACCCGCCACTGACCGACAAGCTGCGTTTTGCCGGCGGCTATCAGAATGAGGACATTGCCGGCACCGACACCCACAGCAAGTTGCTGACCCTCGGCCCCGAATGGCACAGCAAATTGCCCAGCGGCTGGCAGCGGGTGGTGTCGCTCAAATGGCAACGCGAGGATTACCAACTCGGCGACGACTCCGGGCTCAGTAACCTGCTGATGCCCGGCGTGAATTATTCGTACCTGAAAAGCGACAACCGCATCGACCCGCATAACGGCTATCGGCTGCAATTCGAATCCAAAGTGGCCAAGGAAGGTCTGGGTTCCGACAGCAACCTGATCTACGGCACGGCGCTGGTCAAAGGCCTGACCACGGTGTTCGACAACCATCGTTTCCTCGGGCGGGTGCAGGTCGGCGGCAGTGCCACCAACGGCTTCAAATCGGTGCCGCCATCGCTGCGCTTCTTCGCCGGTGGCGATCAGAGCGTGCGCGGTTACGACTATCAGAGCCTGTCCCCGGAAAACTCCGACGGCGACCGCATCGGTGGCCGCTACATGGTCGCCGCCAGCGCGGAATATCAGTATTCCATCGCTGAAAAATGGCGGATCGCGACCTTTGTCGATCAGGGCAACTCCTTCAACACACTCGAACTGCCGAACCTCAAGACCGGGGTCGGTATCGGCGTGCGCTGGGTATCGCCGGTGGGGCCGATCCGCCTCGACCTGGCCCACGCGCTGGACGACGATGGCGGCATTCGACTGCACTTTTCCATGGGGCCTGAGCTGTGAAGCGTGGTTTGAAAGTAACGCTGCTGGCGATAGCGGCACTGTTGATGCTGGTTGTCCTGACGCTGGCCACAGTGCTGGGCACGGCGACGGGCAGCGGCTGGGCGTTGGGCTTCGTACCGGGGTTGACCCTGGACAACTTCCAGGGCCGGCTGGGCGGGCAGTGGAGTGCCGACCGGGTGTTGTGGCAACAGGCCAACAACCGGGTTGAGCTGAGCAAGGTGATTTTTGCCTGGTCGCCGTTGTGCCTGTCCCGCAGGGCCTTGTGCATCGAGCAATTGCAGGCCGATCAGGTCAGCCTGACGTTCCCGCCGGGTGCCGAAGAGCCAGACAGCGGCCCGATCACGCTCCCGGAGCTCAAGTTACCGTTGGCCCTCGAACTGGGGGAGATCAAGGTCGGTAGCCTGTTGTTCAACGGCAGCGAGGAGCTCAAGGGCTTGCAACTGGCGGCGCACTGGACGGCGGCCGGTTTGAGGATCGATTCGGTGGCGTTGCAGCGCGATGACCTGAGCCTGAACCTGTCCGGCCTGCTGCAACCCTCCGGTAACTGGCCCCTCAGTGCCGAAGGCAAGCTGACCCTGTTGTCGACGCCTGAGCCCTTGGCGCTGGCGCTGAAAGTCGACGGCGACCTGCTCAAGACTCTGAACCTGAAAGCCGACAGCAGCGGTTACCTCAACGGGCAACTGACCGGCGAACTGCAACCGCTGGTGGAAAACCTGCCGGCCAAGGTGCGGATCACCGCCGATGGCTTCAAGCCCGGTGCCGATCTGCCGGACACCCTGCAACTCAATCAGCTTGAGCTCACGGGTGCCGGCGACTTGATGAACGGCTACGCGCTGCTCGGCAAAGCCACGCTACCCTCCGAGCAAGGGCCAGTCGCCCTGGCGCTGCAAGGCAAGGTCGACGCCAAGGGTGCGCAGATCGCCGCGCTGGACCTGACCGCCAACGACAAGCAAAGCCTCAAGCTCACAGGGCTTGTGGATTGGAGCAAGGGCCTGAGCGCCGAGGCGAAGATTGACTGGCTGGACTTCCCGTGGCACAGGCTCTATCCGCTCATCGACGAACCGCAAGTAGCGCTTCGCACGTTCACTGGCGAAGTTTCTTACACCGACGGCAAGTACCTCGGGCATTTCGCCGCCGCGGCGGATGGTCCGGCCGGCGCTTTCACCCTGGCCAGCCCTTTCGCGGGCGACCTGACGAAAATCTACCTGCAACAGATTCAACTCCAGGCCGGGCAGGGCAAGGCTGAAGGGCACCTGAACCTGCAATTCGCCGACGGCATTGCCTGGGACACCGCGCTGGACCTGTCGGCGATCAACCCCGCGTACTGGGTCGCAGAGCTGCCGGGTACGCTGGCCGGGCCGTTGCGCAGCCAGGGCGAGATGAAGAACGAAATGCTCAGCCTCAATGCCGACCTGGACCTCAAGGGCAAACTGCGCGGTCAACCGGCGGTGATCCAGGCCAAGGCCGATGGCCGTGGTGAGCAGTGGAACCTCAACGCCCTGCAAATCCGCCTCGGTGACAACAGCATCACTGGCAAGGGCAGCCTGCAACAGAAACTCGCCGGGCAGATTGACCTCAAGTTGCCGAGCCTGGCCCAGCTCTGGCCAGAACTGCGCGGCCAGCTCAATGGCCGCGTGGATGTCGCCGGCACACTCAAGGCGCCCCAGGGCAAGCTTGACCTGCAAGGCTCGCAATTGGCTTTCCAGGACAATCGCCTGCAAAGCCTCAACCTGGACGCCACGCTGGACAGCGCGCAACGGGCGAAAATCGACCTCAAGGGCAGCGGCATCCAGGCCGGCGACACCTCACTGGGAACCCTGACCGCCAGCGGCCAGGGCGATATCAAGAACCAGAAGTTGAGCCTCGATCTGCAAGGGCCGAAGCTGAAACTGGCGCTGGGTCTGGACGGTGCGCTGGACAAAGGCAATTGGCGCGGACGCCTGGCCAGCGGTGATATCCAGGCCGGTGGCCAGGACTGGAAGCTGCAAGGGCCGGCGAAACTCGAACGCCTGGCGGATGGCAAAATCAACTTTGGCGCCCATTGCTGGGCATCCGGCCAGGCCAGCCTGTGCGGTGAAGACTCACGCCTGATGCCCGAGCCGAAACTGCGTTATCACCTCAAGCAATTCCCGATTGACAGCCTCGCGCAGTGGTTGCCGAAGGATTTCGCCTGGCAGGGCCGGCTCAACGCCGACCTGCAAATGGACCTGCCGGCCAGCGGCCCGAACGGCCAGGTCAGCGTCGATGCCGGCGGCGGCACGTTGCGCATCAAGGAAAAGGACCAGTGGCTGGACTTCCCGTACCAGACCCTGAAACTCACCAGCAAACTCACGCCCAAACGCATCGACACCGAGCTCAATTTCGTCGGTGGCAAACTCGGTGAACTGATGGTGCAGGCGCAGCTCAATCCGTTGCCGAAAAACAAACCGTTGAGTGGCTCGTTCCGCTTGAGCGGGCTGGACCTGTCGGTGGCGCGGCCGTTTGTGCCAATGGTCGAAAAGCTGGCCGGGCGCCTGAATGGCAGTGGCACGATTTCCGGTGGGCTGTTGGCGCCACAGGTCAATGGCAGTCTGCAACTGAGCGACGGCGTGATTGCCGGACCTGAGCTGCCGATGGAGCTGCAAAACCTGCACGTTCAAGCGCTCATCGCCGGAGAAAGCGTGCAATTGAACGGTGGCTGGAACAGCGGCAAGGCCGGGCAGGGCAGCCTGAACGGCAACATCGCCTGGGGCCAGGCGCTGGTGGTAGACCTGGCGCTCAAGGGCTCGCAGTTACCAGTCACCGTCGAGCCTTACGCCAAGCTTGAGGTCGCTCCGGACCTGAAAATCTCGATGAAGGATGACGAGTTGGCCATCGCTGGCAAAGTGCTGGTGCCCAGGGGCGAAATCACCATTCGCGAATTGCCGCCGTCGACGGTCAAGGTCTCCGATGACACGGTGATCGTCGGCCAGCAAACCGAGGAGGGTAAACCGCCGCTGGCGATGAAGATGGACATCGAAGTGCTGGTCGGCGAGGACAAGCTGAGCTTTGCAGGATTTGGCCTGACCGCGAATGTGCAGGGGCATGTGCACATCGGTGACAACATGGACACCCGTGGCGAGCTGTGGCTAAACGATGGCCGATACCGCGCCTACGGCCAGCGGCTTTCGGTGCGCCGGGCACGCTTGCTGTTTGCCGGGCCCATCGATCAGCCGTACCTGGACATCGAGGCCATTCGCAAGACCGACGATATCATCGCCGGCATTCGCCTGAGTGGCAGCGCCGAGCAGCCGACCACGCAGATTTTTTCCGAACCGGCCATGAGCCAGGAACAGGCCTTGTCCTATCTGGTGCTCGGGCGTCCGCTGAGCAGCAATGGCGAAGACAACAACATGCTCGCCCAGGCGGCCCTCGGTCTGGGCTTGATGGGCAGTTCCGGAGTGACCAGTGGCCTGGCCAAGAACCTGGGCATTCAGGACTTCCAGCTTGACACCCAGGGCAGCGGTACTGCCACCAGTGTGGTGGCCAGCGGCAATATTTCCGAGAAGCTCAGCCTGCGCTACGGTGTCGGCGTGTTCGAACCGGCCAACACCATTGCCTTGCGCTACAAGCTGAGCAAGAAGGTCTACCTCGAAGCCGCGGGTGGCGTGGCCAGTTCGCTGGACATCTTCTACAAGCGGGATTTCTAGTCCCTTCAAAATCAAAAGATCGCAGCCTTCGGCAGCTCCTACAGGGTTTTGTGTACACCTGTAGGAGCTGCCGAAGGCTGCGATCTTTTTGCTTATATCCGATGCCTTTAGTCAACTAAATACAAAGCTTCCTAACTATTACGTTGACATTCGCTGCTTAGGCAGTAATATCTCGACATACATTCACTGCCTAGGCAGCTAATTGGTGGTCAGATGAAACATTTCTCTCCAGACGATTTCCAGAATTGCCATCTCGGTTTGTTGCTCGGACGCGCCGCGCTGCTCAAGGACCGGATCATCGACACCCACATGGAACCCCACGGCATCACTGCCGCGCAGTTCAAGGTGTTGATCATCATGGCCCAGTTCGGCGTCGATTCGCCGGGAGAGTTGTGCCGTCACCTGTCCCTGGACAGCGGTTCAATGACCCGCATGCTCGATCGTCTGGAACAGAAAGGTTTCCTCGCTCGCCAACGCTCCGAGGCGGATCGTCGCCAAGTGCAGCTTGTGCTCACGGAAGAAGGGCAGAAGCTCGCCGGGCTGCTGCCGCACATCGGCGCCGAAGCCATGAATGAACTGGCCGGTGCCATCACTCCAGAGGAGCTGAAAACCCTGGAGTTGATCCTGAAGAAAATTTTGGTGGCAGCCGGTGACGCGATCACCCTGCTGCGGGTAGGTGACAAATGAGCAGTACCCCCTTGCGTACCGGTCTGAGCCTGGTGCTGTTGGCCATGAGCGTCGCCGGTTGCGCCAGTTACAGCGGCCTGAAAACCGAAGGCGTCAGCCTCGACGCGAAAAACCTCAAGGCCGGACAATCCCTCAGCGGCGTGACGTTGTCGCCGGCCGCCTGGCCGAAAAGCGACTGGTGGAAAAGCCTCGGCGACCCGCAACTCGACGGCCTGATCCGCGAGGCCTTGCGCGATAGCCCGGACATGCAGATCGCCGACGCCCGTGCCCATCAGGCCAGCGCTGCCGCTTCCGCAGTCGACGCCGAGCGGATGCCGACCCTGGATGCCAGCGCCGGTGTCAGCCGCTCGCGCCAGGCCCGGGACCAGGATCCGCGCGGGCAGGGCGACACGTACGCCACCATTCGCAACATCAGCACCAGTTTCAATTACAACTTCGACCTGTGGGGCGGTCAGCGCGATGCCTGGGAAGCGGCCCTCGGCCAGGCCCGCGCCGCCGAAGTCGACCAGCAGGCTGCGCAATTGACGCTGGCCGCCGATGTCGCCCGGGCCTACAGCGATCTCGGCCAGGCACACATCGTCTATGACCTGTCCAACGAAGACATCAAGCGCACCCGGCAAATGCTCGACCTGAGCCAGCGGCGCCTGACTGCCGGGATCGACAGCCAGTACCAGTTCCAGCAGACCGAAAGCTTGGAAGCCACTTCCCAGGCCAACCTGATCGACGCCGAAAAGCGCTTGAACAGCGCGAAAATCGCTCTCGCGGTGCTGCTCGGCAAAGGCCCGGACCGTGGCAATGAAATTGCCCGACCCAACATTCTTCAGCCGAGTGCGGTAGCGCTACCTTCGGTGCTGCCGGCCGAGTTGCTCGGACGTCGCCCGGACCTGGTGGCCGCGCGCTGGCGGGTCGAAGCGGCGAGCAAAAACATCGACGCCGGCAAGACCCGGTTCTATCCCAACTTGAACCTCAGTGCCGCCGCCGGTGCCGAATCCCTGTTGGGGGATGCGATGTTTGGTTCGGCCAGCCGCTTCTTCAACATTGCACCGACGATCTCGGTGCCGATCTTCGACGGTGGTCGCTTGCGCGCCGACCTCGATTCGCGCGACGCCGATTACGACCTCGCCGTGGCGCAGTACAACAAAAGCCTGGTCAGGGCGTTGGGGGATGTCAGTGACAGCATCAACCAGCTACGTGATATCGGCCGGCAGATCGCTGCCCAGCAGCACGCCACCGACATCGCCCAGGATTCCTACAACACCGTGGTCCAGCGTTACGGTTCCGGCATCGGCAACTACCTGGACGTGCTCAGCATCGAGCAGCAACTGCTCCAGGCCCAGCGCCAGCTGGCCAACCTGAATGCCGAGCAGATTGACCTGTCGATCCAACTGATGCAGGCGCTGGGCGGCGGTTTCCAGCCTGAGGCCATTGCCTCGGCCACCGCCGCGCCAGCCACGCTGACCCACTAATTCAAGGTACTTGTCATGGCCACTGCCGATACAACTCAACCTCCTGAAAACACCCAGGGCAACCCCAATTCGGGCAAGCGCAAATTCATGTTGTTGATCCTGGCGGCCGTCGTCGTGCTGAGCGGCGCGGGCGTCTGGGCCTACCACGAGTTCTACGGGCGCTGGAGCGAAAGCACCGACGACGCCTATGTGAACGGCAACGTGGTGGAAATCACGCCGCTGGTCACCGGCACTGTGGTCAGCATCGGTGCCGACGACGGCGATCTGGTCCATGAAGGCCAGGTGCTGGTGAACTTCGACCCGAACGATGCCGAAATCGGCCTGCAAAACGCCCAGGCCAACCTGGCGCGCACCGTGCGTCAGGTGCGTGGCTTGTACAGCGATGTGGATGGCATGAAAGCCCAGGTCAACGCCCAGAAAGCCGAAGTGCAAAAGGCCCAGGACAACTTCAGCCGCCGCAAGAACCTCGCCGCTGGCGGGGCTATTTCCCAGGAAGAACTGTCCCATGCCCGCGACGACCTGACCTCGGCGCAAAACGCCCTGGCCAACGCCGAACAAAAGCTCAAGACCACCAGCGCGCTGGTCGATGACACCGTGGTTTCGTCGCACCCGGACGTAATGGCCGCTGCCGCACAACTGCGTCAGGCGTACTTGAATAACTCGCGCAGTACGCTGATTGCACCGGTGACCGGTTACGTGGCCAAGCGTTCTGTACAACTTGGCCAGCGCGTGCAACCAGGTACCGCGCTGATGGCGGTGATTCCGCTGGATCAACTGTGGATCGACGCCAACTTCAAGGAAACCCAGCTGCGTGACATGCGCATCGGCCAGCCGGTCGAGATCGAAACCGACCTCTACGGCAGCGACGTCAAATACAGCGGCACCATCGACAGCCTCGGCGCCGGGACCGGCAGCGCCTTTGCCCTGCTGCCGGCGCAGAACGCCACCGGTAACTGGATCAAGATCGTGCAGCGCGTGCCGGTGCGGATCCACGTCAACGCCGAAGAGCTGGCAAAACACCCGTTGCGGGTTGGCCTGTCGACCATGGTCGATGTGAATCTGCGCGACCAGAGCGGGCCGGTGTTGGCGCAACAACCGCCGCAGAAGGCTTCGTTCAGCACTAACGTCTACGACCGTCAGTTGGCCGAGGCCGACGCGATGATCACCCAGTTGATCCACGACAACAGCGCCGCGGTCAGCAAAACCGCGCAACGCTGATTCGCCAGTGTGCCATCACACCGACCTCTGTGGGAGCGAGCCTGCTCCGGGCGGCGTTCCGACGATAGCGTCCGGTCAGTCAACATTGATGTTGAATGTAATGTCGCCTTCGTCGGAACGCCGCCCGGAGTCGGCTCGCTCCCACAAGGTCAGCTGCGTCTGTAACAGGCGCAGCGCCAGCCCAGTTTCAAAGGATTCGCGATGAGCAATAACGCGTCTTTCACGCCACCCAGCCTGCTGCTCAGCACCATCGGCCTGTCGCTGGCGACCTTCATGCAAGTGCTCGACACCACCATCGCCAACGTGGCGTTGCCGACGATCTCCGGCAACCTGGGCGTGAGTTCGGAGCAGGGCACCTGGGTCATCACCTCGTTCGCCGTGAGTAACGCCATCGCCTTGCCGTTGACCGGTTGGCTCAGTCGTCGTTTTGGCGAGGTGAAGCTGTTTGTCTGGGCGACACTGCTGTTCGTGCTGGCCTCGTTTTTGTGCGGGATTTCCACCTCAATGCCCGAGCTGGTGGGCTTCCGGGTGCTGCAAGGGGTGGTGGCGGGGCCGTTGTACCCGATGACCCAGACCTTGTTGATTGCCGTTTATCCTGCAGCGAAACGGGGGATGGCACTGGCATTGCTGGCAATGGTGACGGTGGTCGCGCCGATTGCCGGGCCGATCCTCGGCGGCTGGATCACTGACAGCTATAGCTGGCCGTGGATCTTCTTTATCAATGTGCCGATCGGCCTGTTCGCGGCATGGGTGGTGACTCAGCAGATGAAAAAGCGTCCGGTGGTCACCAGCCGCCAACCGATGGATTACGTCGGTCTGATCGCGCTGATCATTGGCGTCGGGGCGCTGCAGATCGTGCTCGACAAGGGCAACGATGCCGATTGGTTCGAGTCCAGTTTCATCGTGATCGGCTCGGTGATTTCGGTGGTGGCCCTGGCGTTCTTCGTGATCTGGGAAATGACCGACGAACATCCGGTGGTCAACCTGCGCCTGTTCGCCCATCGCAACTTCCGTTACGGCACCATCGTGTTGATTCTGGGGTACGCCGGGTTCTTCGGGATCAATCTGATCCTGCCGCAATGGTTGCAGACGCGACTGGGCTACACCGCGACCTGGGCAGGTTTTGCCGTGGCGCCGCTGGGGATCCTGCCGGTGCTGCTGTCGCCGTTTGTCGGCAAGTACGCGCCGCGATTCGACATGCGCGTGCTGGCGGGCGGGGCGTTCCTGGCCATCGGCCTGAGCTGTTTCATGCGCGCAGGCTTCACCAATGAAGTGGACTTCCAGCACATCGCGCTGGTGCAGTTGTTCATGGGGATCGGCGTGGCGCTGTTCTTCATGCCGACCCTGACCATCCTGCTGTCGGACCTGCCACCGAGCCAGATTGCCGACGGTTCGGGGCTGGCGACGTTCTTGCGTACCTTGGGCGGCAGTTTCGCGGCGTCGTTGACCACCTGGATCTGGATTCGCCGGGCGGATCAGCATCACGCCTACCTGACCGAAAGCATCACCCCGTTCGATCCGGCGACCCGCGAAGCGCTGACCAACCTGGGCGGGGCAGGGGTCAAGGCCTACACGCAGCTGGAGCAGACGGTGATCAGCCAGGCGTACATCATGTCCACGGTGGATTACTTCACCTTGCTGGGCTGGATGTTCATGGGGTTGATCCTGATTGTATGGCTGGCCAAGCCGCCGTTTACTGCCAAGGCGGGGCCTGCGGCTTCAGCGGGACACTAAACACCGCACAACCCCTGTAGGAGCGAGCAGGCTCGCTCCTACAGGGGTTTGTGTTTGGTGGTTAGTTGGCGGGTGCGGCCAACTGCGGTGGCGGGGCGAAGTCGAACGGCGCCAGCGCAAACCCTTGCTCATCCACCTGCAACGCCCACCCTTGACGATCCCAATCCCCCAGCACAATGCGCCGGGCCGCTTGCTCGCCAAGCTGCAACTTGTGAATCGCGGGACGATGGGTATGCCCGTGGATCAAGGTTTTCACCCCGTACTCCTGCATGATCCGCGGAATTTCCTCGGGCGTGACATCGACGATGTCATTGGCCTTCATCCGCACCTGCGCACGGCTTTCACTGCGCAGCTTGCGTGCCAGCTTGTGCCGGGTGCTTAACGGCAGGTTGCGCAGGATAAACAGGGTGATCGGGTTACGCAGGTAGCGACGCAGCTTCATATAGCCTTCGTCGCGGGTGCACAGGCTGTCGCCGTGCATCAACAGCACCGGTTCGCCGTTGAATTGCACGACACTCGGGTCTTTCAGCAGGGTGCAGCCGGCCTTTTTGCAGAAGGCCTTGCCGAGCATGAAGTCGCGATTGCCGTGCATCAGGAAAATGGCCGTGCCGCTGTCGCTCAAATCGCGCAGGGCCTGGCAGATGGAGCGCTGGAAGGGTGTCATGGCGTCGTCGCCGATCCACACCTCGAAGAAATCGCCCAGAATGTACAACGCACTCGCCGAGCGGGCGCGTCCGGCGAGCAAATCCAGAAACGCCCGGGTAATGTCCGGGCGCTCCTCTTCCAGATGCAAGTCTGAAATCAGCAATATCACTCAATGATCTCGGCTTTCTCGATGATCACGTCGTCTGCTGGTACGTCCTGGTGGCCGGACTTGGAAGTGGTGGCCACGCCTTTGATCTTGTCGACAACGTCGGTGCCGGCGGTCACTTTACCGAATACCGCGTAGCCCCAGCCCTGAACGTTCTTGCCGCTGTGGTTGAGGAAGCTGTTGTCGGCCACGTTGATGAAGAACTGTGCGGAAGCCGAATGCGGCTCCATGGTGCGGGCCATGGCGACGGTGTACTTGTCGTTGGAAAGACCGTTGTCAGCTTCGTTCTGGATGCTTGGGCGCTTGTCTTTCTTTTCTTTCATGCCTGGCTCGAAACCGCCGCCCTGGATCATGAAGTTACCGATGACACGGTGGAAAACGGTGTTTTCGTAGTGACCGGCTTTAACGTACTCGACGAAGTTGGCCACGGTGATCGGGGCTTTGTCGGCGTTCAGTTCGAGGACGATGTCGCCATGGTTGGTAGTCAGTTTGACTTGGGTCATGATCGGGACTCTTTTAAGGAGAAGCGTTTCTAAGGAATTCGTGGTTTTGGGACATTCCGTCCCGCAACCGGTTCAGCCTGTCTCGGCCAAGGTGCGCAGTTTAGCGTGACAGGCACGAATTTCGAGGCTGTTTTTTCATTTACGGCCTATTAAATACGACGGTTTACAGAGTGCGCTCTGTCAGGTACTTGACGGCATCGGCTATGATAGCGGCTTTGTTTTGTCCGGCCTTCATTACGGCCACGCACTTGTACGTTCAAGGATCCTATGAGCAAGCCCACTGTCGACCCTACCTCGAATGCCAAGACCGGCCCTGCCGTGCCGGTCAACTTCCTGCGGCCGATCATCCAGGCAGACCTGGAATCGGGCAAGCACACGCAGATCGTCACCCGTTTTCCGCCTGAACCCAACGGCTACCTGCACATCGGCCACGCCAAGTCGATCTGCGTGAACTTCGGCCTGGCCCAGGAGTTCGGCGGCGTCACGCACCTGCGTTTCGACGACACCAACCCGGCCAAGGAAGACCAGGAATACATCGACGCGATCGAAAGCGACGTCAAATGGCTGGGCTTCGAGTGGTCCGGTGAAGTGCGCTACGCCTCGCAGTATTTCGACCAGTTGCATGACTGGGCGGTGGAGTTGATCAAATCCGGCAATGCCTACGTTGATGACCTGACCCCGGAACAAGCCAAGGAATACCGTGGCAGCCTGACCGAGCCGGGCAAGAACAGCCCGTTTCGCGAGCGCAGCGTCGAAGAGAACCTGGATCTGTTTGCCCGAATGAAAGCCGGCGAGTTCAAGGACGGCGCACGGGTGCTGCGGGCCAAGATCGACATGGCCTCGCCGAACATGAACCTGCGCGACCCGATCATGTATCGCATCCGTCACGCCCACCACCACCAGACCGGTGACAAGTGGTGCATCTACCCGAACTACGACTTCACCCACGGTCAGTCGGACGCCATCGAAGGCATTACCCATTCGATCTGCACCCTGGAGTTCGAAAGCCACCGTCCGCTGTACGAGTGGTTCCTCGAGCACTTGCCAGTGCCGGCCAACCCGCGCCAGTACGAGTTCAGCCGCCTGAACCTGAACTACACCATCACCAGCAAGCGCAAGCTCAAGCAACTGGTCGATGAAAAGCACGTCAACGGCTGGGACGACCCGCGCATGTCCACGCTGTCGGGCTTCCGCCGCCGTGGCTACACGCCGAAATCGATCCGCAATTTCTGCGAAATGATCGGCACCAACCGTTCCGACGGCGTGGTGGACTTCGGCATGCTCGAATTCAGCATCCGTGACGACCTCGACCACAGCGCCCCGCGCGCCATGTGCGTGTTGCGTCCGCTGAAAGTCGTGATCACCAACTACCCGGAAGGCCAGGTCGAGAACCTCGAACTGCCGTGCCACCCGAAAGAAGACATGGGCGTGCGCGCACTGCCGTTCGCCCGTGAAATCTACATCGACCGTGAAGACTTCATGGAAGAGCCGCCAAAAGGCTACAAGCGCCTGGAACCGGCCGGTGAAGTGCGTCTGCGCGGCAGCTACGTGATCCGCGCCGACGAAGCGATCAAGGACGCCGATGGCAACATCGTCGAACTGCGCTGCTCGTACGATCCGGACACCCTGGGCAAGAACCCGGAAGGTCGCAAGGTCAAAGGCGTGGTCCACTGGGTGCCGGCCGCGGCCAGCGTCGAGTGCGAAGTGCGCCTGTACGATCGTCTGTTCCGTTCGGCCAACCCTGAGAAGGCCGAAGACAGCGCCAGTTTCCTGGACAACATCAACCCTGATTCGCTGCAGGTACTCACCGGTTGTCGTGCCGAGCCTTCGCTGGGCAATGCACAGCCGGAAGACCGTTTCCAGTTCGAGCGCGAAGGCTACTTCGTCGCGGATATCAAGGACTCGAAACCGGGCGCTCCGGTATTCAACCGTACCGTGACCCTGCGTGACTCCTGGGGCCAGTGATTCAAGGAACATGACGTGCTGACGATCTACAACACGCTCACCAAGAGCAAAGAAGTTTTCAAGCCGCTGGATGGCAACAAGGTGCGCATGTACGTCTGCGGGATGACCGTGTACGACTATTGCCACCTGGGCCACGGCCGCAGCATGGTCGCGTTCGATCTGGTGACGCGCTGGTTGCGCTTCAGCGGCTACGACCTGACCTACGTGCGCAACATCACCGACATCGACGACAAGATCATCAACCGGGCCTGCGAGAACGGCGAGTCGTTCGAAGCGCTGACCGAGCGCATGATCGCGGCGATGCACGAAGATGAAGCGCGCCTGAACATCAAGAAGCCGGACATGGAGCCGCGTGCCACGGATCACATCCCGGGCATGCACGCGATGATCCAGACCCTGATCGACAAGGGCTATGCCTACGCCCCGGGCAACGGCGACGTGTACTACCGCGTCGGCAAGTTCATGGGCTACGGCAAGCTGTCGCGCAAGAAGATCGAAGACCTGCGCATCGGCGCCCGCATCGAAGTCGACGAGTCCAAGCAGGACCCGCTGGACTTCGTATTGTGGAAAGCAGCCAAGCCGGGCGAGCCGAGCTGGGAATCGCCGTGGGGCGCCGGGCGTCCGGGTTGGCACATCGAATGCTCGGTGATGTCCACCTGCTGCCTGGGCGAGACCTTCGACATTCATGGCGGCGGTAGCGATCTCGAGTTCCCGCACCACGAAAACGAAATCGCCCAGAGCGAAGCGGCCACCGGCAAGACCTACGCCAACGCGTGGATGCATTGCGGCATGATCCGTATCAATGGCGAGAAGATGTCCAAGTCCTTGAACAACTTCTTCACCATTCGCGACGTGCTCGACAAGTACCACCCGGAAGTCGTGCGTTACCTACTGGTGTCGAGTCACTACCGCAGCGCCATCAACTACTCGGAAGACAACCTCAAGGACGCCAAGGGCGCCCTGGAGCGTTTCTACCACGCGTTGAAAGGCCTGCCGAACGTTGCACCGGCTGGCGGCGAAGCCTTCGTCGAGCGTTTCACCCAGGTGATGAACGACGACTTCGGTACGCCGGAAGCCTGCGCGGTGCTGTTCGAGATGGTCCGCGAGATCAACCGCCTGCGCGAGAGCGATCTGAACGCAGCGGCCGGTCTGGCAGCCCGTTTGAAAGAGCTGGCCAGCGTGTTGGGTGTATTGCAGCTCGAAGCCGATGACTTCCTGCAGGCTGGCGCCGAAGGGCGCGTCGATGCAGCCGAAGTCGAGGCGCTGATTGCAGCGCGCCTGGCAGCGCGTGCCGGCAAGGACTGGGCCGAATCTGACCGCATTCGCGACCAGCTCACTGCCATGGGCGTGGTGCTGGAAGACGGCAAGGGCGGTACGACCTGGCGTTTGGCTGACTGACAGATGTAATGCTTAAAAACAAAACCCGCCAAGTGCGGGTTTTGTTTTTAAGGGCTGTTCGCTATTTCTGCGGTGACAGGGCTGGCGTCTTTCGCTGCGATGCGGCGACCCGACAAGCCAGCTCCTACAAGGTCGCGCCGTTCGCCAAAATCACATACACCACGGACACTGTAGGAGCTGGCTTGCCAGCGAAGGGGCCCGTCCGGCCAACCCATCATTCAGTCTGGCGCAACCGCTTATAAAGGGTGTTACGACTAACCCCCAACCGCCTCGCCAGATACGAAATATTCCCCCCCGCCGCCTGCAACTGCCGGTTCAAATCTTCGGCATCATTCAGATCCACGGCTAACGGTTCCGGCGTATCGACCGGCTCCATCTCCAGATCAACAAAAAAATCATCCGGCAAATGCTCTGGCCTTATCGGTTGTTCCTCGGCCATCGCCAATGCCACCTGCATCACACTGCTGACCTGGCGCAAATTCCCCGGCCACGGGTGGCGGCTGAACAACTCCATCACTTCGTGACTCAACCCAGCCCACTGACTCAGTTCGCGGTGCTGTTCCCACAAGCGTTTGAACAGTGCCTCTTTATCGCTGCGCTCTCTTAACGGTGGCAATTCCAGAGTCAGGCCGCCGATGCGGTAATACAGGTCTTCACGAAACCGCCCCAGTTGTACCTGTTCGCGCAACGAGCGATTGGTCGCGGAAATGATGCGCAAGTCCACCGGGAACAACTCGCTGCTGCCCACCGGTTGCACGCAACGCTCCTGCAACACCCGCAACAGTCGCGCCTGGGTCGGCAGCGGCATGTCACCGATTTCGTCGAGAAACAGCGTGCCTTTGTCAGCCTTGCGGATCAGCCCGATGCTGCCTTTCTGGTTGGCGCCGGTGAACGCGCCTTTCTCATAGCCGAACAACTCGGACTCCACCAGTTCGGCGGGAATCGCTGCGCAGTTGACGGCGATGAACGCTTGTTTGCTGCGAGAGCTGGCCTGATGCAGGGCTTTGACGAACACTTCCTTGCCGACCCCGGTTTCACCGTGAATCAGCAAGGGAATGTCTTTTTCCAGCAAGCGCTCGGCCTGACGCACGGCTTTTTCCACACGACTGTCGCCGAAATGCAGGGTATTGAGGCTGATGGCCGCGGGCGCAGCTACAACCGGCTCGGTGAACACTCGAGGCTGAATTGATGCCTGTTTCGGCCGCTTCAACAGGCACTGGAAGCGGTTGCGCCCCGAGGTTTGCAAGGCGAAGGGCAGGCCGTCGGGCTGGTTCAGCAATTCCAGCAGCGAGACCTTGAACAGGCTTTCGACACTGACCCGCGACAGGCTGATGCCCAGCAGGTTGTCGGCCCGGCGATTGGCCGACAACACTTGGCCAGTCTCATCGAATATCAGCAACCCCGCCCACTGACTGTCGAGGTTGTTCAGTCCGGTGTTGAACGTCAGTTGGAAATGCTGGCCATGGAACAGGTTGAGGATCAGCCGGTTTTCCACGGTCTGGCTCATCATCTTGACCATGCCCAGGGTGTGGGAGGGCGGCAGGTAGCTGTCACTGGACACATCCAGCACCGCGATCACCTTGCGCTCGGCATCGAAAATCGGCGCGGCGGAGCCGGTCATGAAGCGGTTGGCCTTGAGGAAATGTTCGTCGTGCTCGATGTGCACCGCTTGTTCACAGGCCAGGGCGGTGCCAATGGCGTTGGTGCCGCTGCAGCGTTCCATCCAGCTGGCGCCGGCGCTGAACCCCCGTGCCAGTTTGGGTTCGATAAAGCGCTGCGTTCCCCACGACGTGAGCACCTGGCCCTGATGGTCGGCGAGCATGATCAGGCAATTGGAATTGCTCAGGATGTTCTCGTAGTAGGGCAGCACTTCCTGGTGGGTGGTTTGCACCAGTGAATGTTGGCTCTCCAGCAATTGCGCAATGCCCGCTGCCGGCAATTGGTCGAATGCCGGTGTGCTCTGATGACTGAGACCGAACGTGCGGCAACGGGACCAGGAGTCCTGGATGATGGCGTCGTGGGACAGTGGCGAGGCAGGTGCGGCCATGGCGGTCGATCTCTGAACAAGCTTTTATTGTTTTTATGGTGGCTTCAACTACAAACGGTCACTGTAGGAGCGAGCTTGCTCGCGATGGACGTTAACGGTGATGAGGGCTGCCTGAATAAACGAGGCGCTCTCAAGTGCATCGCGAGCAAGCTCGCTCCTACAGGGGGGCGTGAGCAGTCCATAGAGTGTTGTTCACTATTGTTCACTGTCAATGGGTGAACTGTTCAATTGTTCATTTTCGATTGTTCATTTGTGTTCAGCAACGAACGCTGTTTGTACGTCCCGTTCGGAAATTTCAAGCTAAATCAATAGCTTGAATTTTTTGGCACGGATGTCGCTATGTAGCTCCGGTCGCTTGACTCCAAAAATAAAAAAGGCCGAGCCATGTCATTAACCCTGGAGCACGTCAGCCGCACCGTCGAGGGCCAGACCTGGATCGACGATGCCAACCTGAGTTTTGAACCCGGTTCCTTCAACGTTTTGCTGGGTCGCACCTTGTCCGGCAAAACCAGCCTGATGCGCTTGATGGCCGGTCTGGACAAGCCCGACAGCGGCCGCATCCTGATGAACGGCGTCGATGTCACCCAGCGCCCAGTGCGCCTGCGCAATGTGTCGATGGTGTATCAGCAGTTCATCAATTACCCGACCATGACCGTCTTCGAGAACATCGCCTCGCCGCTGCGCCAGGCCGGTGTATCCAGCGAGCTGATCCAGAGCAAGGTGCTGGAAACCGCGAAGATGCTGCGCATCGAGAAATTCCTCCAGCGCCATCCCCTCGAACTCTCCGGCGGCCAGCAACAGCGCACGGCCATGGCCCGAGCGCTGGTCAAGGATGCCGAGCTGATCCTGTTCGACGAACCGCTGGTCAACCTCGACTACAAGTTGCGTGAAGAGCTGCGCCAGGAAATGCGCGAGCTGTTCAAGGCGCGCCACACCATTGCGATCTACGCCACCACCGAGCCCAACGAAGCCCTGGCTCTGGGCGGTACCACGACCATTCTTCACGAAGGCCGGGTGATCCAGAGCGGCCGCTCTTCCTCGGTCTATCACCAGCCGCAAACGGTGCTGGCGGCCGAGCTGTTCTCCGAGCCGCCGATCAACCTGATGCCGGGACGCATTGCCGGCAACGAAGTGAGTTTCGCCAACTTCGTGCACTTTCCGTTGAACGTCGATTTACGTCCGGTGGGCGAGGGCGAGTTCCGTTTCGGCGTGCGGCCCAGTCATATCTCGCTGGTGCCGAGCAACGACGATGACCTCGAATTGGCGGTGACCGTCGAAGTCGCGGAAATCAGCGGCTCGGAAACCTTTCTTCACGTGCGCAACGAGCACTTCCTGCTGGTGCTGCACTTGCCGGGTGTTCACGAATACGACGTCGATGCGCCGATCCGCATCTACATCCCGACCCATAAACTGTTTGTGTTCGATACGCAGGGGCGGCTGGTCCAGGCGCCGGGCCGGCGTGTCACGAGGGTTGCCTGATGGCCGAAATCCGTTTGCACAACCTCGCCCACAGTTACACCAAAACCCCGGTGGGACCTGAGGACTACGCGATCCGCGAGATGGACCACATCTGGGAGCAGGGCGGCGCCTACGCGTTGCTCGGACCATCGGGCTGTGGGAAATCGACCTTGCTCAACATCATTTCCGGGCTGCTCAGCCCGTCCCAGGGCCATGTGCTGTTCGACGGCAAAGCGGTCAATGACCTGACCCCGGAGAAGCGCAACATCGCCCAGGTTTTCCAGTTTCCGGTGGTCTACGACACCATGACGGTGTTCGATAATCTGGCCTTTCCGTTGCGCAATCAAGGCATGGTGGAAGCGAAAATTCACAGCAAAGTGCAGGAAATCGCTGAAGTCCTCGACCTCCAGGCATTGCTTTACAAGAAGGCGCGCAACCTCACCGCCGACGAAAAACAGAAAGTCTCCATGGGCCGCGGGCTGGTGCGCGATGACGTGTCGGCGATCCTGTTCGACGAGCCGCTGACGGTGATCGACCCGCACCTGAAGTGGAAACTGCGGCGCAAGCTCAAGCAGATCCACGAGCAGTTCAACATCACCATGGTCTACGTCACCCACGATCAGCTGGAGGCCTCGACCTTCGCCGACAAGATTGCGGTGATGTACGGCGGGCAGATCGTGCAGTTCGGCACGCCAAGGGAATTGTTCGAGCGCCCGAGCCACACCTTTGTCGGCTACTTCATTGGCAGTCCGGGGATGAACCTGATCGACGTGCAGCCACAACCGGGTGGAGTCGGTTTTGCCTCGACCCATCTGCCGCTGTCCGAGGCCATGCAGCAGCGCATCGCCGAGTCCGAATGGAAAACCCTGAAGGTCGGCATTCGACCGGAGTTCGTCCATGTGTGGGACGAAGCCTTTGATGACGCGCTGCGGGCACAGGTCGTACACGTCGAAGACCTGGGCACCTACAAAATCATGACCCTCAACCTCGATGGCGTCCCCCTGAAGGTGCGCCTGGCCGAAGACAAATTGGTGCCGCAAGGCACGGCCTACATCAGTTTTCCGGCGCAATGGCTGATGGTCTATGCCGACGAATTCCTCCTGGAAACCCAAGCCAACATTGAGGTGCAGCCATGAACAAGGTGCAGAACAACAAGGCCTGGTGGCTGGTACTGCCGGTGTTCCTGCTGGTGGCGTTCAGTGCGGTGGTCCCGATGATGACCGTGGTCAACTATTCGGTGCAGGACATCTTCGACCAGTCCAGCCGTTATTTCGTCGGCGCCGACTGGTACAAGCAGGTGCTGCTCGACCCGAGGCTGCATGACTCGTTGCTGCGTCAGTTCATCTATTCCGCCTGTGTGCTACTGATCGAAATTCCGCTGGGCATCGCCATTGCCCTGACCATGCCGACCAAGGGCCGCTGGTCTTCGGTGGTGTTGATCGTGCTGGCAATCCCGTTGCTGATCCCGTGGAACGTGGTCGGCACCATCTGGCAGATCTTTGGCCGCGCCGATATCGGCCTGCTGGGGGCGAGTCTCAAGGCCATGGGCATCAGCTACAACTATGCGGCGAACACCATGGACGCCTGGGTCACGGTGCT
Source organism: Pseudomonas sp. P1_C12 (assembly GCF_056406435.1). NCBI lineage: Bacteria > Pseudomonadati > Pseudomonadota > Gammaproteobacteria > Pseudomonadales > Pseudomonadaceae > Pseudomonas > Pseudomonas sp. P1_C12. Next base: position 116,710 of record NZ_JBFUAE010000014.1, on the reverse strand, counting down.
GGTGATGGACGTCTGGCACTGGACCTCGCTGGTGGCGCTGCTGTGCTTCTCCGGGTTGCGGGCGATTCCGGATGTGTATTACCAGGCGGCGCGGATCGACCGGGCCTCGGCCTGGGCGGTGTTCCGGCATATCCAGTTGCCCAAGCTCAAGAGTGTGCTGCTGATCGCCGTGATGCTGCGCTTCATGGACAGTTTCATGATCTACACCGAGCCGTTCGTGCTCACGGGCGGCGGTCCTGGCAATGCCACGACCTTCCTCAGTCAGACCTTGACCCAGATGGCCGTAGGGCAATTCGACCTGGGGCCGGCAGCGGCATTCTCGCTGGTGTACTTCCTGATCATCCTGTTGGTGTCCTGGCTGTTCTACACCGCCATGACTCACTCTGACGCCAACCGTTGAGGACCGCGCCATGAGCAAAAGAAAACTTATCCCCTTGCTGCTCTACATCCTGTTCCTGCTGGTGCCGATCTACTGGCTGCTGAACATGTCCTTCAAGAGCAACACCGAAATCCTCGGCGGCCTGACGCTTTTCCCACAGGATTTCACCCTGGCCAACTACAAGGTGATCTTCACCGATCCGAGCTGGTACACCGGCTACATCAACTCGGCGTACTACGTGAGCCTGAACACGATCATTTCCCTGACCGTGGCGCTACCGGCGGCCTATGCCTTCTCGCGCTACCGCTTCCTCGGTGACAAGCACCTGTTCTTCTGGCTGCTGACCAACCGCATGGCGCCGCCAGCGGTGTTCCTGTTGCCGTTCTTCCAGCTGTATTCCTCGATCGGCTTGTTCGACACCCATATCGCCGTGGCCCTGGCCCATTGCCTGTTCAACGTGCCGCTGGCGGTGTGGATTCTCGAAGGCTTCATGTCCGGCGTGCCCAAGGAAATCGACGAAACCGCCTACATCGATGGCTACAGCTTTCCCAAGTTCTTCGTGAAGATTTTCATCCCGCTGATCGGCTCCGGCATCGGCGTCACGGCGTTCTTCTGCTTCATGTTTTCCTGGGTCGAACTGCTGCTGGCGCGAACCCTCACCTCGGTGAACGCCAAACCCATCGCGGCGGTAATGACCCGCACCGTCTCGGCATCCGGTATCGACTGGGGGGTACTGGCGGCGGCGGGGGTGTTGACCATCCTGCCGGGCATGCTGGTGATCTGGTTTGTTCGCAACCACGTGGCCAAGGGCTTTGCCCTGGGCCGGGTATGAGGAACTGATGATGGAATGGATGAGTTGGACCGTCCCCACGGCGGCATTCTTCAGCGTGATTGCCCTGATCCTGGTGGTCATGACCACTTGGGAATTGCGTTCGCCGAGCATCCTTCGGCGTGGTTTTCTGCCGATTGCCACCACTCGTGGCGATCGCTTGTTTATCGGTCTTCTCGGCAGCGCCTACCTGCATTTGCTGGTAATCGGCGTCACCGACTGGAGCATCTGGGTCGCCTTCGCGATGTCCCTGGTGTGGCTGTTGGCTGTGATGCGTTGGGGCTAGTCGAATCGCTCGGCAATGTTGCTCCGAAACTTAAACAGGAGGTCTCTATGTTCGACAAAAACAATAAGCTGCGACATAGCATTTCATTGGCAGCCATGCTGGCACTCAGCGGTTTGAGCGCATCTGCCTGGGCCGATGCCTACGAAGATGCCGCGAAAAAATGGATCGGCAGCGAGTTCAAGCCGTCCACCCTGACGGCCGATCAGCAGCTCGCGGAATTGAAGTGGTTCATCAAGGCCGCCGAGCCATTCCGCGGGATGGACATCAAGGTGGTGTCGGAAACCATTGCCACCCACGAGTACGAGTCCAAGGTGCTGGCCAAGGCCTTCACCGAAATCACCGGCATCAAAGTGACCCACGACTTGCTGCAAGAAGGCGACGTGGTGGAAAAATTGCAGACCGTGATGCAATCGGACAAGAGCATCTATGACGGCTGGGTCAACGACTCGGACCTGATCGGCACGCACTTTCGTTACGGCAAGACGGAATCGATCACCGACCTGATGGCCAACGAGGGCAAGAACTTCACCTCGCCGACCCTGGACATCAAGGACTTCATCGGCATCTCGTTCACCACCGCGCCGGACGGCAAGATCTACCAGTTACCTGACCAGCAGTTCGCCAACCTCTACTGGTTCCGCGCTGACTGGTTCGAACGCGCAGACCTCAAGGCCAAGTTCAAGGAAAAGTACGGCTATGAGCTGGGCGTGCCGGTGAACTGGTCAGCCTATGAAGACATCGCCAAATTCTTCAGCGAAGACGTCAAGGAAATCGACGGCAAACGCGTCTACGGGCACATGGACTACGGCAAGAAAGACCCGTCCCTGGGCTGGCGCTTCACCGATGCCTGGTTCTCCATGGCCGGTGGCGGCGACAAGGGGCTGCCCAACGGTTTGCCGGTGGACGAGTGGGGCATCCGCGTCGAGGATTGCCATCCGGTGGGTTCCAGCGTAACCCGCGGCGGCGACACCAACGGCCCGGCGGCGGTGTTCGCCACCACCAAGTATGTCGACTGGATGAAGAAGTACGCGCCACCGGAAGCGGCGGGCATGACCTTCTCCGAATCAGGTCCGGTGCCGTCCCAGGGCAACATCGCCCAGCAGATCTTCTGGTACACCGCCTTCACCGCCGACATGACCAAACCGGGTCTTGCGGTGATGAACGCCGACGGCACGCCGAAATGGCGCATGGCGCCGTCACCGCGCGGACCGTACTGGGAAGAGGGCATGAAGCTGGGCTATCAGGACGTGGGTTCCTGGACGTTCATGAAGTCCACACCTGAGAAGCAGAAACTGGCAGCCTGGCTCTATGCGCAGTTCGTGACCTCGAAAACCGTGTCGCTGAAAAAAACCATCGTCGGCCTGACGCCGATCCGCGAGTCGGACATCAACTCGCAAGCGATGACCGACCTGGCGCCGAAACTCGGTGGCCTGGTGGAGTTCTACCGCAGCCCGGCCCGCGTGCAATGGACCCCGACCGGGACCAACGTGCCTGACTATCCTCGCCTCGCGCAGTTGTGGTGGAGCCACATCGCCGAAGCCGCCAGCGGCGAGAAAACCCCGCAAGAGGCGCTGGACGGCCTGGCCAAGGATCAGGACGCAATCATGAGCCGTCTGGAACGCTCGAAGGCACAAGCCACCTGCGCCCCGAAAATGAACCCGGAACGCGATGCGCAATACTGGTTCGACCAGCCGGGCGCACCGAAGCCGAAACTGGCGAATGAGAAGCCTAAGGGCGAGACCGTGAGCTACAGCGAACTGCTGAAATCGTGGGAGGCGGCGCGTAAGTAAAATGGTTGTAATGTGAAAGGCGAGCGGCACCGGAAGGTGCCGTTTTTGTTGGAGTCTGTTCCACCGTCATCGCGAGCAAGCTCGCTCCCACAGGTTTTGTGTCATACACAAAATCTGCGGGTATCCTCGGTCACTGTGGGAGCGAGCTTGCTCGCGATGGGGGCGTTACGGTCAAAGCATGTATTACCGCAGACCTATCAGACCAAAACAGCCAAATCCGTGTACTGAGCAACCACGGAATCGGCGGTGAGGAGTCTCATGGGTTCTGTGATGGCCGTTGCAATAATCAAACGGTCGAAAGGGTCGCGATGGTGATGCTCGAGGTCTTTTACGGCAATGGCGTGTTCTGACGTTACCGGCAACTCGATGAAGCCGCTTTCGAGGCAATATTGACGGATCTCCTCCAGATCGACGTTCAGCTTTCCTAGCCCGACCTTGATTGCCATCTCCCAGAATGTCGCTGCACTGATGTAAATGTCGGCGGCGTTTTCAATGATCTTTCTGGCCTTGCCAGTTAGCCTTGGATCATCACTGAGAGTCCAAAGCAGAACATGGGTGTCAAGCAGAACCCTCATTCGTGAGTTCCCTCAAAAGCATCCAGCATGTCGTCGGGCAGGGGGGCGTCAAAGTCTTGAGGAAGAACCAGTTTGCCTTTCATCGCTCCGATACGCTGTGCGCAAGGTTTTCCCACGGGAACCAGACGAGCCAGGGCTCGACCATGTTTGGCAATCGTAATGATCTGTCCGGCTGCTGCATCATCGACGAGTTTGGACAGGTTGTTTTTTGCTTCGGCCAGCGGAACGACGATCATGGCGTTTCTCCTGAATTCTGGACAAATATAGCCAGAATTCAGAGCGCCGACAAAGGCAAGCTGACGATAGGTCAAATCGTCATGTGTCAAATTGGGTGAGTAATCAAAACTGCTGTCCCGCAACGTATAGGTTTCCCGTTTCATGGAATGCTCCGAATGGCTTTTCACGCACCATAGCGATCGGTAGCAATGATCGGATGTCAGCTATTCCATACCGTCGCTCAAGCATCTTCTTAAAATGGGTAGGGAAAAAAGCTCAAAAGATCGCAGCCTGCGGCCGCTCCTACAGGGTGTAAGCCATCCCGATGTAGGAGCTGCCGCAGGCTGCGATCTTTTGATCTTTGATCCCAAACGCAAAAACGGCACCCGAAGGTGCCGTTTCTGTTTACTACCGAGTAACGCTACGCGATCAACCCGCTAGGCCCGACTGTTGAACCAGGTTCAACAACGGTTGTGGGTACAGGCCGAGGAAGAACGCCAGTACCGCGATGGCCAGCAGCATCACGCCGCCTGCACGTTGTTCCCAGTGCAGTTGGGCGTCGACTCGACGCAGGTTCGGTTCGATCAGGTACAGGGTGACCATCACACGCAGGTAGTAGAACACGCCGATGGCGCTGCCCAGTACCAGGGAGCCGACCAGCCACCATTGGTGCGATTCGACACCGGTGGCGATGATGTAGAACTTGCCGATGAAGCCCGCGGTCAGCGGGATACCGGCCAGGGACAGCATCATCACGGTCAGTACGGCGGTCAGGTACGGACGGCGCCAGAACAGGCCGCGGTATTCGTACAGGGCGTCTGCGTCACGGCCTTTGTACGGCGAGGACATCAGGGTGATCACACCGAAAGCACCGAGGCTGGTGATCACGTAGGTGACCAGGTACACGCCGATGGCTTCCACGGCCAGACCCTTGCTCGCCACCAGGGCGATCAGCAGGTAGCCGAAGTGGGCGATGGACGAGTAACCCAGCAGACGCTTGAGGTTGCTCTGGGTCAGGGCCAGCAGGTTACCGAACAGGATCGACGCGATGGCGATGATGGTCAGCACGTTGCTCAGCACGCCGCTGCTCGCCGCTGGCGAGATCTGGAACAGACGCACCATCACCGCGAACACGGCAACCTTGGAAGCGGTAGCGAGGAACGCTGCAACCGGTGCCGGAGCACCTTCGTAGACGTCCGGAGTCCAGAGGTGGAAGGGTACCAGCGACAGCTTGAACGCCAGGCCGATCAGCATCATGCCCAGGCCCAATTGAGCCAGAGAGCTTGGCAGGCCAGTAGCCGCCAGCGCCTGGCCGATGCCGACGAAGCTCAGGGAACCGGCGTCAGCGTAGAGCAGGGCCATACCGAACAACAGGAATGCGGAACCGGCAGCCGACAGCACCATGTACTTGATGCCGGCTTCCAGCGAACGCTTGTTGAAGAAGGCATAGGCCACCAGACCGTAGACCGGTACCGAGAGCAGTTCCAGACCGACGAACAACCCGGCCAGGTGCTGCGCGCTGACCAGCACCAGGCCACCGGCGGCGGCCATCAGGATCAGCAGGTACAGTTCTTCACGGTTGCCCGGGTAACCCGTGCCGCCATCGCCGAGGTAGGCATGGGCGAGGGTCACACAGGCGAGGGTGGCGACCAGGATCAGCGCCATGTACAGGCAGGCGAAGCTGTCGATCTGCAGCAATGGGGTCACGGCCAGGGGCGCGACTTTCAGGGCAGGCAGGATCGACAGCAGTGCCAGGTTCAGACCCGCCACCGACAGCAGGAAGGTCTGGGAGTGGTTGCGGCGCCAGGCGATCGCCAGCATCACCACGATGATCGTGGCGCTGGTGATCAACAACGGCGCTAGCGCGATAAAGTGTTGAGTCGTGAATTCCATAGCGCTCTTACCGGGCCGAAGCGAGTTGAGTGAAGGCGGTGCCGAGCCATTGCTGCACGCCATGCATCGTAGCGGCAGAGGTATCGAGGAACGGTTGTGGGTACACGCCGATGTAAATCAGCAGTGCGGCCAGACCGACCACCATGATCATTTCGCGACCGTCCATGCCATGTAACACCGCGTCCGATTTCGACGGGCCGAAGTAGGCACGGTGGATCATGATCAGCGAGTAGACCGAACCGAACACCAGGCCGGACGTCGCGATGATGGTGACCCATGGAGCGATCGGGAAGGTGCCGATCAGAATCAGGAACTCACCGACAAAGTTACCGGTCGCCGGCAAGCCCAGGGAAGCTGCTGCGAAGAACAGGCTTAAGGCTGGCAGGTAAGCGATCTTCGACCACAGGCCACCCATCTCGCGCATGTCGCGGGTGTGGGTACGCTCGTACAACTGACCGGAGAGGATAAAGAGTGCCGCCGCCGACAGACCGTGCGCCAGCATCTGCATCACCGCACCCTGCAGCGCTAGTTGGCTGCCGGAGTAGATGCCGATCAGTACGAAGCCCATGTGGGAAACGGACGAGAAGGCAATCAGGCGCTTGATGTCGGTTTGCGCGAACGCCAGGAACGCACCGTAGAAAATCCCGATCAGACCCAGGGTCATCGCAAACGGCGCGAACTCGGCCGAGGCATTCGGGAACAGCGGCAGGGCGAAACGCAGCAGGCCATACGCCGCAGTCTTCAACAAGATACCGGCCAGGTCCACGGAACCCGCGGTCGGCGCCTGGGCGTGAGCGTCAGGCAGCCAGGAGTGGAACGGCACGACCGGCAACTTGACCGCGAAGGCGATGAAGAAGCCGAGCATCAGGATGTACTCGGTAGTCGTCGACATCCTGGTTTTCAACAGATCGGCGTAGTTGAAAGTAATCACGCCGGTGTCGTTGAAGTTGACCAGTACCAGACCCAGGATCGCCACCAGCATGATCAGGCCGGAAGCCTGAGTGAAGATGAAGAACTTGGTCGCCGCGTAGATCCGGGTTTTCTTGCCGTCCGAAGAACTGTGACCCCAGAGCGCGATGAGGAAGTACATCGGCACCAGCATCATTTCCCAGAAGAAGAAGAACATGAACAGGTCGAGGGCGAGGAACACGCCGACGACACCGCCCAGGATCCACATCAGGTTCAGGTGGAAGAAGCCAACGTGACGCTGGATCTCTTTCCACGAGCAGAGTACCGAGAGCACACCCAGCAGACCGGTCAGCATGATCATCAACAGCGACAGGCCGTCGAGGGCCAGGTGCACATTGATGCCGAAGCGCTGGATCCAGACGTGTTTGAACTCAAGCGCCCAGGTCGGATCGGCACCCGGTGCCGGAGCAAATGAATAGTCACCGTTGGCCCACAGCCAGAGGCCGAGGGAGAGCAGCAGGGACATGGTGATCAGCGCAATCCAGCGCGGGAGGGTGGCGCCGAAGCGCTCACCCATCCAGCACAGCAGGCCGCCGATGAAGGGGATCAGGATTAGCCAAGGCAGAATCATGACGGGTTCGTTTCCTTTCGCAAATTCGCAAGGTTCATATCAGACCGCTACCAGCACGACGGCGCCAATGACCAGCACGGCACCAGCAGCCATCGAGGCGGCGTACCAACGCAGTTGACCGGTCTCGGTACGGCTCAGGGCGGTGTGACCGCCTTTGGCCATGCGCGGGATCAGACCGATGGTCTGGTCGAGCGGGTCTTTGCGCAGGATGTGGCTGATCGCCAGGTACGGCTTGACGAACAGTTTGTCGTAGATCCAGTCGAAGCCCCAGGCAGCGAACCACCAGGCCGAGAGGATACGGCCGATGCCGCTGTTGGCGATGCCGGTGACGAAGCGACGCTTGCCGAGGAACAGCAGCGCGGCCAGCAGGATACCGGACAGGGCGATGGCGCCCGAAGCGATTTCCAGACTGTGCTTGGCTTCGCCGCCGGCATGGCCGACGCTTTCCGGCAACACACCGTGCAGCGGCGGAACGATCATCGCGCCGACGAAGGTCGACAGTACGATCAGCACCGACAGTGGCAGCCAGTGAGCGATACCGTGACCAGCGTGGGCTTCGGTCTTCGCTTCACCGTGGAACGCGATGAAGATCAGGCGGAAGGTGTACAGCGAAGTCATGAACGCGCCGACCAGACCCGCGTAAAGCAGACCGTTGTTGCCGCTGGCGAACGCTTCCCAGAGGATTTCGTCCTTGGAGTAGAAGCCTGCGGTCACCAGAGGCAGGGCCGCCAGGGCCGCGCCGCCGACGATGAAACTGGCGTAGGCCAGTGGCAGTTTCTTCCACAGGCCGCCCATCTTGAAGATGTTCTGCTCGTGGTGGCAGGCAACGATCACCGCACCGGACGCAAGGAACAGCAGGGCCTTGAAGAAGGCGTGGGTCATCAGGTGGAAGATCGCGCCATCCCAGGCACCAACGCCCAGGGCCAGGAACATGTAGCCGATCTGGCTCATGGTCGAGTAGGCGAGGATACGCTTGATGTCGGTCTGAACCAGTGCGGCGAAACCTGCGAGAACCAGGGTCACACCGCCAACGATGCCCACCAGGTGCAGGATTTCCGGCGCCAGGGTGAACAGGCCGTGGGTACGGGCAATCAGGTAGACACCGGCGGTCACCATGGTTGCGGCGTGGATCAGTGCCGAAACCGGAGTCGGGCCGGCCATCGCATCCGCCAGCCAGGTTTGCAGCGGCAGTTGCGCGGATTTACCGACAGCGCCGCCCAGCAGCATCAAGGTAGCCATGACCATCCAGAAATCGCCGGACTGGAATTTCTGCGGAGCCAGCACCAGCAGTTCCTGGATGTTCAGGGTGCCCAGTTGGGCAAACAGAATGAACAGGCCGATGGCCATGAACACGTCGCCGATACGGGTCACGATGAAGGCCTTGAGTGCGGCGTTACCGTTGTTGCGGTTGCTGTAGTAGAAACCGATCAACAGGTACGAGCACAGACCCACGCCTTCCCAACCGAAGTACACGAACAGCAGGTTATCGGCCAGGACCAGGAACAGCATGCTGGCGATAAACAGGTTGGTGTAGGCGAAGAAACGCGAGTAGCCGTCTTCACTGCGCATGTACCAGGAGGCGAACAGGTGGATCAGGAAGCCGACGCCAACCACCACACCGAGCATGGTTACGGACAGGCCATCCAGGTGCAGGGCGAAGTTCGGCGTGAAGCCTTCCACCGCCATCCACTGCCACAACACCAGGGTGTAGTGACCGCCTTCCGGCGGGGCGACGTTGAACTGCCAGATCACATAGGCCGCGACGATCGCCGACAGGCCAATGGAGCCGACGCCGATCAGCGCCGAAAGGTTTTCCGAGAGACGGCCGCGAGAAAACGCCAGCAGCACAAAACCGATCAGGGGGAACAGGAAAGTCAGATAGAGAAGGTTCATCCGCGCATCTCACTGGCAGCGTCGATATCGAGCGTGTGGAAGCGGCGATACAGTTGCAGCAGGATCGCCAGGCCAATACTGGCCTCGGCGGCTGCCAGGCTGATCACCAGGATGAACATGATCTGTCCATCCGGCTGCGCCCAGCGGCTACCGGCAACGATGAACGCCAGGGCGGAGGCATTCATCATGACCTCCAGGCTCATCAGCACGAAAAGGATGTTGCGGCGGACCATCAGGCCGACCAGACCGAGGCAGAACAGGATGCCGGCAACCGCCAGGCCATGCTCCATGGGGATAGCAGGCATCGTCATTGCTCCTTGGCTTCGTTGCGGCCCAAGTGGAACGCCGTGACGGCTGCGGCGAGCAGCAGCATCGAGGCGAGTTCGACCACCAGCAGGTAAGGACCGAACAGGCTGATGCCCACGGCCTTGGCGTCTACGGTGGTGTGGCCGATGGCTTCACCGGTCTGGTGGGAGAACAGCACATACAGCAGTTCCACCAGCAGCAGCGCAGCGAGGAGGACCGGGCCGCCCCAGATGCCGGGCTTGAGCCAGGCGCGCTCTTGCTGAGCCGAGGCCGGGCCCAGGTTCAGCATCATCACCACGAACACGAACAGCACCATGATGGCGCCAGCGTAGGCGATCACTTCCAGGACACCGGCAAACGGTGCGCCGAGGGCGAAGAACGTCATCGCCACGGCGATCAGCGAAATGATCAGGTAGAGCAGGGCGTGCACAGGGTTGGTGTTGGTGATCACGCGAAGCGTGGACACCACAGCGATACCCGATGCGAAATAGAAAGCGAATTCCATCTTTCTTCCTTAAGGCAGCAAGCTCTTCACGTTGATCGGTTCGGCTTCATTCTGCGCGGAGCCTTTCGGCTTCCCGGCAATCGCCATACCTGCAACACGATAGAAGTTGTAATCAGGGTTTTTGCCGGGGCCGGAGATCAGCAGATCTTCTTTCTCGTAAACCAGGTCCTGACGTTTGAACTCGGCCATTTCGAAATCCGGCGTCAGCTGGATCGCGGTGGTCGGGCAGGCTTCCTCGCAGAGGCCGCAGAAAATGCAGCGCGAGAAGTTGATGCGGAAGAAGTCCGGGTACCAGCGACCGTCTTCGGTTTCAGCTTTCTGCAGCGAGATGCAACCAACCGGGCAGGCCACGGCGCACAGGTTGCAGGCTACACAACGTTCTTCGCCATCAGGGTCGCGGGTCAGGACGATACGCCCACGGTAGCGCGGCGGCAGGTAGACCGGTTCTTCCGGGTACTGCAGCGTGTCGCGCTTGCGGAAGGCGTGGCTGAAAATCATCACCAGGCTACGAAGCTGGGTGTAGAAGCCATGCACGATGTCAAAAATGTACTTCATGATTCTCTATCCTCACTGAGCCGCGACGGCGGGCGTGTTGAGCAACACGATCGCAGCGGTCACCAGCATGTTGACGAGGGTCAGCGGCAGGCAGAACTTCCAGCTGAAATCCATCACTTGGTCATACCGTGGGCGCGGAATCGAGGCGCGCAGCAGGATGAAGAACATGATGAAGAACGCGGTTTTCAACGCGAACCAGATGAACGGGATCTGCGGCAGGATGCCGAACGGACCGTGCCAGCCACCGAAGAACAAGGTCACCAGCAGCGCCGAAATCAACACGATGCCGATGTACTCGCCGACGAAGAACATGCCCCATTTCATGCCGGCGTATTCAATGTGGTAACCGTCGGCCAGTTCCTGCTCCGCTTCCGGCTGGTCGAACGGGTGACGGTGAGTCACGGCCACGCCAGCGATGAAGAAGGTCAGGAAACCGAAGATCTGCGGAATGACGAACCACAGGTTCTGCGCTTGATATTCAACGATGTCGCGCATGTTGAACGAGCCGACCTGGATCACGATGCCCATCAGCGACAGGCCCATGAACACTTCGTACGACACGGTCTGCGCCGAGGCACGCAAGCTGCCCAACAGGGCGAACTTGTTGTTGCTCGACCAGCCGGCGAACAGCACCGCGTAGACCGACAGGCCAGCCATGGCGAAGAAGAACAGGATGCCGATGTTGATGTCCGCGACACCCCAGGTCGGGGTGATCGGGATGATTGCGAAGGCAATCAGCAAGGCGCTCATGGCCACGACCGGCGCCAAAGTGAAGATCACTTTGTCGGCGAACGGCGGCGTCCAGTCTTCCTTGAAGAACATCTTGATCATGTCGGCCGCGATCTGGAATGCGCCGAACGGACCGACACGGTTTGGACCGTAACGGTCCTGCCAGAGGGCGAGCAGACGACGCTCGACCCAGCTCAGCAGGGCGCCGCAAACCACCACGGCAAGCAGAATCACCACGGCCTTGAGGACCGCGATGATGATGTCGATCACTTCAGGAGTGAACAAGGTCATTGAGCTGCCTCCTGCAGACCGTCAACGGATTTGCCAAAGATCGCTGGCGGAATGCCGGCGATGCCCGCAGGCAATGCCACCAGACCGGCGCCCAGCTCTTCATTGATACGCAGTGGCAGACGCAGGGTCTGACCAGCCACGTTCAGGCTCAGCATGGCGCCATCGTTGACGCCCAAACGGTCGGCTTCGGACTTGGCCAGCGCAACATAAGCAGCCGGAATGCGTTCCTGAACCGGAGCGGCTTTCGAAGAGTTCTCTTCGCTGCCGAACAGGTGGAAGAACGGCACAACCTGCCAGGTGCCTTGGGCTGGGTTGAACGCGCGCGGAACACTGGCGAACCAGTTCAGCGAGTCACCAGTGCTTTCGATCAGGCGGGTGCCCGGGTCGCCAGCGCGGATGTGACCACCGACTTCGTCCTGGAACTTGTTCCAGGCTTGCGGCGAGTTCCAGCCCGGAGACCAGGCGAATGGCACTTGCTGACGCGGTTCGACCGAGCCCGAGTAACCTTCCATGGAGAACGAGAACGCGGTGTCGTTGTCCTGGGAAGTACGCGGTTCGTGCACGCTGATGTCGGCGCGCATGGCGGTCCGGCCGCTGTAACGCAGCGGTTCACGAGCCAGTTTCAGGCCTTTGATGCGGAACGCGGCGGACGGTGCGGCATCGACGATGCGCGCCAGTTGCGGTTTGCTCGCAGCAACGGCAGCGGTGACGTGGTCCAGTTGGGTCCAGTCGATCGGCTGGTTCAGCAGGGTCGAGCGCAGGGCATGCAGCCAGCGCCAGCCTTCGTGAACCAGAATGCTTGCGTCGAGGTAAGTCGGGTCGAAGACCTGGAAGAAACGCTGGGCGCGGCCTTCCTGGCTGACCAGCGTACCGTCGCCTTCAGCAAAGCTGGCAGCTGGCAGAACCAGGTGCGCGCGATCGCTGGTGGCGGTCTTCTGATGGTCCGCCACGATCACCACTTTCGCGGCGTTCAGGGCCGCATCGACCTTGGCTTTGTCGGTGCGGGTGTATAGATCGTTTTCCAGCACGACGATGGCGTCGGCCTTACCGTCGATCACCGCTTGCAGGGCTGCGTCGACCGAGTCACCACCAAGCATGGCCAGGCCGAGGCTGTTGGCCTCTGGCACGATCAGGCTGATGGAACCGTTCTTCTCACGCAGCTTCAGGGCCTTGGCGATGTTCGCCGCGGCTTCGATCAGCGCCTTGGAACCCAGCGAGGTACCGGCAATGATCAATGGACGCTTGGCAGCGAGCAGGGCGTTGGCGATGCGCTGAGCCAGTTCGAGGGCTTCAGCGTCCAGGCCTTCAACGGCCGGCGCGCTGGCATCGAGGGCGTGAGCCACGGCGAAACCGATGCGGGCCAGGTCGTCGGGAGCTGCGTGAACGCATTCTTCAGCCACGTCGTCGAGCTTGGTTTCAGCCAGGCTGGCGATGAACAGCGGGTTCAGCGCGTTCTGACCGATGTTCTTCACCGCGGCATCGAGCCATGGCTGAACGCGCATGGCGTCGGCCATGTCTTCGGCCTTGCCCTTGACCGATTGACGCAGGGCCAGGGCCATGCGCGCAGCGGTCTGGGTCAGGTCTTCGCCGAGGACGAAAATCGCATCGTGATCTTCGATGTCGCGCATGTTCGGGATCGGCAGCGGACTGTCTTTGAGCACCTGTACAACCAGACGAATGCGCTCAAGCTCAGCGGCTTCGATACCGGAGTAGAAGTGCTCGGCGCCGACCAGTTCAAGCAACGCGTAGTTGCTTTCGAGGCTGGCGCGCGGCGAACCGATACCAACGATGTTGCGACCGCGCAGCAGGTCAGCGGCTTTATCCAGTGCTTCGTCGAGGCCCAGCTTGGCGCCGTTGGCCAGCAGTGGCTGACGCGGGCGGTCTTCGCGGTTGACGTAGCCATAGCCGAAACGGCCACGGTCGCACAGGAAGTACTGGTTCACCGAACCGTTGAAACGGTTTTCGATGCGACGCAGTTCGCCGTAACGCTCGCCCGGGGAAATGTTGCAACCGCTGGAGCAGCCATGGCAGATGCTCGGCGAGAACTGCATGTCCCACTTACGGTTGTAGCGCTCGGAGTGAGTCTTGTCGGTGAACACACCGGTCGGGCAGACCTCGGTGAGGTTGCCGGAGAACTCGCTTTCCAGGGTGCCGTCTTCAACGCGACCGAAGTACACGTTGTCGTGGGCGCCGTATACGCCCAAGTCGGTGCCGCCGGCGTAGTCTTTATAGAAGCGCACGCAACGGTAGCAAGCGATGCAGCGGTTCATTTCGTGGGAAATGAACGGGCCCAGTTGCTGGTTCTGGTGAGTACGCTTGGTGAAGCGGTAACGGCGCTCGTTGTGGCCGGTCATTACCGTCATGTCTTGCAGGTGGCAGTGACCGCCTTCTTCACAGACCGGGCAGTCGTGAGGGTGGTTGGTCATCAACCATTCAACAACACTGGCACGGAAGGCCTTGGATTCTTCATCTTCGATGGAGATCCAGGTGCCGTCGGTGGCAGGGGTCATGCAGGACATCACGATACGACCACGGGTGTCGTTCTCGTCGGTGTACTGCTTGACCGCGCACTGGCGGCAAGCGCCAACGCTGCCAAGGGCAGGGTGCCAGCAGAAATAAGGGATATCGAGGCCTAGCGACAGACATGCCTTTAACAGGTTGTCTGCCCCATCGACTTCGAGCTCTTTGCCGTCTACGTGGATAGTGGCCATGGTTCAAAGTTCTTCGTTGGCCCGGTGTCAGCGGGCGTGGCTAATGGAATCTTGTTATCCGCGTGAATCAACACAGCCGTTAAAGGCGTCATCACACGAAAAGCGAAGGGCACGGACCCTTCGCCTTTTTTAAGCGTTTACGCGCCGACCAGGATCGGCCTTGCCAGAGGCGGGACGGCGGCGCTGACTGGCGCGATACCGGCTTCGAACTCATGGCGGAAGTATTTGATCGCGCTGCCCAACGGCTCCACGGCGCCCGGTGCGTGAGCACAGAAGGTCTTGCCTGGGCCGAGGAAGCCGACCAGACCCAGCAGGGTCTCGATGTCGCCGGCTTGCCCTTCACCGTTCTCGATGGCCATCAGGAGCTTGACGCTCCATGGCAAGCCATCGCGGCACGGGGTGCAGAAGCCACAGGACTCGCGGGCGAAGAACTGTTCCATGTTGCGCAGCAGGGACACCATGTTGACGCTGTCGTCCACCGCCATGGCCAGGCCGGTACCCATACGGGTGCCCACTTTGGCGATGCCGCCGGCGTACATTTGTGCGTCCAGGTGTTCCGGCAACAGGAAGCCGGTACCGGCGCCGCCAGGCTGCCAGCACTTGAGCTTGTAACCGTCGCGCATGCCGCCGGCGTAGTCTTCGAACAGCTCGCGAGCGGTGACGCCGAATGGCAGTTCCCACAGGCCCGGGTTCTTGACCTTACCGGAGAAGCCCATGAGCTTGGTGCCCATGTCTTCACTGCCTTCGCAGGCCAACGATTTGTACCAGTCCACGCCGTCGGCAATGATCGCCGGCACGTTGCAGAGGGTCTCGACGTTGTTCACGCAAGTCGGCTTGCCCCACACGCCAACGGCGGCCGGGAACGGCGGCTTGGAGCGCGGGTTGGCGCGGCGGCCTTCGAGGGAGTTGATCAGTGCGGTTTCTTCACCGCAGATGTAACGCCCGGCGCCAGTGTGGACGAACAGTTCGAAATCAAAACCCGAACCCAGGATGTTCTTGCCCAGCAGGCCAGCTGCCTTGGCTTCTTCCACGGCACGGTTCAAGTGCTTGGCGGCGGTGGTGTACTCGCCACGCAGGAAGATGTAGCCACGGTAGGTTTTCAGCGCGCGGGCACTGATCAGCATGCCTTCGATCAGCAGATGGGGCAGTTGCTCCATCAACATGCGGTCTTTCCAGGTGTTCGGCTCCATTTCATCCGCGTTGCACAGCAGGTAGCGGATGTTGATGGATTCGTCCTTTGGCATCAGGCCCCACTTCACGCCAGTGGGGAAGCCTGCACCGCCGCGGCCCTTGAGGCCGGAGTCTTTCACGGTCTGGACGATGTCGTCCTGAGCCATGTCGGCGAAGGCCTTGCGCGCAGCGGCGTAACCGTTCTTGGCCTGGTACTCGTCGAGCCATACGGCTTCGCCGTCGTCACGCAGACGCCAGGTCAGTGGGTGAGTCTCGGCCGAACGTTTGATGAGGTTGGCCGGACCGAAGGAAGTCAGGGTCATACGTAGCCCTCGAGCAATTTGGCAACGCCTGCTGGCTGCACATCACCGAAAGTGTCGTCGTCGATCATCAACGCCGGCGCCTTGTCGCAGTTGCCGAGGCAGCAGACCGGCAGCAGGGTGAAACGACCATCGGTGGTGGTCTGACCCAGGCCGATGCCCAGTTTGCTCTGGATTTCACTGACCACGGACTCGTGGCCGCCGATGTAGCAGACCATGCTGTCGCAGACGCGAATGATGTGACGGCCCACTGGCTGACGGAAGATCTGGCTATAGAACGTCGCCACACCTTCAACGTCGCTGGCCGGGATGCCGAGGATCTCGCCGATGGCGTACAGGGCGCCGTCCGGCACCCAGCCACGTTCCTTCTGGACGATCTTCAGGGCTTCGATCGACGCCGCTCGCGGGTCTTCGTAGTGATGCAACTCGTGCTCGATGGCCGAGCGCTCGGTTTCACTCAAGGTGAAACGGTCTGTCTGGATAAGCGTGCTGTTCATGCTTAGCGGTCCACGTCGGCCATAACGAAATCGATACTACCCAGGTACGCAATCAAGTCCGCGACCATGCTGCCTTTGATCACCGAAGGGATCTGCTGCAGGTGCGGGAAGCTTGGGGTACGAATCCGGGTGCGGTAGCTCATGGTGCCGCCATCGCTCGTCAGGTAATAACTGTTGATGCCCTTGGTCGCTTCGATCATCTGGAAGGATTCGTTGGCCGGCATGACCGGGCCCCACGAAACTTGCAGGAAGTGTGTGATCAAGGTTTCGATGTGCTGCAGGGTGCGCTCTTTCGGCGGCGGCGTGGTCAGCGGGTGATCCGCTTTGTACGGGCCTTCCGGCATGTTGCGCAGGCACTGGTCGATGATCCTGATGCTCTGGCGCATCTCCTCGACACGCACGATGCAGCGGTCATAGGCATCGCCATTGGCGGCCAGCGGCACTTCGAATTCGAAGTTCTCGTAGCCCGAGTACGGACGCGCTTTGCGCAGGTCGAAATCGCAACCGGTCGAACGCAGGCCGGCACCGGTGACGCCCCATTCCAGGGCCTCTTTGGTGTTGTAGTCGGCGACGCCGATGGTCCGGCCACGCAGGATGCTGTTGTCCAGTGCGGCTTTCTGGTATTCGTCCAGACGCTTGGGCATCCACTCGACGAAATCCTTGACCAGTTTTTCCCAGCCGCGCGGCAGGTCGTGGGCGACGCCACCGATGCGGTACCAGGCCGGGTGCAGGCGGAAACCGGTAATGGCTTCGATCACCGTGTACGCGCGCTGACGGTCGGTGAAAGTGAAGAACACCGGGGTCATGGCGCCGACGTCCTGGATGTAGGTACCCAGGAACAGCAGGTGGCTGGTGATCCGGAAGAACTCGGCCATCATGATGCGGATGACGTCGACCTTCTCCGGCACCTTGATGCCGGCCAGCTTCTCGACCGAGAGCACGTACGGCAGGTTGTTCATCACGCCGCCGAGGTAGTCGATACGGTCGGTGTACGGGATGAAGCTGTGCCAGGACTGACGCTCGGCCATCTTCTCGGCACCACGGTGGTGGTAACCGACGTCCGGTACGCAGTCGACGATCTCTTCACCGTCCAGCTGCAGGATGATGCGGAACGCACCATGCGCGGACGGGTGGTTCGGGCCGAGGTTGAGGAACATGTAGTCCTCGTTCGGGCCGGAACGCTTCATGCCCCAGTCTTCCGGCTTGAAGCGCGCGGACTCTTCCTCGAGCTGCTGCTTGGCCAGGTTCAGGGTGAACGGGTCGAACTCGGTGGCACGCGCCGGGAAGTCCTTGCGCAGCGGGTGACCTTCCCAGGTCGGCGGCATCATGATGCGCGACAGGTGAGGGTGGCCTTTGAAGTCGATGCCGAACATGTCCCAGACTTCACGCTCGTACCAGTTGGCGTTCGGCCAGATGCTGGTGACGGTCGGTAAACTGAGGTCGCTCTCGGACAAGGCGACCTTGATCATTACGTCACTATTACGTTCGATCGACATCAAGTGATAGAACACGGAGAAGTCGACGCCGTTCGGCAGCCCTTGACGCTTGGTGCGCAGACGCTCGTCCACGCCGTGCAGGTCATAGAGCATGACGTACGGCTTGGGCAGGTTGCGCAGGAAGGTCAGGACTTCGACGAGTTTGGCGCGGGCAACCCAAAGCACCGGCATGCCGGTGCGGGTAGGCTGGGCGGTGAACGCCTCCGGGCCAAAACGGTTGTTCAGTTCGACGACCACATCCTGGTCGTCTGCCTTGTAAGGCGGGATGTACAGAGCACTGCCTGTAGTCATGGTTATTTTATCGCTTTCGGTCAACGTAAAGAATGAAGCCAGGTTCTCGTTCTATGGAAAGAAGCAGATCTGGATCAGACTTCGTCGGGGCTGCGCAGGTTGGTGACTGCGATTCGCTGTTCGCGGCGCTTTTCCTTTTCGGAAGGCATCTCGGCGCGATACACGCCTTGATCGCCAACGACCCAGGAAAGTGGGCGACGCTCCTGGCCAATCGACTCCTGCAACAGCATCAGGCCTTGCAGGAAAGCTTCAGGGCGGGGCGGGCAGCCAGGCACGTAGACGTCCACGGGCAGGAACTTGTCCACCCCTTGAACGACGGAGTAGATGTCGTACATGCCACCGGAGTTGGCGCACGAACCCATGGAGATGACCCATTTAGGTTCGAGCATTTGCTCGTAGAGACGCTGAATGATCGGCGCCATCTTGATGAAGCAGGTACCGGCGATAACCATGAAATCCGCCTGGCGCGGTGATGCCCGGATAACCTCGGCGCCAAAGCGCGCGATGTCGTGGGGCGCCGTGAAGGCGGTGGTCATTTCCACGTAGCAGCACGAAAGACCGAAGTTATACGGCCACAGGGAGTTCTTGCGCCCCCAGTTGATCGTGCCGTTAAGCACGTCTTCGAGCTTGCCCATGAAAATGTTTTTGTGGACTTGATCTTCTAACGGATCGGAAACGGTTTCCCGCTGGCCAATCGGATACTGCTCGTTAGGAGCATCGGGGTCGATCCTGGTGAGATTGTATTGCATTGCCAAAGCCTCATTGTTTCAGCTTCGCTTGCCGCTTGCGCCGAGCTTCCGGAGCCCAGTCAAGGGCGCCCACTCGGAATAGGTAGACAAGGCCTGCCAACAGAATTGCTATGAAAACGAGAGCTTCGACGAATCCGGTCCAGCCGCTTTCGCGGACGGACACAGACCATGCAAAGAGAAAGAGGGCTTCGATATCGAAGATCACGAAGAGCATCGCGACCAGATAGAATTTGGCTGAGAGCCGCAAGCGGGCGCCACCTGTAGGTAGCATGCCGGACTCGAACGGTTCGTTTTTGCTGCGGCCCCAGGCTTTTGACCCGAGGAGGCTGGAAACACCGAGCATGAAGGCGCAGAGGCCGACAACGCCTAGAAGGAAAATGGCAAAGCCCCAGTTGTGGGCCATGAGTCCTGTCGCTTCGGGCATGCTGGTAATCCTTAACAGAGAGCAAAGGTCTCTGAGCTTGAAAAGAAACAAAGGCAGTGACGATATGTCGCAGCAATCAATCCCGCTGATTTTATGGCTAAACACCCGGCAAGTAAAATTCCTATAGCGAAATTATTTATAGGAATAAGGACATAGGGAGCCCTCAAGGCCCTGTAGCCCTTGGCCCGTGGGCATTAGCCGGCATTTCGTCAATTATGTTTTGTAGGGAATGTAACGAACATTGCTGCCTATAAATGATAATCAGTATTATTTGGATCGGTTTTTAAACTGCTTGTCCTTCGGATACTCGGGAAGTTGTCTTGTATGGGCGTTACTGCAAGTAGCGGAGGGGCGTGTTTTAGCGGATTTTTCTGACGCCGATGGCGCTCTGGATCAATGTTTCGTCAGGCTATCGCCGATCCCCTGTAGGAGCTGTCGAGTGAAACGAGGCTGCGATCTTTTGATCTTGTTTTTTTAGAGGCAAGATCAAAAGATCGCAGCCTGCGGCAGCTCCTACAGGAGTTTGTGGTTTTTGGGGGGGAGGGCGCAGGCAAAAAAACGCCCCGAACCAGTCGGGGCGTCAGATTTGCGGCGTTGCGGTTTCTAATTGGTCCGCAACGGCCGTTTGCTCAGGCGAAGCAGATCAGTGGAACTGTTCTTCTTCGGTCGAACCGGTCAGTGCGGTCACTGAAGACGAGCCACCCTGGATCACGGTAGTCATGTCGTCGAAGTAGCCGGTGCCCACTTCCTGCTGGTGCGCCACGAAGGTGTAACCCTTGGCGGCGTCAGCGAATTCCTGCTCTTGCAGCTTCACGTAGGCAGTCATGTCGTTGCGGGCGTAGTCGTGCGCCAGGTTGAACATGCTGTGCCACATGTTGTGAATGCCGGCCAGGGTGATGAACTGGTGCTTGTAGCCCATGGCGGACAGTTCGCGCTGGAACTTGGCGATGGTCGCGTCGTCCAGGTTTTTCTTCCAGTTGAAGGAAGGCGAGCAGTTGTACGACAGCAGTTGGTCCGGGTATTCCTTCTTGATCGCTTCAGCGAAGCGACGAGCCTCGTCCAGGTCTGGCTTGGCGGTTTCGCACCAGATCAGGTCGGCGTACGGAGCGTAGGCCAGACCGCGAGCGATGGCCTGGTCCAGGCCGGCGCGTACTTTGTAGAAGCCTTCCTGGGTACGTTCGCCAGTCACGAATGGCTGGTCGTACGGGTCGCAGTCGGAAGTCAGCAGGTCAGCGGCGTTAGCATCGGTACGGGCCAGGATGATGGTCGGAGTACCGGCAACGTCAGCAGCCAGGCGAGCAGCGGTCAGCTTCTGTACGGCTTCCTGGGTAGGAACCAGTACCTTGCCGCCCATGTGGCCGCATTTCTTCACGGAAGCCAGTTGGTCTTCGAAGTGAACGCCGGCGGCGCCTGCTTCGATCATGCTCTTCATCAGCTCGTAAGCGTTCAGTACGCCGCCGAAACCGGCTTCAGCGTCAGCCACGATTGGCGCGAAGTAGTCGATGTAGCCAGCGTCGCCCGGGTTCTTGCCGGCTTTCCACTGGATCTGGTCGGCACGACGGAACGAGTTGTTGATGCGCTTGACCACGGTTGGAACCGAGTCCACCGGGTACAGCGACTGATCCGGGTACATCGATTCGGCGGAGTTGTTGTCCGCAGCCACTTGCCAGCCCGACAGGTAGATCGCCTGGATACCGGCCTTGACTTGTTGTACAGCCTGGCCGCCGGTCAGGGCGCCCATGCAGTTGACGAAATCTTTCTCAGGACGGAAGGCCGGCTTGGCACCTTGGGTGACCAGGTTCCACAGCTTCTCGGCGCCCATTTTTGCAAAGGTGTGCTCAGGTTGAACCGAGCCACGCAGGCGGACGACGTCAGCAGCGGAGTAAGTGCGTGTCACGCCTTTCCAGCGCGGGTTTTCAGCCCAGTCTTTTTCGAGGGCTGCAATTTGCTGTTCGCGTGTCAGTGCCATGGGAGATAAACCTCGTCGCGTCTTTATGAAAAGTTGTTCTGCGGTGGAAAATTCCTGCGCTCGCTGACCAGAAGCTTAAGCGGTCAAGTCGGATTCGGCGGGGAGGGCGACGGGATGAACGATCGGCTCGAGGGGAAGTGAGCAGGTAAAGGCGAACTGCGGGCGCATTCGGGCGTCGTGGGCCTTGGTGCGAACATCAGTGTGGTGCCGGGTTACCTATTACGCTTCCGTCCCTCGGGACAACTTCGTTCCAGTCGACAACCTCGTCAAACACACCTTGTGGGCGGTACAGACACGAAGCGGTTCGCGGGGGTAGGTGCGAACATCGCCTCGAAGGCCCTTGCCAGGGCCTCTGATTAGCGGGAGCGAGGCCATCATGCCTTCGCTTTTTTGGCTCGTCAAACGTTTTGTAGTGCTTTTTTTCAAGCACTACATCTTTGGTCTAATACGACTCGTCAGTCAGTTTTTGGTGCTTTGGTCCAGGGTGTCGACTTTCACCCGCAATGTCATGTCGTTGCGGCTCTGGCTCGAGTAGCTGCGGGTCAGGCCCTGTTTGTCGGCCTGGGTCTGGCCATTCACCCCGGCCAGCAGGATCCACTCACCGAGGTGACCGGTGACGGTTGTGTCGGTGCTTTGTACGTTCACTACATCGGGACGTTCCTGGCTCATGCGGTCACGGTTGGTACTGATCGACAAGTGAACGATGTCACCGGTGACGTTTGCGGTGACGTAGAAGCCCTGGGTGACGTTGCGGTATTCAGTCTGGTTGCGGTAACCGCCATAGGAGTCGCTCTGGCTGCTGGTGATCGGCACGCTCTGGCCGACCTGGATCAGTGCCGGTGCGCCTTCGCTGGCCTGCACTTGCTGAATGCCGCCGTCGCGGCTATCGGTGCTGTAGTTGATGATGCGGGTCTGGTTTGACTTGGCGCCGTTGACCGAATAACCCTGGTCGTCCTGGAAGTTGTTGTCGCTGGTGTCGACGGTGATCAGCAGGCGCTTGGGTGCAGTGTCGAGTTGCGAAAGAAGGGCTTTAAGTTCGTCGATCTTGCGTTGATCGGCGTTGACGATGAGTTGATTGCCGTAGGCGCTGACCTGTCCGTCCTTGCCGACGAAATCCTGCGCCACGGGCAGCAGGTCGGCGCTGGTGCGGTAGTTCAGCGGCACGATTTCGGTGGCTGCCATGACCGAAAAACTGCAGACCACCAGCAGGGTGCTGAGCAGGGTGCGTAGGGACATATCCGTTATCTCCGCCATTATGATTTGTGTAGGAGCGAGCTTGCTCGCGATGGTCGTCAACGATAATGCGTGACGCCTGGCACCCCGCGGCGCTCTCAAGTCCATCGCGAGCAAGCTCGCTCCTACAAGTATTGATAGTGCCAGTTTGTCGGCCCGGGATGGGGTAAGTTGAATGGTAGACAGCAAAACGCCCCGGTATCCGAAGATAGCGGGGCGTTTTGTGGTGTGGTCGAGTGCTTTTGTGGCGAGGGAGCTTGCTCCCGCTGGACTGCGCAGCAGCCCCAATAATTTAGGGTCGCTTCGCGACCCGGCGGGAGCAAGCCCCCTCATCACAGGGTCTCAGGCCGAATGCCGCACCATGTCCACATGCGGAATCCCGGCTTCCAGGAACTCCTCACTGACCATGTGAAAGCCCAGGCGCTCATAGAACGCCGTGGCTTGCACTTGAGCGCTGAGCATCTGCTGCTTCAACCCGTGCTCTTCAGCTTCGCCAATCACCGCTTGCATCAGTGCGTCGCCGACTTTCAGGCCACGCCAGTCCTTGAGCACCGACACTCGGCCGATGTGACCATCGGGCAGCAAGCGGGCGGTGCCAATTGGAAAGTCGCCTTCGTAAGCGAGGAAATGCACTGCATCAATGTCATCGGCGTCCCATTCCAATTCTGGCGGAACGGATTGCTCGGCGACGAACACCGTCTCACGAATGCGCCGGATCTCGGCGTTGTCCTTTTGCCAGTCTGCGACACGTACGTGAATCTTATTCATCGGCAAACCCCAGGCTTCCTTGCTTGACCAGTTCGCACAGCAGGCCGCGGCCGTCTTCGTCGCTCAGCCATTCGCCGAGGTTGTCGGCGTGCAGCGAGTCGGCGGCGCAGATCATCTTCAGCAGTTCGCGCAGCTTGCCTGGCAGGTAACGGCTCTGGCCGCTGGCGAACAGCAGCAGGTCGTCATCGACTTCAGACCACGCCAGGCGTGCGCTCGGGTTGCGAATCAGGATCGCGCCTTGCTCCAGGGCGGACATGAAGTCCTCTTCTTCGACGTCTTCCGGGCCCACCACCAGTTCCGGGTAACGTGGCTCGGTCATGAACTGGCCGAACCAGGTCAGCAGCAGGCGCTCGTCGCTCATGTGCTCGGCCAGCAGGCCTTTCAAGCGGTCGAGTGCATCGCGCTGGATCTGGTGAGGGTCGGCAGTCGGCAAGGCGTCGGCGTCGGTGTAGCGTTCTTCGTCCGACAGGAACTGGCTGAGGAAGTCAGTGAAGTGGGTCAGCACTTCAGCGGCGCTCGGTGCGCGGAAGCCGACCGAGTAGGTCATGCATTCATCAACGGCAACGCCGCAATGGGCCAGGCGCGGTGGCAGGTAGAGCATATCGCCCGGTTCCAGCACCCATTCATCGGTGGCTTCGAATTCGGAGAGGATGCGCAGGTCGGCGTGGGTCAGCATCGGGCTCTCGGTGTTGCACATCTGGCCGATCTTCCAGTTGCGCTTGCCGTGGCCTTGCAGCAGGAACACGTCGTAGTTGTCGAAGTGCGGACCAACGCTGCCACCTGGCGCGGCGTAGCTGATCATCACGTCGTCGATGCGCCAGCTCGGCAGAAAGCGGAAGTTTTCCAGCAGTTCGCTGACTTCCGGCACGAATTGATCCACGGCTTGAACCAGCAGGGTCCAGTCACGTTCAGGCAGCTTGCTGAATTCATCTTCGGCGAACGGGCCGCGACGCAGTTCCCACGGACGCTCGCCATTCTCGATGATCAGTCGCGATTCGACTTCTTCTTCCAGCGCCAGGCCGGCCAGTTCGTCGGCGTCGATCGGGCTTTCGAAATCAGGAATCGCCTGGCGGATCAGCAGTGGTTTTTTCTGCCAGTAGTCGCGCAGGAATTCCCGTGCCGTGATGCCGCCCAGAAGTTGAAGAGGAATATCAGGATTCATGTGTAACCTATTGAAAAAATGCACTTTTCAGACGGGAATAAAAACGCCCGGCGCTGCCGGGCGTCTTAAAAGGGTCTAGCGGTCGATCAGATGCGTCTGGCTTGTTCTACAGCGTTGCCGATGTAGTTGGCCGGGGTGAGCAATTTCAGCTCGGCCTTGGCGGCGGCTGGCATGTCCAGGCCGTCGATGAAAGTCTGCAGCGCTTCTGGGCTGATGCCCTTGCCGCGGGTCAGTTCTTTCAGCTTTTCGTACGGGTTTTCGATGTTGTAGCGACGCATTACGGTCTGGATCGGCTCGGCCAGTACTTCCCAGCAGGCGTCCAGGTCAGCGGCAATCTTCTGCTCGTTGAGCTCAAGCTTGCTGATGCCCTTGAGGCTGGCTTCGTAGGCGATCACGCTGTGGGCGAAGCCGACACCGAGGTTGCGCAGTACGGTGGAGTCGGTCAGGTCGCGCTGCCAACGAGAGATTGGCAGTTTGCTCGCCAGGTGCTGGAACAGTGCGTTGGCGATGCCCAGGTTGCCTTCGGAGTTCTCGAAGTCGATCGGGTTGACTTTGTGCGGCATGGTCGACGAGCCGATTTCGCCAGCGATGGTGCGCTGCTTGAAATAGCCCAGGGAGATGTAGCCCCAGATGTCGCGGTCGAAGTCGATCAGGATGGTGTTGAAGCGCGCAATCGCGTCGAACAGCTCGGCGATGTAGTCGTGCGGTTCGATCTGCGTGGTGTACGGGTTGAAGCCCAGGCCCAGCTCGTCTTCGATGAAGGCGCGGGCGTTGGCTTCCCAGTCGATCTCGGGGTAGGCCGACAGGTGGGCGTTGTAGTTGCCGACAGCGCCGTTGATCTTGCCCAGCAGCGGAACGGCAGCGACTTGAGCGATCTGGCGCTCCAGGCGGTAAACCACGTTCGCCAGTTCTTTACCCAGGGTGGTCGGTGAGGCCGGTTGACCGTGGGTGCGCGACAGCATCGGTACGTCGGCGAAGCGGATCGCCAGTTCGCGGATGGCGTTGGCGGTCTGGCGCATCAGCGGCAGCATCACGTCATCACGGCCTTCGCGCAGCATCAGGGCGTGGGACAGGTTGTTGATGTCCTCACTGGTGCAGGCAAAGTGGATGAACTCGCTGACCTTGGCCAGTTCCGGCAGCTTGGCCGCCTGCTCTTTGAGCAGGTATTCAATGGCCTTGACGTCGTGGTTGGTGGTGCGCTCGATCTCTTTGACGCGCTCGGCGTGCTCCAGAGAGAAATTTTCCGCCAGGGTGTTGAGCACAGCGTTGGCTTCGGCAGAGAACGCCGGCACTTCGCTGATGGCAGGGTGAGCGGCCAGGCGCTGGAGCCAGCGCACTTCAACCAGAACGCGGGCACGGATCAGGCCGTACTCGCTGAAAATTGGGCGCAGGGCCTGGGTTTTGCCGGCGTAGCGGCCGTCAACAGGGGAAACCGCAGTGAGCGAAGAGAGCTGCATGGGGTGTTCTCGGACAGTCGGGCAACGAAATGGGGCGCGTATCATACATGAAAAAATCCGCCGGTCCGTCGCCAACTGACCGGCGTATTACGCGTATTGCTATGTTCAGTTCTGTCGATGCGGGTTATTCGTTACGCATCAACGGGTAAAGCTCTTTCAGCAATTTGCGGCGGCTGATCACCAGCTGCCAGCGATGACCGCCCAATTGCCGCCACAGGCGCGCCGAACGGATGCCGGCCAGCAGCAGGGCGCGAATTTTCGAGGCATTGCTCGGTTGCTGTAGGTTGCGCATGTCACCGTGCACCTGGATGCGTTGGCGCAGGGTGCTCAGGGTGTCCTGATACAGCGCGCCGCATGCAGCGATCACGTTTTCGTGGGCCGGGCCGAAGTGTTCGACCTGGGACTGAATCTGCGGCAGACGCTTGCCAATCACGTCGAGCATGTCGTTGCGCTTGGCCAGCTGACGTTCAAGGCCGAGCATGGCCAGGGCATAACGCAGCGGTTCGCGCTGCAGGGCGCTTGGATCGCGTTCGAGGGCGCCAATCAGCGCGCGGTAGCCTTCGCGCAGGTTGATGTCGTCGCCGCCGTAGACTTCCAAAGTGTCCTTGGGGTCGCGGATCAGCAGGCTACCGAGCATGCAGGTCAGTCCGGCTTCGTTGGTCTGGCCGGACTTGGCAATCCTGTCCACCAGCACGGCGGCGAGAAACACGCCGCCCAGTGCTGTCAGTTGCTCCTGAATCGGGTTCATAGGGCCTGGCCCTTGCTCGTCCACGGCTCGGCTACTTCAATCACGCCGCCGCCGAGGCAGATTTCACCGTCGTAGAACACCACGGACTGGCCCGGAGTGACCGCGCGTTGCGGATCATCGAAGGTCGCGCGATAACCGGTGGCGGTTTTTTCCAGGGTGCACGGCTGGTCGCTCTGGCGATAACGAACCTTGGCGGTCAGCT
Source organism: Pseudomonas sp. P1_C12 (assembly GCF_056406435.1). Taxonomy (NCBI): domain Bacteria; kingdom Pseudomonadati; phylum Pseudomonadota; class Gammaproteobacteria; order Pseudomonadales; family Pseudomonadaceae; genus Pseudomonas; species Pseudomonas sp. P1_C12. The sequence continues at coordinate 89,726 of NZ_JBFUAE010000014.1, read as the reverse complement.
TGCGTGGCTGGCTCAGATCGATCGGGTTGACCCAGTAGATATCGGAAGCGAGCAGGGCGCGGGAGAACAGCCACGGGTGATCGTTGCCCTGGCCAACGATCAGCTCGTTGTGTTCCAGGTCCTTGATCAGCACGTACCACGGCTCATCGCTGGCATCTTTCAGCCCGCCAATGCCCAGGCCCTGGCGCTGGCCGATGGTGTGGTACATCAGGCCGTGGTGACGGCCGATGACTTCACCTTCGGTGGTCTTGATCTCGCCCGGTTGCGCTGGCAGGTACTGCTTGAGGAAGTCGCTGAAGCGGCGCTCGCCGATAAAGCAGATCCCGGTGGAATCCTTTTTCTTCGCGGTCGCCAGTTCGTATTTCTCGGCAATGGCGCGCACTTGCGGTTTTTCCAGCTCGCCGACCGGGAACAGGGTCTTGGCGATCTGTTCACCGCCGACGGCGTGCAGGAAGTAGCTCTGGTCCTTGTTCGGATCCAGGCCCTTGAGCAGTTCGGTGCGGCCGTCGATGTCGCGGCGACGCACGTAGTGACCGGTGGCGATCAGGTCGGCGCCGAGCATCATGGCGTAGTCGAGGAACGCCTTGAACTTGATTTCGCGGTTGCACAGGATGTCCGGGTTCGGCGTGCGTCCGGCCTTGTATTCGGCCAGGAAGTGCTCGAACACGTTGTCCCAGTACTCGGCGGCGAAGTTGGCGGTGTGCAGCTTGATGCCAATCTTGTCGCACACGGCCTGGGCATCCGCCAGATCATCCATGGCGGTGCAGTATTCCGTTCCATCGTCTTCTTCCCAGTTCTTCATGAACAGGCCTTCCACCTCATAGCCCTGCTCGATCAGCAGGAGGGCGGAAACGGAAGAGTCCACGCCGCCGGACATGCCGACAATGACGCGCTTCTTTTGTGTGTCAGAAGGGGCTGGATCACGCATAGGGATTCAATGAGTGTCTTGAAAAAGGACGCGATTCTAGCAGGCTAAGGCCCGCAAGGCTAAAGAGAAGGACGGATCAATTCGAGGCCGAAGTGTTGGCCTGTCAGATAGTCGTCGATGCAGCGGATGATCAGCTCGCTGCGCCAGTTGTCGCGCTGCTCGATTAATTCCTCGCGGGTCAACCACTTGGCGCCGATGATGCCGTCATCCAGTTGATAATCCGCGTGGTGTTTCAGTGGTTTGGCGATGAAGCAGACCCTCTGGTAGGTCACGCCGTTGCTCGGGGCGGTGTAGAGGTAAATGCCCAGCACGCCGGTGGGTTCGACGTCCCAGCCGGTTTCCTCGAGGGTTTCGCGCACGGCGGCTTCGGTCAGGGTTTCGTTCGGGTCCAGATGACCGGCGGGCTGGTTGAGTACGACGCGCCCGTGCTTGAGTTCTTCCACCATCAGGAATCGGCCGTTGTCTTCGACGATGGTAGCGACGGTGATGTGGGGTTTCCAGTCCATGTGTGTTCCCTCAATGTTGAAAGTTGAAAACCGAACCCTGTAGGAGCTGGCTTGCCAGCGAAAGCGGTGGATCAGTCAATGAAGGTTTTGAATGATAAATCGCCTTCGCTGGCAAGCCAGCTCCTACAGGGTTTTGAGCTCCAGCCATAAACACAAACCCCGGCACAGGGCCGGGGTTTGTGATGTTCCCTTACAACCTTAAACCAGCGCAGCAACTGCCGCGTTGAAGGTTGCGCTTGGGCGCATGGCCTTGCTGATCAGCTCGGCGTCGGCGTGGTAGTAACCGCCGATGTCCACTGGCTTGCCCTGAACGGCGTTGAGCTCGGCAACGATGGTCGCCTCGTTCTCGGTCAGGGTCTTGGCCAGGGTCGCGAACTGCGCTTGCAGTGCAGTGTCTTCGGTCTGGGCAGCCAGGGCTTGAGCCCAGTACAGTGCCAGGTAGAAGTGGCTGCCGCGGTTGTCGATGTTGCCGACTTTGCGCGATGGCGACTTGTTGTTGTCCAGGAACTGGCCGGTGGCCTGGTCCAGGGTCTTGGCCAGCACCAGCGCCTTAGGGTTGTTGTAGGTCACGCCCAGGTGTTCCAGGGACGCGGCCAGGGCCAGGAATTCACCCAGCGAATCCCAGCGCAGGAAGTTTTCTTCCAGCAACTGCTGAACGTGCTTCGGAGCCGAACCGCCAGCGCCGGTTTCGAACAGGCCACCGCCGTTCATCAGCGGCACGATCGACAGCATCTTGGCGCTGGTGCCCAGTTCCATGATCGGGAACAGGTCAGTCAGGTAGTCGCGCAGTACGTTACCGGTCACCGAGATGGTGTCTTTGCCTGCGCGGGTGCGCTGCAGGGTGTACTTCATGGCGTCGACTGGCGACATGATCTGGATGTCCAGGCCGGCAGTGTCGTGATCCTTCAGGTAAGCCTGAACTTTCTCGATCACCACGCCATCGTGGGCGCGCATTGGGTCCAGCCAGAAAATTGCCGGGGTCGCGCTTGCGCGAGCACGGTTGACGGCCAGTTTGACCCAGTCCTGGATCGGCGCGTCTTTGGTCTGGCACATGCGGAAGATGTCGCCGGCCTCGACAGCCTGTTCCATCAGCAGGTTGCCCTTGCTGTCGGTGACGCGAACAACGCCGTCAGCCTTGATCTGGAAAGTCTTGTCGTGGGAGCCGTACTCTTCGGCTTTCTTCGCCATCAGGCCAACGTTCGGCACGCTGCCCATGGTGGTCGGATCGAACGCGCCGTTGGCCTTGCAGTCTTCGATCACTGCCTGGTAGATGGTCGCGTAGCAGCGATCCGGGATCACGGCCTTGGTGTCGTGCAGCTGGCCGTCGGTGCCCCACATCTTGCCGGAGTCACGGATCATTGCTGGCATCGAGGCGTCGACGATGACGTCGCTCGGCACGTGCAGGTTGGTGATGCCTTTGTCGGAGTTGACCATCGCAAGCGATGGGCGAACGGCGTAGACCGCCTGGATGTCAGCTTCGATCTGCGCTTGCTGCTCGGCAGGCAAGGCCTTGATGCGAGCGTACAGGTCGCCGATGCCGTTGTTCAGGTTGAAGCCGATCTGTGCCAGCACGTCAGCGTGCTTGGCCAGTGCGTCTTTATAGAACTCGGCAACGATCTGGCCGAACATGATCGGGTCGGAGACCTTCATCATGGTGGCTTTCAAGTGAACCGACAGCAGCACGCCTTGTGCCTTGGCGTCTTCGATTTCGGCCGCGATGAAGCTGCGCAGGGCGTTTTTGCTCAATACCGCGCAATCGAGGATCTCACCGGCTTGTACGCTGGTCTTTTCTTTCAGGACGGTGGCGGTGCCGTCTTGAGCGATCAGTTCGATCTTCACGGCGTCAGCGGCGTCGATCAGGGCAGCTTTTTCGCTGCCGTAGAAATCGCCGGTGCTCATGTGTGCGATGTGGGACTTGGAGTCCTTGGCCCAGGCGCCCATTTTGTGCGGGTGCTTGCGTGCGTAGTTCTTGACCGACAGCGGAGCGCGGCGGTCGGAGTTGCCTTCACGCAGAACCGGGTTCACGGCGCTGCCCTTGATTTTGTCGTAACGCGCCTTGGCTTCTTTGTCGGCGTCGCTGGTGACGGTCTCAGGGTAGTCCGGCAGTGCGTAGCCCTGAGCTTGCAGCTCTTTGATCGCGGCTTGCAGTTGTGGAACCGAAGCGCTGATGTTCGGCAGCTTGATGATGTTGGCTTCAGGCGTAACGGCCAGGGCGCCCAGTTCGGCGAGGTGGTCGGCTACGGCTTTGTCACCCAGTTGCTCGGGGAAGCTGGCCAGGATGCGCCCTGCAAGAGAGATATCGCGGGTTTCAACGGCGATATCAGCCGAGGCGGTGAACGCCTCTACGATAGGCAACAGTGAATAGGTGGCGAGGGCAGGAGCTTCGTCGGTGAAGGTATAGATGATCTTCGAGCGGGTGGGCATATTCGGATTAACTCTCTCTTCTTTGCTAAAGCGTGCGCAGAAACTCGAGGGCGCCGGGTAAGCGCGTTCGTTCAAAGTCATCCATGAGCCGAATATCGAGGTTTCGTTGCTGTGATGTTGGGTGCATCAGTAAGGCGTCAAGTGGCCGGACTGCGATAACAGGCCGGCCTGCCAGGCGGAAAGTCTCGTCGTAGAGCACTTCAACCGTCGTGACCCTGTGGTCAGCGGCGGCATTATACATAGGTAGCTGGCAATCTGCCGATGGTTCATACGCAACGAATGTCGTCCATTGGTCTAAAGGTCGCAGGGGCAAGTCGGGCGTAGAGTCATTCGTCGTGCTTGGTTTTGGCGCTTTTCCCTTTGCTTTCAGGCTTGTAGCGCACGAGTTGCAAGGCTTTGCGCCAGATGGATGGAACATAGGGTTTGCGCGCCGATTCAACTGGGTTACGCTCGAACCAAGCCAGATGTTCAATCCAATCAATGGAGTTCAGCATGGGTTACAAGAAGATTCAGGTTCCAGCCGTCGGCGACAAAATCACCGTCAATGCAGACCATTCTCTCAATGTTCCTAATAACCCGATCATCCCCTTCATCGAAGGCGACGGCATTGGTGTCGACATCAGCCCGGTCATGATCAAGGTTGTCGATGCTGCTGTTAAGAAGGCTTACGGTGGCGAGCGCAAGATTTCCTGGATGGAAGTGTACGCCGGGGAGAAAGCGACTCAGGTTTACGATCAGGACACCTGGCTGCCTCAGGAAACCCTGGACGCGGTCAAGGATTACGTGGTTTCCATCAAAGGTCCTCTGACCACCCCGGTCGGTGGCGGCATCCGTTCCCTCAACGTGGCCCTGCGTCAGCAACTCGACCTGTACGTCTGCCTGCGCCCGGTGCGCTGGTTCGAAGGCGTGCCTAGCCCGGTCAAGAAGCCAGGCGATGTCGACATGACCATCTTCCGCGAGAACTCCGAAGACATCTACGCCGGCATCGAGTGGAAGGCCGGCACGCCGGAAGCCACCAAGGTCATCAAGTTCCTCAAAGAAGAAATGGGCGTTACCAAGATCCGTTTCGACGAAAACTGCGGTATCGGCGTCAAGCCGGTGTCCCTGCAAGGCACCAAGCGTCTGGCACGCAAGGCCCTGCAATACGTGGTCGACAACGATCGCGATTCGCTGACCATCGTGCACAAAGGCAACATCATGAAGTTCACCGAAGGTGCCTTCAAGGAATGGGCCTACGAAGTGGCGGCTGAAGAGTTCGGCGCGACCCTGCTCGACGGCGGTCCGTGGATGCAGTTCAAGAACCCGAAAACCGGCAAGAACGTCATCGTCAAGGATGCCATCGCCGACGCCATGCTCCAGCAGATCCTGCTGCGCCCGGCCGAGTACGATGTGATCGCGACCCTGAACCTGAACGGCGACTACCTCTCCGACGCCCTGGCGGCGGAAGTGGGTGGTATCGGTATCGCGCCAGGTGCCAACCTGTCCGACACCGTGGCCATGTTCGAAGCCACCCACGGTACGGCGCCGAAATACGCCGGCAAGGACCAGGTCAATCCCGGTTCGCTGATCCTGTCCGCTGAAATGATGCTGCGCCACATGGGCTGGACCGAAGCAGCCGACCTGATCATCAAGGGCACCAACGGCGCGATTTCCGCCAAGACCGTGACCTATGACTTCGAACGTCTGATGGAAGGTGCGAAGCTGGTATCGTCTTCCGGTTTCGGTGATGCGCTGATCTCGCACATGTAAGAACGCGCAGGCACACAAAAACCGCCTGATTCAATAAGTTGAGTCAGGCGGTTTTTTTATGACTGGATGACGGGTTGCGTCAGCTCGACACCGTTTCGTGCTGGGTGGCGGGCGCGGTCTGTTCGCTCGGGAGCGTGGCAGACGTGATATTCAATGCATGCAAGCCTTTGGGGCCCTGAACGATCTCGAAGCTGACGATTTGTCCGGCCTTGAGGGTTTTGTAGCCGTCCATCGCGATGGCCGAATAGTGAGCAAAGAAATCGATTTCCTTGCCGTCCTCATCACGGCCTTCTTTGGCATCGGTGTTAATGAAACCGAATCCCTTGGCATTGTTGAACCATTTCACCTTGCCAACTGACATACCCAACTCCCTCTGCAACAGACTCCATCACTGGAGTATCATCCAGTACATCCGCAGTCGAATCTGTAAATAAGATTGACTCCGCGGACCTTTTTTACCCACTGTGGGCTCTATTGGTTGTAACACCGTTTTGCCGATAGTCAAGCTGACCGGGCAGTCGGAGTTGAAAACGCTAATAGCCGCCCCCACCAATGTATTTGAACAACTGACGAACCTTTCTTTCCATGCATGCAATCAGCCAGATTCGACTAACATTCAATCAGGATCGCCCTGATTTACACGACGACGATTCCACAGGCATTGCTGTTCAGGAGGCAAAGCCTGCACTACAGGCGCCGCCGATGTACAAGGTGGTTTTGTTCAACGATGACTACACACCGATGGATTTCGTCGTCGAAGTGCTCGAGGTGTTTTTTAACCTGAATCGCGAGCTGGCGACCAAGGTCATGCTGGCCGTCCATACAGAAGGGCGGGCAGTATGTGGAGTGTTTACCCGCGACATCGCCGAGACCAAGGCCATGCAGGTCAACCAGTACGCCAGGGAAAGCCAGCATCCGCTACTCTGTGAAATCGAGAAGGACGGTTAATCGCCGACCACTTGGGTATGAGGTGAAGCTATGTTAAACCGCGAGCTCGAAGTCACCCTCAATCTTGCCTTCAAGGAGGCCCGTTCGAAGCGTCATGAGTTCATGACCGTCGAACACCTCTTGCTGGCCCTATTGGACAATGAGGCTGCCGCCACCGTTTTGCGTGCGTGCGGTGCAAACCTCGACAAACTCAAGCATGACCTGCAGGAGTTCATCGACTCCACCACGCCATTGATCCCCGTGCATGACGAGGATCGCGAAACCCAGCCAACCCTGGGCTTCCAGCGTGTCCTGCAACGTGCTGTGTTTCACGTACAGAGCTCGGGCAAACGCGAAGTGACTGGTGCCAACGTGCTGGTCGCGATCTTCAGTGAGCAAGAGAGTCAGGCGGTGTTCCTGCTGAAGCAGCAGAGCGTCGCCCGTATAGATGTCGTCAACTACATCGCCCACGGCATTTCCAAGGTGCCGGGGCATGGCGATCACTCTGAAGGTGAGCAAGATATGCAGGACGACGAGGGCGGTGAGTCTTCTTCCTCGGGTAATCCCCTGGATGCTTATGCCAGCAACCTCAACGAACTGGCGCGCCAGGGTCGTATCGATCCGTTGGTAGGTCGTGAGCTGGAAGTCGAGCGTGTCGCGCAGATCCTTGCGCGTCGTCGCAAAAACAACCCGCTGCTGGTGGGCGAGGCGGGCGTGGGTAAAACCGCGATTGCCGAAGGCCTGGCCAAGCGCATTGTCGACAACCAGGTGCCGGACCTGCTGGCCAACAGCGTGGTTTACTCCCTTGACCTGGGTGCCTTGCTGGCCGGTACCAAGTACCGTGGCGATTTCGAGAAGCGCTTCAAGGCGTTGCTCAATGAGCTGAAAAAACGTCCGCAGGCGATCCTGTTCATCGACGAGATCCACACCATCATTGGTGCGGGTGCCGCGTCCGGTGGTGTCATGGATGCCTCGAACCTGCTCAAGCCACTGCTGTCGTCCGGTGATATCCGCTGCATCGGTTCCACAACGTTCCAGGAGTTCCGCGGGATCTTCGAGAAGGACCGTGCCTTGGCTCGGCGCTTCCAGAAGGTCGATGTGTCGGAGCCTTCGGTGGAAGACACCATTGGCATTCTGCGCGGCCTGAAGGGGCGTTTCGAAAGCCATCACAATATCGAATACAGTGATGAAGCCCTGCGCGCGGCTGCCGAACTGGCCTCGCGTTACATTAATGATCGTCACATGCCGGACAAGGCCATTGATGTCATTGATGAGGCGGGTGCCTATCAGCGTCTGCAACCGGTGGAAATGCGCGTTAAACGCATCGAAGTGCCTCAGGTCGAGGACATCGTTGCGAAGATTGCGCGGATTCCGCCAAAACACGTCACCAGCTCCGATAAAGAGTTGCTGCGTAACCTTGAGCGTGACCTGAAATTGACCGTGTTCGGTCAGGATGCCGCGATCGATTCGCTGGCAACCGCGATCAAGCTGTCCCGTGCCGGCCTCAAATCCCCTGACAAACCTGTCGGTTCGTTCCTGTTCGCAGGGCCTACCGGTGTCGGTAAAACCGAAGCGGCGCGTCAGTTGGCCAAGGCCTTGGGTGTCGAGTTGATTCGCTTCGACATGTCCGAGTACATGGAGCGCCACACCGTATCGCGTCTGATCGGTGCGCCTCCGGGTTATGTCGGGTTCGATCAGGGCGGCCTGCTCACCGAAGCCATCACCAAGCAGCCACACTGCGTGCTGTTGCTCGATGAGATCGAGAAGGCGCATCCGGAAGTCTTCAACCTGCTGCTGCAGGTGATGGATCACGGTACGTTGACCGATAACAACGGGCGCAAGGCGGATTTCCGTAACGTGATCGTCATCATGACGACCAACGCCGGTGCCGAGACCGCAGCCCGCGCTTCGATCGGTTTCACCTATCAGGATCACTCGTCCGATGCGATGGAAGTGATCAAGAAGAGCTTCACGCCGGAATTCCGCAACCGTCTGGATACCATCATCCAGTTTGGTCGCCTCAGCCATGAGGTCATCAAGAGCGTGGTGGACAAGTTCCTTACCGAGCTTCAGGCGCAACTGGAAGACAAGCGTGTGTTGTTGGAAGTCACTGATGCGGCCCGCAGCTGGCTGGCCGAAAGTGGTTACGACGCGGCGATGGGTGCTCGCCCAATGGCGCGCCTGATCCAGGACAAGATCAAGCGTCCGCTGGCGGAGGAGATTCTCTTTGGCGAACTGGCCGAACATGGCGGTGTGGTGCACATCGACATCAAGGACGGCGAGCTGACCTTCGAGTTCGAGACCACAGCCGAGATGGCCTGACGTTTGGAAGCAAAGCCAAAAGGCGCTGAAAGGCGCCTTTTGGCTGTCCGTCAGATATGCACCGATCCCCTTCGGCAGCTCCTACAGGGATCAGTGGACCAGTGGATCGGCGGCGGGCAAATCGCCCACAAACAAAAACGCCCGGCATAAGCCGGGCGTCTTGTATTGACCTGATTAGCGAGCGCGGTAAGTGATGCGCCCTTTGCTCAAGTCATAGGGCGTCAGCTCGACGCGCACTTTGTCGCCGGTAAGAATACGGATGTAGTTCTTGCGCATCTTGCCGGAGATGTGCGCGGTTACGACGTGCCCATTTTCCAACTCCACACGAAACATGGTGTTGGGCAGGGTGTCGACGACAGTGCCTTCCATTTCGAAGCTGTCTTCTTTCGACATGCAGTAAAGCCCTCGGTGTCCAATGAATGGCCCGGTGCAACTGCGCCAGGCAAAAGCGGCGTGCATTGTGCCCGAAAAGTGGGGTTTAAGCCAAGGGGTTTAGGGCTGGCTCTAGTTTAGAACCACCCAGCGCTGATTAATCAGCAACTCAATGGGGCGATATTGAGTCTTGTAGTTCATCTTTTTGCAGTTTTTGATCCAGTAGCCGAGGTAGACCGCCTCCAGCCCCAGCCGGCTGGCCTCGGCGATTTGCCAGAGGATTGCGTAGCGCCCAAGGCTGCGACGCTCTTCGGCGGGCTCGTAGAAGGTGTAGACCGCCGAAAGACCGTTCGGCAGTAGATCGGTGACCGCGACGGCCAGCAGCCGGCCGTTCAGGCGAAACTCATAAAAGCGTGAAAACGGCAGGTCCCGCACCAGGAATGTCGAAAATTGGTCGCGACTTGGCGGGTACATGTCGCCATCGGCGTGACGCTGTTCGATATAGCGCTGGTAAAGGTCGAAGTACTCTTCGTTGAAGCCGGGCTTGGCGGGACGCACCTGCAAATCCGCGTTGCGCTTGAAGATGCGTTTCTGTTGCCGGTTGGGCGTGAACTGTCCCACGGGAATACGCGCCGGAACGCACGCATTGCAATTCTGGCAATGCGGCCGATAGAGATGATCGCCACTGCGACGAAAACCCATCTCCGACAGGTCTGCATAGACATGCACATCCATGGGCTGACTAGGGTCGAGGAACAGGGTTGTGGCCTGCTCATCGGGCAGATAACTGCAAGAGTGCGGCTGAGTGGCATAGAACTTCAAACGCGCCAACTCGGTCATGATCAACCCTCGGGATAATGCTTTTGAATAAGTGTAAGCCACGCGCGCAAAAGTCGCTCAGCAAACCCAGGTGGCATGGTTGGGTTGGTCAAGGTGCCTGGCCAGATAATCGGCAAACTCGCGGCGCGCAATCGCCCGGGCGCCCAGGCTATGCAGGTGGTCGGTGGGCATCTGGCAATCGATCAGTACAAAGCCCGAGTCTTTCAGATGCCGGACCAGCGTGGCAAAGCCGAATTTCGACGCGTTGTCAGCGAGGCTGAACATGGACTCGCCGAAAAACAACTGGCCCATTGCCAGGCCATACAGCCCGCCAACCAGTTCGTCCCCGTCCCATACTTCCACCGAGTGCGCGTGTCCACGCCTGTGCAGCTCGATATAAGCGTCCTGCATGGCCTCGGTGATCCAGGTGCCATCGGCGTAATCCCGGGGGGCGGCACAGGCGCGGATGACGGCGGCGAAGTCCTGATCGAAGGTCACTTGATAGCGTTGCTGACGCAGCAGTTTGTTCAGGCTGCGCGAGACGTGCAATTCGTCGGGAAACAGAACCGTGCGCGGGTCCGGAGACCACCAGAGGATCGGCTGGCCTTCGGAAAACCAAGGGAAGCAGCCGTGGCGATAAGCCGAGATCAGCCGATCGGCGGACAGATCACCACCTGCAGCCAGAAGCCCGTTGGGGTCGCGCATGGCCTTTTCCAACGGTGGGAAATGCAAGGTATTGCGTTGTAACCAAGTCAGCATGGCATCCGGACTTACAGAAGGGGAGGGCAGTGGCGGGTTTTGGCCCGCCATAAAGTTTGCCTTCAAACGGTTGGAATGTCGTCGAGGTATTTTTCGGCGTCCAGTGCCGCCATGCAACCGGCCCCGGCAGACGTAACGGCCTGGCGATAAACGTGGTCGGCCACGTCACCGGCGGCAAAAACCCCGGCAATCGCCGTAGCGGTGGCATCGCCTTCGCTGCCACCCTTGACCAGCAGATACCCGTCGCGCATTTCCAGTTGGCCCGTAAACAGGTCGGTATTGGGTTTATGGCCGATGGCGATAAACACCCCGGCCAGCGGCAGCTCTTTGGTTTCACCCGTTTGGCTGTCCCGCAGGCGGGCGCCGGTCACGCCGCGGGCATCGCCGAGCACTTCGTCCAGGTTCTGGTTCCAGTGCAGGCGGACATTGCCGTTGGCGGCTTTTTCGAAGAGTTTGTCCTGGAGGATCTTCTCCGAGCGCAGCTTGTCGCGCCGATGCACCAGGTGCACTTCCTTGGCGATGTTCGACAGGTACAAGGCTTCCTCGACCGCCGTATTACCGCCGCCGACCACCGCGACCACCTGATTGCGATAGAAAAATCCGTCACAGGTCGCACACGCTGATACCCCTTTGCCGGCAAACGTTTCCTCCGACGGCAGGCCCAGGTATTGCGCGGAGGCGCCGGTGGCAATGATCAAGGCGTCGCAGGTGTAGGTGCCGCCATCGCCGATCAATTCGAACGGCCGTTGTTGCAACTTGGCGGTGTGGATGTGGTCGTAAACGATCTCGGTGGCAAAGCGTTCGGCGTGTTTTTGCATGCGGTCCATCAGGACTGGTCCGGTCAGGCCTTCGACGTCGCCTGGCCAGTTATCCACTTCGACGGTGGTGGTGAGCTGGCCACCCGCCTGTATGCCGGTAATGACAACGGGCTTGAGGTTGGCGCGGGCGGCATAAACGGCCGCGCTGTAACCCGCAGGGCCGGAGCCCAGGATAATCAGGCGTGAATGCTTCGCTTCGCTCATAAAAACACCTCATAAGCCTTTGTCACCAAAGAGAATGCATGCTCAAATTGAACAGCATGTCATGTGCTGTTGACTATGCTACACCCAAGGGTCTCAAGCATGGCGTCGTGCGTACAAACCCGTACAATGCCCTGCGTGTTACATATATTCAGTGCGCGCCGTGTTTATAAAAACCGGGGCGCAGTGTTAAAAGTAGTCCCGGTTACGCGTGTTAACTTTTTTACCTGCCTGGATTGGGTAGTTTTTCGGCAGTTTTTATAGACATTCACCAGATGGACGCGCCATTGGCGCAGGAAAAGAAGCGTTTTGAAGAAATCCACCGCAGCACCTAAACCAGCCGTCGTTCCGCTCTGGCGTCAGCACTTGCACTACCGACTCAAGGAAGGTGCGCTGATCGCCATCGGTGCCTTGTGCCTGTTCCTGATGATGGCCTTGTTGACCTATGGCAAGGATGATCCGGGCTGGAGTCATAACAGCAAGATCGACGACGTGCAGAACTTCGGCGGGCCAGCGGGCTCCTACAGCGCCGATATCCTGTTCATGGTGCTGGGGTACTTCGCCTACATCTTCCCGTTGCTGTTGGCCGTCAAGGCGTACCAGATCTTCCGCCAGCGTCACGAACCGTGGCAGTGGAGCGGTTGGCTGTTCTCCTGGCGCCTGATCGGCCTGGTGTTCCTGGTGCTGTCGGGCGCCGCTCTGGCCCATATCCATTTCCATGCCGCGACCGGTCTGCCGGCCGGTGCGGGCGGGGCGCTGGGCGAAAGCCTTGGCGACCTGGCCAGGAACGCCTTGAATATCCAGGGCAGCACACTGTTGTTCATTGCGTTGTTCCTGTTCGGCCTGACTGTGTTTACCGACCTGTCGTGGTTCAAGGTGATGGACATCACTGGCAAGATTACCCTCGACCTGTTCGAACTGTTCCAGGGTGCGGCCAATCGCTGGTGGGCGGCCCGTACCGAGCGCAAACGACTGGTTGCCCAGTTGCGTGAAGTCGACGACCGTATGGATGAAGTGGTCGCGCCGACCGTCACCGACAAGCGCGAGCAGGCGAAGGTCAAGGAGCGGCTGATCGAGCGTGAGCAAGCCCTGAGCAAGCACATGTCCGAGCGCGAGAAACAGGTGCCGCCGGTGATTGCGCCCGCGCCGCCAAAGCCCGCCGCACCGAGCAAGCGCGTCGAGAAAGAGAAGCAGACGCCGTTGTTCGTCGACAGCGCCGTGGAAGGCACCTTGCCACCAATCTCGATTCTCGATCCCGCGGAAAAGAAACAGCTCAATTACTCGCCTGAATCCCTGGCGGCGGTCGGCCACCTGCTGGAAATCAAGCTCAAGGAATTCGGCGTTGAAGTCACGGTGGATTCGATTCACCCGGGTCCGGTGATCACCCGTTACGAAATCCAGCCGGCGGCCGGTGTCAAGGTCAGCCGCATCTCCAACCTGGCCAAAGACCTGGCCCGTTCCCTGGCCGTGACCAGCGTGCGCGTGGTGGAAGTGATTCCGGGCAAGACCACCGTCGGTATCGAGATTCCCAACGAAGACCGGCAGATCGTGCGTTTCTCCGAGGTGTTGTCGACCCCCGAATACGACAACTTCAAATCCCCGGTCACCCTGGCCCTGGGTCACGACATCGGCGGCAAGCCGGTCATCACCGACCTTGCGAAAATGCCGCACCTGCTGGTGGCCGGTACCACCGGTTCCGGTAAGTCGGTGGGTGTGAACGCGATGATCCTGTCGATCCTGTTCAAATCCGGCCCGGAAGACGCCAAGCTGATCATGATCGACCCGAAAATGTTGGAACTGTCGATCTATGAAGGCATTCCGCACCTGCTGTGCCCGGTGGTCACCGACATGAAGGACGCCGCCAACGCCCTGCGCTGGAGCGTTGCCGAGATGGAGCGACGCTACAAGCTGATGGCCAAGATGGGCGTGCGAAACCTGTCTGGCTTCAACGCCAAGGTCAAGGAAGCCCAGGACGCCGGCGAGCCGTTGAGCGATCCGCTGTACAAGCGCGAAAGCATTCACGACGAAGCGCCGCTCCTGCAAAAGCTGCCGACCATCGTGGTGGTGGTCGACGAATTCGCCGACATGATGATGATCGTCGGCAAAAAGGTTGAAGAACTGATCGCCCGTATCGCCCAGAAGGCGCGGGCGGCCGGTATCCACCTGATTCTTGCGACCCAGCGTCCGTCGGTAGACGTGATCACCGGTCTGATCAAGGCCAACATCCCGACCCGTATGGCGTTCCAGGTATCGAGCAAGATCGATTCGCGGACCATCATCGACCAGGGCGGTGCCGAACAACTGCTCGGTCACGGTGACATGCTCTACATGCCGCCGGGCACCAGCCTGCCGATTCGTGTTCACGGTGCTTTCGTGTCCGACGATGAGGTTCACCGCGTGGTGGAAGCCTGGAAACTGCGTGGCGCGCCGGAATACAACGACGACATTCTCAATGGCGTCGAAGAGGCGGGTAGCGGCTTCGAAGGCAGCAGTGGTGGCGGCGACGGTGACGATCCTGAGGCCGACGCGCTGTACGACGAAGCCGTGCAGTTCGTGCTGGAAAGCCGTCGTGCCTCCATTTCCGCGGTTCAGCGCAAGCTGAAGATCGGCTACAACCGCGCCGCGCGCATGATCGAAGCCATGGAAATGGCCGGGGTCGTGACGTCCATGAACACCAACGGTTCGCGTGAAGTCCTGGCCCCGGGCCCGGTGCGCGACTGACCCGAGCATGAAAGGGGTGGCGCCCATTGGCGTCGCCCGCACTCCCACGAATGTTATGAGGACTCCCATGCGTCTGATCCGCATGTTGTTGCTGCCGGTACTGGCTTTGACCACGCTCCAGGCTAACGCCGATGACAAGGACGTGGCGCGCCTGACCCAATTGCTGGAAAAATCCAAGACGCTGACGGCCAACTTTTCGCAGTTGACCCTCGACGGCAGCGGCACCCAGTTGCAGGAAACCACCGGCGACATGACGCTGCAGCGCCCGGGCCTGTTCTACTGGCACACTAATGCGCCGGCCGAGCAGACCATGGTATCCGACGGCAAGAAAGTCACTCTGTGGGATCCGGATCTGGAGCAGGCGACGATCAAGAAGCTGGACGAGCGTCTGACCCAGACCCCGGCTCTGCTGTTGTCCGGTGACGTGTCGAAGATCAGCCAGAGTTTCGACATCACCGCGAAAGAGGCGGGTGGCGTGATCGACTTCACCTTGAAGCCGAAAACCAAGGACACTCTGTTCGACAACCTGCGTCTGTCGTTCCGCAACGGTCTGCTCAACGACATGCAACTGATCGACAGCGTCGGCCAACGCACCAACATCCTGTTCACCGGGGTGAAGGCCAACGAAGCAGTGCCAGCGTCCAAGTTCAAGTTTGACATCCCCAAGGGTGCGGATGTGATCCAAGAGTAATACGCAAAACCCTGTAGGAGTGAGCCTGCTCGCGATAGCGTCCGGTCAGTCAACATTGATGTTGAATGTAATGCCGCCATCGTGAGCCGGCTCGCTCCTACAGTGACCTGCGGTGTTCAAATCTTGCAGTGAGGTTTCACCCGATACCATGGACCTGTTTCGCAGCACCCCCATCGCCCAGCCCTTGGCCGCCCGTTTACGCGCGGCCAATCTGGACGAGTACGTCGGTCAGGAACACGTGCTCGCTCGCGGCAAGCCCTTGCGCGAAGCGCTGGAGCAGGGTGCCCTGCATTCGATGATTTTCTGGGGGCCGCCGGGTGTGGGCAAAACCACCCTGGCGCGATTGCTCGCGGAAGTCTCGGATGCGCACTTCGAAACGGTCTCGGCGGTGCTGGCCGGGGTCAAGGAGATCCGTCAGGCGGTGGAAATCGCCAAACAGCAGGCCGGGCAATACGGCAAGCGCACCATCCTGTTCGTCGATGAAGTGCATCGCTTCAACAAGTCGCAGCAGGACGCGTTCCTGCCTTATGTCGAAGACGGCACGCTGATTTTCATCGGCGCAACCACGGAAAACCCCTCGTTCGAACTCAACAACGCCTTGCTGTCCCGGGCCCGCGTCTACGTGCTCAAAAGCCTCGACGAAGCGGCCCTGCGCAAGCTGGTGCACCGCGCATTGACCGAAGAGCGTGGCCTGGGCAAACGCAACTTGACCCTCAGCGATGAAGGGTTCCAGATGCTGCTGTCGGCCGCCGATGGGGATGGCCGGCGTTTGCTCAACTTGCTGGAAAACGCCTCGGACCTCGCCGAAGACAACGGCGAAATGGGTGTCGACCTGCTGCAAAGCCTGCTCGGCGATACCCGCCGGCGGTTCGACAAGGGTGGCGAAGCGTTCTACGACCAGATCTCCGCGCTGCATAAATCGGTGCGCGGTTCCAACCCCGACGGCGCGCTGTACTGGTTCGCGCGGATGATCGACGGCGGTTGCGACCCCTTGTACCTGGCCCGGCGCGTGGTGCGCATGGCCAGCGAAGACATCGGCAATGCCGACCCGCGTGCCTTGAGCCTGTGCCTGGCGGCGTGGGAAGTGCAGGAGCGCCTCGGCAGCCCCGAAGGCGAACTGGCCGTGGCCCAGGCCATCACGTATCTGGCCTGCGCACCGAAAAGCAACGCGGTGTACATGGGCTTCAAGACTGCATTGCGCGCCGCCGCCGAACACGGCTCGCTGGAAGTCCCGCTGCACCTGCGCAACGCGCCGACCAAGCTTATGAAGCAATTGGGCTACGGCGATGAATACCGCTATGCCCACGATGAGCCGGACGCCTACGCCGCCGGAGAAGACTATTTCCCGGAAGAACTCGACCCGATCCCGTTCTATCAGCCTGTGCCCCGTGGCCTGGAATTGAAGATCGGCGAAAAGCTCAATCACCTGGCGAAACTCGACCGTTTAAGCCCAAGGCAGCGGAGAAAATAGTGCTTCCTGTGATCGTTGCGGTTTCCGTCGGCGGGATGGCCGGCACTCTGTTGCGCTTCGCCACGGGCAACTGGATCAACGCGAATTGGCCACGGCACTTCTATACCGCGACGCTGGCCGTTAATATCGTGGGCTGTTTGCTGATCGGTGTTCTATACGGTCTGTTTTTGATACGCCCGGAGGTGCCTTTTGAGATTCGCGCCGGGTTGATCGTTGGCTTCCTCGGGGGGCTGACGACTTTTTCATCCTTTTCACTGGATACGGTGCGCCTGCTGGAAAGCGGGCAAGTGCCGCTGGCCCTGGGCTATGCGGCGCTCAGCGTATTCGGCGGGCTGCTTGCCACCTGGGCCGGCCTGTCCTTGACCAAACTTTGATAAACGAGAAACCGACATGCTCGATTCCAAACTGTTACGTAGCAACCTTCAGGACGTAGCGGACCGCCTGGCTTCCCGTGGCTATGCCCTGGATGTTGCGCGCATCGAAGCGCTGGAAGAACAGCGCAAGACCGTCCAGACCCGCACCGAAGCACTGCAGGCTGAACGTAACGCGCGCTCCAAATCCATCGGTCAGGCCAAGCAGCGCGGCGAAGACATCGCGCCGCTGATGGCGGACGTCGAGCGCATGGCGGGCGAATTGAGTGCCGGTAAAGTCGAACTGGACGCGATCCAGACCGAGCTGGACTCGATCCTGCTGGGCATCCCCAACCTGCCGCACGAATCGGTACCGGTCGGCGAAGACGAAGACGGCAACGTCGAAGTGCGCCGCTGGGGAACCCCGACGGCCTTCGATTTCCCGGTTCAGGACCACGTGGCCCTGGGCGAGAAGTTCGGCTGGCTGGACTTCGAAACCGCTGCCAAACTGTCCGGCGCCCGTTTCGCCCTGCTGCGCGGCCCTATTGCCCGTCTGCACCGCGCCCTGGCGCAGTTCATGATCAACCTGCACGTCACCGAGCACGGCTACGAAGAGGCCTACACGCCTTATCTGGTCCAGGCTCCGGCACTGCAAGGCACCGGTCAGTTGCCGAAGTTCGAAGAAGACTTGTTCAAGATTGCGCGCGAAGGCGAAGCAGACCTGTACCTGATCCCGACCGCCGAAGTGTCGCTGACAAACATCGTCGCCGGCGAAATCGTCGATTCGAAACTGCTGCCGATCAAGTTCGTTGCCCACACCCCGTGCTTTCGCAGTGAAGCCGGCGCGTCGGGTCGCGATACCCGCGGCATGATCCGCCAGCATCAGTTCGACAAGGTCGAGATGGTGCAGATCGTCGAGCCGGCGAAGTCGATGGAAGCGCTGGAAGGCCTGACCGCCAACGCCGAGAAAGTCCTGCAACTGCTGGAACTGCCTTACCGCACCCTGGCGTTGTGCACCGGCGACATGGGCTTCAGCGCGGTCAAGACCTACGACCTGGAAGTGTGGATCCCGAGCCAGGACAAATACCGCGAAATCTCGTCGTGCTCCAACTGCGGCGACTTCCAGGCCCGTCGCATGCAAGCGCGTTTCCGCAACCCGGAAACCGGCAAGCCGGAACTGGTGCACACCCTGAACGGCTCCGGTCTTGCTGTCGGCCGTACCCTGGTGGCGGTGCTCGAGAACTATCAGCAGGCCGACGGTTCGATCCGTGTGCCTGAAGTCCTCAAGCCGTACATGGGTGGCCTCGAGGTTATCGGCTAAATGAACTATCTGCCGCTGTTTCACAACCTTCGCGGCAGTCGTGTGTTGGTCGTCGGCGGGGGGGAGATTGCCTTGCGCAAATCCCGCCTGCTGGCCGATGCCGGTGCGCTGCTGCGGGTGGTTGCACCTGAAATCGAAGCACAACTGCGCGAGCTGGTTGCCGGCAGCGGTGGCGAGTGCCTGCTACGTGGCTACGCCGAAACGGACCTGGACGGTTGCGGGCTGATCATTGCCGCCACCGACGACGAAACGCTGAACGCACAAGTTTCCGCCGATGCCCATCGGCGTTGCGTGCCGGTCAACGTGGTGGACGCGCCAGCCCTGTGCAGCGTGATCTTCCCGGCGATCGTCGACCGTTCTCCGTTGATCATTGCAGTGTCCAGCGGCGGCGATGCGCCGGTGCTGGCACGTTTGATCCGCGCCAAGATCGAAACCTGGATTCCTTCCACCTACGGTCACCTGGCCGGTTTGGCGGCGCGATTCCGTCATCAGGTCAAAGGCCTGTTTCCGGATGTGCAGCAGCGTCGGGCGTTCTGGGAAGATGTTTTCCAGGGGCCGATTGCCGATCGGCAACTGGCCGGGCAGGGCGGTGAAGCCGAGCGGTTGCTCCAGGCGAAAATCGATGGCGAAGCGCCAGTGGCGACCGGTGAGGTCTATCTGGTGGGCGCAGGGCCAGGTGACCCCGACCTGCTGACGTTCAAGGCATTGCGTCTGATGCAGCAAGCCGATGTGGTGCTGTACGACCGTTTGGTGGCACCGGCAATTCTCGAACTGTGCCGTCGCGACGCCGAACGGGTTTACGTCGGCAAGCGCCGAGCCGATCACGCGGTGCCGCAGGATCAGATCAACCAGCAATTGGTGGACCTGGCCAAGCAAGGCAAGCGTGTGGTGCGATTGAAGGGCGGCGATCCGTTCATCTTCGGTCGTGGTGGTGAAGAGATCGAAGAACTGGCGGCCCAAGGCATCCCGTTCCAGGTCGTGCCGGGGATCACGGCGGCCAGTGGTTGCGCGGCTTATGCCGGGATTCCGCTGACTCACCGCGATTATGCGCAGTCGGTGCGATTCATCACCGGCCACCTCAAGGACGGTTCCAGCGATTTGCCATGGGCCGATCTGGTCGCGCCGGCGCAAACCCTGGTGTTCTACATGGGCCTGGTGGGCTTGCCGATCATCTGCGAGCAGTTGATCAAACATGGTCGCGCCGCCGATACCCCGGCGGCACTGATCCAGCAGGGCACCACGGTCAACCAGCGGGTGTTTACCGGCACCCTGGCAGACCTGCCACGACTGGTGGCGGAGCATGAAGTGCATGCGCCGACATTGGTGATCGTGGGTGAAGTGGTGCAACTGCGCGAGAAACTGGCGTGGTTTGAAGGGGCTCAGGGACAGGTCTAGGCACCGAGTCGCTCCCATCGCGAGCAGGCTCACTCCTACATCGGATTTGTGGCGTTCAAAAATCCCCTGTAGGAGCGAGCCTGCTCGCGATGAGGCCCTAAAAGACAATAAAATTTTTAGATCAAACTCAGGCCTTGCGCCAAACCCCTTTCCCGCTAAACCGCTCCCGATCATGGGCCGCGGTGAAGTCCTGTGCCGGCCCTTTCGGCACCACACCCGTCGGGTTGATGGTGCGGTGGCTGGCGTAGTAGTGGTTCTTGATATGGGTGAAGTCCACCGTCTCGGCAATCCCCGGCCACTGGTAAATTTCCCGCAGCCAGTTCGACAGGTTCGGATAATCGGCAATCCGCCGCAGGTTGCACTTGAAGTGCCCGTAGTACACCGCATCGAAGCGAATCAGCGTGGTGAACAGGCGGATGTCCGCTTCGGTCAGGTATTCGCCAGCCAGGTAACGGTTGGCACCCAGCAGCAGCTCCAGCCGATCCAGCTCGGTAAACACATCATCGAAGGCTTCTTCATAAGCCTGTTGCGAGGTGGCAAACCCGGCGCGGTACACGCCATTGTTCACCGCCGGATAAATCCGCTCGTTCAGCGCATCGATCTCTCCACGCAGCGGCGCCGGGTAGAAGTCCAGGTCGTTACCGGTCAGATCGTCGAAGGCGCCATTGAACATGCGGATGATTTCCGATGATTCATTGTTGACGATGCGATTCTGTTGTTTGTCCCACAGCACCGGTACGGTGACGCGGCCGGTGTAGTCCGCGGTGTCGGCGGTGTAGCGCTGGTGCATGAAGTCGAAGCGATCGAGCTTGTCGCCGGTCGAACCCAGGTGCTGGTCGAAGGTCCAGCCGTTTTCCAGCATCAACCAACTGACCACCGAGACGTCGATCAGGTTTTCGAGGCCTTTGAGTTTGCGCAGGATCAGTGTGCGATGAGCCCACGGACAGGCCAGGGACACGTACAGGTGATAGCGCCCAGGCTCGGCCGCAAAACCGCCGACGCCGGTCGGTCCGGGCTTGCCGTCAGCGGTCAACCAGTTGCGTCGCTGCGCCTGTTCACGCTGGAACGCGCCGTCCTTGCTGCTTTCGTACCATTTGTCCTGCCAGCGGCCATCAACTAACAAACCCATGTTCGAGACTCCCGAAACCCATAATCGATGGAGTTGAGTCTATTCCGATGAGTTCGAACAAAAAGCGCAAAGATCGGGCGCGAATGATCGATTAAATTGATTTGTCCCGCGCAGCCCAGTATTTTTCAGCGGTTTCGAAGGCCTGGTCGCGGGTCTGTCCGAGGCCACGCAGGGCCAGGGCCATGGTCGAGATCAGGGCCATTTGCGGGTAGCTGTCGACCACATCGCCACGCCAGACTGCTTTCAAATGTTCAGGTTCAAGCGAAGCAGGTTTGACGTGACGTTGCGCCGACAACTGCGGCCATTCCTCGTCCCAGCTAACGCCGCCGGTGGTGCCGTACAGGTGACTGTCGGCGTCCGGGTTGATCTCGATCTCGCCGCCATCGCCCTTGATCACGATGGCGGTGTCACCCAGCAGGCCGCTGGCATCGCGATGCACCGCCTGATAACCCGGGTGGAAAATGCTTTGCAGACCGCAACGGGCGCCCAGCGGATTGAGAATCCGCGCCAGGGAGTGGATCGGCGAGCGCAGGCCCAGGGTGTTGCGCAGGTCGATCATCCGTTGCAACTGTGGCGCCCAGTCCATCAAAGGCATGAACGCCAGGCCGCCGTTGTCCAGTGCCGAGCCGACTTGCTGCCAGTTGCGGCACAGCGGGATGTTCAATTCGCCCAGCAGTTGCTCGCTGTACAGCCGACCGGCCGTGTGGGCGCCGCCGCCGTGCATGAAAATCCGCACGCCGTTTTGTGCCAGGCACTTGGCTGCCAACAGATACCACGGCAAGTGCCGCTTCTTGCCGGCGTAGGTCGGCCAGTCCAGATCCACCGCCAGTGCCGGAGGATTCAGGCGTTCGCGCAAGGCTTCGGTGAAGCCTGCCATCTCCTCGAAGCTTTCTTCCTTGTGCCGCAACAGCATCAGGAATGCGCCGAGTTGGGTTTCCTCGATCTTTTCATCGAGCACCATGCCCATGGCCTCGCGGGCCTCGACCCGGGTCAGGTCACGGGCGCCGCGTTTGCCTTTGCCAAGGATCCGCACGAATTGGGCGAACGGATGCTCGGCTGGTGTTTCGAGGGTCAGTGCTGGGTAATCAGTCATAAGCAATTCGTCGGTTTGGGCAGGCCCGCCAGTTTCGCGGCGAGTTTGGCGGGAGTGCCTTTGAACAGTCGGTTCAGGTGCAGGCTGTTGCCTTTTTCCGGGCCGAGTTTCAGGGCGGTGTACTTGATCAGCGGACGGGTGGCCGGTGACAGCTGGAATTCGGCGTAGAAACTGCGCAGCAGCTCGAGGACTTCCCAGTGTTCGGGCGTCAACTCGATGTCTTCGGCAGCCGCCAGGGCACTGGCCACGTCGGCGGACCAGTCACTCAGTTCGACCAGGAAACCATCCTTGTCCAGCTCGATGGCGCGGGCGCCGACCGTCAATGCATTCATAGCCAACTGTTGACCTTGTCGTAGTGAATCGACAGTTCGACGAAGGCCGGGTAATCGATGGCCTTGGCCCATTCTGGAACCGCAAGCGCACGGGCCTGGGCATCTTCAGCCAGGACGAACAGCTTCAGGCCGCGTGCGCTGAGCACCGTGAAGGGCGCGGTGCCTGGCTGCAACGCATAGGCGGCATCACCGGACAACAGCAACCCGTCGTTGGCGCCGATTACGCGCAGGCAACTGGTCAGGCGTTCGTCGCCGAACGGGGAATGAGACAACACATGCAAAGTCGACATCAGAGGGTGATCACCTGGTCGTAACGGTCAATGAGGGCGGTGATTTCAGGGGCGGCCAACACTTGGGCTTCTTCCAGCGACAGGCCGCTGGGGTCCAGGCCGCGCTGGGTGATGCTGTCGCCGCAGGCAAACAGTTCCTCGACACCGAACATCGGCAGGGCTTGCAGATTGGCGCTCAGGTCTTTCAGTTGCAAGGCCTTGGCGTCCTGACTGGCGACGAGCTGGAACACGCCGTCATCGAGAAACAACAGGCCGATCGGCAGGTCGAAGGCGCCCCCGGCCAGCACGATATCCAGCGCTTCGCGCGCGCCAGGGCCGGACCATGGCGACTGGCGGCTGATGATCAACAAGGATTTGGCCATGTCATGCGCCTCCGAAACAGATCAGGCGGTCGGCATCCTGCGCGGCGTCATGCAATTGGCCGAGGCCCGACAATTCCCACGGAGCACCGACGGCAACCGCCTCGCGCTGATAGCGCTTGGCTTCTTCTTCATTCAACACGCCACGACGCAGGGCAGCGGCGATGCACACC
The DNA here is from genome assembly GCF_056406435.1 of Pseudomonas sp. P1_C12. Lineage (NCBI taxonomy): Bacteria > Pseudomonadati > Pseudomonadota > Gammaproteobacteria > Pseudomonadales > Pseudomonadaceae > Pseudomonas > Pseudomonas sp. P1_C12. The sequence continues at coordinate 66,576 of NZ_JBFUAE010000014.1, read as the reverse complement.
ACACCATCGAGTTGATGGTCGCTGACAAAGGTGCGCCATTGCCTGGGCAAGTCCAGTTCATCCTGGGGCGTGACCACGCTGGCAGACGCGTTGTAGACGCCGTCCTGGTAGAAAAACAGCCGGACAATCTCATGCCCGCCGGCCAGCGCCGCTTGGGCGAACAGCAAGGCGCGGCGCGAGGAGGGCGCATGGGCGGCGGAAAACACGGCGATGGCGAATTTCATGACGGACTCGATCAGCGAAACTGCGGCCATGATAAAGCTTTATCGGCGGGGCGGCGAAGGGCTTTGCCGCGAAGGTAGCCTGCCATATACACGCAAGCCCTCTGTAGGAGCTGCCGCAGGCTGCGATCTTTTGATCTTGTTTTTAATAAAATCAAAGTCAAAAGATCGCAGCCTGCGGCAGCTCCTACATGGAGATTGAGGTGTTAGCGCGGCATATACCCCAACTGCCAGCGCCGCGGGATCTTCAACGACAACACCCCGAGTCCGGCAGCCAGCAGGCCACTGGCAAACAACGCCTTGAGCCCCAGGTGGTGTTCCAGCACGGCACCGAGTACCGCGCCGGCGAACATGCCGGTCCAGGGGATCAGTTGCACGCGCCAGCCGTTACGACGCTCACCGAGCATCCAGCGGCCCAGCCCGCGGCCGAAACGCGACAGGGCGCCGGTGACGTAAGTCAGGCCCACCGGCAGGCCGTTCACTTCTTCCACCGCGGCGTTGAGCATTCCCATGGCGATGATCGCTGCCAGCAGTGCGGGCAGTTGCGCGTCGAAAGGCCAGGCCGCGGCGGCGCATAACAACGTGGCAATGCTCAGCAACAAGGGCAGGGCCCGGCGTCTGCCTAGCCGGCTGACGATAATGCCCAGCGCGTTGCCGACGATGAAGGTGGCGACGAGGATCACCAGGCGCAGGGTCAACCCAAGGTCGCCAGTACTGATGGCGACAGCCATCCGGGTGGTATTGCCGCTCATGAACGAGACGAAGTCGCCGCTGGCCATGAAGCCGATGGCGTCGGTCATGCCGGCGAGCACCGAGAGCATGGCCACCAGGCTCAGGCCTATGCGCCCGCGCCATTTCTGCGTGTGCAAGTGACCGGGGCTGGCGTGGGTCCTGGCGGTGTTGGGCAGCATCGGCGATGGTATCCCTGAACAGTGCTTAGGGTTTTATCCCATTCAACTCGCAATATTCCAGCCAGTCCATGCCGGCCATTTCCGCCACTTCCCGGTGCACTTCCAGGCGCTGCGCTTCGTAATCCTGGGGTGTGGCGGTGGTTAACTGCAACGTCAGTTCCCAAGCGAACAACTTCTGGCGTTCTGCTTCAGCTTCAAACGCTTCGTGCAGCCGTTCCTCGCGATACTGAGCCGCCGTTTCACCCTTGGCCTGAGCCAACAGCGGGTTGAGGTGGTCGAGTTCTTCGCGCAACTCGGGGCGCGCCTCGAGAAACTTCTTGAGTGCTTGCTCATGCTGCAGTTCGGTTGCCGCCATGGTTGCTCCTTGAGTGGGGATTACGAAGACTGCTTCTTGCTGGCCTTGGCCGCTGCCGCCAGGCATTCGAGGGCAAACTGTTCGGTGTAGGTCATCTGGATCGGCGTGGTTTCGCCTTTGACGGTTCTTTCGCCGTCGAGGATGTAGCGAATCCGCTTGTCGGTGACGCCGATTCGCTTGGCTATCCAGGAAGGCGTCTGGCCGATCTGGCTGATCAGCTTGTCGGCATATTCAGTGCTCGGTTTGTAGAACTCGGCATTAGGTGTCATCAGATTTCCAGTCAGGGGTGCGATGCGGCGTTATTGGCGCGACAGGGTGCGCGAATCGTTGCGCGCTGTCGCGGTATAAATGCAGTAAAGCAGAACGATACGGGCTGCCGGGGTGATAAAGTCCGCTTTTTCCTGATGAGTGAATGCAATGCGAATTCTGATGGTGGCGCTGGCCGCGACGTTGCTGGCGGGATGCGCCGGCTCGGCGATGAACGACGCCCGCACCAAGGCCCCGTACAAGACCCTGAACTCGGAAAAACCGGCAAAAGACGTCGCCCAGTGCGTGCAGTTTTCCTGGCAGGACGAGGCCGTGTTCGGCGTCGATGCCGCTGCCTATTTGCAACCAGGGGATAAGGGCGGCACGACCGTTTACACCCGTTCGGCGGAGTCCTTCGTCGACGTGACCACCGATGCCTCGGGCACGGTGTTGAGCTACTACGCACAGCACGATGATTTCGTGGCCAAGCGCCGGCTGGCGGCGCTGGCGACTTGCCTGTGATTTGAAGGTTTATTGCATACCCCTGTAGGAGCGAGCCTGCTCGCGATAGCGGTAAGTCAGTCGACATCAATGTTGAATGACAGTCCGCCATCGCGAGCAGGCTCGCTCCTACAGTGGTTTTGTGTGCTGGTCAGTAGCTCAGGCGCTTCTGGAAGAAAAAGTGCTTGTGCCCCGGCGGGTAGTCGGCAATGTGTCCGATCTCGCTGTAGCCGCATTTCTTGTAGAACTCCGGCGCCTGGAATTCAAAGGTGTCGAGCCACAGCCCGACGCAGCGTCGTTCCCGCGCCAGGTCCTCGGCCATCTGCATCAGTTTCGAACCCAGGCCCTGTCCCCGGGCCTGTTCCGGCACCACCAGCAAGTCGACGTACAGCCACTGGTAAAACAATCGGCCATGCAGGCCGCCGAGGATTTCGTCGTTGTCGTCGCGCACCAGCAAGGCGATGTGCTCAGGCACGTTACCTTCGGCCTTCGAGCCATTGTAGGCGCGCAGCGGTTTGAGGATGGCCAGGCGTTGTTCTTCCGTGGGGTTTGGCGACAGTTCGATACGCAGGTTCATGGCTATATCCATATGGCATTGAAGCCGCAGCCTATCCCGGTTGCAGCGATTGTTCCATCCCCGGAAAAGTTGAACCGTCGCCAGGGCGGCGCTTGCTTGAGGGGGCAAATGCTGTCCGTTTTCACTTAACATGTGGACCCTCAGACAAATAACAGGACGCGTTGTCATGTCGAACACAGCCGAGCGGGTCAACATCCTTGAGTCTCAGGTGTTGTCCCACGACTGGTACCTGCTCAGGAAAATCACCTTTGATTACCAACGCAACAACGGCGAGTGGCAACGCCAGACGCGAGAGGTCTACGACCGTGGCAATGGTGCGGCGATTCTGTTGTACAACCGCGAAAAGAGAACCGTGGTACTGACCCGGCAATTTCGCTTGCCGGTGTTCGTCAATGGCCACGATGGCCTGTTGATCGAAGTGGCGGCGGGGCTGCTGGAAGGCGCGGCGCCTGAAGACCGCATCCGCGATGAAGCCGAGGAAGAGACGGGTTACCGCGTGCACCATGTGCAGAAGGTGTTCGAGGCGTACATGAGCCCGGGTTCGGTGACGGAAAAGCTGCACTTTTTCATTGCCGAGTACGATGCGAAGTCGAAAGTCAGCGACGGTGGTGGACTGGAGGCGGAAACCGAGGAACTGGAAGTGCTGGAGTGGGCGTTCGAGGATGCGCTCGAAGCGTTTTACCGCGGCGAGATCTGCGACGCCAAGACCATCATGCTGTTGCAGTATGCGGCGATGAAACCCCTTTTCAATTAAACGCAATCTCCCGTAGGAGCTGCCGCAGGCTGCGATCTTTTGATCTTGCTTTTGAAAAGCACAGTCAAAAGATCGCAGCCTGCGGCAGCTCCTACAAAATCAAAAGATCAAAAGATCAAAAGCCTGGCAGGCGTGCCGTGCCGGGCCACTGCCCACCCTCCAGCGTCAGCAACAACGCCTTCGCCTCAAGCCCACCGGCAAACCCGGTGAGCTTGCCCGACGCACCAATTACCCGGTGACACGGCGCCACGATCGAAATCGGGTTCTTGCCATTCGCCGCCCCCACCGCCCTGACCGCCGCCGGGTTGCCAATCTGCTCGGCGATCTGGCTGTAGCTGCGGGTCTCGCCGAACGGGATGGTCAGCAGCGCTGCCCAGACCTTCTTCTGAAATTCCGTACCGGCAAAATCCAGTTCCAGTTCGAAGCGATCGCGGGTGCCGGAAAAATATTCGCGCAACTGCGCAGCCGTGTGAACCAGGATCGGGTTGTCCGGCGCTTCGCTCATCGGCCCCAGGCGAACCCGGCCGGGTTTGTCGTTTTCCCAGAGGATGGCCGCCAGTCGTGAACCGTTCGCGACCAGCTTCAACTGGCCCACAGGTGACGCCACGGTGGTGCAGGTATAGGTCATGCCAGGGCTCGCGCAAAATTGCTGAACAGGCGTTAAGGATACTGTCTCGACGGGGAGGCGCAATACGTAATCCCGACCATACTTGGCTACGGCTTTTGAAGCGTTTTCCTACGAAATAACAAGAAGAGACCGACTCATGAAGTACGAACCTTTTGCCAAATCGCTGATTGCGACCTCGTTGGCGCTCAGCTGCCTGACCGCCCATGCCGCCTCCGTGGCCCCGGCTACCGGGGAAAACGGCATGGTGGTCACGGCCCAGCACCTGGCTAGCCATGTGGGCGTGGATGTGCTCAAGAACGGCGGCAACGCCGTGGATGCGGCGGTCGCGGTCGGCTATGCGCTGGCGGTGGTGTACCCCGCGGCAGGCAACCTCGGCGGCGGTGGTTTCATGACCATTCAACTGGCGGACGGGCGCAAGACCTTCCTCGACTTCCGTGAAAAAGCCCCGCTGGCCGCTACCGCCAACATGTACCTGGACAAGGAGGGCAACGTCGTTCCCGATTTGAGTACCCGTGGCCACCTGGCCGTGGGCGTGCCGGGCACCGTTTCGGGCATGGAACTGGCGCTGTCCAAATACGGTACCAAACCGCGCAAGGAAATCATCGCCCCGGCCATCAAGTTGGCTGAAGACGGTTTTGAACTGGAGCAGGGCGACGTCGATCTGCTGGACTACGCCACCGACATGTTCAAGAAGGACATGAAGGATTCCGGCTCGATCTTCTTGAGCAAAGGCGAGCCGATGCAGGTCGGCCAGAAACTGGTGCAAAAGGACCTGAGCAAGACCCTGCGGGAGATCTCCGAGAAAGGCGCCGACGGTTTCTATAAGGGTTGGGTGGCCGACGCCATCGTCACCTCCAGCCAGGCCAACAAGGGCATCATCACCCAGGCCGACCTCGACAAATACAAGACCCGCGAACTGGCGCCCATCGAGTGCGACTACCGTGGCTACCACGTGGTCTCGGCACCGCCACCGAGCTCCGGCGGCGTGGTGATCTGCGAGATCATGAACATCCTCGAAGGTTATCCGATGAAGGATCTGGGCTACCACTCGGCCCAGGGCATGCACTATCAGATCGAAGCGATGCGCCACGCCTATGTGGACCGTAACAGCTACCTGGGTGACCCGGATTTCGTGAAGAACCCGATTGCCCATCTGCTGGATAAAAACTACGCGACCAAGCTGCGCGAAGCGATCAAACCACAAAAAGCCGCGGTTTCCAGCGAACTCAAGCCCGGCGTAGCGCCCCATGAAGGCAACAACACCACCCATTACTCCATCGTCGACAAGTGGGGCAACGCGGTGTCGGTGACCTACACCCTCAACGACTGGTTCGGTGCCGGCGTGATGGCGAGCAAGACCGGGGTCATCCTCAACGATGAAATGGACGACTTCACCTCGAAAATCGGCGTGCCGAACATGTACGGCCTGGTGCAGGGCGAGGCCAATGCCATCGCCCCCGGCAAGGCGCCGTTATCGTCCATGAGCCCGACCATCGTCACCAAGGACGGCAAAGTGGTGATGGTGGTCGGTACGCCGGGTGGCAGCCGGATCATCACCGCGACTTTGCTGACCATGCTCAACGTGATCGACTACGGCATGAACATCCAGGAAGCGGTGGATGCACCGCGGTTCCACCAGCAGTGGCTGCCGGAGGAAACCAACCTGGAAGCCTTCACCACCAGCCCGGACACGGTGAAAATCCTCGAAAGCTGGGGCCACAAGTTCGCCGGTCCCCAGGATGCCAACCACCTGGCGGCGATCCTGGTCGGCGCGCCATCCCTGGGTGGCAAGCCGGTAGGCAAGAACCGTTTCTACGGGGCGAACGACCCACGGCGTAACACCGGGTTGTCGCTGGGTTATTGAGGCTTGTGTCCGGAGGGGGACGGGCTTATGTTCGTCCCCTGATCCATCGACATCACAAGGAAGGAAATCATGACCACTGCGTTGTTAATCATCGACGTCCAACAGGCTTTGTGTTCCGGTGAGTACGAGTGCTTCGAGATTGGACGGGTCATCAACACCATCAATGACCTGTCTGCCCGGGCGCGCAAGGCGGGAGTGCCCGTGGTGCTGATCCAGCACGAAGAAGCGGGCAGTCCGCTGGCACATGGCGCTGCCGGCTGGCAACTGGCCGAAGGGCTGGAAACCTCGCCCAAGGACCACCGCGTGCGCAAGACCACCGGGGATTCGTTCTACCAGACCAACCTGCAAAAACTGTTGCCGAAGGAGGACTTCGAGCGCCTGGTCATCTGCGGCCTGCAGACCGATTACTGCGTCAACGCCACCGTGCGTCAGGCCCTGAAACTGGGCTACGACGTGGTGCTGGCGGGCGATGCGCATTCCACCGTCGACAACGGCAACCTGACCGCCGAAGACATCATCGCCGAGCACAACAAGGACCTGGCGCACCTGACCGGTTCCGTGGCGCGGATCGATGTGATACCGGCCAAGGACATCCATTTCTGAAACCACCACATTTACCTGTGGGAGCGAGCCTGCTCGCGATGGCGTCATTACAGCCAGCATCGGTGTTGACTGACCCACCGCTATCGCGAGCAAGCTCGCCGGTCAACTGGCCGACGGCCCGCGATCTTCAACCTGGCCTCGGCGGAGGTCTTGCGACCGCAGTTGTACGGACTGAACGGCAGTTTGTAACTGTTGATGTCACGGCAAGCTGGACGCCATTCCCGAGCCTATGGCATCGTCGAAGCACCAGACCATGCAGTGAACGGGATCGCCATGATGGAGGAGGGAAAGAAGGTCGACGATACGTCGATGGCCACGCTGAAGGCGTTCAATCATTGCGTATTGCACCTGGGCCGGCTGGCGCGGGACAGCGGGGCGTCGCGGTTCATCGCCGATGGCCTGCAGGCATTCGGTCCCCTGGTGCCGTTCGCTTCTGCCTGGTGGGGCGAGATGTCTACGCCTGGTCCTGATGTGCCCCCTCAGAGCTGGATGCATGGCAGCATCAATCTCCCCGAATCCTTTGCCGCCGAGTGGCATCCGGTGGCAGCCAATGACAAATTCTCCCACGACACGTTGAATCAGCCCGGCGAGGTATTGCGCGACAGCGGCTTCAACGACCCTTGCGAAGCGGTCAATGAGTTCGCCCGGCGCCATGACCTCTACCACCTGATGTGCATCACCTACGAGTTACCCGAAAGTGGCTTGATGTTCTTTGTCTGCCTGTACCGGGGCCGGCATGAGCAGTCGTTCAGCACAACCGAGGCCGGTTTGTTTGCGGCCTTTTGCGATCACCTGTTCCAGCTGTGGCGGTTCCAGGTGCAAGACATGATTCGCTTCGATTCCGAAAACGGCGCGAGTGATTTTGGCGTCGCGCGCATGGACGGCAGTCTGCTGTATGTGGGCGCCAGGTTGTGCACTGCGATCCAGCGCGAATTGCCTGGCTGGAGCGGTTCGACACTGCCGGTCGAAGTCGTTGCGCAATTGTCGAAAGCCCCCTGTGTGATCCGCCTGGGCCGCTGCGCCCTGACCCTCGCTCCCAACGCCGAACACGTCATCCTCTCCCTTGATGCGCCGTCAGGCGGGGATGGCCTGGCACCACGGGAGCGCACCGCAGCGATGCTGTTCGCCGCCGGCCACTCCTACAAGGAAATCGCCAAAATGCTCGCCCTGAGCCCCGCGACCGTGCGCACCTATTTGCGTAACTGCTACTTGCAACTCGGTGTGAAAAGCAAGGTGGAGCTGGGCTCCGTCCTGCGTTCGCCGGGTGCGCTGGCGGAGTCCGTGCGCCGGGATTAATCCCAGCCGTTTCAACTATTTGCCTGACCCCTCCTCATTTGCAGAGGTCCATTCGAACGCTGCGCCCTATAGGGTAGGCCCTGTCTATCAGAGGCTGGCGCAGTCGCTTCGGACCGCTTCAAAACAATAAGAACAGGGGTGAGGCATTTGAGACTTTCCAGGTTGTTTATCGCCGTTGCGGCGACGACGGCATTTTCCGGCATGGCGTTGGCGGCGACACCCGCTGACACGGTCATGCGCAATGGCTACGTCTACACCGTCGATGGCCAGAATTCCGTGCAGCAGGCCATTGCCATTTCGGGGGGCAAGATCGTCTATGTCGGCAGCGATGCCGGGGTCGACGGCTACATCGGCAAGCAAACACAACTGATCGACCTGGCCGGGCGCATGCTGATGCCGGGCTTCGTCGATGCGCACATGCACCCGGGGGATGGCGGCCGCGCCATGACGCTGTGCGACCTGAAATACCAGACCATGACCCGCGCGCAGTTTCAGGCGAACATCCAGGCTTGCCTCGATGCCGACAAGGACAAGGGGCCGGATGTCTGGCTGGAAGTCGGCAGCTGGGATCGCATGGGCATGACCGGGCTCGATGGCGACGCCGACAAATCGACCCTGGACGCGCTCAAGACCCAGCGTCCGATCCAGGTGCGCTCCACCGATTTCCACACCGTGCTGACCAACTCTCGCGGCCTGGAACTGGCCGGCATCAACAAGAACACCGCCGACCCCGAAGACGGCAAATACCGACGCGACAGCGCCGGCAACCCGAACGGCATCAGTGAAGACGGCGCCGCCGAATCGTTGGCCGCCGTGGTCCCGCCTGCGACCGACGCGGAAAAACTCAATCAGGTTCGAGCAGCCCTCGACGCCATGCGCCAGCAAGGCATCACCAGTTTCTTCGACGCGCTGTCCGGCCCGGAAAACGGCAAAGCCTTCACCAGCCTGCAAAAGTCCGGCGAGCTGACAGCCCGGGCCTTGCTGGCGATCAAGCTGGACCCGGCCGCCGCTGCCGCCGACCCGGTGAAAACCATCGCCGAGGCCAAGGCTCTGGCCAGCACCTACGACCAGGGTGAAGTGCATGTCGCGCCGGGCGTGAACATGCGCCACGTCAAACTGTTCATGGACGGCATCATCAATGCCCCGGCGGACACCGGTGCCATGTTGACCCCGTACCTGCACAACAGCGGCACCGACCAGGCGCCGAAGTGGACGCCGGGCAAGAACCTGGGCGAACTGTACTTCCCGCCGCAAGTGCTCAATCCGTTGTTGCTGCAAGCGGTCAAGGCCGGTCTCGATCCGCACCTGCACGCTACCGGCGAGCGCGCGGTGCGCGATGCACTGGACAGCGTCGCCTACGTGCGCAAGGAACTGCCCGGTACTGATTTCCGTCCGGCCATCGCGCACGCCGAGTCTGTCGATCCTGCCGACTATTCGCGCTTCAAGGCACTGGACGTCACGGCCACCATGTCGTTCCAGTGGGCACAGCAGGCACCGTCCACGGTCGACGGCACCAGTGATCACCTTGGCGCCGCGCGATTTGCGCGTATGGAACCCTCGGGCAGCATCGCCCATGCCGGCGGTCGAGTGGCGTTTGGCAGCGATTGGCCGGTCGATCCGCTGGATGAATTCCTGGCGCTGAAAGTCGGTGTCACCCGTTCCGGCGACCCCACCAATCCGCACAGCTATGGGCCGAAGTATGCCGGGCGACTCAATGCCGATCCGGCGCTGTCGCGAGCCGAAGTGCTGCGCAGCATCACCCTCGGTTCCGCCGAACAGCTGAAGCTGGACGCGGTGCTGGGTTCGGTCGAAGTCGGCAAGTTCGCGGACCTGATCGTGCTCGACAAGAACTTCATGCAGGTGCCCGAGGAGGAACTGGGCCGCAACGACGTGCTGCTGACGCTGGTCGGCGGCAAGGTCGTGTGGGCCAAGGCGCCGTTCCTCGGGCTTGCGCCACACGTGGTTTCCCAAGCGGTTACTTCCCGATCCGCCCCATAAAAACTAGAGAGCGTTCCGATGCGATTGATTCCAAACCTGTTGGCCGCCGCGCTGGCCTTGTCGTCGGTGCAGGCCATGGCCGCCGCTGACCTGGTGTTGTTCAACGGCAAAGTCTTTACCGCCGAACCCGGCCAGGCACTGGTGCAGGCTGTTGCGGTGCAAGACGGCAAGATTCTGAAAGTGGGCAGCGATGCCGAAATCAATGCCCTGGCCGATGCCAAGACCCAGCGCATCGACCTGGCGGGCAAAGTGTTGATGCCGGGCATGATCGACACCCACAGCCACCCGGTCTCGGGCGCCTTCGACAGCATGAAGGCCAACCTGCTGGACGAGGTCAAACCCTTGCCGGAACTGGAGCAATGGTTGATCGAAGAAGACAAGACCGGGCGTGCCCGCTCCGGTGATGTGATCAGCGTGGCGGGGGTCAGTTCGGCCTACTGGGAGAAAAGCCGTGAACTGGGCAAGGTGTTCAACCAGGGACGCTGGGCAGAACAACCGATTGTGTTCAGCGGCATCGACGGCCACACCGGTTGGGCCAACAACGCGATGCTCAAGCGCTTGAGCATCGACGCGGCACTGGTCAAGAGCCTGCCGGAAAAAGAACGCGGCTACATCGGCCATGAAGCAGACTTCACACCGAACGGCTACTTCGCCGAATCCCGCTGGGACGTGGTGCGCAACGGTATTCCGGCGCCCAGCCCGGAGTCCATGCTCAAGGCCGCTCGCGAGGCGGTGAAGATCAACAATCAATTCGGCGTCACCGCCTGGATGGACGCGGCGGCGAACGGCGGCAGTGAAGATTCGCTGTTCGATTTCCATGCCACCGCAGAAAGTGTCGGCGTGCTGCCGCTGTACAAGGAACTGGCGCAGAACGGCGAACTCAGCGCCCACGTCGCCGCGTTGATGGTCACCAACCCGAAGAGCAAACCTGCCGACCTGGAAGTGATCGCCACGGTGATGAAGCAATTCGAGGGCGTGCCTAACCTGACGTTCCCCGGCATCAAGGTGTTTGTCGACGGCATTCTCGAATTCCCGGGGCAGACCGCTGCGGTCATCGTGCCGTTCAAGAACAGCCATAAAAATGGTCAGTTGCTGACCGACCCAGCGCACTTTGGCGAACTGGTGGTGGCGGCGGAAAAACGCGGCTGGATCGTGCACATGCACGCCGTCGGCGACCGTGCGGTGCGTGAAGCGCTCAATGGCGTGGCCTATGCGCGCAAGCTCAGCCCGACGCCCGTGCCCCACAGCATCGCGCACCTGCAACTGGTCAATCCCAAGGAGTTTCCACGCTTCAAGCAACTGGGCGTGATCGCTTCGATGCAACTGCTGTGGGCCACCGGCGAGTCCTACACCGTCGAACTGGTCAAGCCCTACATCAGCGCCTTTGCCTACGGTTACCAGTATCCCGCGCGGTCCCTGCATAACGCCGGCGCGACGATTGCCGGTGGCAGCGACTGGCCGGTGTCGAGCGCCAACCCGTTCAACGCCATTGCCCAGGCCAGCACGCGCAAAGGTCCGTTGGGCGTACTCAATGCCAAGGAAAGCATCGACCGCCAGACCATGTTCTACGCCTACACCCTCAACGCGGCGAAAACCCTGCGCCTGGACAAACAGATCGGTTCGCTGGCACCGGGCAAACAGGCTGACCTGATCATCCTCGACCGTGATGTGTTCAAGGTCAGCGATGACGACCTGTTCGAAACCAAAGTCCTGAACACTTTCTTCGCCGGCAAGCAGGTCTACGCCCCCGCGTCCTGACCTGCGTACACCCAGCACACGCAAAAAACTGCCAGCCCCTCGTAGCGCGAGGGGCCTGGCATCGCCATGCCTGAAATTCCCCGTACGCCATAACAACAAGAGAACTGTATGAACGCATTTTCAGCATTGACCCTCGCCGCGCTGGCACTGGCCCCCCTGACCAGCCAGGCCCTGGCCCTCAACGATGATTTCAGCCTGGACATGACCCTGGGCGTCGTCAGCGACTACCGTACCCGCGGCATCTCGCAAACCCTGGGCGATCCGGCGGTGCAGGGCGGCGCAACGCTGCTGCACAGCAGCGGCCTGTACATCGGCGCCTGGACCTCCAATGTTGATTTCGGTGGCGGCTTCGATACCCGGCAGGAGCTTGAGTACTACGCGGGTTACTACTGGCAGGCGACCGACGCGATCAGCCTGGATCTGGGCTACATCAAGTACGACTACCCGAAGAATTCAGAATTCAACCTCAGTGAGGTCTACGCCGTCCTCGACCTGTACGGCGTGAAGCTGGGTGCCTATTACTCCAAGGACACGCCGAATTTCTTCGGCGAGGACCAGGACACCCTTTACACCTACCTGGGCTACAAAATCGATTTGCCGGCCGAAGTCGGTCTGGACTTGCGCTTTGGGCGCAACGATGTGAATGACCCCGCGTTCTGGTCCGCCAGTGGCGATAGCCGTGAGTCTTACTACGAGTGGGAAGCCAAGCTGACCCGCGACTTCGTCAGCGTCACCTGGGGCCTGAGCTATATCGACACGGACTTGTCGAAAAGCGAGTGCGCCAGTTGGTACGGCTATGACGACCTGTGCTCGGCCACGGTCGTTGCCAGTGCCACCAAGACCTTCTAAGTTCATCCCCGACAACAAAAACAGTTCCTCAAAGGAAACATCGTCATGAGTGCGCAACGCAGTCCCCTGATCGAGACTCGCTCGATTGATTTCATTCCCGAGGCTGAGCGTCACGGCAGCCTCTACAGCCAGTTCACCCTGTGGCTCGGCGCCAACCTGCAGATCACCGCTATCGTCACCGGTGCCCTGGCGGTGGTACTGGGTGGCGATGTGTTCTGGTCGCTGATCGGCTTGCTGATCGGGCAAGTGTTCGGCGGTGCCGTGGTGGCGCTGCACGCGGCACAAGGGCCGAAGCTCGGGCTGCCGCAGATGATCTCCAGCCGAGTGCAGTTCGGCGTGTATGGCGCGGCGATCCCGATTGTCCTGGTGTGCCTGATGTACCTGGGTTTCAGCGCCACCGGCGCAGTGTTGTCGGGGCAGGCGATTGCGCAGTTGATCAGTGTCAGCGACAGCGCCGGCATCCTGATTTTCGCCGCGTGTATCGCGTTCCTGACGATCTTCGGGTATCGGGTGATTCACCTGGTCGGGCGGGTGGCCAGCGTGCTGGGCATCATCGCGTTCGCCTACCTGTTCACCCGGTTGATGACCCTCAACGACATCGGCCTGCTGCTTGACAATCGTCATTTCGGCTGGAGCACCTTCCTGCTGGCGGTGTCGCTCTCGGCGTCCTGGCAGATCGCCTTCGGCCCTTACGTGGCGGACTACTCGCGCTACCTGCCGAGCAAGACTTCGTCGTGGAAAACCTTCGCCGCTGTCGGCCTCGGCACGGTGCTGGGAGCGCAGACTTCGATGGTGCTGGGGGTGTTCGCCGCCGCACTGGCCGGGGCGAATTTCCGTGGGCACGAAGTGGCGACCATTGTCGGCCTGGGCAGCACCGGGGTGATCGCGTCCTTGCTGTACCTGAGCATTGTGTTCGGCAAGGTCACGGTGTCCACCCTCAACGCCTACGGCAGTTTCATGTGCATCGCCACCATCATCAGTGGCTTTCGTCGTCGCCTGGAGATCACCGCCCGCCAGCGCATGTTGTTCGTGCTGCTGATTATCGCGGCATCCACCACGCTGGCATTGCTGGGGCAGTACTCGTTCCTCAGCTCGTTCAAGTACTTCATCCTGTTTTTGCTGACGTTCTTCACCCCGTGGAGCGCGATCAACCTGGTGGATTACTACTTCATCAACAAGGAGCGTTACGACATCCCGGCGCTGTCCGACCCGGCAGGGCGCTACGGTCGCTGGAACGTCTTGGGGATCAGCGTGTACGTGATTGGCGTGTTGATCCAGTTGCCCTTTGTCGATACCCATTTCTACTCCGGGCCGATGGTTGCGCAACTGGGCGGCGTGGACATTTCCTGGATCGTCGGGCTGCTGGTGCCGGGTGTGATCTATTACGCGCTGGCCAAGCCGTCAATGAGTGCGGTGGTGGTTGAGCGGGGTTAATACCAGCTTTTGTGGCGAGGGGGCCAGCGTTGACTAGCGCTTTGGTAGTTTCCAGCGCTCACGCAACCGTTCGTACTGCGCTTCAGGCAGTTGCACCAGCACCGGGGATTTACTTGGGTTGAGCCAATCGAACAACCGTGCGATGTTCGCCGGGTCCATGGCCGTACAGCCACGGGTCGGCGCCGTGGGGCCGCGCCAGATGTGGAAGAAAATGCACGAGCCGGCGGTGGGAGTGGCCGGGGTGTTGTGCTGGATGAAAATGCCCTGGTGGTACAAGTCATCGCTGCGGCGCATGCGTTCGGAACTGCTCCAGTCCTTGGCAACCACCGAGCCATCGACCAGTTGGTTGTAGCGAGCCGATTGGCTGTCATCCACGCATTCGATGGTCGGTGTCAGCGACAGATAGGGCAGGCGGGTGTCGGCGGAAGGCTCGTAGCCAAATGCCGTACCCAGCTTGAACATTCCAGCCGGTGCCTTGCCGTCGCCTTCCTGTTTGACCGGGCCTTCAGGTTGCCCGGTGTCGAGTTGGCCTTTGCCCCAGCCCATGCCGTTTTTGCCGAGCACCACTGCAAACGGCGCTTCGAACTTTTCAAAGGTCTTGCCGCGCCGTTCATAGCGCTGGGCAGTGGCCTGAACGTCATCCCAGTTTTTGCTGGTGACCACGATCAGTTGGTCGCTGCCGTCGAGTCCCTGGGCCATTGCGGCCAGCGGAAAAAACGTCACCAACAGGGTCTTGAGCAGAATGTTCATGGTGCAAGCGGCGTGATGGGGAAGTCCATGACGTCCGGCTTCTGCGGATTCCCGCTGTACGTGAAGTGCCACCACTCGGCCGAATAACCCACAAAGCCTTCCTTGGTCATGGCACTGGTCAGGCGCTGGCGATTGGCTTTGGCCGTGGCGTTGATCAGCGCCGAGTCGGTGTGGGCCCGCTCATCGAAGCAATCGAAACCGGTGCCCATGTCGAGCGCGCCGTCGTGCCAGCGCTGGCCGTAAGGGGCGGTGCAATCCACTGGCGTGACCGAAGGCGTCCAGGTGTCGGCGAGCAGGGCGTCGGGGCCGGTCAGCGTCAGGTCGACGGTGTTGCCTCGGGAGTGGTTGGACACCCGGGCCACATAACCCAGGCGCCAGAAGTCCTGCTTGTCGACCCGTGGATAGAACTCGGTCTTCAGCGGGTCGCCAGGTTCGGTGGCGAAGCGGCCCATGTCCGCCACCGCGCGCTTGGGTCGATAGCAGTCGAATACCTTCAAGCCGTAGCCTTCGGCTTTCAGTGAGCTTTGCACTCGGGCTAATGCCTTTGCAGCGTCCTCCGACAACAGACACTCCGCCGCCTGATAACCGTCGAGCGGGTGCCCGGTGAAATTGTGCGCGCTGGTGTAGCGGATGTCCTGCTCGATGCCCGGGGCGACGCTGCGCACATACACCATGTGCCCGGGTTTCGCCTCGTCGGCCATGCATGGCGTGGCGAGGCTCAGGCACAGCAGCAACAGACAGGGTGAACGCGACATCGGGAACGGCTCCATGCATGACCAGTCATTCCATCATGGCTTGAAACCGTCCGTACCTCCATGAAGTTGTTGATCGGCGTGATAGGACGAACGCACCAGCGGCCCGGACGCCACGTTCTTGAAGCCCATGCGCGTGCCTTCCTCGGCGAACCAGGCAAAGGTGTCGGGATGCACGAAGCGCTGTACCGGCAAGTGACTGCGGGACGGTTGCAGGTACTGGCCGAGGGTCAGCATGTCGATGTCGTGCTCGCGCATGCGTTGCATGACCTCGATGACTTCCTCGTCGGTTTCGCCCAGGCCCAGCATCAGGCCGGACTTGGTCGGCACATGGGGTACCGCGTGCTTGAATTTTTGCAGCAGGTCCAGCGACCACTCGAAGTCCGAACCCGGCCGCGCGGCCTTGTACAGGCGCGGTACGGTTTCCAGGTTGTGGTTGAACACATCCGGCGGCTCATGGGCGGTGATCGCCAGGGCCACGTCCATGCGTCCGCGATAGTCCGGCACCAGGGTTTCCAGTTGCACGCCGGGCGACAGCTTGCGGATTTCCCGCAGGCAATCGACAAAGTGCCGGGCGCCACCGTCGCGCAAATCGTCGCGATCCACTGAGGTGATCACCACGTATTTCAGGCGCAGTTCGGCGATGGCCACGGCCAGGTTCATTGGCTCGTTGGTGTCCAGAGGTTTGGGGCGGCCATGACCGACATCGCAGAACGGGCAACGGCGGGTGCAGATATCGCCCATGATCATGAAGGTCGCGGTGCCACCGGAGAAACATTCACCGAGGTTGGGGCACGAGGCTTCTTCGCAGACGCTGTGCAGCTTGTGCTTGCGCAACAGTTGCTTGATCCGTTCAACCTCGGGGGAGATCGGCATGCGCACGCGAATCCAGTCGGGTTTGCGCGGGAATTCATCCGTGGGAATGATCTTCACCGGAATCCGCGCGACCTTTTCCGCGCCGCGCAGTTTGGTGCCGACCTCCACTTTGGCCGGGCTGTTGCCGGCCGATTCGACAATGGCATTCATCGTTATTTCCTTGTGCACAGAACCTGTAGGAGCGAGCTTGCTCGCGAAGCACCCAAAGGCACCGCGTTAATCCTGAATGCGCGCGTAATCGTTGGCGACCATCGCGAGCAAGCTCGCTCCTACAGGGGTGTGTGTGGTGTGCTTAGTCGCGGTAGACCGGGAAGTCCGCGCACAGGGCGGCCGCTTGCCGTGCGACATTGGCTTCAATATCGGCATCGCCCAGGTGATCGAGGATGTCGCAGATCCAGCCGGCCAACGCAATGCTCTGCGCTTCCTTGAAGCCACGGCTGGTGATCGCTGGCGTACCGATGCGCAGACCGGACGTCACGAATGGCGATTGCGGATCGTTGGGCACGGCGTTCTTGTTCACGGTGATGCCGGCACGGCCGAGGGCGGCGTCGGCGTCCTTGCCGGTCAGGCCCTGGCGGATCAGGCTGACCAGGAACAGGTGGTTATCCGTGCCGCCGGACACCACGTCGTAACCGCGCTCGATAAACACCTGCGCCATGGCCTGGGCGTTACGGATCACTTGCGCCTGATAGGTCTTGAATGCCGGCTCCAGCGCTTCCTTGAAGCACACGGCCTTGGCGGCGATCACGTGCATCAGTGGGCCACCCTGACCGCCGGGGAACACCGCGGCGTTGAGCTTTTTCTCCAATTCGGGATTGGCCTTGGCCAGAATCAGACCGCCACGCGGGCCGCGCAGGGTCTTGTGCGTGGTGGTGGTGACCACATCGGCGAAGGGCAGCGGGTTCGGGTACAGACCCGTGGCCACCAGACCGGCGACGTGGGCCATGTCGACGAAGAACCAGGCGCCGACCTTGTCGGCGATCTGGCGGAAACGCGGGAAGTCCAGAGTCTTCGAATAGGCCGAGAACCCGGCGATGATCATCTTCGGCTGGTGCTCGACCGCCAGGCGCTCGACTTCGTCGTAGTCGATCAGGCCGGTGCTGGTGTCGATGCCGTACTGCACGGCGTTGTACAGCTTGCCGGAAAAACTCACCTTGGCACCGTGGGTCAGGTGACCGCCGTGGGCCAGGCTCATGCCCAGCACGGTGTCGCCGGCTTGCAGCAGGGCCAGGTAAACCGCGGCGTTGGCCTGGCTGCCGGAGTGCGGCTGGACGTTGGCATAATCGGCGCCGAACAGTTGTTTGGCGCGGTCGATGGCCAGTTGCTCGACCACATCGACGTGCTCGCAGCCGCCGTAGTAACGCTTGCCCGGATACCCTTCGGCGTACTTGTTGGTCAGGCCGCTGCCCTGGGCTTGCATCACCCGTTGGCTGGTGTAGTTTTCCGAGGCGATCAGTTCGATATGGTGTTCCTGCCGCGCATCCTCGGCGTTCATCGCCGCCAGCAGTTCGTCGTCGTAGCCTTTGATCTGGTCGTGCTTGCTGAACATGGTGTGGTCCTTTTGCGGATTCGGGGGGGCTTCAAGCGTCGGCGTGTTCTGCGGTCAGGCGTTCATAGGCGTCTTGATCGAGTAAATCGCTCAACGCCAGGGCATCGACCGGTTTGAAGCGAAAGAACCAGCCTTCGCCCAATGGGTCTTCGTTGACCAGTTCAGGGGTGCTCTCCAGCGTCGCGTTAATCTCGACCACTTCACCGTCCAGCGGCATGCCGATACTGCTGGCGGCTTTCACCGATTCCAGCACCGACACTTCAGCACCTGCATCGAAGGCGCCCAGTTCAGGCACCTGAACGAACACCACATCCCCCAGCGCCTGCTGGGCAAATGCGGTGATACCGACGGTGACCAGGCCATTGCTCTCAAGGCGCAACCATTCGTGATCGACGGTAAAACGCAATTGGCTCATATCAACTCCTTATTGTTTTAAGGCTCGTGGCGGGGCGACGAGCGGGGTTGGAGGAGTGATAGCAAGGGCGGTGCCAATGTTTTTTATTTGTTTTAAATCAACGATTTGAGATTATTTTGTGAAGTGCGAGAGATTTCATCCGTATTGAAATCAATACAGGCAAGCAGGGCTGTGGGCGCAGACGCTGTAAATGCAGGGTGGGAAAGGTTTTGTCTTGATTTCGCTACGCTGTATCGATTTGCAGACGCTGACGTCGCGCAGCTCCTACAAAGAGCCGTGTAATGGCTTCAGGGCTTGGCGGGAATCCCGTACTTGCGCAAGCGAATCGCAATGGCGCTATGGGACGTCTGCAACCGCGCCGCCAACAACCGACTGGACGGGTAGCTGCGATACAGCTGTTCCAGCAGGTTCTTTTCAAAGTCGCCCACAGCCTCTTCCAGGCTGCCGACTTCGCCGTCGTTTTGCCGCTCGACGGCGGTGCGGGCGATGTCGAGGTCATCGATGTCCACCAGCGGATTTTCGCAAATCGCCGCCGCGCGAAAGATCACGTTTTGCAGTTGCCGCACGTTGCCCGGCCAGCGGTTGCCGAGCAGGGCGCTGAAGGTACTTGGTGCCAAACGACACGCCGGTCGCTGGATCTGCGCGCAGGCCTGTTGCATGAAGTGATTGGCCATCAGCAGGATGTCGTGCCCGCGCTCGCGCAGCGGCGGCACCTGCAGGTTGAGCACGTTGAGGCGGTAGAACAGGTCTTCGCGAAAACGCCCTTCGGCGACCATTTTCTCCAGGTCGCGGTGGGTGGCGCTGAGCACCCGCACATTGACCCGGACTTCCTTGTCGCCACCGACCCGGCGGAAGCAGCCATCGCTCAAAAAGCGCAGCAATTTGGCTTGCAGGTACGGCGACATTTCCCCTACTTCATCGAGGAACACCGTGCCCTGATCGGCCAGTTCCAGCAGGCCGAGCTTGCCGCCCCGTTGCGCGCCGGTGAAGGCGCCGGGGGCGTAGCCGAACAACTCGCTCTCGGCCAGGCTCTCCGGCAGCGCCGCACAGTTGAGGGCCAGAAACGGCGCATCGTGCCGTGGGCTGATGGCATGGCAGGCGCGGGCCACCAGTTCCTTGCCGGTGCCGGTTTCACCCTGGATCAGCAACGGCGCGTCGAGGGCCGCCACCCGTTGGGCGCGGGCCTTGAGCGCACGGATCGGCGGCGATTCGCCGAGCAGCGCATCGAAGCCTTCGGCATGGTCATGGTGCAGCGCCGACAGGCGTTCGCCAATGCGATTGGGTTGATACAGGGTGAGCAGGGCGCCGGCGTCGGTGATCGGCATCGCGTCGAGGAGCAGCGTCTGGCCACCGAGGCTGACTTCGTGCATCGGCAGGCGGAAATGCTGAGCGATCAAGGTGCGCTGCAAATCGGCATCGTCGAACAGCGCGGTCAGCGATTCACCGGCCGGTTCGCGTCCGCACAGAGCGATCAGCGCCGGGTTGGCCAGCAACACGTGACCTCGGTCATCCACCGCCAGCACGGGGTCGGAACTGGCTGCCAGCAACGCGTCCAGTTGCAGGCGCCGACGCTGGCCGGGAAGGATGTCGACCATGGTCACTGCCTGCACGCCGCGCACATCAAAAAGGGCTTCGCGCAATTCTTCGAGCACCTCGGCGCCCAGGGTCGGCGCATCGATGTAGACGTTCGGCGGCACCATCTCCACGGCGTCCAGGTTGAAACTGCGACCACCGAGCAGGGCCAGCACTTCCTGGGTGATGCCGACGCGGTCGATGAAGGTGACGTGGATGCGCATGACGGGCCTGCAAGGTTGGCGAACCGAATCAGTATGCCCGGCAAAATTTGAATTTGGCGAGTGTCACATCACGGCTGTCCGGTTTTACGGGCGCTGGCGGCCAGGTCTTCAAGGAACGCCTGGAGGATCGGTGGCGGTGCCGTGCCGCGTCGGGTGATCACGTCGAACGGCGATTTCAAACGCAGACTCCCGGGGGCCAACTGGTGCATCTCACCGCTCTTGACCCACTGGGCGGCGAAGTGCTCAGGCAGAAAGCCCAGGTAGGCACCGGAAATGATCAGGATCGCCGTGGCTTCGATGTTGTCCACGGTGGCGGCCGCCTTGCTCACGCCGAGGTGTTCGAGGTCGTATTGCTGCATGTAGCCGCGCACGACGATCCGCCCGGCAGCGACTTCTTCGAGCAGTTCCTCACCTTCGGCGTGGCTGCCGTACAAGGGGTGACGCCGCCCGCAATACAAGCCCAGGGCTTCCTGGTACAGCGGCGATTGCAGCAACCCCGGCACATGGATCGGGAAGTGCCCGATGGCGAGATGAAGGCGACCGTCGAGCACCCGTTCTTCGAGTTCCGCCGGGGTGCCGACGTACACGTTCAGGTGCACGTCATGCCCGCGGGAGACGAAGCGCTGGGTGGTACGCGGGATCGGCGAGTCCGGGTCGGTGATCGTGGTGTCGATGATCCCCAGGTTGAGCTTGCCGCTGATGTGCTGCTTGAGCACGTCGGCGTCCATGCAGAAGTTTTCCACCGCCGACAGCAGGCGCTGGGTGGCTTCATGAATCGCCACCCCTTGTTCGGTCAGGCGGAAGCCACTGCGCCCGCGCTGGCAGAGTTTGACCCCGAGGCGGGTTTCCAGGTGGGTCATCTGTTCGCTGATGGTCGACTGACCGGCATTGAGCGCCGCCTGCGCGGCCGAGAACCCCCCGCAGCGCACAATCGTGGCAAACACCCTGAGCAGTTTCAGGTCGACATCGTGCAGCTGGATCATCTTGGACCTCCGGCCTGTGGATGCATCGGGAATGCCGATATGAGTATCTGATGTTTAGCATTTTTTCCACGAAAACCTGCGCCCATAGTCTTTCCAACGGCGGTCGCCTTGCAGTCCGCCAGGCCGATAACAAGAAGTGGAGAGGCTAGAAATGTCGAACAACGGTTATGAATCCGGTCGCCTGAACCTGCCATTCGTAGGTCATTGCACCTTTGGCAAATCCCCGGTGTGCACCGATTGGGATGCACTGGATGCCGACGTCGCGGTGCTCGGCGTGCCCAACGACATGGGCACCCAGTGGCGCTCCGGCGCACGCTTCGGACCACGCGGGATTCGCGAAGCATCGACGCTGTTTTCCTTCGGCCACGCCGGCGCCTACGACCACGAAGATGACGTGATGTACCTCACCGCATCGGACGTGCGCATGGTCGACGTCGGTGATGCCGACATCGTCCACACCGACATGGTCACCAGCAACAAGAACACCGAATACGCCGTGCGCAAGATCCTCGATGCCGGCGTGATGCCGGTGGTGCTCGGCGGCGATCACTCGGTGCACGCGCCAGTGATCAAGGCCTTCGAAGGCCGCGGCCCGATCCACATCATTCACTTCGATGCGCACCTGGACTTCGTCGACGAACGCCACGGTGTGCGCTACGGCCACGGCAACCCGCTGCGCCGCGCTTCGGAAATGAACCACATTGTCGGCATGACCCAGATGGGCATCCGCAACGTGTCGTCGTCCAACCGCGACGACTACGAAGCGGCCCACGAAGCCGGCTCGAAAATCCTCTCGGTGCGCGATGTGCGCCGCCTCGGTGTCGAGGGTGTGCTGGCGCTGATCCCGCAGAACATCAACTACTACATCACCATCGACATCGACGGTTTCGACCCGTCCATCGCCCCTGGCACCGGCACCCCGAGCCACGGCGGCTTCCTCTACTACGAAGTGCTGGAAATCATCCAGGCCCTGGCCAAGCGCAGCAAAGGCAACATCGTCGGCATGGACCTGGTGGAAGTGGCACCGGTCTACGACCCGACCGGCATGACCTCGATCCTGGCCGCGCAACTGCTGCTCAACAGCATCGGTTTCATCTTCCACGAGCGTGGCAAGGTGCGGGCAGCCGCCGAGAGCGAAGCCGCATCAGCCTGATCATCGAAACCAGTGACCCGGCAGGCTCTGACTGCCGGGCAGAGAGAACAAAAATGGACACGATCGTCAAAAGTTACCTGCAGAAATTCGGCGTCAGCGAAGCCACTCAGACCTTCCTTAGCAAGGTCCAGAAAATGTTCATCGGCGGTGCCTGGGTCGAAGCCAGCGACGGCCAGACTTCCGATGTGATCGAACCTTCGACTGAAGGCCTGATCACCCGCATTCCCATGGGCACCACCGATGACCTGGACCGCGCCGTGCAAGCCGCACGCGCGCAGTTCGACGGCGGCGCCTGGCGCCAGGCCAAACCGGCCGAGCGCGAGCGCATGATGCAGCGCCTGGCTGACCTGATCGAACAGAACGCCGCCGAGCTGGCTGAAATCGAATCCATCGACATGGGCAAGTCCGTGGCCTTCGCCAAGGACGTGGACATCCAGGGCACCGTCGATACCCTGCGTTACTTCGCCGGCTGGGCCACCAAGCTGCACGGCCGTACCGTCGAGCCTTCGCTGCCGGGCAATTACCTGGCCTATACCCGCAAGGAAGCGGTGGGCGTAGTCGGCGCCATCGTGCCGTGGAACTTCCCGCTGCAAACCATGGCCTGGAAGCTCGGCGCGGCGCTGGCGACCGGTTGCACCGTGGTGGTCAAGCCTGCCGAACTGACTTCGTTGTCGGCCCTGCGTTTCGCTGAACTGGTGCAGGAAGCGGGCATTCCCGACGGCGTGATCAACATCGTCACCGGGCGCGGCAGCGTGGTCGGTGCGGCCATGGCCACCCACCCGGGCATCGACAAACTGACCTTCACCGGTTCTACCCCGGTCGGCCAGACTGTCGGCCGCGCAGCGCTGGATGACATGAAGCGCCTGACCCTCGAACTCGGTGGTAAATCACCGGTCATCGTCTGCGCCGACGCCGACATCCCGGCCGCCGCCCAAGCGGTCGCCAATGGCGTGTTTTTCAACTCCGGGCAGGTATGCGACGCCGGTACACGGGCCTATATTCATAGCAGTGTCTACGACGAATTCCTGCGTGAGCTGATCGCCTACACGCGCACCTTGAAAATGGCCCCGGGCCTGGATCCTGATTGCTTCATCGGCCCGCTGGTTTCTGCCCTGCAAAAGCAGCGCGTGACCGAGTACATCGAAACCGGCAAGGCTGAAGGCGCCGAACTGGTCTACGGCGGCCAACCGGTCGATGGCCCTGGCTTCTTCGTCGAGCCGACCATCTTCGCCAACTGCCGCAATGACATGCGCATCGTCCAGGAAGAAATCTTCGGCCCGGTGCTGGTCACCGCACCGTTCGACGATGAAGAAGACGCACTGGCCCTGGCCAATGACTCGCCCTACGGCCTGGCGGCGGCACTGTATTCCAACGACCTGGGCAAGGTGCACAGCCTGATTCCACGCTTGAAAGCAGGCTCGGTCTACGTCAACGCCCACGGCACCCTCGATCCGTCGATGCCGTTCGGTGGCTACAAACAGTCCGGTTTCGGCAAGGATCTGGGCGCCGAGCAGCTCGATTACCTGCTCGAAACCAAGGCGGTGTGGATCACGCTGCCAAGCTGACGCCACCCCTTTGTAGGAGCGAGCTTGCTCGCGAAGGTCGTTAACGAAAACGCGTGCTTGCCGGTTAAACGCGGCGCTCTTGAGACCATCGCGAGCAGGCTCGCTCCTACAGTCCTGTACGGTTCCAGCAACAACGCCAGGTAGGCACGCGTGAGCTCAGCCCTTGTAGGAGCGAGCTCGCTCGCGAAAGACGTCAGAGCGCCGCGCTCACCCAGGCAGCCCTCGTCATCGTTAACGTTTTTTCGCGAGCAGGCTCGCTCCCACAGGGGAGTCGTTCACCCGAAAGAACGCGGTTATCTCGTCATGATCTTCCAACAATAAGAGTCCATCATGAACACTAACGCCAAGTCCGCCACGAGCGTGTCCAGCCTCGACGAAAAATCCGTCGTCGAGGGGCATTCGATTGACTTCATCCCCGAGAACGAGCGCACTGACAAGCTGGCCAGTCAGGGCCCGTTCTGGTTCCTCGGCAATTTCACCTTCTTCACCATGACCATCGGCTTCGTTGGCCCAAGCGTCGGCCTGACCGCGCTGTGGACTACGCTCGCCGGTACGCTGGGCATCATGTTCGGCACACTGTTCATGGCGTTTCACGGCTCCCAGGGCCCGCACCTTGGCCTGCCGCAGATGATCCAGTCCCGCGCGCAGTTCGGCTATCGCGGGGTGATTTTGGTACTGCTCGCAACGCTGTTCGTGTTCGCCGGCTTCAACATCGTCAACCTGGTGCTGATGATGCAGGGGCTGCATACGCTATTCGGGTTCAACCCGGCGGTGATCGCGGTGGCGGTGACCATACCGGCGGCGGTGCTGGCGATTCTCGGCCATGACTGGATGCACCGCAGCTTCAAATGGGCGCTGTACCTGTCGTTGCCGCTGTATGGCCTGGTGACCGTGGCGGTGGTGATGGGCTGGGTGCCGGATGCAGTGCTGCCGGCGCTAGCGGAGGGCGAAGTGGCCCGGGAGCCGCTGGGTTTCAACTGGACCGGTTTCATCGCGCAGTTTGCGGCGGCCGCCAGCTACAACATCGCCTATGCGCCTTATGTGTCGGACTACTCGCGCTACCTGCCGAAAAACACCTCCAGCGGCAAGTTGATCGCTGTGGTGTTCCTCGGGGCTTCGCTGTCTGGCGCGTGGATGATTTCCGTGGGTGGCTGGCTGGCCGATCACCTGCACTCCACAGACGTGCTGGTGGCCCTGGGGCAAGTCGGCAACACCGTGTCGCCGCTGGTGGGCACGGCGGTGGTGATCGTCACCATCCTGGCGTTCCTGCCGGTGATCGCGATGAACATCTACAGCGCCAAACTGACCACGCTGACCTGCGTCGATTCGATCAAGCACATCGAACCCACCCGCAAGGCGCGCATCCTGGCCATCGGCTTCGTGATCCTGCTGCAGCTGGGCGTGGCCCTGAGCATCCAGAGTTCCGGCAAAGGCCTGTCGGTGCTGGGGATCTACCTGGTGGTGATGCTGTATTTCCTGGTGCCCTGGACCTCGGTCAACCTCACCGACTACTTCTTCGTGCGCAAGGGCCGCTACGCCATCCCGCACTTCTTCATGCCCCACGGCAACATCTACGGCAGCTGGGGCCTGCGCGGTATCGCCGCCTATGCCATCGGTTTTATCTCGATGATCCCGTTCTTCTACATCTTCGACGGCGTTGAACAGCGCGAGGTGTATGTCGGCCCGCTCGCCAAGGCGCTGGGCAGCATCGACATCGCCTGGCTGGTCGGGCTGATCGTGTCGGGCCTGGCGTACTACTGGCTGAGCCGCTCGATCGATCTGAAACGCGAAGAAGCGGTGATCCAGCAGATCGAGAAAACCTCCCCGCAATACACCACCGGCGACACGCTGACCCACAAACAGCAGCCACTGCCGGTATTCACTGAATCGACGGTCGGGAGATGACCATGGCTACGCAAAAATACGACTACATCATCATTGGCGCAGGCTCGGCAGGTTGTGTGTTGGCCAACCGTCTGAGCGAAGACCCGGCCACCTCGGTGCTGGTCCTGGAATTCGGCGGCAGTGACAAGAGCGTAGTGATCCAGATGCCGAGCGCATTCTCGATCCCGATGAACACCAAGAAGTACAACTGGCGCTACGAAACCGAGCCGGAGACCCACCTCAACGGCCGACGCATTCACTGCCCACGGGGCAAGGTGCTGGGCGGTTCGTCGTCGATCAACGGCCTGGTGTACATCCGTGGCCACGCGCTGGACTTTGACGAGTGGGAATCCCTGGGTGCCGAAGGCTGGGGTTATCGCAACTGCCTGCCGTACTTCAAGCGCGCCGAAAGCTATGAGTCGGGTGGCGACAGCTATCGCGGGCAAACCGGGCCGCTGCACACCACCAACGGCAACCACATGAAAAACCCGCTGTACGGTGCCTGGGTCGAAGCCGGTGCGGAGGCGGGCTACATCAAGACCGAAGACTGCAACGGCTACATGCAGGAAGGTTTCGGCGCCATGCACATGACCGTGAAGAACGGCGTGCGCTGCTCCACGGCCAACGCCTATCTGCGCCCGGCCATGGGCCGTCCGAACCTGACGGTGATCACCCACGCGATGACGCGCCAGATCATTCTTGAAGGCAAGCGCGCGGTGGGGGTCATGTATGACCACGGTGGCCAGACCCACCAGGTGTATTGCAATCGCGAAGTGCTGATCTCGTCCGGGCCAATCGGCTCGCCGCACCTGCTGCAACGCTCGGGCATCGGCCCGGCGGACGTCCTGCGCAAGGCCGGGATCGGCGTAAGCCATGATCTGCCGGGAGTAGGGGAGAACCTGCAGGATCACGCCGAGGTGTACATCCAGTTCGGCTGCAAGGAACCGGTGACCCTCAACAGCAAGATGGACCCGCTGAGCAAGCTGATGATCGGTCTGCGCTGGCTGCTGTTCAAGGACGGCCTGGGCGCCACCAACCACTTCGAAGCCGGTGGTTTCATCCGCTCCGAGAAGGGCCTGCGCTGGCCGGACATCCAGTTTCACTTCCTGCCGGCGGCGATGCGCTACGACGGCAACAAACCGATCAAGGGCCATGGCTTCATGGTGCTCACCGGGCCGAACAAACCGAAAAGTCGTGGTTATGTGCGGGTGCGCTCGGCGGATCCGTACGAGCATCCGGAAATCCGCTTCAACTACCTTGAGCGGGAAGAGGACCGCGAAGGCTTCCGCCGCTGCATTCGCCTGACCCGCGAGATCATCGGCCAGAAAGCCATGGACCGCTTCCGAGACGGCGAAATCGCCCCGGGCGCGCAGGTGACCAGCGATGAAGACCTCGACGCCTTCGTGCGCGACAACCTGGAAAGCACCTACCATCCCTGCGGTTCGTGCCGCATGGGCGAGGACGACATGGCGGTGGTCGATTCCGAGCTGCGCGTGCGCGGTATCGCCGGTCTGCGGGTGATCGATTCGTCGGTGTTCCCGACCGAGCCGAACGGCAACCTCAATGCACCGACCATCATGCTCGCCGAGCGCGCCTCGGATCTGGTGCGTGGCGTGAAGATGCTGCCGGCGTCGGATGTGCCGGTGGGTCTGGTCGAGGGCTGGGAGAGCAGCCAACGTACTTCGTTGCCGGGTCGGAACGTGCGGGTCTGATCCAAAAGCAAAGATCGCAGCCTGCGGCAGCTCCTACAGGGAAACACATTCCAATGTAGGAGCTGCCGCAGGCTGCGATCTTTTGATCTTGCCTGGAAAAATATCCCTTCCTAATCCACACCATTGCTAGTCTGTAATTCCTCGAGACCGCAATGGAGCACCCTCATGGCTATTCAGGCCCTGCGCGCCGACGCATCGCACATCGACCAGATCGCCCCCTTGTTTGACGCCTACCGGATGTTCTACAAGCAGCCGTCGAACCTTGCGCAATCGCGCGCCTTCATCGCTGAGCGACTCGCCCGGGATGAATCGGTGATTTTTCTTGCCCGGGACCCCGGCGGTGAAAACCTCGGCTTCGTCCAACTGTTCCCGACTTTTTCCTCTATCGACGCCCATCGCACCTGGCTGCTTGGTGATCTGTTCACCACGCCCGCCGCCCGGGGCAAAGGGGTCGGTAAGTTGCTGATGAACACCGCCCGGGATTTTGCGAAGCTGGCCGGCGGCAAAGGCATGACCCTGGAAACCGCCACCGACAACTTCACTGCCCAACGCCTGTATGAATCCCTGGGCTGGGTGCGCGACCCCGGTTACTACACCTATTGCCTGGATCTGAAAAAAGTCTGACTCAGCGATCCTGTTCGCCAAATACCGGGCGCATGAATGAACGCTCGTAGCTGAAGATGAACTTCCTCTCTTCGGCGTACTTGAACGCCGCGATGCACTCCGGATCGTTCATCGACTGCTGCCGGTAATGTTCGTACGCCGCCAGGCTGGGGAAGGTGAACAGCGCCAGGGCGATGTTGTTGGCGCCCTCCGACGGCAAAAAGTAGCCGTGGTGCTGGCCGCCGAACTTTTCCACCAAGGGAATCCACAACTTGCCGTAGTGCTCGAACGCTTCGAGCTGGTAGGGATCGAGCACGTATTTCAGGTAGCAGGTCACCATTGTTTCGTTCCTTGATCAGGTTTTGAGGGCAGTCGCCACTGTAATCAACCGTGGGCGCCCGGCACAGCCGCTTGTTCGACATTGACCGGTAACTTTGCGCCAGAGGCATGCGCTGGCGTCGCCGCACTATTGGTTCAGTCAATAGTCACCATCAAGAATCGCAAGTTCTGTTTTTTGCGCAAAGGCGGAAAATTGCCTGCATTGAACACGCTGCTCAAGGAACCTGCGCGATGAAAATCTTGACCCGACTGGCTGTGATTGCCCTGTTGCTGGGCAGTGTTGCATCCACCGCATCGGCCTACGCCGAGGACGCACGCGCCTGCCATCTGCCGCCCATAACCGGGAGCCAGGGCGGGTTGCAATACGGACAGACGGTCGGGGTGCTCTACAGCGAGAACACCGTGGAAAACCTGCAATACCTTGCGCAATACCACTCGGTGGCCGTGAATGGTGCGAAAAACGCACTGGATGCGCGGATTCGCCAAGCCTTCGTCAACAGCTCCGATCCGGACCTGGCCATCGACTGGCTGATGAGTTCGCTGCACCACACCTTTGTGTCGGTGACGGTCTACGACAACCTCGAAGCCCTGGTGCAGGCCCACCCGGACGTGGTGGTGATGCTCGATACCCACAACCAGTTGCTGACCCAGCGTAACGATCGGGTTGAGGCGCGTTTCGCCGCGCGGTTCTACGACGCCAACCTGCAGTACATCGGCAAGGCCGAAGGCGCGGTGGAAAAACAACTGCCGTCGGTGTGGGTGCATGACAAGGCCGCACCCGAGATCGCCGCACAAATCGAACAACAACGCGACCTGCAACTAAGTGCATTGAAACAGTTCGATGTGTCGTTGAAGGCGCTGGTAACCGCCGGATTAACCGCAGCAACCAATTAACAAGCCCGACGTCCGTTGAACGGCGGGCAACCCAATCCATCGTCGATTTCTTTTCAGGACCTGATTCATGCGCACTTTTTTTGCCCCGACCCTGGCCTTCGCTTCGCTGCTGCTGGCCGGTTGTGCCACGCCGAACGATCCGACGCTGACCTTGCAGACCAGCAAGTCGCCCGAGGAGTACACCCATTGCGTGGTGCCGAAGTTGCAGCACGATGCGCTGGTGCCCACGGTATCGCAGACCCAGCGCAGCTACCGGATCGTCGTCCCGAGCAAAGTGGCGGCGGACAATGTGCTTGAAACCTACAAAGCCTCGAATGGCGGCAAGGTGTTCCTGTACGAGCGCAAGCTGCTGGCCTCGGCGTTCGTGCCGTCGACGTTCGAGCGTGCGGCGCAGGAGTGTCTGTAAGCAGAATTTCAGGCAAAAAAAAGCCACCAGAATTGGCAGCAGAAAAGTAAAGCACGCATTGAATGACTTGATTATGCCGCCCGGTTCATGACGATTCGATGACGGTTTGATGGCCATTCATCCGGATGCCGCAAATCCTGCCACTTGTGGTGTGGGTCAGATCTCCAGGCGGTGTCATCTGGGTGTCATCGAAGCAATGGCAAGATCCTCGCAATCCGTCTTGAGTGCCCGACGGCCGCCAGTCCGCCGGCAGATGAATGTGCAAGGAACCCCCTATGAAAGACGCCCCGCTGTTTGCCGCCATCGACCTGGGTTCCAATGCGTTTCGCCTGATGATTGGCCAGTCGGTAAGACGGAACCAGCAGATGGTCATCCAGGAAGTGAAAACCCTGCGTGAACCGGTACGTCTGGCCGAAGGCCTGCAGGGTGGGGCACTCGATGAGTTGGCGCTGGACCGTGGCTGGCAGGCGCTGGCGCGGTTCGGCAAAAAGTTGCGCGGCTTCGAGGCCGGGCGCGTGCGGGCGGTGGCCACCAGTGCCGTGCGCGAAGCGGACAACGCGCCGCTGTTCCTGGCCAGTGCCGAGCGCCACCTGGGCTTTCGCATCGACGTCATTTCCGGTCACGAAGAGGCGCAACTGGTTTACGCCGGCGTGGCCCACACCTTGCCGGCGCAAAGCACACGGCTGGTGGTGGACATCGGCGGTGGCTCCACGGAAATGATCATTGGCCGTGGCGACCAATTGCTGGTCACCGAGAGCATTGCCATCGGCAGCGGCACCTTCGGTGCGCATTATTTCCACGGCGGGCGGATCATGGCCGAAGCGCTGCTGGAGGCCGAACGCGCGGCCACCGTGCAGTTCGAGCGCATTGCCCGCCGTTACCGCGCCATGGGCTGGCAGCAGGCGATCGGTTCTTCCGGGACGGCGCGGATGCTGGCCAAGGTGCTCAAGGCCAATGGCTTGAATGATGACGACCAGAGCGGCATCACCTACGGTGGCCTGTTGCGCCTGTCGTTGCGCCTGCTGGAAGTCAAACATGTGAAACACCTCAAGCTGGCGGGGTTGCCCACCCATCGCCTGAGCATTTTGCCCGGCGGCCTGGTGTTGATGCTGGCAGCGTTCAAGGTGTTTGGCATCACGCATATGATTGCGTCGGAACCGGGTTTGCGGTTCGGCGTGCTGCATGGATTGATGAGCAAACACTGAAACCCTGCCAGCCGAGGTAACCCCATGACCGACCCACGTCGCGTGCTGTTCGTCTGCGCCAGAAACGATGTCCGCTCACTCATGGCCGAAGCCCTGCTGCGCCATACCGATCCTGCCGATTTCCAGGCCTTCAGCGCCGGGCTTGAGGCCACCGGGATCGATCCACGCACCTTCGAATCCCTCGATCACATCGGCGTCGATGCCAGCGGTCTGCGCAGCAAGTCCCTCGAAGATTTCGAAGGTCAGGCGTTCGACTACGTCATCACCCTGTGCGACAAGTCCTCCGAAGAGGTCTCGCGCATACCGTTTACCGGTGAAGTGATGGTCTGGAGCTTCGAAGACCCGACCACCAGCGAAAGACACGACCCATTCCGTCATACCCTCCAGGAAATCGGCGACCGCATCAAAATGTTTGTCACCGTGAAAACCCGCCCCGTGCCCCAGGCGCCGTCAGTCAGCGATTCCTGAAAACTTTGGAGCACCGTCTACCCTCATCGGTCACAACCATCTTGATGAGGGTCGAAACGGTGATGAAAACGGACAAGGTTGACCCAAACGAAGCTTCGGCGCTGATCGACGAGCGAATCCGGGAGCTGGCCGACTGGCGCGGCGAAACCCTGGCCCACGTCCGCCAGATCATCCGCCAGGCCGACCCCGAAGTGATCGAAGAGTGGAAGTGGCGCGGCGTGCCGGTGTGGTCCCATGCCGGCATCATCTGCACCGGCGAGACCTACAAGCAGGTGGTGAAGATGACCTTCGCCAAGGGCGCTTCACTGGACGATCCGTCGAAGTTGTTCAACTCAAGCCTGGAAGGCAATACCCGGCGTGCCATCGATATCCACGAGGGCGAGCAGATCGATGAAAAGGCGCTGAAAGCGTTGATTCAGGCAGCCGTGGCGCTCAATACATCTCGCACCAAAAAATAAACCAGTGCGCATAACCCCTGTAGGAGCTGGCTTGCCAGCGAAGAGACCATCACATCCAGCAGAGAAGGTGACTGATCCATCGCATTCGTCGGAACGCCGCCCGGAGCAAGCCCGCTCCTACAGAATGCACAGGGCTGGCGGACATGTTCCAATAGCGAGCACTCGCAGACTGGAAACGCAACATGAAGAAAATCGCCGCCCTGACCCTCGCCCTGGCGCTCACCGCTGGCCTGTTCAGCACTCCCTCCCTAGCTGCGGGCGATGCACAAGCCGGGGAAAAACTGTTCAAGCGCCTCTGCAGCGGCTGCCATCAGATCGGCGAGTCGGCCCGTGCGTCCTTCGGTCCGCAACTCAATGGCGTGATCGGTCGCCACTCCGCCGTCACCACGGACTACGTGTATTCCGACGCGATGAAATCCGCCCACCTGGTCTGGGACCGCGAAACCCTGATCGCCTACCTCGAAGCGCCGAAGAAAGTTGTCCCTGGCACCCGCATGATTTTCTGGGGCCTCAGCGACCCGGAAAAAATCGAAGACTTGCTGGCCTACCTGCAAACCTTCCCGGCGCAGTAATCACGCCGTGGTCTGCGGCTCGGCCGCCAGGTTGTCGGCCAGCCACTCGGTGAAGGCCCGGGCCATCGGGATGTTCTCGCTGTCGCGGTGGGTGAGCAGTGCCCAGTTCGGGCCACGGATGGTTTGCTCCACCATCGGCAGCAACAGCCCGGTGGCCCGCGCCTGCCGACTCAGCAACTGGCTCACCAGCGCAATGCCCAGCCCGGTGCAGGCCGCGTCCAGCAGCAACCCCGGATCGGAAAAATTCAGCCCCTGATCCATCTGCCCCACATCAATGCCGGACTCCACCGCCCAGTGGCTCCAGTCCATTTCCCGCTCGCCATGCAGGGTGGTGCGCTGTTCCACGGGCACGGCCAACAGGCTCGGGTGACACGCCGGGTAGAGGCGGTCGGCGTGCAGCACCTTGAAGCTGCATTCGGCCTGGGAACCGATGTCGTCGCGCACCGCCAGGTCGATGGTCTGGCTGGCCATGTCCGGCACTTCATCGGTACTGAAAATCCACAGATCGACCTGCGGATGCTGGCGACGGAAATCCCCCAGGCGCGGCAACAACCAGTGCCGGGCAAACGCCGGGGTGGTGTTGAGCACCAGTTGATTGGGTTTCTGGTATTGCCCCAACCGGCGAATGCCCACCGCCAGTTGCTGCAACAGCGCCTGGGTGGTGCTCAGCAGATCGTGCCCGGCATCGGTCAGGCTGACGCTGCGCCCGCTGCGATGGAACAGCGGTTGTTCCAGGTAGGCCTCAAGGCTGCGGATCTGCTGGCTGATCGCCGATTGGGTGAGGTGCAACTCATCGGCAGCCTTGTGAAAACTGCCCAGCCGGGCGGCGGCTTCGAAGCCGCGCAGGGTGCTCAGGGGCGGCCAGTGTTTGAGCATATCGATAAGTTCCTCTAATCAGTTGCCTGCAAAATCCATCGTTTGTTTGCCTGTTTTTCCAGCCGTAGCATGCATGCCAAGACCGCCAAGGCCGTTTTCATTGAACACAATGACTTAACTCAGAGGTGCTTGTCATGCAGCAGAACGAAATTCAAAACAGCGGTTGGAGGATGCCGGCCGAGTGGGTCACCCACGCCGCCACCTGGATGGTCTGGCCGCATAACAAGACCCTTTGGGAGTCAGGCTGGCGGGTGACGCTGCCACAGGTTCAAGAGGACTTCGCCCGGGTGGCCAACGCCATCGCCCGTTTTGAGCCGGTGAAACTGGTGGTCGATCCGTCATCCGTCGCCAGCGCCAAGGCCTTGTGCGGGCCGAACATCGAGTTGATCGAACTGGCGGTCAACGACAGCTGGTGCCGTGACTCCGGCCCGAGCTTCGTTTGCCATCCACAGCAAGGTCTGGCTGGTGTGAGCTGGCGCTTCAACGCCTGGGGCGGCAAGTCGGCCCACGATCTGGACGAAAGCCTGGCCCGCCGTGCGCTCAACCATTTGGGCCTGGAGTGTTTTGGCACCGCGCTGAGCAACGAGGGCGGCGCCATTCACGTGGACGGCGAGGGCACGCTGATCACCACCGAGTCGGTGCTGCTCAACCCCAACCGTAACCCGGGCGTGACCAAGGCCGAGATCGAAGAGATCTTCAGCCGCCTGCTGGGCGTGAAGAAAACCATCTGGCTGCCGGGCGATCCGGACTACGTGACCGGCGACATGACCGATGGCCACGTCGACGGCGTGTGCGCCTTTGCCCGCCCCGGCGTGTTGCTGGTGGACGCCACCCACGACCAGGACTCTGTGTATGCCGCAGTCGCACGGGAAAACCGTCGCGCTCTTGAACTGGCCACCGATGCCCAAGGCCGCAAGTTCGAGCTGATCGAACTCTATGAAGCCTCCGATGCGGTGGACACCGAGGCCGAAGTGTTCTGCGCCTCCTACACCAACTTCTACATCGCCAACGGCGCGATCATCATGCCGGCCTATGGCATCGATGCCGACAAGGTCGCTGCCGAAGTATTGGCGCAGGCATTCCCGGGGCGCGAAGTGGTGCCGGTGCGGATCAACCATCTGGCTCATGGCGGTGGCGGAGTGCATTGCATCACCCAGCAACAGCCGGCCTGGCCGGTGCGGGGTTGATGCCATGACCTTACTCACCATCGCCACCACCCAGATGCCGTGCACCTGGGACTTGAAACACAACCTCGACCAGGCCGAGCAACTGGTCCGCGAAGCCGCAGCCAAGGGCGCGCAGGTCATCCTGTTGCAGGAACTGTTCGCCACGCCGTATTTCTGCATCGAGCAACACCACAAGCACCTGGCACTGGCCGAGGAGTATCGCGACAGCCACGTGCTCCAGCGCTTTGCCGCATTGGCCAAAGAGTTGGGCGTGGTGCTGCCGCTGAGCTGGTACGAGAAGGCCGGCAATGCCTACTTCAACTCACTGAGCGTGGCCGACGCCGACGGGCGCCTGTTGGGGGTGTACCGCAAGACCCACATCCCCAACGCCATCGGCTATCAGGAGAAGGAATACTTCAGCCCCGGCGACAGCGGGTTCCGGGTCTGGGACACCGCGTTCGGACGCATCGGTCTGGGCATCTGCTGGGACCAGTGGTTCCCCGAAACCGCTCGCTGCCTGGCCTTGATGGGCGCCGAAGTGCTGCTGTTCCCCACGGCCATCGGCTCCGAGCCGGGTTGCGCCACGCTCGATTCCCGGGATCACTGGCAAATGACCATGCGCGGCCACGCCGCCGCCAACCTGCTACCTGTAGTGGTGGCCAACCGTGTCGGCCGGGAAGCGGCGACCACCGACCCGACCCTGCAAATGAGCTTCTACGGCTCGTCGTTCATCTGCAATCACAAGGGCAAATTGCTCGCCGAAGCCGACCGCGACAGCACCGGCGTGCTGGTCCACAGCCTGGACCTGGCGGCCATGCGCGAAGACCGCCTGACCTGGGGCATCTACCGCGATCGCCGTCCGGAAATGTACGGCGCCTTGTTGACCCAGGACGGTCGTCAGATCCACTCACGCTGGGCAACCCAAGGGGTGTGACATGAACATGATCAACAGGCTGTGTCTGGCCATGGGGCTGGCGCTGAGCTGTGCGGTGCCTGCGCTGCACGCCGAGGAGAAAACCCTGCGGCTGTACAACTGGGCCGATTATTTTGCCGAGGACACCCTCAGCAAGTTCACCGCCGAAACCGGGATCAAGGTGATCTACGACGTCATGGACGGCAGTGAAACCCTGGAAGCCAAGATGCTTGCCGGTGGCAGTGGCTACGACCTGATCTTCCCCGGCGACACCGTGGCCGAACGCCTGATGCGCGCCGGCAGCCTGCAACCGCTGGATCAGTCCAGAATCACCGCCATCAACGACGTCGAGCCCGGTTTGCAAAAGCTGCGCTCGCACTATGAGCATTCGAGCAAAGCCACGGTCCCGTATACCTGGGGCACCATAGGCCTGACCTACAACGCCGAGCAGATTACCCAGCGTGCGCCGGACGCGCCGGTCAACAGCCTGGACATGCTGTTCAAACCGGAACTGGCGGCGAAATTCGCCGACTGCGGCATCTCGATGATCGACTCGCCGGACGAAGTGCTGGCGGTGGTGCTCAACTACCTCGGCCGCGATCCGCGCAGCGCCAAACCGGCGGACCTGGCGGCGGCCAGTGACTTGCTGATGAAGTTGCGGCCGTACATCCGCAAGTTCCAGTCGCAACCGGTGACCGACCTGGTCAACGGCAACCTGTGCGTGTCCCTGGGCTACAGCGGCGACATGACCCAGGCGCAACGCACGTCGGACAGTGCCGGCAAGAAAACCACCTTCCACTACCGCATTCCCCGCGAAGGCACCACGGTGTGGATGGACACCATGGCCATTCCCGTCGACGCCCGGCACCCGGAGTACGCCTACGCCTTCATCAACTTTGTCATGCGCCCGCAGAACATGGCAGCCATCAGCAACTTCACCGGCTACCCGACCTCCAACGCCAAGGCCCGCCCGGACGTCGATGCCGCGATGCGCAACAACCCGGACATCTACCTCGATGACGCCACCTACGCACGGCTGATTCCCGGCAAGGACATTCCCCAGGCCGACATGCGGGCACGCATGCGCACCTGGACCAAATTCAAGACCGCTACAGTCAAATGATCACCGGCCGGCCCGAGGGCCGGCCAAACCCCGGATTTCAGGAAAACACATGCCGACACGTCGAACATTCATCAAGCAGGTATCGGTCATCGCCGGACTGGGCGCGGTGGCGTCCATGGGACTGGGCTTCGGGTCCATGTCGGCGCGAGCGGCCGGTAAAGGCAATTGGTACATGCCCGATGAAGGTGACAAACACCAGCGAGCCTTCATCGCCTTCGGGGCACAGGCCGCGATCTGGGAGGACTTCACGCCCCACGTGCAAGACGCCCTTGGCCGGATCGCCCGCACCATCGCCGAATACGAGCCGGTCACCGTGTTCTGTCGCCAGAGCGAGCGGCGCCTGGCCGAAGCCAAATGCGGCAGCCACAACACCACCTTCGTGATCGCCGATCTGGATGACATCTGGATGCGCGACATCGGCGCCAATTTTGTCGTCGATGGCAACGGCGACCTCGGTGCCGTGGATTTCAACTTCAACGGCTGGGGCAACAAACAGCAGCATGCGGACGATGCGCAACTGGCCGCCCTGGTCGCTGAAAACGCCAAGGCGGATTACCTGCGCAGCGAACTGGTGGGCGAGGGCGGTGGCATCGAAGTCGATGGCCACGGCACCGGGATCATGACCGAAAGCAGCTGGATCAACCGCAATCGCAATCCCGACTGGAGCAAGGCCGAGGTCGAAGCAGAACTGAAAGAACGGCTGGGCCTGCGTAAAATCATCTGGCTGCCGGGCATCAAGGGCAAGGACATCACCGACGCCCATGTCGACTTCTATGCGCGTTTCGTCAAGCCTGGTGTGGTGATCGCCAACCTCGACAACGACCCTGAGTCCTACGACTACAAGGTCACCCGCGCCCATCTGAAAGTCCTGGAAAACGCCACGGATGCCGATGGCCGCAAATTGCAGGTGCATACCGTGTCGCCGCCGCTCAACCCGCGCAACAGCCAGTTCAGCAAAGACAATCAGGACTTCGCCGCCGGCTACATCAACTACTTCGTGATCAACGGCGCGATCATCGCTGCGCAGTTCGGTGACAAGGAAGCGGATGCCAAAGCCTTCGACCTGTTGTCCAAACTCTACCCGGACCGCGAGGTGGTGCAGGTCGACATCGACGCGATCTCCGCCGGTGGTGGAGGGATTCACTGCGTGACCAGTCATCAACCGATGGTGTGAAGTTTCCAGGCTATACACAAAACCTGTAGGAGCGGCGGTGCGGCGATCCGACTTGCCCGCGAAGGCGGAGTGTCAGACGACATTGATGCTGAATGTGCCGGCCCCTTCGCGGGCAAGCCCGCTCCCACAGGGTAATTTGCTGAGTCAGGCTTTTGTGGCCTTCAGATAAGCCCCCAACCGCCGCCCCATTTCCTCACCCAACGCCTGCAAGCCACTCAACGGTCGCACCATCACTTCAAACTCGACAATCTTGCCTTGTTCATTGAAGCGGATCATGTCGATGCCCTTCAGCTCTTTCCCGCCGACCTTGGCGCTGAATTCGAGAATCACGTTCAAGCCATCCGCCGTCGCCAACTCGCGGAGATAGGCAAAGTCCTCGAACACGTTCATGACCGTGTTGAGGATCATCGACACCACCGGCGCTCCCGGATACGGCGTGTGCGCCATCGGCGAACGGAACACCGCCTGCGGATTGAGCAGTTCGGGCAAGGCGCTCAAGTCGCGCTTGCCGATCATCGCGTGCCACTGCTTAAGGGACGCTGCGACATTGGGGTTCAGGTTCAGCTCAGACATCTTCAACTCCTGTTTTTATTGTTGTGGTGCGAAAGCGTTGGTCGATAGCCCTGGCAGCATCGTCGGCCCATTGACGGTAGAGCATCGGCCCCGGATGAAAACCATCGCTGGCCATCAAGCCCGGTTCGGGTGCCAACGGGGTGGTGAGCATCGTACATTGATCCAGGCGTGCGGCCAGATCCGCCAAATGTGCATTGAAACGACGCGCCCTGAACCCCAGAAACCAGCGCAAGGGTTGCGGCAGCGCGGGGAACAGATGCATCGGCGGAAGCGGCGACATCACGATCTGCCTCACCGCGAACTTGTCGCACAGCAGCGCGATCAAGCGCCGTTGCCGGGCGAGCCACTGATCCAGGTTTAGTGAGCTGGTGACATCGTTGACGCCAATCGACAACAGCACCACATCGAACGGCTCGGGGGCGTGCTGTTCGAGCAGCTCCAGCAACCCTTGCGAATCCAGGCCCGAGCGCGCCCAGAGTTTCCACGCCACCTGATAATCATCGGCCAGGCGCTCCACCAACCGACCGCTGAGGGCCTCACCTTGAGTCGCCGCACCCACGCCTGCAGCGGCGCTGTCGCCGACAATCAACAACCGCAGAACGTCGCCGCTGCCGGCATCGCCCTGACGTTCGCCTTCGGCCTCCGGCAACCTCGGCGTCACCCGCCTGGTGTAGAGACCTTGCGCCAGCAACACCGGGCCGAGGAAGATTTTAGCGAGGATTTCAGTATGGCTCATGGACGGGCGCCTGATTGAAGAGGGAGATTATCCAGCGAACTCATCATCGAAAATGCTCTCAATAGGCAGCGCAAATGCCCGGGCAATCTCAAACGCCAAGGGCAGGCTCGGATCATAGCGGCCATTTTCGATGGCATTGATGGTCTGCCGCGAAACATTCAGCAACGCCGCCAGATCGACCTGAGACCACTTGCGTTCGGCACGCAGTTCCTTGAGACGGTTTTTCATTGGTAGCGCCGCTTGGCAAGTCTGAGCCCGATCATCCACATCAGGCCCATCACTGGCCACACACAGACCCAGGACACGTGCGCAAAGCCGACATTCTCCAGAAAACCGTAAGTGAAGGTCAGCAATGCCGAAGCGGCAAAGGCAAAACCGAGAGCTTCGTACTGAATACGCAAATGCATTTCGTCCAGCGCGCGCATATTGCGCACCACCGCCCAACACATCAGCCCCGCAGGAATCACAGGCAACAGCGTGATGATGATCTTCAGCATCATTGCCATTTCTTGCTGGTCTTTAAGCAAGATCACCGACACCAGCAACAACACGGCGTACAACGTAATCGCGACGCCCATTTCGATGTAGTAGCGTTTCAATGCATCCTCCTGATGTAAAAGCCCCTTTACATATTCGCCGGAGATTTCACGAATGTAAAGGGTGTTTTACATTGTTAGGCCAGCCCATGAAAAAGCCCGGCTGATTGGGCCGGGCTCTTCGTCTGGATCACTTCGCTGTGATCGACTCACAACACACAACTCGCCCGTTGCGCGAGGTAGGCACAGAATAGAGCGTACACAGGTTGGCGGTCAGCCGACTGTCTCCGGTTGCCGCGCAGGCGGAGCCTCTTGTGTACGCAACTGATGGCTCATGTCGTTGCAGTTACGCGACCAGTCCGTCAGCCATGGCGGCATCGACGGCGATTGCTCTGGCAAACCCAGTTCCAGCGCGAATTCACCGGGTGCCACCGTGCCTCTGCCCGCGCGGAACAGACCGCGCATCACCACCACGCCGACCACCCGGCCCTTGCTCACGAAACGGTGCTCCATAAAGGTCCACTTGTCGTCCCAGCCAAGCATGCGGGTATGTATTTCAAAGGCTTCGAACAGGCGCAACTCTCGGCGGAACTTGCCCCAGGTATCGCCGACAATCGGCACGGCCTTATGACGAAGCGCCACGCGAAAGGCGCCGCTGCGCAGTACGTAATCCATTCGCCCGATGTCTGCCAGCGTGAAATAGCGACCGTTGGTGACGTGCCGGTTGAGGTCCAGATCCAGCGGCCACACGCGCATGCACACAACGGTGGTCGCCGAGGCGTCCACGGGGTTGCGCCACGGGCGACGCAACAGCATAAGGAAAAGTCGAAACCAGAGATTCATAAGTGCGCCACCGTTGGGTTGATGGCTGCACTTTAGGCCATGGAAATCGGCTAAGGTAGGTGCGCAAATGACATTTTTCATGCGGAAAGTGCAATGGAGTCGCTATGCACATCACCTTGTTACTGGCCGATCAATGCTCCGCCGCCAGCGC
The DNA here is from genome assembly GCF_056406435.1 of Pseudomonas sp. P1_C12. NCBI lineage: Bacteria > Pseudomonadati > Pseudomonadota > Gammaproteobacteria > Pseudomonadales > Pseudomonadaceae > Pseudomonas > Pseudomonas sp. P1_C12. Next base: position 26,110 of record NZ_JBFUAE010000014.1, on the reverse strand, counting down.
AACCATGGCCCTGGAAGTGCTCAGTGCCGCCAACCTGTTCGCCGATAGCGACCCACCACCGTTCAGGGTGGTCAGCGCTTCGCTCGATGGCGCCGATGTGGCCGCCTGGGGTGGGCAGCGCTTGCATGTGAACCGTTCCACTCGCGAGATCCCGCGAACCGATCTGGTCCTGATCCCGGGATTCCTCTTCACCCTCAAGGACGCCTTACCGGCGTTTTGCGCCTATGGACCTTGGCTGCGTGAGCAGCACGCCCAAGGCGCGGTGGTGGCTTCCATGTGCACGGCGGCGTTCATGTTGGGTGAGGCCGGGCTATTGAACGGCACCCGTGCGACCACGCACTGGGCTTTTGCCGAGCTTTTCCGTCGCCGCTATACCGAAGCGTTGCTGGACGAAGGGCAAATCATTTGCGAGGACAATCGCGTGGTCACCAGTGGCGGCGCGAGTGCGGCCATGGACCTGTTGCTGCACCTGGTGCGTCGCTTTGCGTCACTGGAACTGGCGCAAAAGTGTGGCAAGTACCTGTTGGTCGACTCGGTGCGCAGCGAGCAGTCGGTGTATGTGATGTGGTCAATGCCCAAGAGCCATGGTGATGGCGACATCCTGCGGGTGCAAAACTGGCTGGAAGAACGCTTCGATCAGCCGTTGTTGATCGATGATGTGGCCCAACAATTCGGCTTCGGCGTGCGCAACTTCAAGCGACGTTTCAAGGACGCCACCGGCTACACGCCGATTACCTACCTGCAGACCTTGCGTCTGGAAAAGGCCAAACAGTTGCTTGAATCCACACGCATGACGCTGGACAGCATCACCTATGCCGTGGGCTACGAGGATGGCAACTCGTTTCGCAGGCTGTTTCAACAACGCGTCGGGCTACTGCCGGCGGCTTACCGCAAGCGGTTTCAAGCGGCGGCGAACTGAAGAAGAAAGAGCGTCCATGAAAGCCCGGCCGATTGGGCCGGGCTCTTCGTCTGGATCACTTCGCTGTCATCGACCTACAACGCACAGCTCTCCGGTCGCACGAATCATCGCCTGGCCATGCAGGTAATCCTTGATCAGCGCGGAGCGTTCGGTGGCCAGCCATTGCGGGCAGTTCGGGTCTTTGCGGTAGGGCAGGAAATCGGCGTACTGCTGGAGCAGCAGGTTTTGCAACTTGTCGAGCTTGGGCCGGATGTCGTTAATGAGGTCCGGCCGTGGTGTGTCCGGCGCCTTGTGCGCCGCTTGCCATTGCGCGAGCCGGCCGTATTGCACCAGTTTGCTGGCTTCGATCTGCGCAGCGATGAGGTCGGCGACATCGTCGGGGTCGAGTTGGTGCTGGGGGGCTTGCTGGCGGGCGTTGGCGATGACTTGCGCTTCCCGGGCGTTGTCCTGGACCGGTTTGCCGCTGTCCCACTTGGTCAGCGCCACCAGCTCACTGATGTACAGCCGCTCATTCATCGTTGCCAGCAAGGGTTGCAAGGCATCGGGCGCCGGGGGCGTCGCGCTGGCCTGGGCACCGCCAGCGAACAAACCGAGCAGGGCGCAGGTCAGCCAGTGCGACAGGCGTGGGAAACGGGGCATGGGCAGAACCTCCTTGGACGCAGAAATCACTGCGGCTTGTGTATCACAAGTGCGGCCAGGGAACGACAGGTTGCGAAGGATTCAGGCCAGCAACCGTTCAATCTGCGCCAGTTCCCAGGTGCTGAGCAAACTCACCGGGTCGGTGCCGAAGCGCTGCCCGTTGTCGAACGCATACTCGCGACCATCGGGACTTTGGCCGTGCAGGCAGTGGCGCAAGTGACCGGCATCGACGTCGAGCGTCAGGCGCCAGCCGTTGATGTCGACCCGAACATGGCCAGACTCGCAAGCGTCGTCGACTCGCTTGAAGGTGCAAATGCCCTGGGCGGCATCGCGCAACGGCTGGTAAACCTCGCGGGCGGTGAGGGCGGGCACAGGTGACTCCGGTGTGAAATCGGGGGGCACAGGATAGATCATCGCCATAAAAAACCGACACACCGCAATTCCTGTAGGAGCTGGCTTGCCAGCGAAGGGGCCGGCACGTTCAGCATCAATGTCGCCTGACATACCGCCTTCGCGGGCAAGCCCGCTCCTACAGGCCCTTTATTTGCTGTTCAATGCCGCTTCCGCCGCGGCGATTTCGGCCTGGCGCTTGACGATCATGTCGCCCACCGGTGGCCCCTGGAAGCGCCGCGCTTCAAAACCAAACCAGACGATGGCCGTCAGGATCAGGAAACCGATGGTGATGTACAGCGCCCAATCGTTCGGTGGCTGGATGCCGATGATGAAGATGATCACCATCGACAAGACCGAGAGAATGGCGAACACCGAGTACCAGAATCGCCCCATGTTCCACGGTCCCATGGTCGGCCACTTCGACGTCCCATAGGTAAACAGGCCGAGCACGATGGGAATGGCGAAGGAGAAGAACAGGAAGATCACCGTGCAGGACACCACGATCGTATAGACCGGCGTTGCCCCGACCGAGATCACCGACGAGCCCCAGTCGAACAGGACGGCAAGGGTGGCACCGGTCCAGATGGCTGCCACCGGGCTGCGAAAGGTCGGCGAGACGGAGGCCAGGGCTTTGGAACAGGGCAGGCCGCCGTCACGTGAGAACGCGAAGATCATCCGTGAAACCGAGGTCACGGTGGCCAGCCCGCAGAGCACCTGCGAGATGAAAATCGCCACGTGAAGCACCAGTTTCAAGGTCGGGTTGACCTGGGTGTTCATGGCCCAGAAAAACACGTTCCAGCCTTGCTTGGCCGCCTCATCCATGTTCGGCAGCATCAGCACGAACGCGCTGAGCATCAGCCAGCCGAACAGCAACGACCAGACCACCGACATGACCATGCCGCGCGGCACCGACATGGCCGCGTTGCGGGTTTCTTCGGAGGTGTGCGCGGAGGCGTCATAGCCGGTGATGGTGTAGATCGGCAACAGCAGGCCGAGCATGAACACCCAGCCATTGGAGACCTGCGGCCAGACGCTGCCACCCGCCTCACCGGAATAGTTGCTGAAGGTCCACAACCGCGCGAATTCATAGCTGGGTGCCGACATCAGGCAGACGATGGTCAGTGCCAGCGCGGTGGCGAAGATCAGGTAGCCGGAGAAGTCGGTGAGCTTGGCCGTCAGGCCGATGCCCAAGTGGTTACACAAGGCCTGCAAGCCCGTGAGGATCGCCAGGAAAATCACCCTGACCGTGGTCGTATCCTCCATGCCCAGTGCCGGTCCGAAGGCGCCGAAAAAGAAGTAGTAGGTGCCGACGTTGATCGCGCCCAGCACCGTGACCAGTCCCAGCAGGTTGAACCAGGCGGTCAGCCAGCCAGTGAAGCGGTTACCGAGAATCGAGCCCCAGTGGTACAGGCCGCCAGCGGTGGGATAGGCCGAGGAAATCTGCGCCATGGCCATGGCGAACACCCCGGAGATCAGGCAGCCGATCGGCCAGCCGATGCCGATGGATATACCCCCCGCGCCCGAAGTGCCTTGGGCCAGCGAGTTGATGCCACCCGAGAGGATGCAGATGATCGAAAAGGAAATCGCAAAGTTGGAGAAAACCCCCATTCGTCGTGAGAGTTGCTGGGCATAGCCCATGCTGTGCAGCACCTTGACGTCATCGTCGTGCGTTTCGATGCCCGGCTGGCTTGCTGGGTTCATGATGTGTGCCCCTTCAGGTTTTGGACAGGTCGAACTGAGCCGCCGTAGGCTCGACCTTGGTTTTCTGTAGGAGCAAGCTCGCTCCTACAGACGGCCGTGAAACGCCGCGTCGAAAATCTTTGCCACGCCGTCCCGGGTCAATGGCAGCGGGTTACCGCTGGCGCAGGGGTCGACAACCGCCATGTCCGCGATCAGGTCGGCCTGCCGGTCATCCACGCCCAGTTCAAACAGGGTATGGGGCACGCCGATGTCCTTGCGCAGCTTGAGGACGAAGGCCATGAAACTGTCGAAGCCGGGTGAGGGCAGGCGCAGGTACGCCGCCAGGCGGGTGATGCGCTCCTCGATGGCCGTGCGATTGAACTGCAGGACATAGGGCATGAAGGTGGCATTGGTCATGCCGTGATGGGTGTCGTACAGCGCACCCACCGGATGCGAGAGCGCATGCATCCCGCCCAGGCCTTTCTGGAATGCCGTGGCGCCCATCGCCGCCGCCGCGAGCATTTGTGCGCGCGCCTCGAGGTCCGACGGCGTGTGTACCGCCTTCACCAGTGAATTGGCTACCAGGCGCATGCCTTCCACGGCAATGCCGTCGGCCAGGGGGTGAAAACCGGGGGCGCAGTAGGCTTCCAGGCAATGGGATAACGCGTCCATGCCAGTGCCGGCGGTGATTTTCGCCGGCATGCCGACGGTGAGGGCCGGGTCGCTGATCACCACGCGCGGCATCATTTTCGGGTGGAAGATGATGCGTTTGGTGTGGGTACGCTCGTCGATGATCACCGCCGCACGACCGACTTCGGAGCCGGTTCCCGCCGTGGTCGGCACGGCAATGATCGGGGCGATGCGGCTGTCGTCGGCGCGGGTCCAGTAGTCACCGATGTCTTCGAAATCCCAGACCGGGCGGGTCTGGCCGCTCATGAAGGCAATCAGCTTGCCCATGTCCAGGCCACTGCCGCCGCCGAACGCGATCACGCCATCGTGCTGGCCGGCACGCCAGGCGTCGAGCCCGCCGGCCAGGTTGGCTTCCACCGGGTTGGGCTTGAGGTCGCAAAACAGCGCCACGCCAAGACCGGCGGCGCGCAACGCATCCAGTGCCGCTGTGGTGATCGGCGCGCGCGCCAGGCCGCTGTCGGTCACCAGCAAGGGGCGCTGGATGCCCTGGCTGCGACAGACGTCGGCCAGCTCGGCGATGCGCCCGACACCGAACCGAACGCTCGTGGGGTAGCTCCAGTTTCCTGTCAGGTTCATGGTCTACACCTCGTGACGCAGATGAAAGGATTTGGCCCGGGTCAGGTGCTCGTAGCCCAATGGCGACAGGGTGACGCCGCGCCCGCTGTTTTTCACGCCGGTCCAGGCCAGAGCCGGGTCCAGGTAATCGCAGCGGTTCATGAACACCGTGCCGGTGGCGATCTCGTTGCCCAGGCGTTCGGCCGCTGCGAGGTCCTGGGTCCAGATGGAAGCGCTGAGCCCGAACTCACTGTCGTTCATCAAGGCGATGGCTTCTTCATCGCTGTCCACCGGCATGATGCCGACCACGGGGCCAAAGCTTTCGTCGCGCATGACCGACATTTGATGGGTCACGTCCACCAGCACTTGCGGCGCGAGGTAGGCGCTGCCCTGCACGTCGGCGGGAAAGGACTTCGGATCGATCAGCGCTTTGGCGCCCTGGGCCATAGCTTCGGCGATCTGGCCACGAACGAAGAATGCGGCGCCCGGTGTCACCAGCGGGCCGAGGGTGGTGGCTTCGTCCAGCGGGTTGCCCAGCACGTATTGGCGGGTCAATTCGGCGAAGCGCTCGACAAACACCGGGAAGATTTTCTGGTCGACATAAATGCGTTCCACGGCACAGCAACTCTGCCCGGAATTGAAGAAGCTGCCGTCCACCAGATTTTCCACCGCATGTTCAAGGTTGGCGTCTGCCCGGACATAGGCTGGGTCTTTTCCGCCGAGCTCCAGGCCCATGCCGAGAAATTGTCCGCTGGCGACGCTTTCCATGACTTTGCCAGCCTCCACGGAACCGGTGAAGTTCACTTGCTGCACGCGCCCGGAAGTAATGATCGCCCCGGTCGACACATGGTTGAGCAGCAGATTCTGAAACAGCCCTTCGGGCAGTTTTGCGCGACGCATGGCCTCGGCGAAACGCTCGCCCACCAGCAGGGTTTGCGACGCGTGCTTGAGGATCACGCTGTTGCCGGCCATCAGCGCCGGGATGATCGTGTTCACCGCCGTCAGATAGGGGTAGTTCCACGGGGCGACCACCAGCACCGTGCCCAGCGGCTCGCGTTTGATGTAGCGTCGAAAACCCGCCTTGGGCGCAGGCTCTACAGCGGCCAGGGCCCGTGGAGCGATGGCGATCATGTGCCGGGCGCGTTCGGCAAAACCGCGCAGCTCGCCGGCGCCGTAACGCACCGGGCGGCCCATCTGCCAGGCCAGCTCCGGCACGATGTCCGCCTGCATCGACAGCATCGCGTCCACCGCGGCACTGCAATAAGCCGCACGCTCGCTCAGTGAGCGGCGTTGCCATGACGCCTGTGCATTGGCAGCGGCCGTCAGTGCCTGCTCGACCTGCTCCGCATCGGCCACCTCGCGTTCGACATACACCCGGCCATCGACCGGGGAGATCAGTTGTACCTTCTCAGTCATGATGTTCTCAGTAGCGCTCGAAACCGCGCTGCAATTCCCAGTCGGTGATTCGCCGGTCGTACTCCTTCTGCTCCCACTCGGCGGTGTGCACGTAATGGTCGACAATCTCGTCGCCAAACGCCTCGCGCAACATGCTTGAGCTCTTGAGGGCGGCGCTTGCCTCGCGCAGAGTCTTGGACACTTCCGGCAAATGCTCATCGAGGTAGGCGTCGCCTTCGAACGGCGGCGCCAGATCGAGCTTCTCGTCGATACCCGCCAAACCCGCCGCGATCAATGCGGCGAAGGCCAGATAGGGGTTGAGGTCGGCACCGCCGATGCGGCATTCGATGCGAATGGCCTTGCTGCCTTCAGCACACAAGCGAAAGCCGGCGGTGCGATTGTCGCGGCTCCACACCGCCCGTGTCGGCGCAAAAGTGCCAGCCTGAAAGCGCTTGTAGGAGTTGATATAGGGCGCGAGAAAGCAGGTGATGTCGTTGGCGTACTTGAGCTGCCCGGCGACCCAGGCACGCATCAGTTTCGACATACCGAACTCGGCTTTCGCGTCGAAGAACAGCGGCTTTTTGGCGTTCTTGTCCCACAGCGAATTATGGATATGACTGCTGGAACCGGCGGCGTCGTAGCGCCACTTGGCCATGAAGGTGATCGCCTTGCCCTGCAACTGCGCGATCTCTTTGCAGGCGTGCTTGATGATGACGTGGTGGTCGGCCATGGTCATGGCGTCGGCGTAGCGGATGTTGATCTCTTCCTGGCCCGGGCCCCATTCACCCTTGGAGTTTTCCACGGGAATGCCCGAGGCCTGCAAGTGCTTGCGAATCGCCCGCAGCACCGGCTCTTCGCGGGTGGTCTGCAGGATGTTGTAGTCCTCGATGTAATGGCCGGCGGTTTTCGGTTTGTGATAGTTGCGCTCGTGGATCGCTTCGTAACTCTCATCGAACAGATAGAACTCGAGTTCCGAGGCAAACATGCCGGTATAGCCGCGCTCGCGCAGGCGCTCGACCTGCTTTTTCAGAATCGCCCGCGGGCTGTGGGGCAGGTCCTGGCGATGGTGATGATCGAGCACGTCGCACAGCACCAGTGCCGTGCATTCAAGCCAGGGCACGCGCCGCAGGGTGGACATGTCGGGCTTGAGCACGAAATCGCCGTAGCCCTTGCTCCAACTGGCCGCGGCGTAACCCGGCACCGGCTCCATGTCGATGTCATCGGCCAGCAGGTAGTTGCAGCAGTGGGTTTCTTCGTGGCCGCTGTCGATGAAAAACTCGACCTGGAAGCGCTTGCCGACCAGGCGTCCCTGCATGTCGACCATGCAGACCAGCACGGTATCGATTTCGCCGGCAGCCGCGGCGCGCTTGAGTGCATCAAAACTGAGAAGGGGCTCGGTCATCACGGCAATCCTGCGTGAAAGGTTGGGGCCTGTCTGGGATAGCTGTTGCAGACGCTCTCCAGAAAAACCCAAAACCTGCAGAACCGAGCATCATGAGCAACGAGTTGCTCAAAGCTTAGCCTACCGTTGCAATTGTAGGAGCGAGCTTGCTCGCGATGGACTTGAAGACACCGCGATTAATCAGAACCCCCGCGTCATCGTTGACGACCATCGCGAGCAAGCTCGCTCCTACAGGGTTGGTCGCCTTCACTCCGGCAACCCGGCCAGCCGCAGTCCGTCGACGAAACGGGCGAAGTCTTCAGGCCGTTGAATGGGTAGCCAGTCCTTGAGGGTGCCCAGGCGCAAAGAAGAATCCAGCTTTTGCAGACGTTGCATCGCCCACTTCGCTTTATCCATTCGTCCGCCGAGCGCATGACTGGCCGCCACCAGCGCCGCCGCAACCAGCAGACTGGGCAGGTTGCCCAGTCCCTTTTCCGCCCAGTCCGCAGCGGCATTGAAGTGCCCGGCGAAGAAATGCGCGAGCGCCATCCCGACCTGCATCCTGAACATTTCCGGATCCAGCGGACTCAAGCGAACGGCATGGTTCAAATGCTCGATGGCAGCGTCTGTTTCACCGTGCAGCGCCCGCAGGATACCGCCCAGGAACCAGGCGGGGGCGAGGTTGGGATTGAGCAGGCGCGCCCGGTCGAGCAGTGCAATGCCGCCGTCGACTTCGCCGGCGAGGTGAGCCAGCGCATGTCCGCCTCGGGTCAACGCGACGGCATCATCGCGACCGAGGGTCACCGCCAGCCGCGCCAGCCGTATGCCCTCGGCGATTTCTGCAGGCCGATCGACCATCCAGCCATTGAGCTTGCGCCAGAAGTGGCACCAGGCGGCCATGCCATAGGCCGAGGCAAACTCCGGATCGAGTTCGATGGCCTGGTAGAACATCGGCAGCGCCTGCTCGATGGCTTCCCGGGTGCCGCTGTGCAGTTTGGCCATGGCGCGCAGGTAATAGTCGTAGGCGTCCAGGCTGTCCGTCGGCTTACGCTTGGCGCGTTCGATTTCTGCCCGCTCCAGCTGCGGCGCGATCGCGCCGACGACGCTTTCGGCGATCTGGTCCTGCAGTTCGAAGATATCGTCGAGCAGGCCTTCGAAGCGCTCTGCCCAGATGTGCGCCCCGCTTGTCGCGTCGATCAGTTGTCCGGTAATGCGCACCTTGTTCCCGCACTTGCGCACGCTGCCTTCGAGCACGTAGCGAACGCCCAGCTCCAGGCCAACGCCCTGGGCGTCCACGGCCTGGCCCTTGTAGGTGAAGCTCGAATTGCGCGCGATGACGAACAGCCAGCGAATCCGCGACAGGGCGGCGATGATGTCCTCCACGACGCCGTCGGCGAAGTACTCCTGCTCCGGATCGCCGCTCAGGTTCTGGAACGGCAGGACGGTAATCGAGGGTTTATCCGGCAGGGCGAGCGTAGAGGAGGGGATTTGTTTCGGGGTAGCGGTCGAGCGTTCGTCGATGTCAGGCTGTCGCGCTTCCCCGGTCATGGCGCCGTTGATCCGGCCAACGAAACGGTAGCCCTTGCGGGCGACGGTACGCACCAGGCGCTGCTCCTCACCGGTATCACCGATGGCCTTGCGCACCGCATTGATGTGACTGGTGATCGTCGATTCGGAAACGATCCGGCCGCTCCACACTGAATTGAGCAATTCGTCCTTGCTGAGGACTCGATCGGGATTGTTGACGAACAGCAGCAACAGGTCGAAGACCTGCGGGCCGACGGCTACGACCTGCCCGCGCAAGGTCAGCTCCCGGCGCTCCTGATCGAGTACGTAGTCTTCAAACGCAAATGGCAAGTTGAGCATCCCCTGGCAAAGCGCCCTCAACTCCGTGTCCCAGGCGGCGGGTGGTTGGTAACTGAGGCAGATGATACGGCAGCTCGACACCCGCTGCACCGTCAGCGGCAAGGGAGCCTGGAAGAACCTCAGTAGCTTTGGACATAAATCCAAGCGCTCGCCAAGGTAAACCCAAGCCCGGCGCAAGGACTTGCCTGATGCGCGCAGGCAATCTCTCTACACCGACGCAATGGTTGCAGTCGACAAGTGGAGAAAAGTCATGAAGATCGTCGTCATCGGAGGCTCCGGCCTCATCGGATCGAAACTTGTGAATACACTCCGCGAGCGCGGCCATGACGCGCTCGCCGCCAGCCCCAGCACCGGCGTGAACAGCATCACCCGCGAAGGCCTGGCCGAAGCGATGGATGGTGCTGATGTGGTGGTCGACGTGGCGAACGCGCCGTCGTGGGAGGACCAGGCCGTTCTCGATTTCTTTGAAACGTCGAGCCGTAACCTGCTGGCCGCCGAAGCCGCTGCCGGGGTTCGTCATCATGTTGCCCTGTCGATTGTCGGCAGCGAACGGCTTCCCGATACCGGCTATTTCCGCGCCAAGGTCGCGCAGGAAGCCCTTATCAAGGCGTCCGGCATGCCTTACACCATTCTGCGTGCCACGCAGTTCTCCGAGTTTGCCGGCGGCATTGTCCAGTCGTTCGCCGTTGGCGAGGAAATTCATGCTTCGCCGGCGCTGATCCAGCCGATTGCGTCCGACGATGTGGTAGCGGCGCTGGCCGATGTCGTGCTGGCAGCACCGGTCAATGGCACGGTGGAAGTCGGCGGCCCGGAAGCCATGCCGATCGACGAACTGGCCAGGCGTTATCTGCGGGCGACCCAGGACAACCGCAAGGTCGTGCCGGACGTGCATGCGCGTTACTTCGGTGCCGTGCTCAACGATCAATCGCTGGTCACCGGCAAGAACGCACGCCTGGGGGCGATCCGCTTCGACGACTGGCTGGCCCGGTCGACGGCGCAGTAACGGATCGCACCCTCACATATCCCTACGAATCCAGGAGAAATCCCATGGTTACCCGATTGCTGATGGCTGCTGTTTTCGCCGCGCTCTCGATCAGCGCAGCGGCGGCCGCCGAGCCACCTCCCGGCAAGGTGACGGTGGTGTTTGACCGTCCCATTCCCAACATCCCTGGCAAGAGCATGAGAGGCGTGGTCGTCGAGTATGGGCCGGGTGCCGCGTCGCCGGCTCACACCCATCCGAAAACGGCCTTCATCTATGCAACGGTGCTGGAGGGCTCGTTTCGCATCCAGGTCAAAGGCCAGCCGGAAAAGATCTACAAGGCCGGCGAAAACTTCGTAGAAGAGCCGGGTTCCGTGCACCTGGTCAGCGCCAACGCCAGCGACACCCAACCTGCACGCCTGTTGGCGGTGTTCGTCCTCGACACCGAGGAAAAGGTACTCGTCACACCGATCAAACAGTGAGCCGGTCAACCCGCTCATGAAGGCTCGACAGCCGGGCGGCAGACCCTGCCGCCCAGTGGCTGCGTCAGTTCTTGGCACTGAACAGGAAATGAAAAAATGAACTCGCTCCTGGACAAGGCCGCCATTGCAGCCAGTCCCCCAAGCGTCGTGGCACGACGAAACCTGCACAAAACCATCGGCCTGATGCTGTGCGTCGGTGCCCTGGTGGTCGTGGCAGCCTGGGGGGCGCTGGCGTTTTCAAGTGCTGTGACCTCGACCGACAACGCCTATGTCCGCGGGGATGTCACCTCGCTCGCCGCCAAGGTCGCCGGCTATGTCACAGCGGTCGAGGTCGAGGACAACCAGGCCGTGCACGCCGGTGATGTGCTGTTTCGTATCGATGACAGCGACTATCGCGCCAGACTTGCGCAAGCCGAGGCCAATGTCAGCGCCGCCCAGGCGCGCCTGACCCATGTCGATGCGCAGATCCAGCTTCAGCATGCGCTGATCAGGCAGGCCGAAGCCCAAAGGCGCTCGGCCACCGCCGACATGAGCCTGGCGGCCAAGACCCACGACCGCAGCCGCAAACTGATCGTCAGCAACGCGGTCAGCCAGGCCCTGGTCGATGAAACCGGCACGGCGCAATCCAGAGCCGTGGCCTCGGTGTCGGCCGCTTCGGCCACGGTCGAGGCACAACAGCAACGCATCGCGGTGTTTGTGGCCGAGCGCGAGGCTGCCGTGGCCGCCGTGACCCAGGCACAGGCCGCGCGGGATCTCGCCCGGATCGATCTCGATCACACCGTGGTGCACGCGCCGGTGGATGGCGTGGTCGGCAACCGTCAGGTTCGCCTCGGTCGTTTCGTCACGCCGGGCGTCTCCCTGCTCGATATCGTCCCGGTCAACGATGTGTGGGTGGTGGCGAATTTCAAGGAAACCCAGCTCGAACGGATTCGCCCCGGTCAGCCCGTGCGCGTCACGGTCGATGGCTACCCCGATACAGCACTGGCTGGCGTGGTCGACAGCTTTGCACCGGGCAGTGGCTCGGCGTTCAGCCTGCTGCCGCCCGACAACGCCACCGGGAACTTTGTGCGTGTCGTGCAGCGCGTGCCGGTGAAGATTCGCCTGGCCCACAATCCGTTGCCGGGGCGCATCGTGCCGGGCCTGTCCGCGCGGGTGGAGGTTGCGCAAGGGGCCGGTTCATGAGCAGCGTTGCCTGTGCCACGCCGAGCAGCGCCAGAACGACGAACGGCGTCCTGCTCATGGTGGGCATCGTGCTGGCGACGTTGACGGAAGCGATCGCCAGCACCGTGCTGGCCCTCGGCCGCAGCGACATCATCGGCGACACCTATGCCACGCCTGACGAGTTCGCCTGGCTGGATGTCGGCTACATCGCGTTCAAGCTGATCGGGTTCATGATTGCCCCTTGGCTGATGCAGCGATTTTCTGCGCGCAACGTGATCATCGGCGCCACCCTGGTCATGGGCCTGGCGAGCTGCGTGGCCGCCGTTACCGCCCGGCTGGAGCTGCTGATCGCACTGCGTATCCTGCAAGGCTTCGCCGGCGGTGCTCTGCTGGTGGCGGGCCAGGCAATCATTTTCCGCGGCTATCCGCGTGCCCTTCAGCCGGTCCTGCAAGCCCTGTTCGCCATGGCGGCCGTGGTCGCGTCGGCGACCCTCGCGCCAGCCCTTCAAGGGTGGTTGATCGACAGCCAGTCCTGGACCTGGATTTTCTTCAGCGTGGTGCCGCTGGCCCTGGCGGCGACGGGGCTCTTGCTCATCGCTGACCACCCCGTGCCCGCCAGGGTCCGGCAACGTTCGTTCGACTGGCTCGGCTGTGCACTGATCGGTGCTGTGCTGTTCTGCTTCACTTACGTGCTCAGCCAGGGCAGCCGCTGGGACTGGTTCGAGGAGCCGCGCATCCTGATACTGACGGTGATCGGCGGCGCCGCGCTGCTGGCCTTTCTCGGCCAACAGGTCTTGGCCAACGGCCAGGGGCTGCTCGACTTCAGCCTGTTCAAAACTAGCGATTTCACCTTTGCCTTTATCGTCAGTTTCGTCGCCGGAGCCGCGCTGTTCGGCAGTGCCTACCTGATCCCGGCGTTCGCCCTGTCGGTACTCGCATTCACACCGACCGATGCCGGCCTGCTCCTGTTGCCCAGTGGCGTTTTTTTTGTCGGCTCGCTGCTCATCGCTGCCTGGTTGATCAAGGTCCGCCGCGTACCACCGGTGGCGACCGTGCCCTTGGGCATCCTGCTGATCATGGCGGCGATGTGGATGCTGTCCGGTGCCACCAGCGAAAGCGGCAGCGACGACATGATGGCGGCCATCCTGTTGCGCGGCCTGGGCCTTGGCTTGCTGTTTCTGTCGATCACCCTGATTGCTTTCACCCACCTCAACAGCCGCAACCTGGCCAGCGGCATCGGCCTGTTCAATACGGGGCGGCAACTGGGTGGCTTGATGGGCGTCGCCGGGCTGCAGACCTTGATCGACCATCAGGTTGTCAGCAATGGCGTGGTCCTCGGCGCCAACGTCACCCCGGGAGGAAACGCGCTCATCGAACGGCTGATGACCACAACCGCGATGCTGGCGGGAAAGGGTATGGATCAGGTGGCCGCTGGCCGCGCAGCCACGAGCCTGCTGGGCAAAGCGGTGTCAGGTCAGGCCACGGTAATTGCCTTCGATACGGCGTTCTTCGCCGTGGCCCTGTTGTTCGTCTTTGCCGCGCCCATGCTGGTTGGCATCAAGATCGGCCTCTCTCGACACGCGAAAGTGCACGAACAACCGACCCATTGATGACCCACACGAAAAAGCCCGGCGGGTGAGGCCGGGCTTTTCGTTGAGTCCTGCGGTCAAGCACTGCATTCAGACAGCGCGGCTTTCGATCAGGCGGTCGGAGCCACCTTCGGCGACGCGGTTTTGCAGGAGCTTGTCGGAGCCACCTTCGGCGACGCGGTTTTGCAGGAGCTTGTCGGAGCCGCCTTCAGCGACGCGGTTTTGCAGGAGCTTGTCGGAGCCACCTTCGGCGACGCGGTTCTGCAGGAGCTTGTCGGAACCGCCTTCAGCGACGCGGTTCTGCAGGAGCTTGTCGGAGCCACCTTCGGCAACGCGGTTTTCCAGCAGCTTGTCGGAACCGCCTTCAGCGACGCGGTTTTGCAGCAGTTTGTCGGAACCGCCTTCGGCAACACGTTTTTCCAGCAGGCGATCCGAACCACCTTCGGCCACACGGCTTTCAATCAGACGATCCGAGCCGCCTTCAGCGACCACAGATTGAGCAGAGTTTGCGGCGAAAGCGTTAACTGCGAAAACCGAGAAAGCGATGCTGAGGAGGGTCTGGCGTTTCATGATGGTGTGCTCCGGGGTGCTTATGGGTTGGTATGGAGCAGATGTTACGCCGGGGATTTTTTAAGAGAACTTCATTGAAATGATGGTGACTATCGACGCAGTCAATGGATCGAACACCGTGTGTGCGAGCACAACTTTTTTGTGGCGAGGTGGTCAGGCTTCACTGATCTGGCTGACACTGGTGATCTGCCCATTCCACACCATCTCGTAATGAGCCGCCTGCACAATCGACGAAACCGGCCTCGGCGTCATCAACGCCCAGCAATGACTGCCCGGCATCCGCACCGAGTGATAACGCAACCCGGGACAACCGGCATCCCGCACCGCCCGCCCCAGAACACGGGAATGGCTGTAGTCGTCCGGAGCATAAACTGGATCAGTCAGCGGCAGGGCGGTGGCGTCCTTCATCCCGCCATCGCCGAAGGCACAGGCCAACCCGCGAAACACAAACCGTTCATAGTTCAGGCTCGGCACCTTCGACCAATACAGAGCCTGGTGATGCCGCACCTCGGCCAACGCCGCTTCCATCGAATCCGCAAGGTACAACACGCCAAAACTGCCGTCACTGAAGCGCGAACCCGCCGGATTGACGTGGGTGAATGGCGCAATCGCGTAGGAGCAACCCGCAATGCCAAACGGAATCTCGCTGCGCGCAATCAACTCAAGCTGTCCCACTTCATTCTTCAACCGCGGATTGGTCAGCGCCTGAATCTCGAACAACAGCTCAAACTCATCCGCGTCCGCCACATCATCAAACAACGCAATGGGCGGAAACTTCGAATTGACCAGGCGATAAGCCTGCAACGACTGACCGGCAAACGCGGCCAGCTCATTCGCCATCACCATAACGCACCCCGCAGCATGTCGATGCGGCGGAAGGTTTCATACAGCGCAATCATGTCGCCCTGCGCCATGATCTCCAGCGGCGAACGCCCGTTGAAAAACTCGTTGTCATTGGCCATTGAGGCAAAGCCATACACGTTGTCCGGGTTGTCGAACACCAGCCGCAACGTCGCGTGAATGTTCAGCACAAAACTGATGCGCTGCATCTGGTCCGCATCCAGCGCCACCGCCCACTCCACATCACGCTGCCGCGCGCGGGTGTAGGTGCTGCGGGAAATGCGCAGGATGCGACAGGCCTGATCGCTGGTGGCTTTCCACTTCTCCATAATGCTCACGGCGGCGCGCAGGCCGGTGACGCATTGGTTTTTGCTGAAGGATTGGGGTTGCAGGGGGACGGCCATGTTCGTGTCCTTGGGTTGCATCTATAGATTCAAATGTAGATTTATTGAGTCTGTAGAGCAATGTTGGTGCGACGGGTGGGCCTAACATGCCAATGCAATAGGGCCGCGATCTTGCTGAAGCTATGTGTTACTGAAACCGACGATGCAGGTCTGGAAAGACATCCTGGGCAAACCAGGCGGGCAGGTCGGGGGTCACGATTCTGGATTTTGGCGTCCGGCTTTCTACCAGGCCGACTTTTATAAGCCTGGATAACTCGTTATCAATGATCGATGGAGGCAACGACTCCGGGGGGAGCCGGGTTCAGCCAGGGTTTCGATGTGATTAAGGACACGGCAGTTTGTATCGTCAGAATTGTCTTCACATTTTATTTCATATAGATAATCGTTTAAAAAGCCTTACTTTGTTGGTTTTTGTATGGCTTTGTGGAGCTTTTTAACTGAGTTGCCTTCGCGTTTTATTTCACATTTTTATTTAAAAAACTCCAGGATTCTGGAATGCCGATCGCCAGCAAATACAAATCAGGCGCCCGTATTCAATTACTTCGCTGCGACGCCCTCAAGTAGCGCCTGCACTTGCCTGGCCTGCGGGTTGCCCGCCGTTTTTCCATTGGGAATAAACGCCGCGCCCACGACTGCATCACTGATGAAACGTCCGCCCCAGTGCATTCAGCCGAGTCGCAATAGGCGGCAAACGCCGACTGCTCAACGCCAGCGTCTGCACATCATCCGCCGTGTTCTGCGCAATGCTCTGCACCGACTGCAAGCGCCCGACAAGCTCCCTCGCCACAGGTCTTTTAACGCTGAACCATTTAAGCAAATCGATTTCCGGCGTGGTCGAGGTGTATTTGAGAAACAGTGGAGGGCGTAGCCCTTGGCCGTCATTCCAGGCGGGTACGACGCCGCTTGTGGAAAAACAATGTCCGATATAGAGGCAGTAATGCCGAATTGACGGGGGGAGTACGACAGACTCCAGTGCAAAGCCTGCCGTACATCCGAGGCAATTACGATTTCTTCGGCGGATAGTTGCTGCGCAAGCGACCGGACTTTTTGCCGGTGGTTTTGCTCGGCAGGTTCGGCACCAGCGGACGGGATCTGGGTTGGGGGTTGGAGCGGCTTTGGGGTTGAGGTTGTTTGCTCATGGTTCGCCTCCTGAATTTTCAGGGATTCGCGAAGTGGTTTACTGATGAAGTTTAGCTAATTGACTGTGGGTTGGGTCGATTGGCTCTTGGGGCGTGTGTTGTGAGCGATCGGCTTTTGTTTTCAGCCCCATTGATAGACCCCCTTACGCAATCCTCGGATTTTGCCTACAACTTCGGCAGGAGTATCCCGCTATTCCAAAGATGAAAAACGGGAAATATTGACGGCGTAGAAAGGGGGGATCACCGGCTGTTCGGGGAGAACCTTTTGAACAGCAAAGCGCGAAGGGATGAGCCATGCTACAAAACGACCGCGACAATCTGGAACTCGATAAGCTGCAACTCGAAATCCGAAGGTCCATGGCCGAAACCCGAAAACTCACGGCAGAAGAACGCAAGCTCAGGCAAGAGACCTTCTGGTACCCGATCGCGGTAGGGGCTGGTATGGTGACCGCTATCGTCGCTGCTGTCAGCCTCTGGGCGAAGTTTTGAGCATTCGTACCCGCCACAACAGATACGACTCGTGACCCACACAGGAAGTAGCAGCATGTCCACACAACCTACGAATCAAGCCAGCATTGAACAACTGCACCGCGACGTTGCAGCTTTTGTCGAGGAGATGCGTAGTCCCGCCCCGAACGCGATCCGCTCTACTGTGGTGCCGTTCGGCATCGGTGCCGCCCTGGCACTGGCAATCTTTGTTGTCGCCGCCCTGGTAGTCCGACTGGTCTAGTCTTTTACCCTTGCGCCGATGGTTGGGGCGTTTGGGTGAAACAGGTGTAAATCTGTTTCAGGACTAGACCAAAAGAAGAATACAGGCGCCCTCGGCGCCCAAATGTAGTCACTCTCCCACCTGCGCCCGCAACTGCCGCCCATCATCTTTCGTGCGCGACGTATACAGTAAATATTGAAGTATTGAAAATGCTACGTTGTTGCGGCATAACTTTTGCTCTGTCTATTTTATGGAATTGATATTGTGCATGGAGCGCTATATGCAAGAACCAATTACACATTATTCACCTTTAATAACGCCTGAGTCTCGACAGGTTCAAGCTACAGAAGCCCAAGTTTTTCCTTCAAGCTTCGATAGTGTTTTGTTTTGGGATGGGACTGTCCCGGCAGTTACTACGCCCCATAGTATTGAGAGTACCAAAAACCCCAGTAACGCATACCAAAAGTTGGAGGCGATAGGACTTTCGGTGCACGATCAGATAACGAGTGTTTTTTCTGGTGCTACACCGAATGTTCGAGATTATCTAGAAAGACGCATAGTCGCAGCCATTGACGGGCAGGGGTTCAATGCGTTGGAAGCTGCCTTAAAAAAGAAAGCGATCATTGTAGAACTTCTGCAAAGAGCCAGAATCCATAGATGTTGGCTCGATGCACTACTATATAATGGTTTAGACGCATTGTCGCTAGACAGAAAAAATGAGTGCCGCGGTATTTGCATCGAATGCGGATGCAGAAGACGATATGGCAGTGCGACAAAGCTTTTATGAAGAATATCTATTATCGCTAACTGCCGCCTACGTTAAACGAATCCTTGTCGAAGCCATCTCCATTCTGGAGGACGCTTCCACAACTGCAGACGCGGCAATCCATAGCGCCTTGGCAAGGGGCGAAGTCGCTTACACCTACAGGTTACACATTGGTAATGGCATAGAGGCGGGCACTGTGGCGGGTGCCATTGCCATCCATGTCGCCGAAGGTTGGACCTTCGGGGCAGTGATCCATGAAGGCATTAAGTTGTTGGCAGGGTTGGGGGAGGCACTTATCAGTCGGGCCGCTGCTGTTGGGATCGGGGCCTTGTTCTATTCACCTGCTCTTGCTAACGGCGAACGCTTTCCTCAAACCGTTCTCACACTTCCCGGTAGCAATTTTTTGCCAAAGCCGCCGTCAAACCTGAATGAAATCGCCGCTACCGAAGGAACCATTGACCTTCCTTATAGGATTTTTGGCGACCTTAACCAATACACACTCGTTGCAACCCCAGCTGGAGGGAGTGTCTCGGCAAAAGTGCCAGTGCGAGCATTGGCATTCGATCCAACGGCCAGCAGCTACAGTTTCACGTCAAACGATACACCGCCCATTATCCTCAGTTTTCCCATTATGCACTTGGGAAACGGATCGACAACTTCGCCCGCCCGACCTGCGCAAGTACCGACTTACACTGGAGTTACGCTGTCGCCATTGCTTGTGCAGCCTGAAACCTTACCCGCGGTCGAATTGCCTGATTTCAGGGATTGCATTTACTGCTTTCCGATTGAAAGCGGTCTACCGCCAATCTACGTTGTTTTTAATAGTCCTTATGAAGGAGCAACCACGAGGGGAAAATACAGCGGTCGATTTTACAATCTCGCAAAAGCTGGAGGCCCAATACTCGATCTCGAATGGACAAGTGCTGCCGTGACCCAAACGGGTATTGACCTGGTCAAATTACATACGGGACGTTTCAGGTCTTCGGATGCCAATGCCATCATGATTGATCGCTTGAAAAAAATTCTGCTGGGTGAATTGGTCATCACAGATGTGGACAAACGCTTCTATACTCATGAAATCAGAGAGCTCGAACGTTTCAGAGCATTAGGTGTAGCTGACGGTGTAAACTCGGATGACGGTGTTATTTGGAACAATACTCACGCCGCGACGCTGGAGGACTACAAAGTCAAAGATGCTTTTGAACTGCTCTATACGCCTGATGCTATAGAAGCGGATCGAAAACAAAGTGAACGAGAGTACAAGGAACTTGGAGGGGTAAAATAATGAGCGTCATTGCAACCATCGTACTTAACGAAAAACCTGAAGAGGTAATTCTATTTCTTACCAAAAATGAATTAGGCATCTCCTTTCCTCGGCTTGATGGCCTTTATAATCTGGCTAACTGGGCGCATGTGGAGAACAACATAGGGTTATTGAACCTTGTCCATAAAATGTGTGATGCCGGTTTTATCAAATATAGTGGGGGCGGAGTTGTGAGAGGGCCCAACTGGAGAGAGCCGGCATTCATGCTAGAAGGCAAATATACCTTTGACTGACAGCACCAAGTGCCTGAACGCAGGTGCCAGAGAACGGTGACAGTCGCCATCATTTCGTGGTCGTCCGGTTCCCTTGTCCGGTCGTTTAAATCATCGAAGGTTTCCCGGGTTGAGCCGCTGCTGCAGCGGCTCTTCTCTTTGTTGCGGGCATATTGAGAAACTCACCTGATTGGTTTTCGCAGCCTCGAATCAAGAAGAGGGGCAACTTTTTCTGGAGTAGCAACAAAACGGGCGCGAGAGCACCCGTTTATCTTTACTCCGCAACCTGCGCCCGCAACCGCCGGCCAATCACATCCATCAAATCACAACCATCGCGTAACGGAATGACCAGCAGTTTGCAGAAGTCCTCCAGCACCACCGTGTCGCAACCGAGTTCGGATCGGTAGGCGATGTTTTCCAGCACCTGCGTGACTGTCCGAATTCGGTAGTCGGCCATGGCTTGTAGGACGTCGAGTGGGGCTTGGGTGTCGATTAGCAGGGAAGCCGGTTTCATGTCGATTCCGGTAAGAGGCATGTATCTTTCCATAGATGAAACTCCGATCAGTGCAAAGGTTGACTGTCCCTCACTCGTCGCCAAACGAATGGGTGACAGCTGTACGCAGGTTGGCGAACCGGGATCGGAAAACCGGCAGACCCGAAGGTCTCCCGCGCACAGCTGCCATAAAGACAGCTTTGCGAAGGTGCAACAGCATCTGCAAAAAAGCACAGTGCTTTTGCATCCGATCGAACAGGTCGCCAAACCTGGTCGCCATTTGGGCGACGGGGCGGACTATAAGCTTCATCAAGGTCATGGGCAAGGTGAGGAATTCCGAGGCTGACGTAAGATCCGCGACGATGAAACCTCAGACCTTTCACCTCACGTCGCTGGAAATATAAACACAGACCTGAGATGTTCACCGCCCCTTGGATTCAGCCACCCACGCTATCCTCAATCATCGCTCCTGCCGTCGAGATGGATCTTCGCCCATGCAAACCCCAAACCCCCAACGCCCCCTCTGGAAAACCTACCTCTTGTTCCTCGCCCCAATGGTCCTGTCGAACTTCCTGCAATCCATGTCCGGCACGGTCAACAGCATCTACATCGGCCAGATGCTCGGCACCCAGGCGCTGGCGGCGGTGTCGGGGATGTTCCCCATCGTGTTTTTCTTCATCGCCCTGGTCATCGGCCTCGGCGCTGGCGCGGGTGTGTTGATCGGGCAGGCATGGGGTGCGCGGGAGACGCATCTGGTGAAGGCGATTGCCGGGGCGACGGTGTTGTTGGGGCTGTTGATCGGGTTGGTGGCGGCGTTGGTGGGGAGTGTGTTTGCGCGGTCGGCGTTGGTGGGGTTGGGGACGCCGGCGGATGTGCTGGACGATGCGGTGGCGTATGCCCATGTGATGTTGTGGATCATGCCGTCGCTGTTGGTGTTTGTGTTGTTCACGCAGTTGCTGCGTGGGGTGAGTGATACGTTGTCGCCGTTGTTGGCGCTGGTGGTGTCGACCATTGTCGGGCTGGCGCTGACGCCGGCGTTGATTCGCGGGTGGTTGGGTTTTGCGCCGATGGGGATTCAGAGTGCGGCGTTTGCCGGGTTGGTGGGTAACCTGGTGGCGATGGGGTTGCTGGCGTGGCGCTTGATTGGCAAGGGCCATCCACTTGCGCCGGACCGGGAGTTCTTTGCCGCGATGAAGCTGGACATGGCGATTCTCGGCAAGGTGCTGCGCATCGGTTTGCCCACCGGCTTGCAGATGGTGGTGTTGTCGCTGTCGGAGCTGGTGATTCTGGCGCTGGTGAACCAGCACGGTTCCCAGGCGACGGCGGCGTATGGTGCGGTGACGCAGATCGTCAATTACGTGCAGTTCCCGGCGCTGTCGATTGCGATTACCGCGTCGATCCTCGGGGCGCAGGCGATCGGGGCCGGGCGCATCGAGCGCATGGGGCCGATTTTGAAGACCGGGCTGATGATCAATGTGTGCCTGACCGGTGGTCTGGTGGTGCTCGGGTATTTGCTGTCGCACTGGTTGCTGGCGTCGTTCCTCACCGAAGAGGCGACGCGAACCATGGCCCAGCACCTGTTGCACATCATGCTCTGGAGCCTGTTGGTGTTTGGTTTCCAGGCGATCATCGGCGGCATCATGCGCGCCAGTGGCACGGTGATGGTGCCGGTGGCGATTTCCATTGTCTGCGTGGTGGGGATTCAGTTGCCGGCGGCGTATCTGCTGGATGCGAAGTTCGGGTTGCAGGGGGTGTGGATGGCGTTTCCGGTGGCGTATCTGGGGATGCTGGTGTTGCAGACGCTGTATTACAAACTGGTGTGGCAGCATCAGAAGATTGAGCGGTTGGTTTAGTGGTTTTTTTGATTGCCTGTTCGCGATTGTGGTGGTTCAGTTGATGTAGAGGTTGACTGTACTGACGTCTTCGCGGGCAAGTCGGATCGCCGCATCGCCGCTCCCACAGGGGTAGCGGTGTTCGTAGTACTTGTGCACGACAGGCATGCCTGCCTGGGGAGGTTTTCATATGAACCCCTTGTCCCATTCCATCCTGCAAGACCGGCCAGCGGCCGGGCGGCGTTTGGTAGAGCCGCTGCAGCCTTACGCTAACCGCCCCGATGTGATCGTTCTGGCCTTGCCCCGTGGCGGCGTGCCGGTGGCTTATGAGGTGGCCACGGCGCTGAAGGTTCGCCTGGACCTGATGCTGGTGCGCAAGCTCGGCGTGCCGTCCCACCCGGAGTACGCCATGGGCGCAATTGCCAGCGGCGGTATCCAGATTCGTAATGAAGAGGCACTGCGGGTGCACCCGATTGATCGCGCTGCGTTCGACGCCGTGGTCGAACGTGAAACCGGCGAACTGCTGCGCCGCGAGAAGGTCTACCGCGGCACGCGGCCGCCGGTGCAGCTCAAGGATCAGGTGGTGATCCTGATCGACGACGGCCTGGCCACCGGCGCTTCAATGAGGGCGGCGATCCAGGCGCTGCGGGTGC
The DNA here is from genome assembly GCF_056406435.1 of Pseudomonas sp. P1_C12. NCBI lineage: Bacteria > Pseudomonadati > Pseudomonadota > Gammaproteobacteria > Pseudomonadales > Pseudomonadaceae > Pseudomonas > Pseudomonas sp. P1_C12. The sequence goes on along the minus strand of NZ_JBFUAE010000014.1, from coordinate 3,439 downwards.
AGGCGCCTTCGCGCATCGTGGTGGCGGTGCCGGTGGCACCGATCGAGACGGTGCAGGCGCTGCGCGGCGAGGTGGATGAACTGGTCTGCCCGCTGCTGCCCGAGTGGTTCACTTCGATTGGGCATTGGTACATGGATTTTACCCAGACCTCGGATGCCGAGGTGATCGAGCTGTTGCAGCGGGCGTGGCAACGCGGGGAGTGCGGGTAGCGCTGGCGGCCATCTGCAGGTGGTCGCAAATCGCCGCGTGAGGTGGAATAAAGGCCGGTTGTTTGCTTTAGTCAACTGATGCCACCCCTCGTGTGCGGCACGCCAACTCAACACGGGAGCCCTCCCGGAGAGTGTCATGAACCTTCGATCCGCGCGTTGTGTCGCTCTGGCCGGCACGTTGGTGTTCGGCCTGGTGCCGTTCAGCCTGGTGCCGTTCGCTGAAGCCGTGGAATACAAGAAAGTGAACGCCAAGGCCAGCACCTTGAGTTTCACCTATCAGCAGATGGGTTCGCGAAGCTACGGCACTTTCGGCAAGTTCGAGGCCAATCTCGACTTCGACACCGATAACCCTGGCGCCGCCCATGCCGCGCTGACCATCTACCTGAAGAGCATCGACGCCGGCAGCAGCGACGCCAACACCGAGCTGCAAAAAACGGCGTGGTTTGACACCGCGACTTATCCGGTGGCGACGTTCGAGTCGACATCCATCAAGGCCCTGGGCAATAACCGCTACACCATCACCGGCAAACTGTCCCTGCGGGGGCTCACTCGGGAAGTGAGTGTACCGGTGCTGCTGAAATCGGAGAGCGCCATCGGCATCTTCGAGGGCCAACTGGTGCTCAAGCGTGACGACTTCAAGATCGGCGATGGCGAGTGGGCGGACAGTGTGGTGTCCAACGAGATCAATATCCGCTTTCGGATGGTGGCGCCGCAGCGGTGACTCGGGCTGAACGTTAACTTCCGGTCGACGACATTCCTCCTGTGGGCGCGAGCCTGCTCGCGAAGACGGCAGAACTGTCGAAGAGATGTCGCCTGACACTCCGCCATCGCGAGCAGGCTCGCTCCCACATTTGATCCTTGGTGAATGCCAAATCTGTGTACGACGCCGATTCAATGGTGGGAGCGAGTACGCCGGACAAAAAAAGCGCCCGATCCACATTGCATGGACCGGGCGCTGATCAATCCGCTCTAGTTCGCCACTATTGGCACCGTCACGGTTTTGCCGAAGGCTGATTTGATAGTCGCCGTCGGGCTAGCCGACGGGCCACTGCCGACGGTCGTCACCGCTATATTCCAGCGCGCGCCTGTCGCCGTAGGCGTCAGGGTGGCGGTGCCAAGGTTCGCCGTACCGGTTGCGACCGTGGCAGTCGCCGTGATGGTATTGCCCGTGCCACGCGAGGTGGTGCCGGACAGGACCCAATACCAGCGGCTGTTGCTGCGGGCGGTGACGGTAGCGCTGGTGACGATCAGGCTCTCGTTGACCGCTGCCGAGACCGCCACGGACACCGTCGCCGGTGCCGACTCCGCGCCCTTGGTATCTGCGGCCATATAGGTAAAGGTCGCGGTGAACGGCGCGGCGACCGTGGTCGGTGGTGTGTAGGTCACGCGCAGACCATCGGTGGTGACCGTGCCCTTGCCGGAATCCGGTTGCGCCAGGCCCACCACTTTAAGTGGCACGTTACCGTCAGGGTCGCTGTCGTTGGCCAGGACGTTGATGGTCAGTGGTTGGCCGTTGTCGCTGACGGCGCTGTCGGGGTTGGCGATCGGGTTTTTGTTATCGCCATCGTTGACACGGGTATCGCCAGTGCGGAAGGTCGGCAGCGCAGCGGAGTTGACATAGGTGACGCCGTCCCAACCTGGGAGGGGCGTTGGCATCAACTGGAACTGGCCGGGGTGCTCGATATCCCAGCGCAGCAGCATGGCGTTGTCCTCGTGCTGGGTGTTGTGGCAGTGCTCCATGTAGGTCCCGGCAAATTCACGGAAGTGGATCGCCATTTCCACTTCCTGCGAGCTGTCGATGCCCTCGCCGATACGATAGACGTCCTTGCGGGCCCATTTTTCCCATTCTGGTGGCTCCTTGCCATCACGGTGGAGGACGATCCCCTCTTCGAAGTGCACGTGCACCGGGTGGCTCCAGCCGTTGCCGCCGTTCTTGATTTTCCACACTTCCAGGGTGCCGTCGCCGGAGAACCCGGCATCGGTCGGGCCGTTGGCCAGTTGCGGAGCGGCGCTGATCCGGCGTGGGTCCATTGTGTAGCCGAAACCGCCGTCGGTCTTGATGGTCCAGGGGGCTGCGTCGGTGCCGTCGGAGCGACCGAAGATGAACTCACGATGCCGCGCTGCCTTGAGCGTGGCCTGCACCACCGGATCGTCGCGGTTGAGAGTCAGCGGGATCATGACCTTGCCGGCCGCTTTACCCGGTTTGGCGGGTTCGTAGTCGGCGGGGTTCATGCTCACGTCCTGGCCGGCATAAGGCTTGACCACCAGCTGCAGGAACTTGCCCACCACCGGGTCGCCGTTGTCCCATTCCAGTCCTTTGCTGCCCGACTTGAGCACCGCTTTGTACTTCCCGGACAGCACATCGGCCAGGCTCAGCGGTGTAATCTCCGGACCCTTGCCGGTCTGGTGCTCCATCAGGTTGACGAAGTACAGCTTGTCACCGGTGTTGATCCCGTTTTTCGCAAAGTTGACGATGATGTCGTAACGTTCGGCGATGCCTATGGTGGGCAGGATGGCGTTGTGGTCCTGCAGGTCGCCGTCACCGTCCAGGTCCATGCTGCCGTCGAACGGCACGGCGTGTTCCATGAGGTTGCCGTCGTTGGCAATCATGTGGAACGGCACGCGGGTATAGGACAGGCCGGAACCTGCCGGGCCGGGGAATTCGCCGCCGGTGCCAACGATTTCACGCACCAGCGCGATCCTGAAGAAACGCGACACCGAGCCGTTGAGGATGCGGAAGCGATAGCTGCGCGCCCGCACGTTCAGGCGCGGTTGGTACTGCCAGTTGACCAGCAGTTGATCGCCGAGAAAGCCATCGGTGTTGAACGGGTTGAACCACAGCTGGCCGCTGGCGTCCCAGGCCTTGTCGGCCAGCATCAGGTTGACGTCATAGTCGCGGTTGCCCCAGGGCAGCGCCGAACCGCTGGGCAGGCGCAGGTTGACGCCGTCTTCGAGGGCTTCGTTACCGCGATCCATGGCGCTGTAGTAATTCATCATCACCGCGTTGCCCTTGTAGACGTTCTGCGCAGTGAAATCGAGCATGTGGTCGTGGAACCAGTGGGTGCTCATGGTTTCGCGCCAGTCGCCACGGATCTTGATGCTGCCGTTGTTACAGGTCTTGAGGCCCGGCGTGGCATCGTTGACATACAGGGTTTCGCCCGGGGCGCAGGGGAACGCCGCGCGCGGATCCTGGGCGCTGGTGTTGATGGTGTCGTAACTGGTGTCGTAAC